>NZ_LMRY01000032.1:0-44197 GCF_001427935.1 Paenibacillus sp. Soil724D2
TAGAATCACTATGGAAATATAAATCACTTCAGCATCCTCCTCTTATAAGATTCATTTCGTGGAAGTAACATTAATTCTAGATTATTTTGGATTAATAGATCTGGAGTTAGGTAATTTCAATTCCTTATCGTTTCGGCCATTTAGCTCAATATAAACAGGCTGCTCCCACGGTGGCCTGCCTGTTATCGTTTATTTAGCTCTCATTGCCCGTTCGCTGAACGAATAAGGCTGCCCATCGATGGCAGCCTTATGTCTTACATTCTACGCTTTTTTACAACTATGACAGCAGTAACGTTAATTAATAATATAACACCTAAACATATAGCATAAATAATGATTTGTATAACTTGACCCAATCCATCTGTTTCAGTTACCCACCACCAAACTGTACCTAAAAGCAAACAAACAATATTAATAACTGTTGCGATTGAGATTATTGTGGCAAGTTTATGATTCTTATTTAACTTGACACTATAGACCAGTGACAACAATAAAGAAATCACTACAGGAAAGACAAGCTTAACCATTTGTTTATAACTCCCTTTAAAGTAACCAACACAAATTTACTTTCAATCAAATTATAGGATGTTATAGCTTAATTAAATAGTGCTATCTTTATCTAGTACCTGATTTAATACCGATACTGCTCGTTAGCCGATCTAAAGTGATCGACTGCTTTTAATTTACTATGTTGAACTCTCGTTATCCGTTAGCTTAATGCGACCTTGAGTCTTCACAAGCATTATTAACAAGAAATAAAGGACACGCAGCAAGGCATACTCCTGTTTCCATAAATGTTGTAGAATAAAGAGTTAGCTAACATTGAATAATCGTAATTCTGTTCCCGTCTGGGTCACTTACTTGAAAACGGTCTCCACATGAATTTTCCTGAATATCTCCTATTACTAGCACACCTTCTTCTTTTAAAACCGCGAAAAACTCCTTTGCGTTTTCTGTTAACAATTCGAACATCGGTGCAGGATTGCCATTCCTGATAAAATGAATTTTGTATTCTTCCTTTTCTTGCTGCAGGAGAAGGACGGGTCCATTTCCAAGCTTTATAAAAGCGTTACCTCCACCATCATCTGTCTTTAAAATCCCCCGCACTAATGTACAACCTAGATGATTAATGTAGAAATCCACTGATTTCTGAATGTTTTTAACGGGGATATTGATGCAGGCTACTCCCGTTATACGCTTAATTATCTTTTGCTCAAAATCCTTATCAACTTTCTGTGTTGCCAGTGTCTCTTGAACCATCTCAAACAACTCCTTTTTTAATAGTTCCTTTGAGCGTCTTATGCGGCTTTCCACAGCACTCAAAGAAATACCTAAGAATTGGCTAATCTCCCTAGAATTAAATCCACTGATGAAATACATAACTGTTACCTGTCTATATTTCTCATCTAATGACTTTAACGCATCCCAAACCTTTTCCTTTGTTTCATTAATTTCAATTACTTCTTCTACTGAAACTGGGGTCGGAATATTGTAGGCTTCCGAAAGAGTGTTTAAAGGTGCACGCCTTTTCCTAAGCCAATCAATACTCAAACGTCTGGTGATAGTAAATAACCAACTTCCGAACTTATCGGAATCCTTAAGCATTCCTCGACTACTCCACGCACTAACAAAAGCCTCTTGAGCTATGTCTTGGGCATAATGGAAATCACCTATTACGCTAAATGCTGTTGCATAGGCTGCATTTGAGTATTTAGAAACTAATGCCGAGTACGCTTCTAAATCGCCCTGGTTCGCAGATTTAACCACCTCTTTATCTTCCATAACTCACCTCAACATCCCATACACTATATAGACGGAAAATCTTACTAAAACCAGTCAAACCATGAGTATTTTTTTAAATTCAATATGTAGAGAACTTATCCTTTATTTTTTGTCTCTTCAAACTAAACTGCCCGTTCGTATTATGAGATATTTGGATTCATTTTTCCCAATTCAACTTGAAGTAACCTGCCCGAAAGTGAAAAAAGGCTGCATTGTCAGCAGCCTCAAGCGAGCTATCGTTCCCTTTGACGAGAAACAAACTTCATCGGATACTAATTGTCGGGGTACATTGGCAGATGATACTATTCTAAGTCATTTCGGGGATGCGGATTAATCGGCGGATATAAGAATTGATTATCGAATTGATTATCTTTCTTCGGATCATGATCATCAGGATTTTCGCTTTCATCTGGCATCTTAGCAGCAGTCATAGCCGACATAGCTTCAAAGCTCACGAAGTCTTCGACTTCATCAAACTGGTTGTTTTCAGTCATTGTAAGCCTCCTTAAGGGGGATTTAATTACTAGGCAATTATTCGCCAAATATTTACTTTTTATTCAGGAATTCAAGGAAGCAAAGCCCCCCCGTCTGCACAATAATTTAGTTTATTATTATCACTTGATTCCTTTTTCACTAAACTGCTAACGAAACGAGGCTGCCGTTTGTGCCGGCAGCCTCGTTTCGTTCTGTTTGAGCTATCGTTCTGCGTTAGCTTAACAACGCATGAGCCAATTTAGGTACACAAAACGGAGGTAATTCACCTAAATCAGAAAGGTCATCGCATAGATCAGACCGAAAACGCCCAACGTCTGCAAGCCGGACATCATATTCGTTTTGATCGTATCCTTGATATTATGGAATGTAATGCGCATCATGATTTGCATTTGGACGCCCCGGATGAATGACAACCTTTATTTTTGTTTTGATCTCCATTATCGAGTACGTAGGAGTCATCGTCTCCATGCTGGCGCTCTTTCGTTTACCCGATATCGCACTACGGTCCACAAATCCTCTATACATCAGTCATCTGCTCATTTCTCTCTTACGCGCTTTTGATCATTGATTACATTATTTTTATTTTCGGATTATTTTCTAGCGAAAAATTTGAGTATATTTGAGTTATTAAAACAGCTGAGTATACTGTTAAATCTAATGCTCGAAATAAATTCATGAATAGACGGCAATGCTATACACGACTTCGACTACCAAAAATGTTATTGAAGGTGAATAAAATGAATCCATTCGATAATCACAAAGGTTACAATCGGATCTACAAAGAAGGCGAATTGACGTTGGGCCTGTTTGTCCCAATTGAGAATTTCCGTACCCAGACACCAACGATGGAAAATCAAGTGGAATTGGCGCAAAAGGCGGAAAACTACGGATTCTCCGCACTGTGGTTTCGCGATGTGCTGTTAGAGGATCCCAGATTCGGCGACCCTGCAGTTGGACAAATTTTCGACATGATGGTTTACTTGACATATATCGCTACTCAAACGAAAAAGATTGGATTAGGCACTGCCGCGGCCGTATTGCCGTTGAGACATCCTTTGCGTGTAGCGAAAGAAATCGCTTCTATCGATCGATTGTTTACCGATCGCCTTATTTTTGGCGTATCTTCTGGAGACCGTGGCTCAGATTTTATGGGCTTAAATATTTCTGATGTCGGACGAGGAGAAGCATTTGTCGAGGCGTTTCATTTTATAAAAAGGGTTTTATACGAGGAATATCCGCCGGATCTTTTATTCGGTTCGAATCTTGTACCTAAACCGACAAAACGAATTCCAACATTAATTACGGGCCAATCCCAGCAGAGTTTGGAATGGAACGCAGAACACGGCGATGGTTGGATCTATTATCCGCGAAGCCCTTTCGAACAAAAGAATTCGATTAATGTTTGGAGAGAGTTGGTGGAGATTCATCAGCCCGGCGTTTTTAAACCGTTTACTCAGCCAATGTATTTAGACTTGGCCGAAGACCCGAATGAACCTCCGAGACCCATAACAAAAGGCTATAGAATCGGAAGCAAACACCTCGTCGAATTGTTAAATCTTTATAAGACTGTGGGAGTCAACCATTTAATGTTTTTCTTATACTACGGTCAAAGACCTGCCAACGAAGTCGTTCAGGAATTGGGCGAAGAGGTGTTGCCTGACTTCCCTCCGCATGAATAGCTTTCTATTGAGGGCGTTGTCTAAATCCCCGCCCTGCGGTTTTCAGGAACGCGCGCTGTGGTAATTTTAGGGTTAACAGAATCAACTTCGCACCTCTTCCGGCTGCATCATTCGATCCTCATCACCGATTTTCCTGCATTCGATGCCAGCTCCGTGTTAACGGTTATAACGATATGATGATTCTGGTCAACAAAATGGATAGATCAATCCAATTTAATCAAGGCCGATTAATTTATTTTACCTAGAATCTTGTAAACAAAAAACTCTTGTCCGCGATATGGGCGGCAAGAGTTTTTGCTTCCGGCAGTTGCGGGTTACCAGGCGTAAACGCCCTTCTCATCCAAGAATTCGCCGTTATGACGTTTGCCATCTGTCGCATAACCCACTATAATCGCAGCGGCGGCTTCTTTCGATTTACCGCCTGCAGCATTGCCGTTAAGATCAGTTGAGGTGAATCCAGGCGTTACCGCAAATACTTGAGCGCTGCTGTTTTTGACTTCATAAGCCATTGAAAGTGTCATGGCATTGTTGGCCGTTTTAGATGAGTTATAATCGAATGCGTTTAAAGTATATTCAGCATTTTGCATATGGTCCAGAGAAGCCATGTCGGTCGATACATTGACGATTGTGCCTTCGTTATCTTTGATTAACGGGAACAAACGCTGGTTCAAACGGAAGGTTCCGAAAAAGTTAACTTCGAAGGCATTCCGCAGATCTTCCTCTTTGGTATCCGTAAAAGAACGGGAGAAAGCGCCAGGCATACCAGCGTTATTGATCAGAAGCTTCAAGTCCGGATAATTCTTGTTGATCGTATCGGATGCCTGTTCGATGGTTTTCAAGTCACCCATGTCGATTTGTACAAATTCTACGTCTAACCCCTTGGAAGTTAACTCGGAAACGGCTGCTTCACCCCGTTCGGCACTGCGTGCACCAAGGATGACTTTCCATCCAGCTTTACCTAACTGCTTAACGATTTCAATTCCGATTCCTTTATTTGCTCCGGTTACAAAGGCGGTCTTTTTCATGCGAATCCTTCTTTCCCTAATTTGATTTTTCTTTAACGATTTATAAGTTACTATGCTACACTAAGTGTAGGTCAACAATTAATTTTTTATAAAAGAGGGTTAGTATGTTAACGATTGGAGAAGTGGCGAAGGAAGTCGGGATCAATATTGGAGCGATCCGCTTTTACGAAAGAAAGGGACTGTTGAAACCTGCTGCCCGAAGCGAGCAGAATAACCGTCTTTATACGGATGATGATCTGAGCTGGCTGGTTTTTATCAAATGTCTTCGCGAAACCGGGATGAGTGTGGAGGACATCAAAAAGTATTATGATAAGGTGAACGAAGGAACCTCAACCCTGCCGGAGAGAATCAAACTGATTGAAGATCAAAAGAAAAAGCTGCTGAAAGATATTGAGGAGAAGGAAGCGCAGCTCGTTCATTTGGAAGAAAAACTAAAGCGCTATTATCGCGGGGAAAATTATTAATATAAGCTGGGTCATATAGACTGAATTTTGTATCTCAAGTAAGAACAAGTACCCTAATGATGTTATCCGCATAGGAATGCCGAAACGTTATCCTCCGAAACCCATCCGTTCGCCGCCGTCAGCATTGCATCGACTTCGTCCGTATACGCAGTGGTCAAGAACCAATGATAGGCGATTGAAAAGATGCTATCACTCAGTCGATTCACCGCGGCGTTCACGACTCGAATGGGATTTTCATGGATGCCTTCTTCATCCAAATCCATTGGTAAGTTATTGTTGTTTTAGTATGAAAAATATGCCAGTGATTGTAATCGAAATCAATATCTGATTATGGTTCATTGACGTATCTGCCCGTCCCTCGCATTGACGGCTGCCCCGCGGCAGCCGTTTTGTTATCTCCCTTAATCTGAATTACTTCACCATATATTGCCCTCCGAAAGTCTCCATTTTCTCCTTACGCCCATCTACCTTAGTGCAAGATAATGCATTCACATCATTTTTGGGGGAAACAAGAAAAATAAGACTGACTATAAGTAAAGACATCCAAATTTTAAACTTCAATCAACTCAACCCCTAAATGTGTGAAGTACTTTAAGTTTAAGTCGAAACCTCCTATCATTCTAAATTTACTTGATTGTATATTAATTCCAGAAGTATAAAGAGAAGAATTCGCTGTCACAGCAAATCCTTCTCTTTATTTATTTCGGACCCGATCCCGGTCTTATAGAATCCCAGACTTCAAGGCTGTCGAACAATGGAAGCAGCCTTGAACGTTGGTCGTGAAGAGCTATGCCATCTATATGCCTGCGGTCCATCATGATGCTGTCCGTTTTAAAAGCAAGGTATGGAACCGGACCCACGGAACACATTATGTGAAAGCCCTCCTCCACAAGGAATTGGTATTTGCTATCTTCAGACAGTACACTGCTACCGAATGGATAAATGTATATAGAGGTGCCGCCTATCAGCGGCTCCACTTCTTGCTTCCAGCGCAGCGTATCCTGCTTGAATCGATTCAAGGTTATTTTGGCTGTATTCAAATGCCCGTAACCATGCGAGGCGAACGACCATCCAGTCTCCTTCAAGCGCTTAATAACAGGAAGCACACCTTCCTTAGCGTTCATATAATTAGGTGAGTCTAGTTGATCTGTGCGGTACCCCAGAATGCCTTCATACCCAGTTAGGGCAATAATGCCCTTAGCTCCCTGCCAAGAAAAATCGGGATGATCATGAACAAAATCATCCAATATAGGGACAATTTCATTATTTCGAGCCGTAGTTGGTTTCCCTTGAGGTGTCATGAAATAAGCCGCAACATCTCCAAGTTCATCCAAGACTAGCCGAGAGGCATTGCCATTCTCGCGCATATAGGTGTAATAGTTGAGGTCGTCAATAGAGAGAACGAGGGGTTTTTTATCAACGGGCAGCCATAACTCTTTGGGCATGACAACGCCCTCTTTTTCCGTATATAACGAACCAATGTCAATGAGTACATACTGATTGCGGTATAACGAATCTAGGATTTTGTTGAATTCCTTCACCGTGACGAACCAGTCATTATAGCCTTGCGCCATAGAATCTCCGTCAAAGGCCAGCTCTGGAAATACGATCAAAGGGTGAAAAAAGATGTGTTCGATCTGTCCTTTGAAAAGGACTAATGGTTTCTCGACAGGTACCGGTTGAGGAGTAGTAGGTGAAGCCGCTGCTATTTCTAGTGTTGGCGTAGGAGAAGAAACAGGAAAAAGATCTATGGAGGCAGACGCTTGCGGTGATTCAGTAGAACTTAGATCTTGCAGCGGAGTGAGTACATAACGACTTCCAATCTCAAAAGATATAAATAAAACTATAAGAATCCCCACAAGCAACCCGCTTAACGTCAATACGTATTTCGTTTTCAAAAGAATCCCTCCTTATGCATCCACCTTCAAGAAGACGTAGCAAAGCAAGGTAATGTTCAACAATAGCACTCCTTATTGTGGAGTAAATCTGCCCGTTAACGTAATGGAGGCTGCCGTTTCATCAAGCCGGCAGCCTCCAAAAGTTGTTTAGCTATAATTCCTCGTTAGTTGAACAAATCCATATCATAGTTTGATGATTTCGATGCATTTAAAATACTGACTTTCATTTACTTTGACTGCAATAGCATCTTTATACTATCTTGATTGGCGCAAAAACTCGCGCGGAGTAACCCCTAAGATACGCTTGAAATGGCGGTGCAAATGGCTCTGATCGCTGAATCCGAGCGTTACGGCAACGTCGTGTATGGCATTTCCTCCGAGCAGTAGTTGTTGCGCTTTGCGAATTCGCTCCTGCAAGACATATTGATGCGGAGGGAACCCCATTGCTTCCCTAAAGAGCCGAACCAAATGCGAAGAACTGACATGAGCCGCTGCTGCAAGATCACTCAAGGAAATCTCCTGCTCAAGATGCGCATGAATATAATCCAAGGCGCCCTCCAACTGCTTTCGGACCAGTCGTTGAGGCGCGCTTGTCTTCCGTTCGGCAACTGTTCCGTAACAATGCAGCAAATGAACCGACAACATTCGAATAAGCGACTCGGTATAAAGTTTGCCTCCCGGTTCGCCCTCTTTCAAATCCGCCATCAGCCACTGCGCCAAGTGTACAACTCGGTCGTCGCGTAACCGAATATGCCTACCGAAATCGATAGCACTTCCGTTCGGGAGCTCCATCTCGATGGCAACATGGTCGATTAAGGCCGGAGGCAAATCCAGCCGAATAAACGAGAGGTCCTTTTCCCACCTGCAGAACGACATATCGCCGGCCGAGAACAAGTTGATGTCGCCCCGATTAGCAACACCTTCTCCAGAATACCCATCCGCTCGCTCGAACACGCGTACCGGCTGTGGAGTCAGATGGATCACAAGCAGATGGTCAGACAAAACCGGCTCGAAAGCTTCTTGCGGAGGAACACAGTCCACACCTGATAACTTCACATCGGACCACCCTGAAGTGTCACCTGTCACTACTGAAACGTTTGGCAAACAGTCTCACCTTCCACTATCCATATTTTTCAGAGACACCCGATAACTTCTAACGTTCTAACTCTATTTTATCCAGAATATGGATTAAGATCAATGCGATATGAGGTGAATAAGCATTTTGTACAAAAACGTGATAATTATGTTCAAGAAAGAATGGCCAGATGCACGATATACTTTAACCAAGATAAGAGAAACCAATATGCTTAGGAGGCAGAGTAAAAAATGAAATATGCGAAATTGGGCAATTCCGGTTTGATCGTATCCAGGTTAGCGTTCGGAGCAATGACTTTCGGCTCGGGGAACATTCCAAGCGTGTATAAAGTAGGTCAGGATCTAGGGCAAAATCTGGTGGACCATGCACTCGATGCCGGCATTAACTTCTTTGACACAGCGGATGCTTACGCAGGCGGACAAAGCGAAGAAATACTCGGGCAATTGCTGGGTGCGCGTAGGAAAGAAACGATTATCGCCACGAAAGCCGGCTTACGGGTGGGTCCTGCCCTTGTCCAAGCCGGGCTTTCCCGCAAACATTTGTTCACCGCGTGCGAAGCGAGCTTAGCGCGATTGAATACGGATTATATTGATCTGTATATCGTCCATAAGACCGACCCGTTCACACCGCTTGAAGAAACATTGGAAGCGCTGAACGATCTTGTCCGGCAAGGCAAAGTCCGGTATATCGGCTATTCCAACTGGCCGTCTTGGCTTGCTGCCCAAGCACTTCAAATGCAGCGCGAACGCGGATGGGCTCCCTTCATCAACGGACAAATGTACTACTCTTTGATCGGCCGGGATGTTGAGCACGACACGGTGCCGTTCATGACGAACAGCGGCGTCGGTTTGACGGTATGGAGCCCACTGGCCAGCGGTTTCTTAAGCGGCAAATATACGCGCGACAACTTGAACGATCCGAACAACCGGCTAAGCGGATTCGATTTTCTTCCGCATGACAAGGAAAAAGGCTTTATGATTCTGGATACTGTAAGGGAAATTGCGCGACACCACGGCGCAACTCCTGCACAAGTGTCGATCGCTTGGCTGCTGGCGCAGCCCCATGTAAGCAGCGTACTGCTGGGTTCGAGTAAAATAGCTCAACTTGACGAAAATTTGAGTGCCGGTGACCTGGAGTTAACATCAGAAGAAATCGCGACCTTGGATCAATTGACGCGCCCTGAGCCGCTGTATCCGAACTGGTTTACGGCCAATCTGCTTGACTCTCAAGTTACCGAGGCATTGAAGAAAAATCTATCTTGAAACAGTTGATGTTGAAATTTCCAGACTACCAGCAATTAAAACGCTATTGGAATTGAAATAGCCTAAAGAAATAGCTTTTCTTTTCTAGCAGTTTTTTGCCATACTGCCTTTTAGCATAACAAGGCTGCCGAACGTTTCCTCGGCAGCCTTGTCGTTTTCTTATTCAGCTCTCGTTCCTCGTTAATAATTTACTTTCAACTAAGTCGTAAAAATCTTGGTTTCATATGGATTTTAATAAAACTTACTTATTTGTAGTAACTTGTTGAACCTTTTTAGATATTAGCTCAGCTAGTTCATCTTTTGGAGGAGCTGTAATGCCTGGCTCCTTATTTTCTACTGCTTTTAGTTGTATTTCAACTTGAGCTTGTATAATTACATCGTTCACTTCTTTTTCTGATACATTCTTCGAAGCTGCAACTTCAATAACTGTCTTGCCTGTATCTAATTCTTTTTGTAGTTCCGCTGCATCCATTTGCAACAATTCAAATAGTTTAGCGTTATTTAACATACCAGCACCAAATCCTTTGAGGATACCCTCTTCGGCTTTCACATAGACCTTTTTTTCTTGGTGAGAAATTTCATTGACTTGTTCACTTTTTTGTACGCTTTGAATCGGTTTTACATTTTCTTTTTCAGCCGCTAGAGAGGTATGAGCTTGTTCGTTAACTAAATCCCATATATTTCTTTCATTAATCGCGGATTCCGTCCATTTAATCATTGCCTCTTTTTTACTAGGATCGGGTTCAATTCCTTGTGATGCATTAAACTCTTCCTGTGATTTTGCTGCAATTTCAGTAAAGAAATCAATTATCTTCTGTTTTGGAACATTTTTAGATTCTGCAATTTCAACGATGGATTTACCCGAAGCTAATTGTTCTTTCACAGTGGCGGCATCCATTTTAAGTAAACTAAATAATTTATCGTAATCTAAGTATTCTGCGCCCGGCCCTTTATATTCAAAATCTTGCGGTTGTCCTTTGGGTGCATCGAATACTTTTCCGCCTGCACTTATTACTTGCTTATCTTTTAATGATAACTTAGAACTAGCAAAGGCGCTTCCTGCTCCTACAACTAATACTGCTGCTGTCAAACCCATAATTAATAATTTCTTTTTCATATAATCACCTATTCCTTTGTTTTTTCTTACACTGAGCTATGCTACCTGTTCCTAAAAGTACAGCGGTAGCAATTCCATAAGTAGCTAGCTTTGTTTTCAAATTCTCATTTTTTTCACCAATCCTTTGACTTATAATGACTTGCAAGGTAAATGTAACACCGCCGTATAAAGATAAAATGTAGATAAAATGAAGATGATATAAAGATGATAAAAAAACAACTATACTGCCCGTTAGCGGAATAGACCACCGGATTTATCACCGGCAGCCTGCTAGATCTTGTTATGAAACTATCATTCTCCGTTAGGTTAATGAACTTGTCTTTTTTACCATGGATTTTAATTGTACACTCGGAGTGCATAATCTATTAGTCACTCTTTTTTTCCGCGGCTTATGTTGCAAGCTGTTCAAGGTTTAATTCGTTCATACTTCTTTTCCGGATCGCCCAGGCTTTGGATGTTGTTTGGCTTTGGCTTGCATAGGCTAACATTATAGCAAATGCCTTCTTCAATGTGAAAACCCGTTTTGAATATCGTATTATCTTGCCCTTTGAATTCAAGGCTTTGGCATCTGATGCAATAAACTTTTTCCACTTTTCAAGCCACTCCTTTCTTCGTTGGGAAGTTTATATATGATTGTTCTGATCCTAATCAACTAATTCTGAGTCTGTTTGACTTTTATTATAGAAATGATCATTAATAATGTATAATGCATATTAAGTTATTTAATATAGATTCGAGTCTATATATAAGGTAGGGTATCACATGGAGCTGCTTCAGCTGCAATACTTCCAAACGACTGCAAAACTAGAACAAATTACGAAAGCTGCGGAGGTATTAAACATTACCCAACCTTCGCTGAGCAAGACTATCGCCAGGTTGGAAGAGCATGTCGGCGTTCCGTTATTCGATCGGCAAGGTCGCAATATTCGATTGAATGCATACGGCAAAGTGTTTCTTAAACGTGTAGACCGAATCCTTCAAGAGCTCGAGGAAGCGCAGCGGGAAATCCGAGAAATGACCGGACTGGACCGTGGAAGCATAACGCTTGCGGTCTCGCTTACAAACCTGTTGCCGGAAATGCTGGGAGCTTTTTTGGAGCTTTATCCGAATGTGCATTTTCACCAAGTAGTTGAACCTATATCCGTGATGAAGCAGATGGTCGAGAACGGTGATATTGATATGTGCATCACTTTTGCGCAGATTGAAGGTCCTGATATCGAATGGAGGACGCTACGGACAGAGCAAATCCATTTGATCGTACCGGATCATCATCCTTTAGCGGGTCGGGAGTGTGTCTCCCTTAACGAACTAAAGGATGAATCATTCATTGGACTAAATTCCGGGTATTGGTTCCGTGAATTGACGGATAGCTTATGCATGAAAGCCGGCGGATTTATACCTAATACGACTATTGAAGTAGATGAGGTTGATGCAGCGTTATTGCTGTTGAAAAAAGGGCACGGTATCGCATTTGCCCCGGAATTGGCGTGGAGGTCAAGAATGGAATTGATGCAAAACAAACTGACAATTACCGATCTCGGCGGCAGCTTGACGCTCAGGTTGGTCTGGTCCAAGAGGCATTATTTGTCGTTGGCCGCACAGAAGTTTCACGAGTTCGTCCTCGACTATTTTGAGAACTTTTCAAAGTTAAGCAGATAAAGCGTGCTATGTGCACGCTTTTTTCGTTTAGCCAAGCTCAAACTTACGTTCTTTACGCACTGATACTTGGAATAGCTGGCTACAGTTAAATCGGCCTTTACATATTTTTGGAATTTATGGGTTAAAGTAAGGAGAACGGTGATGATGGGAGGAAAAACGTGTGAAGCCAAGTTCATCGATTGAAGCGACAGAGCAATATTTCAAACAGCTTTTCTCTGAACAAAGCGACTTTCAATCGAAACCGCTGTTCATTGGGGGAATGGAATATAGGCTGTTCTATTTCAATACGTTGATTGATTCCTCCCACGTTCAAGATTTTATTCTGAAGCCGCTGCTTCTCCGTCCGCAGGACGCGGTCCGCGACGTCGTGTCGATTCTCGACTATGCGGAAACCGAGCAATTGGAGGAAGCTGTTCAGGCAATCATGTATGGTAAAGTCGTGCTGCATCGCGGCGAAGAGAGCAAGCTTTACCTGCTCGGGGTGGATTTAAAGAAGGAGCGCTCCATCAATATCCCGACCAATGAGCGTGTTTTACGCGGAGCAAATGAAGCGTTCATTGAAAATTTAGATACAAATATCAACCTGATGCGCAAGCTAATCAACACTAGGGAGTTTGTCGTCAAAACGTATACGATAGGTCGGCTCTCGCAGACGAAGGTGGCTGTCATGTACATCAAGTCGATTGCGAATACGGCGATCATCGAGGAGCTGGAAAGAAGGCTCAGCAGTATTGACATTGACTATGTCGAGGCGCCGGGATTTATCGATGAGCTCATCCGGGAGAAGAAATTCAGCCTATTTCCACAACTGCTCGTTACGGAACGGCCGGACCGCGCACGTGCCTATTTAATGGAGGGAAAGGCCGTCATTGCAACTGCAGGATCACCGGACACGATCATCCTTCCGGTAACGTTCTGGTCTTTTTTCCAAAGCCCGGATGATTACCAAATCAGTTGGCTGATAGGCTCAATCTTTCGGCTTTTGCGTATCTGCTCCTTTTTTATTACGATTGGCCTGCCTGCCTTTTATGTGGGGGTCAGTGCTTTTAATCCGCAGCTGCTGCCGATCACTTTCGTCAATACCCTGCAGAACTCGCTGAAATATGTCACGTTTTCTCCGGTATTCGAGGCGCTTTCGATGATGCTCCTACTTGAGATTTTAAGAGAAGCAACGGTTCGGCTGGCGAGTCCCGTCGGCCAAACGATCGGCGTAGTTGGCGGTATTGTCATCGGAACGGTGGTCGTGCAGTCAAATTTGGTTTCCAATACAATGGTTATCGTAGCCGCTTTAACAGGCTTGGCCTCTTTTATCATACCTTCATACGAGATGAGCAGCGCCATTCGCCTTCTAAGCTATCCTGCGCTCCTTCTTTCCTCGTTGTTCGGTCTATTTGGCCTCGCCTTCTTCTTCATGATGATTTGCATAAATTTATGCCAAATGAATACGATGGGACTCCCTTACTATAAACCGCCCTTCTCCTTGAGCGAGATGAAGGATACGCTGTTTCGCGCACCGGTTTGGAGCTTGCGCAAGCGGCCGGGAGGAACGGCGCCGAGCAATCAAATAAGGATACGGCATCCAAGGAGATGGAAACGATGAGGAAAGAAGAAACCATCACTGGTAGACAACTGATCTCGCTCGTAATCATGGTGCAGCTTGGAACGGAAATAATATCCTTACCCCATGGAGAAGCCGAAGTTGCCGGCCATGATGCTTGGCTGGCTGTTTTGCTAAGCGGACTGGCCGCACAAGCAGGCATCGTGCTGATTTGGTGGCTTGGCAGCCGATATCCAGCGCGGAATTTTTATGCCTATCTCCCACTAATTGTAGGCAAACCGATTGGAGCTTGCATCAAATTATTGTATGGAAGCTATTACGCCCTTTCCGGACTCTTGTTAACATTGCTTTATACCGACATCATAAAAAGATGGGTATTTTTGCTGACGCCTAGGTGGGCAATCATTCTTATGCTTCTAATTGTGTGCGGCTATGCGGCAACGTCAACACTGAAGAAGCTTGCTTATGTATCGCAAACCTTTATTTTCTACTATTTCATTAGTTTTATGTTGGTCGTTTTTAGTGGGATCTACGGACTTGACGTGAGAAATTTACTGCCAGTCTTGCCTGATGGCTGGTATCCGGTTATGAAGGGAGCATATACCGCATTTAGCGCTTTTGTCGGGTATGATCTGCTCCTTTATGCCTACCCGTATGTAAAGACCCAGAGCAAAAAGAAGCTGCTTCTAACGATATCGCTTGCGAACGCCTGCACGGTCGTGTACGATGTCATGGTCTGCCTGATCTGCTCAATGAAGTTCAGTTTGGCACAGCTCAAGGTTATTCCCGAGCCAATCATTTTTATATTAAAGAGTTATCAACTTGAGACGCTGCAGAGCATTGACATATTGTTCCTCATCTTCTATGTAGGCATTATATCGACAACGATCTATGTGTATTTCTTTTTGGCCGCTAAAGCCTTCCTTCATCTACGCAGTCAGGGCTTGGGCAAGCAGCATGTTTGGGTATGGGCGATTGTATGCGTTTGTTTCATAGGGGGTTTTTTCCTGACCAAGCGTAGTGCCATTTTGCAGTTTTCCTCGATTCAGGACAAACTGTCGATCATCATGATCGCCATTCTGCCACTCATCCTGCTCTTGATTTCCAAGCTGCGAGGCACCAGGAGGAGCGGCATATGAAGAGAATGCTTGCAGCGCTAATCATCTGCCTGCTGCTGACAGGATGCTGGGATCAGGTTCAGTTGAAGAAGATGCTTTTTGTTGACGTTATCGGAATCGATTTCGAAGGTGACAGCAAGGAAATCAAGGTAGACTATGTGATTTCCTCTCTTCAACATGTTGCTCAGGGAGGAGGCAGGCCGAATAACTTACACATTGCGTCAAAGGGTGATAACCTCTATGACGCAGTAGCTAAAACAAACAAGGAAATGCCCGGCGTCCTTGCTGTACTGGGGACCAGGTTGTTTCTAATTAGCACTAGATTCGCTAAAGATCAGCCGCTGAGCTATCTAGATATGACCAGCCAATTTATAGCCAATCCGTTGTATGGCTATTTAGCCGTGTATGACGGCGATCTATCGAAGCTGCTGTCTAAGAAAAAGATTAAAGAACAGACCGCATCGGAATTTCTGGTAGGCTTATTGGATGAGGAAAAACGGAGAGGAAGAATTCCTTCAAACAAAGTAGTCCACTATATACTCGGGGGAGCGAAGTTCATTAACGACTTCGCGCTCAATCGGTTCGAGCCTTATGAGAACGGGGCTCGCCTTGCAGGTACTTCTTTGTTTAGCGACGGGAAGTATACCGGAGTCAATCTAAATGATGAGGATACCCAGCTAGCCTATCTAATGAATGGCGCTAGGGGTAAAAACCAGCCGATTATTAGTAAAACTGACGAAAAGGATTATACGGTTCTAATACAGAATGCCAAACGGAATTTCCATATTATCTCTAATGGTGACAACCTCCGCGAAATTGAAATCTCGTTAAAACTGGATCTTAAATTAGTCGAGGAAGGACATGAAGATTATAAGAAACACACGAAGAAAATGCTCACAAAGTTGGAAAACGAAATCGCAGCTGATATAACGACAAAGGCAACTAACGTGATTGCAACCTTGCAGAAGACCAATTGCGATTACTTGCAGCTTGGGCACGAGGTGGCTGCCTATCATCCGAAGCTGTTCGAAAGGATGAATTGGCGAGAGCAGTATCCGAAGATCAGCATTAAGCCAAAAGTTAAGATTAGGATTCTTAACACCGGCATTTTGGACTAACGAAAGCAAGCCTGCGGCTGATTATGCTGCAGGCTTGTTTGTATGAGTGACAAAGAATATAAACACATATGATAGTCTGACAGGTTACTTCGGCTACGGCACTTTAAAGGGTAAAGTTACCGAGTGGATTTGAACCACTTAGATTGTGCGACTGTGAGGCGTACAACAAAAATACCGCGATTTACGCGGTATCTAATGACATTCTATTTTAGTAAAATCACGTATTCATTGCAAAGCAAAGAGATTTAGTAACTCCGCTCTATTCAAGATTTAATCCTAATTTGAATAGTGCCATTGACCTCCGTCTTGTTTTCAATGACGCCATACAAAACGTTAAGTTTCACTGGAGCATCGCTTGAAACCGTAAGGAGATAGGACCCATCTGTCTGTTCAATTGCGATCAGATCAATGGTTTTACCGGCAAACCAGTATCGATTGCACCCAATTGTACCCATTCCCGATTGAAGTCGCCATGTCAACTCGTTCCTTGAAGCGTCCCCCTTGAGACCAATCGCATGCTCCAGCAGATAAAGCGTCGAAGCAATACCAGACCAGCCTACAAAATCTTTCTTGTCAGCATTCCCCGAGTCAATGGAATCAGGCGGATAATTCTCCCAGATCGAACCTGTATCCTTATAGACTTGCACAACATTATTCAGGTGGTTGAGTGCGATTTCTCTGGCTAAATCTAGATATCCGTATTTCTCCAAGCCGCGAATAACCATCGTATTCGTCGGAGCCCAGACGGAACCTCTCCAATATCCTCCTTGCGGATCATATCCAGGCTCGTCGGCAGCACATACCGGAACACGATGTACACGGTTGAAGGTGTTCGGATCATTCAACCATTCGGCTAGCTTGGCAGCCTGAGATTCATCTGCGACTTCAGCAAGCAGCGCCCAGTAGGCAGCAATTGTTTTGACGGGAGCGCGCTGCCCGTCATTCTTAACATCATAATAGAAGCCAGTTTCGGCATCCCACATGAATGTGTTAATCGCTGTCGTAAACGTCCCAGCATCTTTTTCCAATCGTGCGATTTGATTGGCAAGATCTTTGGCAGCCTCTTTAGACCCTTCTTCTAATTTTTTATCAATCAGGATGCCCCCGATCTCGATTAAGCTTCGGGCTACAAGCACCATTTCGCAGCTAATATCAACCCCACTGCCCAAATATTTGTTTCGCGGGGAATTATCCATGCTCGCCCAATCTGTCACAAATAAACCGTAGTGATTATAAAGGTGGTAACAAAGCGCATCGTAGTATCGCACAAGTGGTTCCCAAACCAGCTCCAGTCGCTCCCGATCTCCCGTATGCTTAAAGCTTTCCAACTCCGCCCAAGAAACGATAGGGTGATTTAAATTGTCCAGTCTAAAGTAAGGTGGGTTTTCAACAGTCCGACCCAAATCTGGCTTGTACATCACATCAAAGTCAAGATCATTAATTTGCGCGAGTCCCCGGTGCTTGTAATGATTATGGAAGAATGAATGCAGTGGTTTGCGCTCGGCATTTACCCATTTGTAGAACTCGATACCGGAATTCGTCACGTATTCACGAGCGATTTCCCCGTCGTCCAGCTGTTTGCAATAAAAATTATCTAATGAACGGATCCCCGGGATATAGGGATGAGCTAGATTACAAAACATCGTTATAAAAGCCGTATCCCATAAGAAAATTTTATCATTAAATGCTGCGTCAATGAAATTACTTACAAATCCACTTTCCTTGGTTGGCACGAAAGTGTTCCGATAGGCTATTTCCCATGTACGCCAGTAACATTCGATATAATCAGGACGGCTCTCGAATATTGGAGCAGGGAGAAAAGAGCGCGCCTCCTCGAACGTCAGAAGTTGCGTATCCGCATAGGCCTTTTTATTAAAAAACAAACCTCTTGTCCATTGTTCTGGTTGCGTATGATTAGTAGTTGGCATGAATTATTCTCCTACTCCGATGAACATGTTTATTTGATAAAGTCGTAACGAATTATCGCTTCTGTAATTTCTTCGGCAATGAGCTCATAAGCGTATCGACTAGGGTGAATATGGTCATTTTGGTCGATAAACCAACGGATAGGAACACCAGAGCTCACCTTTTCCCTAACAAGCTCAAACACATTGATATACGGCACATTTTCATTTTGCGCAAATTGGACTGCAGCTTGAAGGTACATCTCGCTGTATGCCGCCCATTCCTGCCTTAAATCTTTGGCAACGTTCCGATAAGTCGGTATATGATCCAAGAAATTTTCTTTATCAGGCGGTATCGTAATGAGAAACACCACCTGAGCTGGTGTTGTTGCTTTGATTTCGTCTAATAACTGGCGCAATACTTGATGATAGTTTTCAATGCGATGCTTCCCATCCAGGCGATGATTGTAGGCGAAAGATTCGACAACAACTAGGTCGGGGCTTACAGAAGAAAGGCACTTCTGTATGCCGGTTCCGGACGGACTAGGGAAGTCATGGGAGACACGATAAATCCCATATTCCGCCCGAGTTCCGCTTACACCATAATTGAAGAGTTCAAAAGGCTGCTCCGGAAATTTACTTTCTAGGGAAGCCTTAAGCTCGGGCATTTCTGTCCCCCAAAATGCCGTCATGGAATCGCCTAGACAAGCGATTTTATATTTGCGTTTCATCTCGGTATCTCCTTATTACCCTTTTACAGCCCCTGCCATCAATCCATTAACAAATTGCTTCTGAAGTATGAGAAACACGGCAAGCGCTGGGATTAATGACAAGACATTGGCCGCTAATATTTTGGACCAAGGAACGTTGTCAGAATTGCTTAGCATCATGGCCAGCTTTAACGGTAAAGTGAAATGAGATTCGCTTTGCAGAATGACGAGCGGCATCGTGAATGAGTTCCAATTCTGTACGAAATCAATAATGACTAGCGCAGTTATAGCGGGTCGGATCAATGGAATAATGATCTGTATGAATGTGCGGAAATCTCCTGCCCCGTCCATTTTGGCTGCTTCAAGCATTTCATCTGGAATGTCATCGATATATTGCTTTGTGAAAAATATAGCAAAAACAGTTACTGAGAAAGGCAAAATTAATCCTAGTAACGAATCAAACATGCCTAGCTTCGTAATAATGAAGTAAATAGGCAACATCAAAACTGTTGGTGGAATGATCATTGTCGCGATCAAACCAGAGAATAGGACATCCTTACCCAGAAAGCGTTTCTTGGAAAACGCAAAACCAGCCATACTCGAGAACAACACCGTAAGAATAACAGTAGGAACTGCCACGACTAGTGAGTTCGTAAAGGTCACGCCGAACTTGAGCTTACTCCAAATATCTGGGTAGTTATTCCAAACTAATGTTTCTGGGAAAAACGTTGGCGGAAATTTCGTAATGTCCGCATCGCTTTTCAAGCTGGATACCAATACCCAGTAAATAGGTATCAGAAATACGATGCCAATTGCCCAAAGAGTGACTGTGGGCAGTACGTTTTTGTTTTTCATTTTACGAACCCCCCTAGCCTAATCTTCGATCTACAAGCTTTCTTTGAATAATGGCCACGCCTACGACAAAGATGAACAACAAGTAAGACATCGCGGCAGCAGGACCGAACTCATAGTATTTAAACGCCCTGTTGTAAATAAGGAATGGAACCGTAATGGTTGAATCTCCCGGACCGCCACCTGTCATGATGAATATTTCTTGGAACACGTTCAACGAGTGAATTAACAGCAATATTATAACGACTAACGAGATACGCCCTAGCAAAGGCCAGGTAATATACCGGAATTTTTGAAATTTAGTTGCGCCTTCCACATCGGCTACTTCATAAAGATCTTTAGGTATATTTTGTAAGCCGGATAAGTAAATCAGCATATAGTAACCGATATTTCTCCAACATGACATCAACACGATGACTGGCATCGCCCATGCAGCATTAGCAAGCCAATCAGGCCCTGTTAAACCGAACTTCAATAGCAACGCATTGACTAAACCTTTGTCCCCATTAAACAAAAACATGAAAATTAAACTGCCGCTTACAATTGAAATAATATAAGGGATAAAGAAAATCGATCTGACAAAGTTAACACCTTTGAGTTTCTGATTCACAAGAATAGCTAGAAAAACAGCACCAAACATAGAAATCGGTATAAATAGAACACCGAAATAGGCTGTATTTACAATGGCTTTGAAAAATAACGGATTATGAATGGCCGCCGCATAATTATCAAAACCAACGAATGTCCCCGGAATTTCGAAAAGACCTGCATTTTTGAGTGCAATCGGTTTAACGTTCTTAAAGCTGACGATGACAGACCAAATGATTGGATATATCAAAAAGAGACCTAGAATGACGATAGAAGGTAATAAAAAAAGATATGCGTTGAGATCTCCGAGCTTGCTTCTTAAAACCTTCACTGCGAGTCCCCCTTAAGAAATGGGAGCCCCCAGACTACGAGGTGCTCCCCACTTGTTTACTTCGAATTCTTAATAATTGTGTTGCCTTTTTCTTGAACCAATTTCAGCGCATCTGCTGCCGATATTTTGCCGGATACGGCTTGATTTAAAGCGCTTGTGTACACTTCATCACTGATTTGTGCCCATTGCGGAATCGGGAATAGGGCAACTGGATATTCGACCCCCTTCATAAACGTATTAAATTCAGGGTGGTCCTTATAAAACTGAGTGTCGGCCATATCTTTACGAATTGGCATACGGAATGGATAGTATTTACCATCGTCGCCTTTTTCACCCTTCATGACCATCTCTTGGGCTGGTTTGGAGCTCAAGTATTTAATCAGCTTTTTGGAAGCAGCCAGCTTATCACCTTCTACCCCAGTAGGAACGGAGAGCAGGTAGGTCGTTACTTCAGTCGCTTTACCAGCAGGACCTGTTGGTACTTCAGCTACACCCGCTTCAAACTTACCATTCGTTTTCCAAGCTTCGGCAACGCCCCAAGGACCCGACAATTCCATCGCTACGACTTGGTTTCTGAAATCCGTTTGAATGGCTCCGCCATCTTTATTCAAAGAATCTGGAGGTGAAGTTTCGTTCAACAGCTTCGTATAAAATTCTAAGGCTTTAATACCTTCAGGGGAATTAATTGCAACTTCGCTTTTCCCGTCCTTTTGAGTGACAAGCTTAGCTCCCGCTTGACCCGCGAACAGACCGTACATCCAGCCCAAGTCGCCGCCTTGCTTACCTGACAACCCGATACCGAATTGATCCGGCTTTCCATCACCGTTCGTATCCACGGTTAACTTCTTGGCCACTGCATAGAATTCATCCCATGTTTTCGGTACTTCTTTAATGCCGGCCTTCTCAAACAGGTTCTTGTTATAAATGACCTGAATGGTGTGACCCAGCCACGGCATGCCCGTAAGTTGGCCATCATTCACAGCCAGTTCCCAAATTTGCGGCATGTAATTGCTTTTCTCAGCTCCAAAATCCTTCATCAAATCAACGAATGCCCCTTGGACTGCCAATGGTTTAGCATCGCCGTATGCAACCTGAAGTACCTCTGGTGATTTTCCACTTAAAATTTGTGTAAGAAGCTTCTGCCCAGCTTGCACGCCGCCCAGCAATTCGACTTTCACATCTTTATTTTCTTTCTCGAATTGATCAAGCATTTCTCGAATAGCTTTACCTCTGCCTGAATCGCTTGCCCATGCAATCTGCATGCTAATGTTTGTCACTTTGCCATTGCTATCTGCCTGTGTACTTGCAACTGGTGCCGCGGAAGATGTCTCGTTCTTGTTTGTGCTGCTGCAAGCTGTCATGATTCCCATTAGACATGTCATCGATATTAGACCTAACTTTTTGTTCATCTTTTGACCTCCTCAATTAATGGTTCCAAAAGTAAGTGAAGCGCTTCGTAGGACAAATTCATTTTACCAATCTTGAAATTATGCTGAACCATCTGTGTATACGCGTCTTCATCGGTTAGCAGCTGTGCCATCTTGGTCGCCGCTGCCTTCACATTCTTGCTATTCACGCTGGCTAACCCATTCGCTTTGATCTGATGCGTGTTACCCAGCGAAACTATGTCAAATCCGAATTTCTTAATATCTTTCTCATAGACCGGATATTCATAGATCAGGAGCGGTTTCTGCGCAAACACGGCTTCGAGTAGTTGGTTTCCCCAACCTTCAATCACGCTTGGAAAGGTGACGAAATCCGCGATGACATAGGCGTCCCAGAGTGAATACCGTTTCTGTCCGTTAAAATAAGAACGCGATTGATCGATCAATGGGTTGATAAACCGTATGTCGATTCCTAGGTTGTCCGCTTTAATTCTTAGCTTTTCCGTATACTCGTAACTGGATTCCGGCATGCCTGCAAGGATATAAACGAGTCGGTTGCGATCCGAAAGCGTTTTCCCATTATAGAGAGTGGCATTGCGATGCTTTAACGTTTCTAATTGAACTTGCAGCTCCGCCACCGTATCGATGCCTAGCTCAATCGTCTTACGCTCAGTTACCCGGGTAGCTTGCAAAATAATAATATCGTCTTCGGTGACGCCAATGTCTCGACGCAGCGATGCATTGCAATCGTCTTTTCCCCAAACCTTAGCATTAAAATCAAATGCGTTTGGAATGATGGCGGAACTCAATTTTCGATGCTGCATGAGTTCATCTTGATATAATCGATTCGTGACGACATGGGTAACATTCGGCAGGTCTGGTGGAAACAGGGTTTCCAACCATTCCGTCACCGTAGGACATGTCGGATTTAAGTATCGATCTCTTTGCCAGTAGAAATTGTGGTGAAGCGCCATACAAGGAATCCCGGTTGACTTTAACGCTTTAGCGAAGGCGATTCCAGCAGGTAAGCTCCAGCCTAACGATAACAAATTGTGGGTAATGAGCAAATCGATGGATTCCGATGCTATGAAATCGACGATCTTTTGCTCCATGATGTCAGCGAAGGCTACCACGTCGTCCACAAATTCTTTTTCCGAATCATAATCAATCATCTTGTCATAAGCGTTGTACACAAACTTCTCGTTCATTGGATGTTTATAATGAAGCTCAGCGATTACATGCGCACGAACTTGGCCTTCACTTCCTGCCAACAACAGCACCTCATGCCCCATTTGCTTCAGTACTTGCTTCCACTTCTCTATCTCCAAAGAAACACCATCTGTTTCACCGACCCTAAAGTGGGCTAGTGCAATTTTCAACTTTCCACCCCCTTAGCCTTAAAGTGTCCCGCTAGTCGAATCGTTTCAAAAAACCGAATGACGGCTTTTTTCAACAGCTTCTCTCCCTGTTTCATGGAGTCTTCTAGTGTCATAACACGATCAATAATCGGAATCACCATTTGAATGCCTTCTCGTCTCATCGTTTGCTCGTTCCCCTCTGATATGCCTGTGAAGACGACAACCGGAACGTTAAACGGTTTAGCTAAACGAGAAATGCCAATCGGTGCTTTACCATAAAGCGATTGGGTATCAAACTTACCTTCACCAGTGATGACTAAGTCAGCGTCCTTCAATTGCTCCTTGTATCGGCTTAATTGAGCAATCAAGTCAAAGCCGCTCATCATCGTTAAATTGGAGAAGAAGGAAAGTAAGGCAAATCCAAATCCTCCAGCAGCTCCTGCGCCAGGCTGAACCCGCATGTCACATCCTGCAGTCTGGGTCACGAGTTCCGCAATCCGGCTCATCCGTTGTTCGAAGACGGCTAGCTCATGCGGCTGCAACCCTTTCTGTGGACCGAAGACATGGACAGCTCCTTCTGATCCCAACAACGGATTTTTGACATCGGACGCAACGACAAGTTCAACTTCATGGAGACGTGCATCCAATTGGCTGGCATCCATGCGAACAATGGCATCTAAACGAAAATTCTCGCCGGTTATCTCGTTATCGTTCCCATCAAAGCATTGAAGCCCTAGCGCTTGTAGGCAACCGATTCCTGCATCGATGGTTGCGCTTCCCCCCAGCCCGACAATGATCTTCCTGGCTCCACGTTCCAAGGCGTAACGAATGAGCTGACCTGTTCCGTAGGTAGTGAGTCCTGCTGGCATACGTTCACTTTCCTTCAAAAGGGTTAACCCAGAAGCGGCTGCCGTCTCGATGACGGCCGTCCGATCCTTCTCAATCCAACAGTAGCATGCCTGAATGGTCCGATGACAGGGATCCATCACTTCGTGCCAGATCATTTCTCCTCCAGCTATGATCCGGTACGTTTCCGCCGTACCTTCCCCTCCATCAGCCATTGGAATTTTGATGGTTTGAGCGGAAGGAAACACAGTAAGTATGCCGGCTTCGATCTGATTAGCGGCAGCGACTGTGGACATCGACCCTTTAAAGGAGTCTGGAGAAATGATGATCTTCACTTGTCATCACCCCCTTCAAGACGTTTGATCCACATCACTTGGTAAGGCGCTAAAGTGAGTTGCAGCGAATCTTCGATGTGGATATTTTGCTCAGAAATCAAGTCAAAAACCATTTCCCCGTGCTTCCAGCCTGTCTGTAAAGCCGCGAAGTCTTGCTGTACTGTTTCATTTGTAATATTCACGATGGCGAGCAACTCTCCGTTTTGCGACGCTGTACGAAGCAAAGCGAAGAGCTGGCTGTCACTCGTCAGAATGCGTTGAGAAGCATTCGGATGAAAGCTTGGTTGCATTACCCGAATCTGAATAAGCTTTCTAAGTGCTTGGAAAACTTGCTCCCGCAGTGAACCTTCTGTATCCAACTCCAGCTGCAATTGATCATGTAGCAACTGCTCTCGGTTAATCGAACGGTAACGCCCTGTTGCCTTCACACCTTCTTGATCGTTTTGAGATCCCAACAAACTATGAACATAGATCGCTGGCATGCCCATGAAAGACAAGAGAATGGAGTGAGCCGCGACAACGCGTTTGACCTTTAGCGCAATAGCTTCATCCGGATGAGATAAGGCATTTAAGTAGTTGATATTTAACTCATAAGGACTCTTCGTTCCGTCACCATTGTTTTTGTAAGAGACAAATCCGCCATGTTCCTGCACCTTTAAAGCCATGGTGTTTACTTCTTCCTTGCTCAAGATTCCTTCCACTGGACGTACGCCAATGCCATCATGCGAAGCTAGGAAGTTGAAAAACGATGTCTCTTGTGTGGTCGATCCGAGTGAATCAGCCCATGCCTGAAGCTTACTGCTGTTCCCTGTATGCAGTGTATGCAATGTGAGCGGCGGCAATGGGAATTGATACACCATGTGCGCTTCATTCGAGCCATTGCCGAAGTAACTGATATTGTCATGATGCGGCACGTTCGTCTCCGTAATGATCACGATGTCAGGTACCGCTGTTTCCAACACCTCACGAATCACCTGTACAATCGCATGCGTTTCTTCTAGATGCATACATGTTGTCCCAAGCTTCTTCCACATAAACCCGATCGCATCCAACCGAAGGTAACGAGCCCCGCGTGCTGCATACATAAGCAGAATTTCTACGATTTCAAGCAGTACTTTCTCGCTGGCAAAATTCAAATCGATTTGATCATCGCTGAAGGTTGTCCATATGTGCTTCTCTCCCGCAGGTGTTTGGAACTTGGTCAGCAATGGCAAAGCACGCGGGCGTGTAACACTGCTGTAATCCGCATCTGGATCCGCTTCAACGAAATAATTCGCATAGTCTGGATTACCCAACAGATATTGTTGGAACCAGTCACTGTGCTGTGAGATATGGTTGATGACTCCGTCGAACATTAAATCAAAGTCATGTGACAATGCCGTAACATCATCCCAATTGCCCAGCTGTGGGTTAACTTCACGATAATCGATAACTGAAAAGCCATCGTCAGAAGAATAGGGATAGAACGGAAGAATATGAACAGATGACAACATGCCTTGGCAATTTCGAAGCAAAAACTTGCGCAGTGACTGCAGCGGTGTCTCATCTTCGCTTCGGATGGAATCACCGTAAGTGATGAGCATGACATCCTTTTCCGATACCCAACGCTTATCCTTCGTCTTCTGTAAAGCGTATCTGTCTAGCATCTGTTTGATTTGTTCAAGAATAGCAGGAGCCTTCTCATTGCCATATATGATGTTAAGTTTCTCTAGTAGTGCATGGGATTGGTCAATTGCCATTCGCTGTAAAACCACCTTTACTCTCTGGTATACCTAAATCGTAACAGGTTCTGTAAGCGCATAACATATTACACGTACCAATCATTCACTCCGTATTCGCTCTAATTATTGTTACCTGTACCAAGACCTGTACCAGGAGAAGAGGCTTTATTGGCTGGATGAAAATAGATGGCTAAATAAAGCAACACCGCTTCCTCGAATACACGGGGATCGTACCCGGTTATTTCCTTTATCTTGATCAACCTATATTGAAGAGTGTTCTTATGAATAAACAGCCTATCGGCCGTCTTATTGATCGATTGATTGCAAGCAAAAAATATACTCAGCGTTTCAATGATTTCTTTGGGATCCGAAAAAGCCGCTGCATTCAACGTTTTCCGCACAAAATCATGGCTGCTTTCCACGGGTACACTATCTAACAGCATTTCCAGCCGGAGATCGTCATAAAATAAGAGGCTCCATTCATCCGATGATCCCGCGTAAGATTCGGCTTTTTCTGATTCCAAATAGGAAAGCGGTATCCCTCGAATGAAATCATAATATCCCCCGACACCCACTTTAATCGTGTAATTCTCAGATTTAGGAAACTGTCTAAGAATATATTGGATTTTATGTGAGACGACATCTTTTCTTGTTTCTTCACTGGAACCTTGACATGTCAGGAGCAGGGCAAATTTCATGAACCCAACTGGAATGATGACATCTTGGTCATTAAATTTTACGGCTTCTTGCAGATATCCTTTATAGCGATTTTGCTCTTTTTGCAGATTGTAAGACGTCCCCTCTTTTTGAATATCGATGTTGTAATGAATATGGACAGTGATGACGACACGCGGCAAATTAACGTTAAGTCCAATCATCCACCCCCTTGAGGAGAGGACTTTATCTTCTTTCCATCTCCCCTCCAACCAATCACGAATAAAGACCTCTTTCGACTGATTAATGATTTCGTTTTGCTCATCGATGAGTTGTTCCTTGATCAAAATCTCTGTCATCTTGCGGATAATCTCTGCCATCTTCAATACTTCCGGCTCAGTAGCCGTAATGCCAATTACACCGATAACGCGATTCTCAAAATAAACAGGCAAATTGATGCCGGCTTTGGATCCCGCAAATTGATTATCTTTGACTAATAGCTTTTTTTTCGTTTTTAAAACGACCAGAGCTCCCTCATGGACTAAACCGATACGAGATTGATCCGTACTCGCGATAATAATCCCTTCATCATTCATAAAGTTAATATTTCGGTCAATAATTTTGGAAAGCTCTTTCACGATATATTGCGATTTTTCACTCGAGATCATTGGAATCAGCTCCTAATGCTCTTGCAACAGATGATAAATGCCCATGAGCGTACTCCGTAAGGTATCATGACTAACGACCACAGAGGCATGTATCTCTTTATGAATTAATTGACGTCGAAAACTTGGGATAAAAAGCTCACCACTTTTGGAAATTTGACCACCTAGCACAATAACGTCGGGGTTAAAAGTCTTCAACACGGTTGCTAATGCCTCTTCAATTCGCTCGCCAAACGTGTCGAACAGTTGCTGAATTGAGGGTTCTCCGGCACGTGCGGATTCGGCTAACTCCTTGACATCCCGGCCATCCAGGTTAATTCCTTGTTCTGATGCAAGCGCAAGCAACCCGCGCCGCGAGATATAATCATCAGCGATACTGGAACGGTATGGGATCGCATATACCCAACCGCCCGCTGGAACATCATCTCGCTGTATAATTAACTTACCTGACTCCACAAACCCCGATCCGATTCCAGTTCCAAGGGTAAGACAAACGGCCTTCCTAAAGGTTGCGGCTTGCCCAAAATGGGCTTCTCCAATCGCAAAAAGTGAAGCATCATTCTCAAAACGAAGCAAGAATTCGGGCATTATTCTATCTTTTAATCGCGTGTCCAACAGCATCATCTTCTGCAGCTGTTCGCCAACCTGCATCCCGTATAAGGCATCGAATTTATTCAAGCCTTGAATATAGCTAATTCCCTGCTCATAATCGAATGGGCCGGGAAAGGCATAACCTATCCCAGCAATCCATTTTTGGCCTTCAGGATCTGCTAATCCCAGCAGGTCTACAGCCATTTGTACAAAATGATCAAAGATGTTCACTGCAGACTCGTTCGCTTTGGACGGATACTCCGAAATCGTGTGTTCAATAATCCGTCCCGAGCTATCAATTACTCCTGCTTTAATGGAAGTGCCGCCAACATCGAAAGCTAAATAAATCCCTTCCTGCATACTATTTCCCTCCATCTGAACCTGTATGTCATCCTTTGACAAAAGCCTTAATCGTTGCGATCGTCTTACCGATACTTGGGCCAGCAGGTTTAATGACGTATTGCCCAACCGATGCCGGTATAATAAACGTCTCCGCATAATGAATAATGAAAGGTTCAAACAAGCCTTCAGGACTTTCCACGACAGCCTTATCGCCCTCAACAAGATTAAGTACATGAACACTGCCATTGCCTTCATGCAGCACTGGCTCTGAGAACCAGTGTCGGCGTGTTTCGATAAATTCGAACTCATGAAGACCTGTGCGCTCTTCTCGCCAGCCTTCTCCCTCGGCTACCGGTTCTACTCTACCTACTAATTCTTTCTCGGTCCAAGCTGTCGTACGATCCCATTGAATAACTTTCTCCCCATGTTCAATATGAACAGGACGCGGCTTGCCATCTAGACCTACGCGATCCCAGTCCCACAGTTTAAACGTGAAAATGTAAGGCGTCGCACTAATTTCGAGCACCATACAATCACTGCCTGAGCAATGCACCGTACCGGCAGGAATCAAGAAATGATCATGCTTCACAGCTGGAAATATATTGACATATTGTTCGGCTGGGAAGGGTACGCCTTGCTCCGCTTTCCGTAAGTCATCGATCATCTGCTCGGGCACTACATCATCTTTGAGGCCTAAATAAACTTCAGCTCCAGGCTTGGCATCCAAAATATAATAACTCTCGTCCTGTGTATAAGACATTCCGAATTGATTGCGAATATAATCGGTTGTTGGATGTACTTGTAAGCTTAAATGCTGACCACCAACAGTATCGAGGAAGTCGAATCGGATCGGAAACTCCGCGCCGAATCTGGCATAAACCCGCTCCCCAAGTAGCGACTTTGGTTGTAAGAATACGAGGTTAATCGCTGGCACATCCAATTGAATCGAACCGAAGTCCAGACATAAACTGTTTTCTTCTGGCACGCCATCGAAGCCCCACGCATACGGATGCTCTTTGGGTTCCAAAGACATCTTCTCCTCAAGCCAAGTGCCGCCCCAAACACCAGGATCAAAATAAGGGACAAGTCTGAAGGGTCTGCGAGCTATTTGCTCCATACCATCTAGCAGGGATTCCCATGAAACAAGCTTCGGATCGTCCTTCACGTTCGTGTCGAGATAATAGTCGATGTGTTGAAACAGCGACCGCTTCAGTCGATCCGCCATGCGCCATTCGTAGAAATATCCCCGCTTGTATTTACGCAGCATATCTTCATTTTCGTTATGAGCAAGCCAATTACCAAATTCCTTTGAACGGTAGCGAAGCTGTATTTCCCATCGTGTTATATCTGCATATACAATTAAATCGCCTTTGGAGACAAGTGAGGCACCGAAACCAATCAGAATGACAGTCCCTTCTGACACCGCATCCACTTGCTCTTTAAGTTTTGCCAATTTCAATGGGTCATACAAATCTTCGATATGAAAAGGAGACATGTATCCGAATACCCGGTCATCCGTTAGATAACGTTCCAACATGCTCTCCATCTCAGCTGCGTCCATAGTAGCTGCTTCCACGTCGATTACGACTGAGGGCTGAAGGTAAGGTTGAAGCCCTTCTAGAATCTCTTGCTTTCGGACACCTGGATAACATTCAATAACAATTACTTCTTTCTGCTTTTTGTGCAAACGAGCATTCAGAACCTCACCAATATCCATGTAACCTCGTCGTGCCTCTTGCTCGTTCCCTTGAATTAGAATCGATGGTTTCTTGTTGTATGTAATCGTCATGAATGGTTACCTCCATTTAATTTATCATAATATAACATAAGATAACATAAACTAACATGTTCGACCACAAAAAAATCTCCTTGTAACTGATTAGCTACAAAGAGATCGATGCTTAACCTGTTAGACCACGTGTAATTCAACGTCTGCTAACTCACACGCTTCACGTACTTGTTCATTCACTCCGGCATCGGTAATCAGCACCGACACTTCATTTAACTGAGCTACCGTGGCGAACGATCGGCTGCCGATTTTGGAGGAATCCAGCAACATGATCGTTCTTGTCGCCGATTGAATCATGGTTTTCTTGACTTGTGTATCCATCATATTCGGATCTGTAAATCCTGCTTCTATTGTAAAACTAAGTGACGACAGAAACGCTGTGCGCGCGTGATACTGTGAGAAAAAAGCTTCTGCCACTGGACCCACAAATGTGCCTGAAGGTTCTCGCAATACACCCCCACAACATAAGACCGTATGCGTTCCTGCCACATCCCTTAACTGCTGGAGGGCATCCATTCCGTTGGTCATCAGTGTCAAATGAGCGTGCTTGAGATACGCGGCCATTCTGGACACCGTCGTCCCTCCCTCCACAATAAGGACATCCCCATCGGATACAAACCGCTCTGCGGCATAGGCTGCGAGCCTTTCCTTCACTTCAGGATTCCGCGATTGCTTCTCCGGCAGCGCGGGCTCTCCAATAAGCTTATCTATGTATATTGCTCCACCATGAGACCGCGCGACCAACCCTTGTTGCTCTAGAAGCTCAAGGTCACGTCGAATCGTCATCTCCGATACGCCAAATTGTATACTAAAATCCTTAATCGAAGCGCCTCCATGGTGAGCCAAATATTCGCTGATAACTTGCCTTCTTTGGATAGGTAACACAATCGAACACCTCATTGAATAAATTGTATGCAATTATCACATAACATAACACAACAAGAGGTTTTCGTAAAATGAAAATTATAAATGAGCCTGACGTTAATGTAGCATTATCGGATACCTTTAAATGCTGAAGTCCTGCTTGTAAATTAATCTTGATTGGGATCCCAGCATTCTTTAATTGACTGACAAACTGAATTCCAACTCACATTTCTTCTGTATAATTATTTGACGCTTAGCATTAATTCCTTATGATGTTTTGTCGTTATAATGCATCAGTTTATAAAAGTCAACTATTCTTCTTTTATCCAGCCTTCATTAAGCCATTCGTACAGTCTTGGAGAGGTTGCACCCGGCAAACCACCAACAACTTTTAACGATTCAACATTTTCGCTAGTTATCAATTTTGATACGGATTGAACAGTCAGATCCTGTCGGCTTTTCTTCCTGGAATCGTAATAACACCCACCCAAAGCAATAATTTCCTTTATTGCAGCCCTCTAGCGTAAGAAACAGAGCAGCTCCCATAGCAAGCTGCTTTTTTGTTCAGTTCTACTAACGTTCCTCGTTTTACCTATTACGCAAATATATATACTTTTTGCTGCTAAAGTCCGTTTCTTAAATAAGCTCAAAATGATTATTAATTACATTATCTATCGTTCATTGTAGTAATCAAAGTAATCTTATCGTTAATTTCTGAACGTAAGAATGATTTTGCATCTTCCGTTCCGGTTAATTGAAGGGAAACCGGCTTATCTTCGCTACTTGCTATCACCGTAAAAGTTAAAAACGGACAGCATTTTCTCTCTAGACTAATCCAATCATACAGAAGGCGAAGCGTATCCGAGTCGCCCGGAAATTGATATTGAAAACCAGTTTCAATCTCCATTACAGCTATCCTTCTTTTTTCTAATTCGCCAAAAGCGTCCTTGTAATCTATACGCTCTTCTTTCGTAAAAACGGTATGGCAGCAAGCAACCGGCACTTCATTTTTCATACGCTTAGCTCCTTCCACTTGCACAAGACTTGCAGCTGCAACCTGGCTTCATGCAAGATGTTCCATTTGCCTTTCGGCGCTGATAAACAACAACTGCCACCGTAATAAGAACAAGAGCTAATATCACAATCACCACTGGATTTAAAAAGAAAGAAGATATGCCAAGAACAGCCACACCGCCAAGCAAAGGCAATGCACAACAAAGCGCATGCTCCAAGAATGCTAAGCCCCGCTAACCATTCACTTTTTTTCATTTACGCCACCACCTCATTAATATTATAATTACATCATAATACTTAAAGCTAACTTTAAGTCAAGTGAGGTGCATACAAATGTCTGAACTTAGTATTGGTCAACTAGCAGCTAAAGCAGATGTGAATCCATCGACCCTTCGATATTATGAATCCATTGGACTGCTGCCAAATACAGACCGTAAAAATGGTCAACGTCGCTATTCCGAGAGCCTTCTGGAGCGAATTACATTTATTAAAATAGCACAGCATACCGGGTTTACGATTCCAGAAATTGCGGTTTTACTTGAAGGATTCGAAACAATCCCTACATCGGATAGATGGGAAGAAATGGCGAGAGAAAAACGCGCTCAGCTTGAAGAGAAAAAGAAACAAATCAATTCGATGATTCAAATTTTAGACGATGGCTTAAAATGCAAATGCCTCACCTGGTCTGAATGCTTTGATAAAATAAAAACCACCGGAACTTGTTCATAGCGAGAGGAGTAAATGATTTTGTTGTTAACAATCTTAATTTTCATTATCGCAGGACTTGCCGAAATTGGCGGCGGATACATGGTATGGCTATGGCTGCGCGAATCAAAGCCCCTCTGGTATGGTATTATCGGAAGCCTCATCCTTGTTGCTTATGGCATCATTCCAACGTTGCAGAGTTTCCCATCATTTGGTCGCGTCTACGCCGCATACGGCGGCGTGTTTGTTGTTCTTGCTGTACTTTGGGGGATGTTCGTCGATAAAAAAACATCCGACATGTACGATTGGATAGGCGCTGCTGTTTGCGTTGTAGGCGTGTCTATAATGCTATGGGCTCCAAGAATTAATAGATTCTTAAATATTCAAATGCGAGTACTAATGGCAACCGAGAAACAGTCGTCAAACGACTTGTAAGTGCCGTTAACCAGATCCACCGCTGGGTCGACTTTCTCTTAACCCTTCGGCTTTTTCCGCTCCCGGCTGATCTATGTAAACTAAGTCCTGACGATGTAATTAGAGAATGGCAGAAATCAATGAAGCGGCATTCTGGTGTGCGTAGAGCCAATTACTGGAATAAGTGCAATTGCTCTAGCTGGTGTTTTAGGAGAGTCTGAAGATCTAAGAGGTTATGCGCACGGGAACGCTCTACTCCGTCACGCAGGCCTCAATTTGACCGAAGCAAGCTCTGGTAAATGGAAGGGACAAATGACGCTCAGTAAACGAGGCCGTCCACGCCTGCGTAACTTTCTCTATTTAATTACGAGGTGCATGGTCATGAGCAACCAAGAATTTAAGGTCTTGCATCACCATAACATCTAGGTTAAAAAGCTTAAAAAGATGAAATCTAAAAGGGAGAAATCCTGCGAATAGACGAGCTTGCGTGAGGAATTCAAATTTTACCGAGGGAGGTTAACGCTGTCCGACGGAAAAAACTTATGGCGCTCTAGCAATCCTTAAGCGGAATGGAAAATTCAACATAAAAAGGATGAAGTTCTTCATTCAAGCAAAGCTCAATTCTTTGCTTAAAATTCCCCCAATTTACCATCTCTAATGCTGTTTCGATTGGAAAAAATCCTACTTCTAAAGACTCAGGGTTAGTTGTTAATTCTCCTCCGACTGGTCTGCCTAAAAATAAAGTGTTACAAATACTTGCACTTACATTTTGAAAAACACCACAAAACTTTGTCACTTCTATATCTATACCGCTCTCTTCCTTTGTTTCCCTTATCGCTGCATCTTTCAATGATTCACCTTCTTCAACCTGCCCTCCTGGCATTTCCCATCCCCGTTTAGGTCCTTTTATCAATAATATTTCGTTACGCTCATTAACTACAATTGTTGCCGCAGAAACTATATGTTTTGGAGCCACTTCATCGTCCTCCCCTTTTTAAATTTACAAAACTAGATTACCACTAATTTCCTATTGCTGTATACTGCCCGTCCCTTGGAGCGGTTTATTTTAACTTATCGGCAATCGGACAAAGTTCTTATCATCCGACATTTAAAATTTATTACGCTCATTTTTCTCTTATTCAGATTTATCTCGACTCGATATGTTTATCAAACCTATTAATACAAAAAAGCCCCCCTAAAAAGGCGGAAAGCGGAAACAGCGGGCATTGTTACGCGATAGGGGTGCATAAGCCCCTGTATAGCGCAAGTTTCCACTATCGTTTTGAGAGGGATAAAGGCTTTACTGCGTGACACACCCATAGTAAAAATGGGGTACGATTGGTCTATGAATGACCGTCGCGCCCCGTTCTTTATATTATTATACTGTTTTCTCTTTCTGACTAATTGCGTGTATATGTATAATAGTAAGCTTCCATAAGACTCTCCCAAGCCAAAACATTAACACACCAATCACAATAGAAATTGGCAAGAACTGCATTAGGCTTGGTGTAAATGCTCCCATTTCGATTGTTATTCCGGCAATATCATATCCCATAAGATACCCGACAAATTTAACAATTCCGCCTATCGATGTAATAACTCCACCAATCATTAAAGCAATGGAAAGAGTACTGATGAACGGCAAAAGTAACATACCGTTGATGCCTGCAAAGTTGCTACAAAATGCAAATATTGCGCCGAATTTACGCCAACTAAATTTACTGTTCTTTGAAATGGCTTCACCTAAGTATGCTTTCGCTAATTCTTTTGGGTTTCCTAACTGTTCGATAATTTTCTCAGAAGATACACCATTATTTTGCAATTCAAGCATTATACTTTTGATTTCATTTACAATGTCAATACGCTCGGAATCGGACATAGATTTCAAATACTTTTCAATTTTTATAAGATAGTCATTTATAATTTTATCCATAATTTAACTCTCCTTTAATTTCTGATATAGCTGTTAATAAATTATCCCATTCTAAGGACATCGCGTTTAAGTATTCATTTCCTTTTTCTGTAAGGGTATACTATTTTCTCGGGGCTACATTCATGTACTGAACCTCCTGCATATATATCGTACAACACACTACTTCATGTAAATTCAGTACCAACAACCGCTGAACGCAAGCAGAAACAGCGGGCAATGTTACGCAATAGGGGCACAAAACCCCTTGTATTGCTCGGGTTTTCCGGGCGCGTTTTGAGTGGGCAAGGTTTAAAAAGTTTCCGCCATAATTCCATAAAAGCCCCAAATTTATTTTTTAGAAGTAAGTTGGGGCTATGACAAAATTTAACCATATATTCCGTTTTTCCTTTTCTCCTACTTGCTAAATTCAGCAAGTAAAATATTTTTAAAAGGATTAGGACTGTTATCTCTACCCAAACTGTTCAAACTGACGACCAACGTATGATTGCCTCCAAGCGTACCTCCTGCAATCGTAGAAAACCCTAGAATGCCACCTGTGTGCCCCCAAATCGAGACACCGTTTGGAAGCTTAGTTTCAAAGATTCCAAGACCATATCCATCGATTCCTGCTCTTCCTACAGGAACTGTAGTAAGCATTTGTTTAAGTTGCTGTTCCTTCAGTAATTTGCCACCGAGCAAGGAAGAGAAGAATTTATTTAAGTCGTCAGCATCAGAAATCATATCTCCAGCCGAGCTACCTGCACTTGGATTATAATAAGTAACGTCTTTTATCTCACTTACTTCGTCTGGTTGGGAATATCCCCGAGCATGCTTGGTGCCTGGAATAACGCTTGAATTGCCAGGTAGGAATGTATCCGACAATTCAAGCGGTTCAATAATCCGATTTTCAATCTCTTCCGCGTAGCTGTTTCCGGTTACTTTTTCAATAAGAATACCCAGTAATACGTATCCTGTGTTTGAATAAGACCAGCCCTTTCCTGGAACAAAGTCTGGGGGCAGAGAAATCCCCAACTTCACTATTTCTTCAGCCGTATACGATTTTTTTGTATCCATAAAATTTACGTCTTTGGATCTTGAGTATTCAGCGATACCACTTGTATGGTTCAATATCTGCCGGATAGTAATCTGTTTACCATTATATCCGTTTCCTTGAATGACACCAGGCAGCCATTTTTCGATGGAATCGTCTAGATTCAAGCGGTTCTCTCCAGCTAATTGAAGTACAACCGTTGCGGTGAACGTCTTCGTCACGCTGCCAATGCGAAAGCGATAATCTGTTTCCATTGGTTTCTTGGTGCTCAAATTCGCTAGCCCAGTGGCATAACCCCACCTTTTTCCACCCTCGGAAGTTTTAGCAAGTATCCCCGGGAATCCAAGTTGCAATGTATCCCGCATAGCTTGCTTGACTGAATTATAATCTTGTTGAGTGCTTGTTTGTAAAGAATTAGATTCATTTTGAGTGGGCTCTGCTTTTACAATTGAGCTTGGCGGTATTGCAATAAGTATAGCTGTCATTACTACGGAAACCATCTTCTTCATTATTAATTCCTCCTCGTATTCCTTCTAGATGTGACTTACTGAATTCATCATACAAGGAAGAACGCTGTTAGAATGAAAAGCGCCCTGAAACGCAAAAAATAATCCCTAAACAACAGGTTGTCTAAGGATTGTTAGTATAAAATGGTATTAGTACCATATTATTGAATATTTTTTGTTTCGTTTCAATGGTCATATGACCACCGTACTTGTCGCAGATTCTAGCTATGTTCGTTAATCCAATACCATGAAATTCCGGGTTTGATTTTTGGCTGTTTAAGCGGGCAACTTCATTCTCCATATGATTCATGATATGAATGAGAAGAGTAGACTCGGTAGAATGTATTTTTATAAGAATGTACCTATCTTCTGCTATTTTTAACTTTTTAGAAGCCTCTATTGCGTTATCTAGCATATTTCCAATGACAACACATAAATCATAACGGTCAATTTGGACTACTTGTGAACATAAGCTAATCTTTGTATCTATTCTTATGCCATTGGCTTGTCCAATAGTAAGAATGTTTGTGACAAGGGCATCAATAACCAGATTCCCTGTGTTAACCCGTTGATAGGCTCCTTCGACTTTATTTAATGTCGTCTTAATATGTTCCAGTGCAGTTGTTAACTCATTTCGTTTAATACATTCTTCAATATACAAAAACTGCTGATTCGTATCATGAATGATTCTTTTAATGGATTTGAAGCTATGAACGACTTTTTCGTAATTCGCATCCTGATAGTCCATCTGATGTTGCAACTGAGTATACTCATGCATGAATTGAAATTTATCAATGATCGTATCAAAAATATAGAAAATCATGACGTTTAAAAATAGTAATACAATGACGGATATGAAAGAATAGGCGTCCTTATAAGTTAGAATATTCAGTTGGTTTATACTTACGATAGGAATAACCGAAAAAAATATGTAATAACGGTAATGCAAAGAGTAACTTCTACGTTTTGCAAGTAGTCGTATGATCTGAATGATAGCAAACATGATCATGCAACTGAGTAAAATAGCTTTTGTGTAGGCTATTTGATCATGTTCATTTACAGGGTCAAAGCTAAACTCAACTGAATATAGGGTATAAAAAATATAAAGGGATATAAAATTAACGAGAGATATTAAAACACCGTAAAACATAGAAAAAATGATCTTGTCTTTAATTTCTACTTGATAAGATTGTGCAAAACTAAATATCATGAGCAAGGGTAGAATTAAGGATAAAATAGGAGAGATGGGAATAACCAGATACAGGTAATCAAGCAACCCAAACATAATGAAATAAATGAACCGGTTATGTTTTTTAGCTGATTTACCAAACACTGAGTTGAAGAAAAAATTAATTTGAACGCCCATCACAAGTATAATGCTAAAGACAATAGGAAAATTATTTTGAATCATATCAATCGACCTTCATAATCATAAATTTGGTGTAAGTATCTTTAACCTCTTTAATTTTAGAACGACCTATGGGTAATTCAAACCCATTGGACATTAGAACAACTCCGCTAGCAAATTTCTTCACATGAAGCAGATTAATAATAATAGAACGATGGATTTGCAAGAAGTTACAGTCTTTTAAGGCCAAAGCATAATCTGAAATGATGCCTTTGCTTTCATAGGTTTGATTAGTGGTCGTAAAATGTAGTTTGCTTTTTATAGTTAAGCTTTTGGCAGCTTCAATACTAATGAGGTCATCATATTTTAAAACGATTTCTTCATAGGTTGACTTGATAACCATAAACTTTTTATCAAGTGCTTGAAAGTATTGGCATATCTTGATCATTTTCTCCTCCAAGATCGAAGGAGCAATTGGTTTTATCAAATACTGGAATGTCATGACATCAAAACTTTCAACCATATATTCAGGATAGCTTGTCAGAAAAATAATTTGTTCATCCAGGTTATTTAACCCTCTTATTTTTCGGGCTGTTTGAATCCCGTTCATCCCCCCCATTTCAATATCCAAAATTAAAATATGGAATGGAGTTTCATGGTGCTCATAATCGGATACCAATTGCTCTCCCGAGCCGAATAATTCAATTTCAAAATCTATATTTGTCTTTATCGACAAAGTAATTAGGATGCTTTTAACAAGCTCTCTTTGTTTTTCCTCATCATCGCAAATAGCCACTCTATACAAAAATGATACACCTCTCATTTCCAGTACCTTTATTCTAAAACTTTATATAAGCATGATACAACCATTTGACCTTGTATAGATAGCTTTTGGATGAAATGCAAATTAAAATCCCTCAACACCAAATGAACGAGTAAGGGTAAATCGAAAATGTACGGATCCAATGGCGCGCACGAACCGCTTTTTGGTTTGGCTGCATGCGATATGAAGCCCATCGCGGTTTCCCGTAAATTGAACAGGCTGCCGATTAGCCAGGATAAACCAGTAGTGTCCGGTTGGTTCCATACCGATGATTAGGGTATTCAATCGGTGCTTCTGTTGCAATTCATCCATCCAACGTTGTAATCTTTCGAATCCTTCTAAGTCGTTTGTAAATGATAGATGCCGCTTGGCAAGAATGATACCCCGAAAGTTAGTAGCCTGCGCGGCATGAATTTCTGCCATGTCGATACCTACAACAAGATGAGAGGTGGAAATTCGTTCAATACGTTGATTTTGTTCATCGTTTTGTTTAAAAATCTACCTAAACTCAATTTCTCATCAATCATTCAGAAAAACTCATCCAACAGTTGGTAGAATTCGATTTTTTCACGGTCCGGTCGTTCCAGTCCGTATTCATGCAAGAAAAGTTCAGCCCATGTCATACCGAAGTTATGAATCAAACTACGATGTGCAAGCGCTAGATCTTGGTACCGATCGGCAATGCCGGCATTACCCCAGTCGATATATCCACTTAGCCTGCCGTCTTCATACAATAGGATGTTCGGCAAGCAATAATCTCCATGAGTAAATACCAGGTCTTCGTTCGGTGGTCGCGTAATGAGCAGCTCATGAAATAATGAGTCGGAGCTTCTACCTGAACGCTTATGGTCGAAGTCCTCAACATCCACTAAGCCGAGCTCAATATTCTGCTTTGCCTCATTAATATGAACTGCCAAGCTTTTATCGAATGGGCAATCATCGATTGGTAGATCGTGGATACGTCTTAGCGCCAGTGCTAGCTCCCGTACTATTCCTGGTAGGCGGTCCGAGTTTGATTGGTCCGCGGCATGGGTACCCGGAAGTTCGACGGTAAGCAGGTATTCCCGATTGTCTTCAGTTATGTAATCAATAATGTTCGGAACCGGCAATTTTCCTTGCAACCATAACAGCCGCTCAAATTCCTGCTTTAGCGACCTACGAGTGTCCTTATCTACCATCTTTAGGTACATCCCCATTCCATGGTCCGGCATCTGCAAACGGAAAGTCTGAGCAACCGAGCAACCGATCGTAATTGGTGTCCACTCAGCGTCGCCAAGATGAGCGGCAAGCTTTAATGGTATTGGAATCATATCTTCTCCTCCATTTATGTGATTTTCACGACCGATACGTGACTGTATACTGATATTGAAAACTAATTGCCGGGTAGTTGGATGCCGCGCCAGCAGCTTACATCGCATTGGCCATATTCATTATCACCCACAGCAACCACCGTGCCGTCCGATTTAAGACCGACGGTATGGGCACAACCCGCCGCAATCGCCACAATATCGCGCCAATCACTTACATTACTTTGGCCATACTCATTCCAACCCACAGCCGTGACAGTACCGTCCGATTTAAGGCCAATGGTATGATTACTACCCACCGCTATCGCCACAATATCGCGCCAGCCGCTTACATCGCATTGGTTATGTTTATTCAAACCCATAGCCGTCACCGTACCGTCCGATTTAAGACCGATTGTATGAAGATAACCAGCTGCGACCGCCACAATATCGCACCAGCCGCTTACATTGCATTGGCGATACCGATTATTACCTACAGCCGTCACCGTGCCGTCCAATTTAAGACCGATGGTATGCCAGTCACCCGCCGCGACCGCCACAATATCATACCAACCGTTTACATTGCATTCACCTTCATTATTTCGACCTACTGCTATCACCGTGCCATCCGATTTAAGCCCAATGGTACGACGCCAACCCGCCGCAACCGCTACAATATCGCGCCAGTCGTTTACATCGCATTGGTCATGCTTATTCCAACCCACAGCCGCCACAGTACTATAAGATTTAAGACCGATTGTATGAGCATTACCCGTGTTCGTCGCCATATGAACATTACCAGCCGCGACCGCCACAATATCGCGCCAGCCGCTTACATCACATTGGCCATATTTATTATCACCCACAGCCGTCACCGTTCCGTCAGATTTAAGCCCAATGGTATGACGATGACCCGCCGCTATGGTATCTTTAGGCCAGCGTTTCACCTTTAACGCCGCCTGTCCGAGCCAATCACCTTCAATGTTCACTTGCTTATCTCCTTCTATTTTTTAAAATTGGTTAATTGCTTATCGTGGTATGCCTTCTTTACCCTTTCAATTTGAGCAAGGTGGTTGCGGACATGTTCGATGCGGTATTCCATCAATTGCTTAAATGTGAACCGCCCCTGATCGACATACACTCCCACTCGCTCGCTTTGTTCAGTAGTTAGATTGTCTAGAATTGTCTGCATACTGGAACGCAGCAATTTGAACAGAAGTAGATACTGCTCGCGGTCCAGTAAATCATACCCCAAGTTATTCGTCCATGCGTCTTGATCAAATGAAATCAGAGTCGGCTCATCTTCCGCCAAGACTTTTTTTAGCCTAGATGTGGACGAAATCTCTGAATCTGTCACATGTATGAGGATTTGATGAATGCTCCATTTGTCCGGGGCAGGCTTGAAACGAAACTCCTCCTCTGTCAATCCTTCGATAGCATCCCGAAGCATTGCGTATCCTAAGGCATACTCCTTAATTAACTCCTCCAATTCAATCCCCCTCCTTTTTTAATGTAAACCCCAGACTAAAAAACCAACTAATAAGTTATTCTTGTTTTTAGATAATTGTCCTTTTATTTCTTCTTCAACCATCCTGCCCGTTCGCGGGGAATAGCAGCCGATGGATCCTGCCCGTTACTTGAATGAAAAAAAGGAGTTGCCACGAGGCAAGCTCCCTTCATTATCGTTTCCGTTAGCGGAATGACTTAATGAGAGGTAATTCATGGTGTTGGAATTTATTTAATTTTCTCGAAGCATCCAAATGTTGAAGCATAGATTCAATAAACCCTGCTATTTACTTAGGGTCTCTTGACCCGCTAGAGTGAATGCATTTTAGTATTTCATAACTTTCGATACCATAGATCTTTAAATCAAATGGATCCCATTCGGCAATGATTTTATGTATATTGTCTCTTTGAGAATTAATAACAATTCCTCCCCAAATCCCTACATTACAATATATTACACGTATCACTTTGCTATCCTGCCCGTTAACGTAGCGATAATAAACGATGGATAGGTTCCATTACCGCACTAAGATCAGTTTGCGAACGTGCAATTAAGTTGGTGATAACCTTTATCCGCTAACTTAAATGTGGATGAAGTTCAATCAATTCGCCATAAAAAACGGCGCCTGCTCTAGGCTAGCGCCGGTCAACTTACTCATCTCCGATAGGCTCACATTGGACCTCTGTAAACAAATTCAGCGGAAACAACGTGGACACAATTCCGCGTGACTGTATTAACTCTACGAAGTTGCGGCCGACTTGCACAAGCTGACCTCCAATTTCGCCCAGATCCTCAGCCCTCGCATTCACATTGAACGGTAGGAGTGGCCTCCCCCGTAAAGGCAGCAAGATATAGAACGATGTTGCAAACGGCACCCGCAAGGCCCCCACTGTGAAACCGCTCGCTGAGTTGTTTGATAACACCCCTGTAGTCCGGATTAAACCAGGCGTAACGACTGTAACGATCTTGCCAACAAACGGGGCGAGTCGAGCCGTCAGAGTGATCGGCTTTGGCAGTGGGCAGCCGGAAATGTTTCTGCTCATAGTCATATCATCCTTTCGTTATTTTTCCTAAAGGATATGCGGCCGCTCCCCTTCCCGATTGGACGTTTCTGTTGCTGAATCTGCCTATTACTTCAACAGGCTGCCATCAGTGACGGCAGCCTGTTGAAGTAATCGTCTCCAAGTTAGAGTTTAATAAAGTCATTGACAAGAGTGGTCTTGTTTAGGTAAGCGTTGGGGAACCGTTATGAAATAGCGGCAATGCAAATCACTTCTTAGTTGGAGAAAGATGCTCCACCCTTCGATAACCGCTACCATTTGTTAGATGTCTCCAACAATATTGACGATATTCCCTTCTGTGTCCGCAAACGAAGCATACACCATGCCGATCTCGGCAATTTCGGTTCGTTGCGTCACGATTTTACCGACGCACTTCAAGATTCGTTCAATCATACCATCTACATCGTCACCCCTAACACAACGGTATTACGAAGAGCCAATAAATAATTAAACAAAGGCCACAGACCGTAACATACACAAGGCTACCGTAAGCAACATTCAATCGGCAGCCTTGCTGTGTTCAAAACCGCGAACAGTGGCCGATTTTTTTGCTTGAAATCTGGAATAGGAAATCACGGCTCAAAATCAAAATTGAACAAATAAAAGGATTAAAAGGATTGAATTCTATTGTGCGGTCAATATAATCGGGCCATCCGTAGTAATGGCGACCGTATGCTCGTACTGTGCGGAAAGCGAGCCGTCAACGGTTCTGGCGGTCCATCCGTCGGCATCAATCGTCATTAACGCTTTTCCGGCATTTAGCATCGGCTCGATCGTAAAAACCATCCCTTCCTTCAAGCGGAACCCTTTGCCCGGATTCCCGACGTGGTTATAATTAGGTTCCTAGTGCATCTCCCTTCCTACGCCATGACCGAGCAGATCGCGCACCACCGAGAATCCGTTTCGCTCGGCATGGGTTTGAACCGCGTGCATCACATCGCCGATCCAGCCATCCGCATCCGCGACGATGTCGATTTTGACGATGTCACCTTCCTTGAGCGGATTTCGGCTCGGAAAACCATGCGCAATGACGTCGTTGACAGACGCAAGGAAAAAAGTCGGGAAAAATGGCGAGTCATGACGGATATCCGCAAATCAGAAAGAGGCCTTCAACGGTGTAGCAGGCTTCGGAAGTTGAAACCAAGTAATATCTTCTTTGCTATTGTTCATCAACAAGGATGTTCTTATCTTAAAATTATTACTATCAGACCATAACTATTTTTCCTAAATCAAAAAAAAAAGACCTCACTTATTAAGTGAGGTCTTTTGCTTGGCAACGTTCTACTCTCCCAGAACCCTGCGGTTCAAGTACCATCGACGCTGGAGGGCTTAACGGTCGTGTTCGAGATGGGAACGCGTGGGTC
>NZ_LMRY01000033.1:0-40294 GCF_001427935.1 Paenibacillus sp. Soil724D2
GTTTCGTCGCCTATTACCTTCGAGATTTGGGGAGGTACTCCTTTTTTTATGCCTTAAAAAGCTAGATGTAACAAGGGTTTGGAATTATGAAATTGACTCCTTTCTACAACATTATTCACCTGCGAGTGGTTTAGCTTGCCTAAAGTTCATTCGCAGGATTTCTATGATCCCCCTTTACTTAGGCTTCTAAAACACGGCGCTTCTTCCTTTGAATTCCTTGTGCACGAAGCGTTTTGATCGATAATATAATGCCCGTAATCGTCAGGAAAATCATACTAATCGCCGCTATATCGACAAGCCATTTCACATTCGTATTCCCGATTTTCCCCTCATGAAGTCCCTTGATGAACCCTGTCAGACTGTTAGCTCCATCCTGACCGGGACTGGGGCCATTAAATGCAGGTCTATTTCCCTGCATAGCTCCAGATGTTCTTTGATCGCCCGCGGCAGAAGGAGTCATCGAATTAGAAGGTTGATTAGATAGAGCAGCCCCGTCACTATTTCCGTTAGTCATACCTTGAGACATGGCCCCAGGAGGTCGCATTTCTGCTCCTCCTGAGCCTGTCAGCCACTTCTCGGATAAGAGAAGCCCCGTAATCGATTGGATCAAAATAAAAACCGAGCAAATCAGGCCAATCCATAAATGTAGTTGACGTGTTCTTTTCATGTGAAACCCACCTTTTCCAAATTTGTTGGTATAGGTGTAAGTATAGAAGCTTATCCTGAAAACAATCTGAGGTCTAGCTGAGGGATTGCTGAGTGTAGTTAGCGCAAAAAAACCTACGGATGCACTTTTGCATACAGTAGGTTTTTTTAATGTTTTACTAGGCGGCCTGTGTCAGCCATTGGCCTTCTTATTCAGCTGTTTTGGGTTGAACAACGACGGGAGCAGTAGCAGTAGCCTTATCCGCAGGAGCAGTCTGCTTGCCAATGAACAAGCTGAGCGGCAGAGCGGCTAGCACGATGAATGTGGCTAGTAAGTAAACATCATTCACACTCATGGTGAATGATTGCATCCCGATCTGTACCTTATCCTTCAAACCGCTGCTAGCCAATTCCTTGGCATGCGTGGCTGTTTGAGTTGAAAGGACGGAAGTGAACAGGGCAATCGCAAAGGAACCGAACACGTTGCGCACCCAGTTGCTGATCGAAGTCGCATGACCGGACAACGTTCTCGGAATTTGCTCCATCCCAGCGTTGCTCGATGGCATGGTGGCAAAAGCGATCCCAAGGTTCCGAACGATCATCCAGAACACGATATAACCACGAGATACATCGACACTTAGCCAGCTAAGCGTTAATGTCCCTATAGCGATTAAGGAAATACCGATGAATATGAGAATACGCGGACCTACAATACTATATAGTTTGCCCACAATTGGCATGCTTAATGCCATCACAAGTGAGGCAGGAAGCAGGATTAAGCCCGTATCAAGCGGCGTCACGTGCTGAATATTTTGCAGAAATATAGGAGTCAAAAAAGTGCCTGAGTACAAACTAATCGTAACAATACTAGAAATAATTAGTGTTAGTGTATAACGTGAATTGGATAATACCCTAATGTTCAGCAACGGCGTCTCTACGCGCAGCTCCCTCCAAATGAAGAGCAGAAGTACGAGGATACCGAGCGCGAACAGTCCAATAACTTTACCTGATGTCCATCCCCAAGCATGGCCTTGAGAGAAAGCGACGAGTAAGGAAAGACTGCTTACGATAACCGTTAATAAGCCAAGTAAATCAAACTTTTTCGGTACAGAAAGACGATAGTAAGGAATCAATTTAAATACGAGAAGAATGGCAATGACACCGACAGGCACGTTCATGAGGAACAACCAATGCCAGCTCCAATTTTGCAAAAGCCATCCGGCCAAGGTAGGTCCAATAGCAGGAGCCATCATGGCAGATAGGGACCAAAGGGAAATCGCAATCGGCTGTTTTTCCCGCGGTATCACTTGGTACACAATAGTCATAGTCGCCGGCATGATGAGTCCGCTGAAGGCGCCTTGCGCAATGCGGAAGGCAATGAGAGAAGGAGCGTCCCAAGCGACCGCGCATAAAAAGGAAAACACCGTAAAGCCCGCAAGTGCCGTGGCATACAGAAGTTTATAGCTAAACCGCTCACCCAAATAGCCTGTAATCGGAGCTATCGTACCGCTAGCAAGCATGAAGCCTGTAATCGTCCATTGAATTTTGCTTAAATCTGAATGAAAATGATCACTTAAAATCGGTATCGCAATATTAATTGTACTCATACTCAGGATCGCAACGAACGACCCGAAGAAAATGGCAATCATAATCGGCCAGAAACGCACTTGCTGTAATTCATCCTTGCTCAAAGTAATACCTCCACTCTATCCATTGATCTTATCTTTAGTATTCTCTATAATTTGAATGAAAATTATCATACTACCAAATGAACATATATGTCAATAATGACATAACAAAGGAGTGGCTATGAATACCCTTTCATATGGCTTACTAAGCCTTTTAACCAGAAATTCCCGAACGGGCTATGAATTAACGCAAAATATTCAGCCATTTTGGCAAGCGAAGCATAGTCAAATCTATCCTCTCCTCGCCCAATTAGAACAGAAGGGATATGTTGAATTTGTGCATGTTCCTCAGTCGGATAAACCGGATAAAAAGGTGTATTCCTTAACGGATAATGGCAGGGAAGCACTCCAGCAATGGATTGCACAGCCTACAGACGAGCCCGTCGTAAGAGATGAGTTGGCACTGAAGGTATTCTGCATTGGCCTTGTAAGCAAAGAACAAGCGCTGAAAGTGCTTCATGAGCGTGAGGAATACTACCAGAAGAAGAAAGAAAAGTTCGCACAAACTTTTGAACGAATTGAAAAAGAGAGTGCTAAACCGCTCGAGGAACTGGAGATCCATGATCCGTTATTCGGGCTCTATGTGCTGATCCAGAAAGCAACGCTGAAAGTAGACGCAGACTTGGTCTGGTGCGAGTGGATGAAGACTAAACTGAAATAAATGCAACGAGTTTAGATTTATTTAAGGATTCATTTAGCAGGGGTTTAGACTGGAGAAATAAGATAGCAGAAGGAGTGATGAACGTAAACGGGGGCTGTATATGAGTAAAAAGCTAGGAATTTTCTTTGTGATGATCATCATAGGCGTGGCGATTGCCGCGGTATTTCCCTATGTCAGCTTGAATCCGGCCGACAGCCGAGTAAAGCTAAATACGGCATTTTCTCTACACTATACGGTACTTGTTCTACATATTGGATTCGCGTTCATTGCGCTCGTTAGTGGTTTATTTCAATTTCACAAGCGCTTCCGGACCAAATATCCAGCATGGCATCGGGCTTTGGGGCGCGTGTATGTCGTCAGCGTTATGCTGGGCGGTTTCTTGGGACTCGTCATGACCTTGTATATCGAAAGCTTTACGAAGGCCATGGCATTCCTAGCACTGAGTCTACTGTGGCTATTTACAACCTGGAAAGGCTTTCGCTACGCTGTCCAAAGGCAATTTGACGAGCATCGTGTATGGATGATTCGCAGTTACGCCATTACCCTCGTCGCCACATCAGCAAGACTGATTGTTCCGATTTGCATCTTGCTTTATATCGCTATGCAGGGGTTCCATCTCCCCTCGGGCGGTCGTGAACAAATGGTCGCTGACATTTTAGAAATAAACATCTGGATCGGCTTACTAATCAATCTTATTGGTGTGGAATGGTTCCTGTTAAAACCTCGAAAAGGTAAGTAGATTCACTTTTTTCTTTCATAGGTGTAATAGGTATACGGAATGGTGCCATCCATTTTCTGATGATAGGTCAGGTTGAATGCATCCTTTTCGAATTCAGGGAAATAAATATTACCTTCGATTTCTTGCTCGACAACCGTAAGATACAATCTATCGGCTGAGGGCAGCGCTTCTTTATAAATTTCTCCACCGCTAGCGATGAAGATTTCTTCCTCGTCTTTCAGCAACTCATAAGCTTCATTCAGCGATTTTACCGTTATACAATTCGTTTCCGTGATTTGCTGAGTTCTTGAAATGATAACGGTCTTTCTTTGAGGCAAAGGCTTGCCAATGGACTCATACGTTTTTTTGAAGTTCGGCGTAGGCAAGGTATTGTTAAGATATTTTTTCTAAAATAGTACGAATAATATCTTCTGTTTGCAATTCATCCGTCATAATATGATCCTCAAAAACAGGGTCCTTTAACGCGGCTACACACTTGTCCACTTGTTGAAATTGCCATCCCCCGGGCTCATCACCACGTTTGGTTAAACGTCTATGCAGTGTTTCCGCGGAAGCGCTAAGGCAGAAATGAAAGACATTCTTGTCCACACCTTTGAATCCATCATAGATATAGTTGAAATTTCGGCGTTTATAAATGGTCATCGGCACAATGAGATGCTTGTTGTACGTCGATTTCAACTCGGCAGCAGTCTTGACCGTGAGAACCTTCCACAGCTCCATATCTTGAAAATCATCCGTTCGCTCATGGAATAGCCGACCCTCTACAGGAACTAGCTTTCTAAGCATATAACCGATCTCTTCCGGGTCAAAAATCATGCTGTTTGGGACGAAGGGGAGTAGACCGTTGGCGGCAGTTGTCTTTCCAGCTCCGAAAGCTCCATTGATCATGATAATCATGGTATTCCTCCTTATGGTTAGATCAACCGCCAACCTCTTGAATGACCGTTTGGATCTTCTGCAGCCGGATATACTCGGACTTTTCAAGCTGAGGCCGGAAGTAGGCGTACAGATAGGCGGCGTCATGGAATTCCAGGCCGGGGTAGCAAACAACCTCTTGTACCACTTGGGGGTTATCCATAATAACCTGCCACTCGCCTTTGCGGTCTGTTGGAGATATGTTAGATAAGACATGCTTTTTCGCTGCTAAGGTAGCATTAAGTTCGGACCAAATGCATTCCCACGAGGGGCTGAAGATGACAGGCTCAGGGAACAGACGGCTTGCTTTGGCGATGGTCATCTCAATGCCTTCGATGTCAGCATCTCCGGCTTTTTTGATCGCTTCTGTCATGCCATCTAACAATCGGCGGAACCCGGAGTATCCCTCGGAGAGGACTGAATTTTGAAACGCTATTTCTGCTTCCGTGGTGGAAAGCATTTTGAAATCCGCGTATGTAGGATTGGCCATATAGGTATGTACCCCCAAATCGTTCCTTTTCCCAAGAATGTATCACAAATTTTTTTCCAATAAAAGCCTTTACATATGAAATTACCCTCTTTGGTTTAAATTCAGTTTATAAATGCCCCTTATGCTAATTTCATTCGAAGGAAATGGCAAAGGAGCGATTATTAATGAGTAGTGAACCAAAGAAAGTAGCGTGGATTATTGTAGGGTTAATGCTCGGGATGCTGTTGGGAGCCTTGGATCAGACGATCATCTCGACGGCGATGCCAACGGTTATTCGAGATCTGGGCGGGATTGCGATGTACAGCTGGGTGTTCTCCATCTACATGTTAACCTCAACGACAAGTATGCCCATCTTTGGGAAATTGGCTGACTTGTATGGCAGAAAGCGTATTTACCTCGTAGGGATTGGTATTTTCATAATCGGCTCTGCGCTATGCGGGCTGGCGACGAACATGACGGAGCTCATCATCTATCGCGGACTGCAGGGTATTGGCGCCGGTGCCTTAATGCCGATAGCCATGACGATTATTGGCGATATTATGCCGGTAGAGAAACGAGGGAAAATGCAAGGTTTGTTCGGCGGTGTAATGGCTTTGTCTAGTATTATTGGGCCAGCGATCGGCGGTTTTATCGTGGAACATTTGAACTGGAGCTGGATTTTCTATGTGAATCTTCCGTTTGGTATCGCAGCGATGGTGATTATCGGTTCAGCACTTAAAGAAAGCCGTACTAATGAGAAACGCTCCATAGATTGGTTAGGTGCACTCACATTAAGCGGAGCAATTGTTTCGGGTTTACTCGGTCTGGTGCTAGGGGGCGATCCGGAGGCAGCGGGAAGCCTGCATTATGCGTGGGGATCACCACAAATTATTGGTCTTTTCTCGGCGTGCGCCATTCTTCTGGGACTGTTCCTCTGGGTTGAAACCAAAGCCAAAGAGCCAATGATCCCCCTGCATTTGTTCAGAAATAAAGTCATTTCCGTCACCAGTATGATTGCCGTTTTGATGAGCGTAGGCATGTTCGGAGCTATTACTTACATTCCTTTATTCGTGCAGGGCGTCATTGGCGTCAGCCCTTCGATTGCGGGATACATCTTGACGCCTCTTATGTTATCCGTTGTGGCATCAGCCATTATGGGCGGAAGGATGTCGAGCAAAGTTTCCTATCGCACCTTAATAGGTACGGGGATGATTCTCATAGGTATCGGTTTTACCTTCATGTCGACCATGGATGCAGGTACTTCTAAGCTCCTCATCATCCTCTATATGATCGTGGCTGGCCTAGGAATGGGCCTCATTATGCCAACACTAAACATTGCGGTGCAAGGTGAGGTTGGGGCGACTAGCCGCGGTATCGTAACCTCGCTCATTCAGTTTTTCCGTTCCATCGGGGCAACGGTAGGAGTGAGCATCATGGGGGTCATGATGACGAATCGTATGGCAGATGGCCTTTCCGGTATGGGCGAAAAGTTCCGTCAAATCCCTGAGCAGCAGCTGAAACAATTCGCCAATCCACAGCTGCTGCTGGATGCGAATGCGCGAGCGAAGCTGCCTGCTGAGATTTTGACAGAGCTGCAGCATGTGTTTGTTCATGGCTTGAGCGGCATTTTCTTGGCGGGGAGTCTCATTGTTTTTGCCGGAGTTATCATTACTTTCTTCTTGGGTAAGGCAAGGATGCTGCCGCAAGTGACAAATCCCATTGACAACGATGTACGACCGAATAAAGACTCGGTGCTGCAGCAATCTGAATTCGTCTAAACCCGTTTCCTGTTGTATGCTAGAAAGAAAAAGAAGAAGATTTCACAAAAGCGAGGCTAGATGCAAATGGCACCTATTATGATCGTAGATGATGATCCTTATATACGCGAACTGGTCCGCGTCTTCATGCTGAAAGAAGGCTTCGATGTCATCGAAGCCTCTGACGGCGCTGATGCGCTCAAACATCTCGAAACCGTCCAAGTCGACATGGTGATCATGGATATCATGATGCCGAATATGGACGGGTGGGAGCTGTGCAAAGAGCTGAGGGAGCATTACGATATTCCTCTGCTCATGCTCACTGCCAAAGGCGAAACCTCGCAGAAGGTCAAAGGCTTCGAGCTGGGCACCGACGATTACCTCGTCAAGCCATTCGAGCCTGTGGAGCTCGCGATGCGAGTGAAAGCGCTGCTGAAGCGTTACAAAATCGCTTCTTCCCAAACGGTTCAGGTCGGAGACCTGAGCATGAACCGCAAAACCTACGAAGTAGCCGTGGGCTCCGAGAGCGTCACGCTACCGCTCAAAGAATTCGAGCTGCTCTACAAGCTGGCGAGCTACCCAGGCAAAACCTTCTCGCGTGACCAGTTGATCGAGCAGATTTGGGGCTTCGATTACGAAGGTAACGAACGTACCGTAGATGTGCACATTAATCGGCTCCGAGAGCGGTTTCCCGAGGAGCGGCACGCTTTTCGGATCGCAACAATCCGCGGGTTAGGTTATCGGATGGAGGTGCTGCGAACATGAGAATGAAGAAGCGAAAGAGCGTAGTGAAGAGCAAAATGACAAAAGCTCAGCGGGTACGCGGCTTTTTGACTACTGTAAGCATTTTTTTGCTTATTATTCTTTATTGGTTGGCAGCCTTTTACGGGACAGAATGGCTATTTGCGTCTATCAACAAGCGCCCTTCAGCGGTCGTTGTCCAATTGATCAACTCGCTCGGCGGCATGTTTCTTTGGGGAATAACCATGGCCTTCCTAGGCAGGTTTTTCCGCAGTAAGCAGATGCTCTTCTTTAAAACGATGGTTCAGGCGATTCAAAGTATGTCCAGAGGGGATTTCAACGTGTCCGTCGATAATAATCCACATGGAGGTCCTTTCGTGGAGCTGGTGGATTCGATCAACAATATGGCCGTTGAATTAGGGCAGTTAGAGAAAATGAGGCAGGAATTCATCTCCAACGTATCCCACGAAATACAGTCGCCTCTGACCTCGATTAGCGGCTTCTCCCGCGCTCTACAGAATGAACAGATTACACCTGCGGAACGTAAACATTATCTAGAAATCATTGAAGCTGAGAGTACACGGCTATCCAAGCTTAGCGATAACTTGTTGAAACTCTCATCGTTAGAATCGCAGCATCACCCATTTGAGCCGAAAAGTTACCGGCTGGATAAGCAAATACGCAATCATATACTGGCCTGCGAACCGCAGTGGGTGGATAAAGATATAGAGATGGATGTTGAACTAGATGAGATTACACTAATTGCTGACGAAGACCTGCTGGGCCAGGTATGGACCAATCTGATTCATAACGCAATCAAATTCACGCCTATTGGAGGAACCATCGGCGTTCATCTCACAGGCAGTAGGGACGAAGCGATTATCCGAATTTCGAATAATGGGGCGGGCATTACGGAGGAGGATCGAGCGCATATATTTGAACGCTTTTATAAAGCAGATAAATCCAGAAATCGAACGTCTGGCGGTAATGGACTTGGCCTGTCTATCGTGAAGAAAATTACCGAAATGCATCAGGGAACTATTTCCGTAGTCAGTGTGCCGGAAGAGAAGACCACATTTACAGTTCGACTCCCGCTGCTAAGTAAGGAGTGAACGCAAATAGAGACCCCCGCTTATCTATGATAACCGGAGGTCCCTAAGGATCAATAATGGTATTCAATTGTACCTACACAACTCCAATCAATCAACTAACGTTGCAAATTACGACTTTTCTTACGAACGGATCCTTTCCTCGAATAAACGCTATTCACATTTACCGTGTTGGATTCCCACATGCCCGATGAACGAAAAACCGTTCCCGCACCTTTTCTTCCGTCGTTTGAAGTAAAAGTGGGCATGTTTCGCTAACGTGGTCCATTGGACTATCCCCTTCCTAAGTTGAGAATATCCTGGCTCCTATCAGGGTGCCGTACCGTCTGTGCGGCTTGTCCTTCAAGTGGGCCTGCTCTTATAATAGCCCATTATTAAAATATTGTAAATATTCAGATTATTCGATAAAATCCAATTTTTGCCGACAAATTTAGGTTATTCGTTGAATTGCTTCGGTATACTTTGTTTTTAGGCGAAATCCTGAAATTTCGTTTGCGACTGCTAAGTCAACTTGCAATCTCGAGGTGGAACTCGCTTTGTGAGCGTGTTTGTCGCGAGTGAACTGCTCCTGGGGAGAGTGAGGCTATGCGGGCTTGATGCCGATTTCCATTACTAGCGGGAAGTGTTCAACACAATTCCTCTTGAGTGTGAGGTGTCAACTAGACTCCTTTAGCATGTGACACTCTTTGGACTGCTCGAACGCCATTTGATGTATAACGTAAACTAGATGCACAAAATGCATGTAATGTGGTTTTCGCGCTCTACAACACTGACTCCGTAACCTTTTCTTACAATTGCAGCACGATCCAACTGACAGCATTCTATCTACTCTGCTCTCTAATGTGAACTCTCCTGCTCATAAGCATGTTTTTCATCGTTAAAGTTGGGGTACTGCTCAAAATCATTAATATAACGATGAAAAACATCGTTATACTTCTATCTGCAACGGTTGTATGAGAGTTATCTAGCTCGTAAGGGTGTTTTTCATCGTTAAAGTCGGGATGCTGCTCAAAATCATCACTATAACGATGAAAAACATCGTTATACTTCAAACTGCAACGGTTGTATGAGAGTTATCTAGCTCGTAAGCATGTTTTTCATCGTTAAAGTCGGGAAGCTGCTCAAAATCATTAATATAACGATGAAAAACATCGTTATACTTCTATCTGCAACGGTTGTGTGAAAATTCTCTAGCTCGTAAGCATGTTTTTCATCGTTAAAGTCGGGAAGCTGCTCAAAATCATCACTATAACGATGAAAAACATCGTTATACTTCTATCTGCAACGGTTGTGTGAGAGTTCTCTAGCTCGTAAGGGTGTTTTTCATCGTTAAAGTCGGGGTATGGGGGACCGCTCAATATCATCACTTTAATGATGACATTTATCGAATGATCGACTGAGGCTTAGATAATAGACACTTGGGGAGGCACTTTGCAAACTGGACGCCGAAAACCGGTTTAATGGAAAACAACCGTCAAAACATGCAGTTATTTCCGAGTTGCTTGCAGCTGGCTGAGAAGCTTTTTCGGAGCCGTTCGGGCATAGCCTTCCATCATCAGGTCTTCGATTTCACTCCAAGGTACCTTATCTGTATCTAGAATCGATACCCAGCCATGCTGTCCAATGTAGGCTGTTTTGTGATAGGGTGTATCCTCTTGCTGAAGGAGGAACTCTTGTGTTGTTAGGTTTGTTTTGATAGCTGTAGATGGTTGACCATCCGTCTCGCCCATCATCACGAAGGGTTTATCTTTCACACGGAAGGTGATGTGACCGAAGCCATCCACTTTTTCTTCAACCTTCGGCAGTTCCATGCAGAAAGCTCTAACTTTGACGACCAATTCTAAGCCCTTTACGCTTGTTAACTGATGTGTCATATGAAGCACTCCTTATGAATCTTATGATAGAGGTCGAAAGAATTCCTTGAACCTTGTGCCTTGATACGTTAGTGTTCCCTGGTCACCCTCTACGATATAACCAAACTGCTCCCGTCCCACCCCTAACTCAAGCCTGCTTCGGTCTTCGAATTCAAAGGTAGCATAATAACTCGTACTTGTACTTGAATCTCCAGAACCACCGCTGACATGCATTCTTTTGGCTACGACCTTACAGTTCCGGCTTTGGATGGGGGCGGCATTATTGGATGACCATGTCATAAGTGATTTGATAATCAAAATGATCAAAGTGCCAATAATGAGAACGAATACACTCGTAAAGATAATTAGAAAAAGATTTCCGCCGCTTCCCCCAGAAAAAGGCCCCATGTTAAATCCAGATGACATGTCTTTCACTCCTTAGTGTAAACATATTCCCGATTTTCTAGAGAAATCGTTTAACGAATCGGTAACCTGTTTCATGAAAGCCTAATGGCTCATTGGCAGCCCGTGTTGCGTCATTCTTCTCTGATCCTGTAATCCACCACATACCGGAGCAGGCATGCTTGCTCGTTAACTGCTCGGCATAGCTTTTTAATTTATCTGCGGCTGCTTGGCGGCTCTTCGTTTCATCAACAGAAATGACGGAGATTTCACTGAATTTCAAAATCATATCGGCACCATGTCGAATACGAAAGCCTAATGTACCAAGAATTTGGTTCCTCTCCTCATACACATAGAGGGATTCATCCGGGTTCTCACGCATAAAATGCAGCCTATTTTCAATGTGCAAAGGTGAAATAGCCTTGCCGGTACGCTCTGAAACAAAGCTGCTTATTTGTTTGGTATCTTGGGATGTAGCCTCACGAATGGTATATGTCATAGTCGTCCTTCTTTCTATAATCCAATGATCCTTCTAATTATACCATATATTGGAACATAAGTTCTATGTTTGTATGATAACCATGTAAATCAGCCAATCATTATTAATAAAAAAACCGTCTGCGTGGATGCAAACGGGGCGTTCTAGCCTTATTAAGGTGCGTAGTCACCGTTATAATTGACAAGGGATACATCATGTATGCCTGGTAATTCCGAAAGTTCGTTTACAAAAAAAGTATTGTCGGTTTTCAACTTGATCTCTACTGTCATTTCTGTGATTCCTTTGCGTACGGTCTTTGAACGAAGCACACCTTTAAGCTTGGTGACTTGTACTTTGACTGCATCATAGGCTTCGTCAGTAAAGTGAATTACAAGCAGATAGGTAGCATTTTTGATTTTCTTGCGAGATAATAACAGGATTGTAATCCCTACAATAATCGATCCTAGAATGGCAACTGGTAACATACCAGCTCCGGCAGCAATACCAGCGAAAATAGACCAATACATAAACATGATATCAACAGGATCTTTCACTGCTGTACGAAAACGCACAATACTGAGTGCGCCTACCATACCTAGGGATAGGACGATATTCGTACTGATTGTGATTATGATAAGTGATGTAATCATGGTCATGATCACAAATGTAATGTTATAGCTATGGCTGTATACAACACCGCGAAATGACTTTTTATAAATATAGTAAATAAACAAACCAATAAAAAGTGAAATAAGAAGAGTCCAGAATAAATCAACATAAGAAATGGCTGTGAAAGAATCTAGCTTGAGCATACTCTTTTTTATTAAATCTCGTGCTCCAAATGTTTCTTCTAAATCGTTCATAATATAAATCTTCCCTTCTTTACGCGCTAATGGCTATAGTAGAGCTTTGCAATTTCACGGCAAATTACGTATTTAGAAATAGCTGTTCGTTGATGCGATGTGATTTGCAGAGCGCGTCGAACGAATTCAGGCAAAAATTCATTGTACTTCACTTCCATCACAAGAATAGGCTGCTGAAATGCATCCATAGTAACCAACTCGGGGTCGAATAAATCAAGAGAGCTTACATTTCCTCTTAGATCTTTATCAAACGTTACGCGAACTTCACTTAGATCTAGTTTATAAGCTTCTCGTTTGTAATCAACAATGGACTTTGGAACAAGCCGATGCAGTTTAATTTGCTGATGAAAATCCTTAAGCAGGGGGTGCTCCAGCTTCTCTAGAAAATCATTATCACCGACAAGTAATCGATCGGTTTGTTCTCTTGTTAAAGCCGCGGACTCTTTGTTAATTAAATCCCCGAATTTTCGTTTCCGTTCCAAATGGATAACTGCATCACTTTTGTTATAGATTCTAATTCGATATTTGTTTCTCAATAAAACACCGCTATTCTTGTGAATGAGTGCCGAGTCGTAAATATCATCGAAATATAGACTTCGAATTTCGTAGCCCTCATCGTCAATTGAATGAGGATCTTTCTCTAGGACTGAAGAGATTCTATGGCGTAAAGCGACGTATTCATGATAATGAATATAATATTTCAACTCATGCCTTAACTTCATATTTCCTCTTTGGATGATTGCACCTCCAGTAACCGTTATATGCCTTAATTCAAACCGTACTTTTCGATCTGAACTTTTGTTAAATTAAATTCTTCTTGAAGCTCAGTACGCATATAAGAAGGACGTTCTTTTGCAAACTGTCGCAGGCTTTCCACATTATCTTCCCATTCTGTTATGCTGCCACCCCATTTTTCCAAGTGTCGGCCCATCTCTGGTTTCATTTGATTGTAAATCTGATCAATGACTGAGAGTACCCGATTTGGTTGAAATGTGTTCTGTAAATGGAAGGAAAAACGCGTTAAAAACAGATCACGAAATTTTTCATTCTTTAAAAGCTGTTGAAGTATTGCGGGAGAAAGCAGAAGATCCTTCTCCTTAATTTTTTTCTTACTATTCAAAATGCGATGAAGAGAAGGAGTCGCAGGATCACCGAAGCTCTGATCGGTGTCATAGACAATCCATTTCCACTTGCTTCCGTCTTCGGATGTTCTCCAGTATCGAATGTTATGATCAGGCCAATCTACGTTGGCGATGAAGGTTTCTGAGATATGATAATCGATAAAATTGGTGACATCGATTTGGCTAGCAACATAATCGTAGGACTCCGCTAGTTTGAGATCGTGGTTTTGAATGTAATTGATTAACGACAAATAACTGGTATTACTTCCATGCTTGACGATTGCATCTGATTCCAGAAGATTAATATCTTTTTCATCGACTTGATGGTGGGAGGCAAGAAAAGACTCGTCTATTTTTTCGCGAAGATCATGTATTCCCCAATATTGAGCGTTCAGATAAACCACGACAGGGCGATAGGCTTGGACATCCAATCCGGAGTCTTTCAGTAACGTAGCTACTAATCCGTCAAGGAAGTGTGTACGGTTAAAATCTTGACCTGAGTTTCTTAATATAATAGCATGCATGGGCGGAATATTCTGCCCGTGAAATAGTGATGCGTCTATTTTTTGACCGTTTTTTTTGCCCGAAGATAAAGCTAAAGCTTTTTGTGGAAGTGCCCGTGTATTGCCTCCGAATATCTCAGCAGTGAGGTCACTTTCTAACCGAAGTTCACCATTTGTTTCGAGAAACTCAAGATGAATAGGAATCTTCCAGTCCTCCCAGAAGTTAGCGCCTTGGTAAGGTGATTTCGATGAGGCTTTTGGGCCTTTCACGTAAATCCCCTTTTGGTTCGACCAAAGGTTGTCGGGATCGGTAGAGAGTGAAAAGACAGCTAAAGATTGTGATTGTCCAATGAAATAAGTTGCGGTAACGACAGTGCTTGATAACTTATCGGATAAATAAGTTCGAGCCTTTACGACCGTTGTTTCTTTAATTGTTATAGATTCTTTGTATACTGGAGAAGCTTTAGTAGGCTCAGAACCATCTAGTGTATACCGAATAACTCCTTGCTTCTCTGAAGCATCTAGAGCCAATAAGATACCTTCTGCATAAAATCCACCAGGTATTGAGAGTCGCGGTGCGGATACACGCTCCGACAAAGTTGATGGGATGTTTTGCACGGCATTCGGTGGTCCTTTTTCGTCATTAGCAGGGAATAACCACAAGTAAACGAGAATCCCGCCTACGACTAAACTGATTAAGAGAATGAACCATTTCATAGTTAACTTGGTCATAAAAGCCTTCCTCGGTGAGCAAGTCTAGTTAGAAAATTGGTTATTCGACATTGTACACCCGCATACCATGATAGATGTTATCAGATACATCCGTGTAATCATCGAATGGAATTTGTTTGTTTCCTTTGCTGTCCTTGACAATGACTCGCCAAAAATAAGTACCTTTTGTCAACCCATTGACATCATAGTGTGAACCCTTTAGCCCTGGTTGATCTGCAACTAGTTTGGTAAATTGGGGATCCTTGCTTATTTGAAAATCATACGTTAATTCATCACTTTGTAAATCAAAAGATTGATCCCAGTAGAATGTCGTTGTATTGTCTTTGACCTCGGGGTTTCCGAGGAAGATGGGCATTGGGTTTTCTAGTGTTTTATAGTAATTGTTTTTTTTCAAATCAGGTAGATTAGTAAGTCGGTTATATTCACTTTCAAAGAATTTGAAACCACCTGCTGGTAAGGTATTAATATCAGGCTGATTATTTACAAACTTGGAAACGATGGGGTGATAAGAATTAAGGAAAGATTGGGTTTGCTCTTTCGTAATAATTTTCGATAATTCCTCAATTTTATCATTGAGTTGTTTGACGTTAGCAGGATCTTTGAAGAATCTTCTCTGTAATAAGGAATCCCAATAATTGGCGATACCAATTGACCAACTAGCGCGTAATCTAGCTTCTTTTGGACCTTGGCCGTACCAATCCCACCCGCCATCATAATCCCAAGGTAAGAAATACCAGGTTTCTGAATTTGATGGACTATACAACATAAAATTCTGATTAATTGTATCTGTGTTATCGAATAAAATGTTAGTAGCCATCCATGTTAAGAAATTATCTCGGTTGAAATATTTATTCACAGTATCATTAATATTTTTTGAAGTATCGTTGACTTCATCAAGCATATGCAATAATTTGGTATGGTTTTCACTGCCGTTGATTTTCAATATTTTTTCGAATTCTGACTTATTGTACTTAGGGTCATTAGTTTCTACTAGAACATCAGGATATCTTTGAAAAAGAAAGTTATTCGCTTTATATAAGTTTCCGTTTGGGTCTAGTCCATGATATTTGAGAAATGTCTTATCTGGCTGCTCAATATCTGTATATAATCCGTAATCAACGAATTCTTTGTCCGGAACCTTTGTTGTCAAATCTTTAATTTTCAATTGGACAAAATGGGTGCGAAGACTTGACATGTTAGGAATAAGTTTTAAATAATCAAAACTTAGTTTATTACGTACCCGGGACAATTCAAAAGCATGTTTATTGAGATTTAAGATTTTATGTTCTTGCCATAGCCCAGCTTTATTGTTTAATTTAATTTTATAAGACTTTTGGTTAGCGGCACGGGTAGAATTACCTCGAATTTCAAGAGTTGCATTGGCCGTTTTTTCACTATAACCAAGACCTCCCTTAATCGGTCCTACCTCATCACCTTCTTGAATGATTACTTCTACTTGTGGATCGGCTTCTCCATCGGGCAATCGACCGCTTGTGTTATTAATTTCCGTAAAAGAAAATACGGGTTTATTTTTGGAAGAGCCACTCTTCATGATGGTTACGTACATAATATGAAGACCATCTGACTTATCTAATTCGTAGATGGCACGGCTTTCTTTCAAATCTACTGTTTTGGAAGAACTAAGTGGAGAATCTTGACTTACAGATAAGCCTGTTGTGCTTTTCTCTTCACTTGCTGACTTGCTTCCCAAACAGCCTGAAACCAACAGGGTAATAAGGATTAAGGTTATCGATAGCTTACTCCATGTATATCGCATGACAATCTCCTATCAGTTATTGAAACGAAAACGGTTCATTAATTTTTTAAAAATCGTTTTATTCTCTTTTACAACTAAGGGTTGAGCACAGAAAGTATAATAATCAATATTTTTTAGTATATAAAGGAGCCTCATTATTGCCATACCTACTGCAACTGCAGCAGAAATAAGAAGTCCTAAGCCATGATGACCTGTTGTAATAATGATAGGCGTCGCAATCAAGTTAGCTATCAAAAAGAGCGATGACGTGAGAAGCGCGCCTTTGCGGTCATCGAAATAAAGCAACAACAGAACAATAATATACATAAGAATGTATAAACAATCACCTAGTACCAGAATGTTAAAAGAGTCGATTTGTTCGGCAGTTTGCCCTAAATTCGGTAAAAACTTGATGCCAATCGCCATAGCGAAAAGAGAGAAGAAGAGTTGGATTTGCATGATGAAACTTAGCTCCTGTAGGAGCACATCGTTCATTTCTTTCTTGGCACGTGCGATATCTTGAATCGTTCCGGAGCCCAAAATAACCGAATAGTAGCTTCTGAATTTCTCATAGAATGACGTTTCTACAGAGACAACAAAAATAACCATTGTCGGTATGACGGATAAGAAAGCAAAAAAAACAGGAACGTCATAGGAGGGGGAGAATCGAAAAGTATCACCGACGGTAATGCTCATTTTGCTTCCCCAGTAGATAAAGTTATGCACATAAATGCCGAGTGTAGAGATGAAACCAATTGCAAAAACGGCAGGTAATTTAGTAATATACCTTAAAAAGTGAAAGTATCTTGTGCCACCTTGAAGGAAATACCCTTCAATATGTGTCATCAGTAGAATTAATGTAGTAAGGAATCCAATATCCATGGCAGCGATTGTGGCATAGGCCTCTTGAATACTTAACACTTTGAGCAAAAGAACTCCACTTAAGATGGTTACAATGGCTCCATAGAAAAAACTTTTGACAATTCGTATATAATCTTTCAGGGCGGAAACATAAACCGTTAATAGCCAAATAATAATTAGTTCCATAAAGAGCAGATATTCCGCAATTTTAAAGGTGAGTGAAAGAGGAGAGCGAAGCAAGAATGCAATTCCAACAACTCCCCCAATTAATAGACAAATGGACATAACGCCGTACAAAGAAGGAAGCAGATCTTCATATTTTTTCTCATATAAACGATCAGCAACATAGCGAGAAAGCAACATGACAAATCCGCTAGTAAGAAGCAGAGAGAATATAAAAGCGTACTGTGAGCCAGCTAAAAATAATTCTTTCTGTGCAAAGGGCATATTTACATAGCTCTGCAATTTTTGCATGACAGCTACCATGACCATGCAAAGCAGCATTGGGCCAATGGTAACTAATGAGGAATAGGCGTAAGCCCGGATATTAGTGAATAAGCTTTTTTTCCGAAAGAGTTTTCTTAGTTCAAACCCGATCCCTGCCATATAGACTCCTCTCGTAATCGTTATAAATATTTCTATAACCTTCGATGAAACGATCCCTTGAATAGATTGCTGAAACTCTTCGTTTGCCGTTGAGACCCATTTGCTCACGAAGTTGCTTATTCTGACATAAGGAGATGATTGCCAAACCAAGTTTCTCGTAGTGCATAACAGGCTCAACGATGCCAGCAGGACCGAAGTCATCCTGATTACCGTAGAGTAACTCACGACAACTTCCTACATCTGTCGTAACAAATGGCTTACTTGCTGCTAGACCTTCAAGCACGGCAAGAGGTTGTCCCTCGCTAATACTTGTAAGAACAAGGATATCCATCTTTCCGATATACTCACGAACATTAATACTACCGGTAAAAATAATATCTTCTGTACCAAGTTCTTGTACTAGCTGCTGGCACTCTTCATAGTACTCCTCATCCTCATCGATTGGTCCAAAGATATAGAATTTCGCATTTGAAATAGTATGTTTGACCAAGGCAAAGCTTTGAATCATAGTTTTAATATCTTTAATAGGAACTATTCGTACGACAGCACCGATGGAGATCTCTGTGTCATTCTCTTTCTGCTGGAGAGAGTCATAATCACTAGACTGAACACCATTGGGGATTATTGTTATTTTATTGCCGTCGCATCCAAGCTCTTCTTGAATTTCTTTGTTACGGTTGAACAAGGAAATTACTTTGTCAGTGTACGAATAAGCACAGTTAGATAAATTATAGAAATACTCAATCCAAACATCCTTGAAATACCCTTTTACCCAGTCAGCTTTAATAATTTCCTCTTCCCGCTCTCGGGTGTAAATACCATGCTCGGTAAGCAAGAAAGGCTTGTTATAAAGGTGCTTGCCAAGCGAGCCAAGAACACCGGCATAACCTGTTGCGACACTATGGTACAGATCAGCTTCAGGCATAGGATTACGTATTGTTAAAAACAAAGGAAGAACCATGGAACGCATAGTCCAATACATTTCGGTAAACGGCGTCTGTGAGTAACGAAGATTACATACTTCGTACATGATGTCGAAGAAATCTTTACTGGTCAAGAATTCAGAAACAGAATTAATCCGATCACTAAGCAAAAAGTTGAATAGGTTTCCCCAATCAATTTTCTCGCCAGCTAGAAACGAGTAAAGTGTCTCGCGTTCACTTTTGGAAATCTTATAGCGTTTCCCCCATATTTCTTCCTCATTAAGAAAAGTATCTAGGAAAGTTTCTCTTATCTCGATGACATTGTGAGGCAAAGCATACTTAAATTTCCCGCGTGATTTCTCTTCAGCACCGATGACATAAAGTATAAATTCATGCTCAGGCATATTCGTGATTAAACTATGAATCCAACTTGAGACACCACCAGTAATATAGGGGTAAGACCCCTCAGCAAGGATACAGATTCTCATGATTGATCTCCCAATTCTATGGTAAAATGTGCTGCCTTGGCCTGCACTATATAAGTGTTATTATCAATTAAGGTAATGGAGCAATGATCCAATCTACCGATCTTACTTGTCGTACGTAAGATATAATTGAGCTCACCATGAAAGTTATTCACGTATCCATCGATCTTGTTCTTATCTTTCTTGAAAACGACTTGGCTATCTAAGTAATCCTCGAATGCAGTTCCAGCATCTGAGGCCGTCATGGGACGTAACCATTTATATTTATCGTAAATAATTTCCATTATTTGATCGAATTCTTTGAACAACTGATCCCATGATTTATTTTTAGTTCGTGCAGGATCCAATACATCGTCAGGATGAATAAAGTGCGAGAAGACACCAATAGATGTAATTGCATTGAAAATATCCCAATTCGTTACCTGGTCAAAATGATATCCGGAGGAAACACGTGGAAGTTCAAGAATGCCATCTGCGCTTCTACTATACTCCTGAACATAAGATTTATCGTAGGGGTCTTCGCTATAGATGGAGGCTATAATTTTAAGATCAGGGAGCGAATTCTTAAGTGCCTCTCTACCTTCATCACTCAAAACATTGGAGGGTGGCACGTACGTACGCAATTTGTATTTGGGATAGATGTCTGCAAAGTATTTACGTGCTTCAGAAATGGATAATTCCATGTCTTCTTGTGATTGCCAAAGCTTGTACCCAAGGGAAAGAGAGGTTGCGGTAGATTTGGAATAATCGGTAACCAAAGATTGATGGTTATATCCATGGAGACCTAATTCACCGCCTAGCTTCAGGACTTCCCTGCCATATATAATTAAATTTTCTTTTTCTTGACCTTGTGCAGTGTTGAAAGGTGGTTTAATTGAATTATTATAATTTTCGATAAGAACTCCTGTGTAAATAACCCCTCTATTTTTGGCTATTTTGATCATATCAGGCCACCAAATGTCACGATAAAACCGTTGATTATCTCGACCATACTCTTTGTATATTGTGTTTTCCTTCCCGTTTCCAAAGGGAGCAGGAAAATCATCAATGTAAGCAACCTTGGTATTAATAATGGGGTAGATAAAATTATCATTGATAAGACTTAGCGCCCCGGCTATGAGTCCACGGCTAGTTTTTTCTTGAAGTGTAGAACCGTTGAAAACTAAAAACTTTCCTTTTCCATAGGTATAACCCCACATTAAGGGGTTATTTTTATCAGTTACAGCATAGATCGTGCTGTTATTGTTGAGCTCAAAGAAGATCATTGCATTCTCGATGAAGTCTCCTTTGAATTCCATTCCTTTGCCTTGTATTAAAATATTAGATGTTAGCTTAATTCCTTTTTCGTTCACATAGGGGCCTATTGAATTGATTCCAAGTTTACGATAAATCGTATACAAGCTGTCGCTAACCAAAGGACTTTCGGCGAATAAGACACGCCCTCCGTTGTCGACGTATGTAATAAGAGCATCTAATTTTTTAATTTTTGTTAGATCCTGCAGGGCAATAATGATGGTTTCAAAGCCTTTAGTCGTGCCATCAAACGCGCCGATCTCCATGCTTTGAGGCTTTTTTTTCATATAATTAATAGTATTCTCTACATTTTTCGCCAATCTCGGGCTAACTATTTCTTCTTGGTCGTAAAGAATGAGGAAATTCTCAGTATTTATTGCGTTGAATTCTTTTGGGTCCAATGCATTGTATGAGGAAGTATCCGCAGTGGAAGTGATGTTATTGTTTTTAGTTAACTTGAATAGAAAATCGGAGCGTACGGTTTCAAGTGAGATCCCTAGAACGACTATGACGAGTACTACAATAATAGTCGTTCTTTTAAAATAATCAAAGGTTTTCATTCTTTATACTCCTGACCAGAATCGGACAATATTCAAAGCTTGGTTCGACAAGCGAATGGGTGAATTTTTTAAGCCGTTTAAGCTGTCTTGGAACCGTTCATTATTTCTCAATGTATAATGTGTTTTCATTGAAATTAAGTACGGTGTTTCACTGTTAGGGTGTGCTTGATGAAAGCTCTCACACATACTCCTTGCTTTGTCAACATTACCTATTTCTAGGTCACATTCAATCTTATCGACAAAATAGGCTTCCTCTTCTGTATAAATAGAAAGCAGACTTTCTAACACTTGAGAATAAGTGTGCTTAGTCTTTATGACTGTCCGTTCATCCAAAAAGCCACTTGTAAGATAGTTCTTAAGTACGTTTACATAAGGAATTAATGTTTCTAAGTCAAATTTGTTTTCTTCGTATTTGACTGAGAATTTCTGTTTAGTAAGCATAAGCTTGCGCTTAATTTCCAATACGGCTGTAGCCGCGTAATGTGAGGTTTCTGTATCTTCGTTTTCTAATGCTTTTTGGAGAATGCCGATATATTCAATCGAGTCATTCTTTAAAGCGTCGATCAGCATACGACGCTTTGTAGTTGTATCATTGAGTAACAAGGCTTCTTCAATAGGAACGATATTAATCTCTTTTTTTATGTCAATGCGGTTATAAATACCGAGAGTTGAGGTTTGAGCAGAGATATCCTCGTCCGAGTAAGAGCTAAACGAATCTTGTGATTTTCTTTGTAATGTCCATGAAGAAAAGGCAAGCATTAGAGCTCCTGCAAAGGGTAGCAAGATAATGATAGCAAGATGTGTTATTGCCCGCTCTCTAGTATAGTTTTTAATATATTTAATGATGTAAGTCACGACGATGAGTAAATAAATGCACAAAATGATGAGTTCAAGCATAAAGTAACTCCTCTTTCACGATGATAGGAATAATGCCTGATTTCGTTATTCGCTCAGTAACAATGGCAGCATCTTGTTTCTCTGAGTTCGAAAGAATGATGTAGTATCTGCCGTCTGGACCTTTTCCTATAACATCCGTTTCACGCAAGAATGAGCTTACTTTATTGGATAATTCCTCGATTTGAATGTCTGAATTGGAAATGACAAGCAGTGTAAATTCAATATTCAACTTAATTTTTGTTTGTTTTTTGCTATCTAGAACGGTTAAGAAGGACTCTTCGTTCAATACATCCGTTCCCTCGATGTAGCGCTCGCTTTGTGTTGCTTCCAGATAACGATGAGCTTTGAATAACGAAGAAGAGATCAGTTCTACAGCAACTTTAAATAGATTTTGATAGTATAGCGTGAAATTCTCAAACGGCAGATGATGTAAGCTGACGACAGCGATGATTCGATTGTTATACATAATTGGGGCTGAAAGAACAGGGATTGCTTGATCTAACGCTTTATTAATATATAAACTCTGGCTGTCAATTAACTGTTGTAGATGTGGAAAATCTGACACTTTCAAAGATTTAGGCAATTGCATCTCAGTAACTTTCGATTTGGCAGTTAAACGCAGGAAATTACCATATTTGTTAATGGAGTAGATGGAGATCGATTTAGATCTCATAATTTGTTCTAGGACACTAATAGCCGCGTTGAAAATTAATTCCGGCTCTAAGCTATCTAGCTCTTTTGTAATATTATAAATTTTGCCGAAGCTATCTTCCGTATTCATAATTTGACTTTGTAATTCTTCTTTAACAAGTCGAGTGTCATTATAAATTTCACTTAGAAACTCATTTCTTTCTTCACTTGCAACTGCTTCGATTTTAGCTGTTTTAATCTCACTATTTTTACGATCCACGGTATACCCGACAACGATACCAATGAAGAGGTAAGCAGCTAGAGTTACCATACTTTGGGAATCGTAAATAAAGGAAATTAAGTCCCGTCCATTATAGAGACTCATCCCAAGGAAAAGAAGAGAAGACAAGGCAAAGGAAAGAATAGACTGTCTAGTGCCATAGAGCATACTGATGACGAGAATGTAAATCAGCTTGTAATCCAATTGATAACTTTGAATATCGGATTGTGTTCCTATTGTTAAAGCAGTTACGATACCGAAGGCGACAAAATTCTCGATGTAGGGGAGAGCTGGTTTAAGGAAGGAAAATAATCGTCTGGACGATTTTTCCTTCTTCTCTCGTGGGGGTTTTTGTTGCTGAGTAGCAAACCATTCATAAGTTTTGGTCAATCCCTCTTTGAGACTATACATTGGCACCCAATCGAGTTGACGTTTGACCTTCGTATTATCTAAGCTCGAGCGATAGATATCCCCTTTACGTGCTTCGCGGTAAACAACACCTTTAATTGGGTGAAGTTCTTTAAAAATGCCAAGCAGTTCGTTCACACTTTTCTCCGTATTTGTAGATAGGTTAAGAACTTCTTTATATTCCGCATCTACTCCTCGATAGATAGCGTCAGCGACATCTTCTACATAAATGAAATCACGGGTCTGATTACCATCGCCAAAGACGGTAAGCTCTTGATCTTTAAACATACGTTCTAGATAAATAGAAACGACGCCACCTTCTCCGATGGTACCTTGCCTAGGACCATATACATTAGAAAACCGGAAACAGAGGGTATCCAAGCCATATAACTCTGTGAACTTCTTACAATAATACTCACCAAGCCATTTGTTCATCCCATAAGGAGAAAGTGGATTGCAATCCGCTTCTTCATTAATTGGCGTATGTTCATTCATGCCATAAACAGCAGCAGATGAGGCAAATATAAACTTTTTCACGCCATATTTAGCTGAAAGGTTCAACATATTGTTTAAGCCAAGAATATTTGATTTGGCATCCAGAAAGGGATTCTCTAAAGATGTAGCAACGTTGATTTGTGCAGCTAGATGAACAACAACATCAAACTTATGACTATTAAAAACCTCTACACATTTTGAACTCTCAACATTTAATGAATATAATTTATAAGGTGTACTCAAGTTCTCAGGATTTCCTGAGGATAGATTATCTATGATGAAAATTTGATGCCCTTCTTTGTAGAAGCGCTCGGCGACATGGGATCCAATAAAACCTAGACCGCCTGTAATTAATACTCGCATTTGTAAACACCCCATAATTTCCATTTTTAATATTTAGACCCATAAAAGTAGTTCTAAAAGACTATTCTATGCTGTTTTACGACGAAAAACAACATAAATATACAAACTTTGTTGAATCTTTAGATTGATTTTTACAAATAGTTAATATTTTGCGAACTAGCGTGATATATCTCGCTAATTGGTTGATTTTAGAGTAGAATACTGTCCAAATAACTGGTTGAAAGGCGATATTAATGAAGCGCAAATATAAAGTTATAGGAATTTTGACAGCCCTATCCTTGATGACAGTATCAATCACCCTTGTGAGTGCAGAAGTTAAAAAGAGAGAGACAATTAAGTTTTCGCCTACAGAGATAGGCAGTGTTTTAAACAATCCCTACATGGGATTTGCTCCTGATGCACGCTGGGGTCCTTATCAAGAGCCTCATCGCCTTGTTTTCTTTGACTTTACTTGGAGGGAATTAGAGGCTGCAAAAGGAATATATGCATTCGACAAGCTAGAGGAAAAGAATCAATTTAAGCGTTGGAAGAGTGAGAATGTAAAGATTATCTTCCGCCTAATTTTGGATGATACTTCGGATACTAGTCATATGGATATTCCAGATTGGTTGTACGAGGAAATTGGGGAAGAAGGCTCCTGGTATAACACAAGTTATGGAAAGGGTTTTAGTCCTAATTATGAGAACAAAAAGCTAATAGAGGAACATCGGAAGCTGATCCAAAAATTGGGTGAGAGATACAACCATGATGCTCGAATTGCTTTCGTTGAGGTAGGCAGTGTAGGACATTGGGGAGAGTGGCACACAAAAAGTGGACAAGGTGGAGTTTCAGAACCATTTCCTAAAGCAGCTGTTACCGATCAGTACGTAGAGGCATATCTAGGGGAGTTTCCGGACAAACCTCTGCTGATGAGAAGGCCGCATGAAATAGCAAAATCGAATCATTTGGGTCTATTTAATGATGTGTTTGGAGATAAACAGGAGACCATGAGTGGTTTTATCAATTGGATTCATAACGGGTATACATCGTGGCTAACGGAAGAGAAAATGCCAGCTATGCCGGAACATTGGATATATGCACCGAGCGGCGGAGAGTTTGCATACTCCGAAGACGAGAATAAATATATAGCCAACAATGCAATCGATGAAACCATTGCACAGGCAAGGGAGAGCCATACCACATGGCTAGGTCCCAATTTACCATCATTTAAATCATATAAGGGTAAGTATCAAGGGAATGTAGAACGCCTTTTGAATACAATGGGGTATCGATATGTTCTCAAGACAGAGACGCATCAAACAAAGGTAAAGCCAAACGAGAAGCTTGTTGTGAATATGGTTATGGAGAATAAAGGAGTTGCACCCTTCTATTTCAATTGGCCACTCGAACTATCACTGGCAGATGCAGAAGGAAAGATAGTTCACCGCGAAAGCGTCCAAGTTGATATTCGCAGTTGGTTGCCTGGCATACAAAAGTCCACTTTAAGTTTAAAGATCCCTGCAACGATACCAATAGGTAAATATACATTATGCGTTGGCATCATTGATCCTGAAAGCGGCAATCCCGGCATTGAGCTAGCGATTCAAGGGAAGCGGGAGGATGGACGTTATTCTTTGGGGATAGTAAATGTACAATAAGCACTCTTAATAGGTGAGGTCAATTTGAAATTGAACATATTTATAATTGCTTAGATCGTCAGTTGTGACAAGGTTAGCTACCTTAGTCTCGCCTTGCTTCAGGTCGAACAGGTAGCCGTCAGAGGTACCAAGCAATCGTTCCTTTTGATCAAAAAAGCTAGCCTTAAAGTGAAGACCGCGGTAATTAACGTCTTCCCCATTCCAAACATCGGTGGTAATTTCCCAACCAAATTCTTTATTTACTAAGGACAGATTGGAAAAGGTAATACCGTTTTCTTTATATACCGTAGAAGCATCAGTTAGCATACGACGATGTGAAATGATATTAATTGTACGTGTTTTATTATCCCATTCGACATTAGCGCCGAACATTTCTGCTATAGAACGTAAAGGGACATAGCTGCTATCATCTATAAGTTCAACGCTGGAATCTACCGATTTCCCGTCGACAATAATACGAATATCGGAGACGGCATGAACACCAATTGTAGTTCCTAACCCAATTGCAAGAACAAGTATACATGAAAAAACGACCTTCCTTTTCAATGCAAAAACTCCTTTATTTTACTGGTGATTTTTAATCTAATTTAAATAAGCCTATCATTTGGGAGTAAAAACTACAAATTTTTTAATAATAGGCATTTAGAACTATAGAATTGTCGACCTTTTTTGATTAATGTGAATTTATAAAACCGAAAAGGCATACCTTGGGAAATCAAGGGGCGCAAAACTATAGGGGCTTCCTCTTCCGATGAAGAGTTGCCAGCCAGTTGCCGAAGCTGACGAATTCGTGGACCTTGCGGATACCGTACTTCGGTATCCTATTTCTTTTTATAATAAAGAATGAGGTGTTGACGATATGGATGTAATGAAAAGAAGTAAATTTGGTTTTCTAACGTCAAGTGTATCTATAATACTGGTAAGTATGATGATCTGGGTGCTGTTTGCAACTGGCTTTTCCGCTACTCCAGTTCAAGCTGCAGGTGGAAACACTTATTATGTATCCACTTCAGGGAATGACAGTAATGCGGGTACATTAACTGCTCCGTGGAAAACCATTCAGAAAGCAGCAAATGTACTTATTCCAGGAGATACTGTATACGTTAGAGGCGGCACATATCGGGAGCTAGTCACGATTCAAGTATCAGGTTCCGCAAGCGGAGGCTACATTCAATTTCTGAATTACGCCGGGGAAACTCCTATTATTGATGGTACAGGCTTAACACTAACTAGCTCCAATCAGTCGTTGTTTTATTTGTCAAAATCGAGTTATATCAAAATCGTTGGTTTCGAGCTAGCGAATCTAGTCGCTTCCAGTAGTTCCTCAGACCCGGCAGCAATTCGAGTAACAAACGGAAGTACAAACATTCAAATTCTAAATAATAACATCCATGATATTAAGAATACGGCCAGCAGCGGTAATGCACATGGTATACATGTACTGGGAAATACTACAACGGCAATAACTAGCCTTACGATAAGCGGTAATGATATACATGATCTTGTCACGGGTTGGAGTGAATCCTTGACGTTAAGCGGAAATATTGATGGTTTTGAAATTACGCACAACAAAGTTCATGACAATAATAATATTGGTATTGAGTTAGCGGGATTTTACGGGGCGTGTGCCAGTTCGTGTGTGGATCAAACACGCAATGGAAGAGTTGCCGAAAATACCGTCTATCATATTGATTCTTCCATAAACCCTGCGTACCGAGGTGTACACGCTGCTGGAGGCATTTATGCAGACGGTGCGACGAATATCGTAATAGAAAAGAATCATGTGTATGGCAATGATTTTGGGATCGAACTTGCAAGTGAGAATGCAGGTAAGATGACAAGCGCTATTAAAGTGCAAAATAACTTGATTCACCATAATTATGGAGCAGGTTTAATTATGGGTGGTTCTTCTTCTAGTAGAGGCGGGGCAAGTAATAATATCATAGTAAATAATACCTTTGTAGAAAACGATACCCTCGTACAAGGGTATGGAGATATAGGTTTTCAATGGAATATGGTAAACAACAGTATAAAAAACAATATCATTTACAGCCAATCGCAAAAAACCATGATAAGCAAGACAAACACAAGCGGCTCAGCAAATGTCCTGGATTATAACTTATTCTATACAACTAGCGGAATGGATAAGGGTGTATGGAAATGGCAAGGTATCACCTATACAACGTGGAATTCGTATAAGACTGCCACAGGTAATGATGCTAATTCCGTATTTGATGACCCTAAATTTGTAGACAAGGCTACGAATAATTTTAACTTGCAGGAGGGCTCTCCAGCTATTGATAAAGGATTTGCTGGAGCTTTCCCCAATGCAACTGATGATTTCGCAGGATCAGCTAGAATACAAGGTGCTACCATCGACATTGGTGCTCATGAGTTTACTGCACGATTAATACCTGCGAATCCGGTACCGAGCTCATCGTTAGTTATAGATGGGAATTCAACAGATTGGGATGCGATGCCTCTTCTAAGCAAGGGTACTTCCAACGCGATGGTGCTAAAAGCAAAAATTGATAACTCCAGCTTGAACTTGCTCGCTCAATGGAGCGGCACAGCTACCAAACACCAAATCTATTTAAACACGGATAAGAATTCAACTACTGGATTTATTACTTCCAATTGGAGCTCGAGCGGAGCCGACTACTTATTGGAAAATGGTTCATTATATCGTTACAGCGGAACAGGCGGAACCAATTGGTCGTGGACGAAGGTAGCTAATTTTCAAGATACGAAAAATTACATTGCAACAAATGGCGTTCTTGAAGTTTCGATTCCATTAGTTAGTTTAGCTGTAGCAGATGGAAATGCTATTCAAGTGGGATACATCTTGAACGATTCAAAGATGGATAAACTCCCGCAGACAGGAACGCTTATCACGATAAGTAGTAGTGAACAAATACCAGTATCGACACCAGTACCAACACCAGTACCAACACCAGTACCGACACCAGTACCAACACCAGTACCAACACCAGTACCAACACCAGTACCGACACCAGTACCAACACCGGTACCAACACCAGTACCAACACCGGTACCAACACCAGTACCAACACCAGTACCAACACCAGTGCCGACACCGGTACCAACACCAGTGCCAACACCAGTACCAACGCCAGTGCCAACACCAGTGCCAACACCGATACCGACACCAGCGCCAACACCGATACCGACACCAGCGCCAACACCGGTACCAACACCAGTGCCAACACCGGTACCAACACCAGTGCCAACACCGGTGCCAACACAAGCCGTTATAACTGTTAATGGGAGTGACAGTGATTGGAGCAATGTAGAAGTATTAAGCTCTGGAAGCTCAAAAGTCAAAGTTTTGAAGGCTTCAAACAATTCGACGAATTTTTACCTGCTTGTTCAGGGGAGTAGCTTAACAAGTAAAAGTCAAATTTATATAAATGCAGACAACAATGCAACCAGTGGCTTTTCTGCGAAAAACTGGAGCTCAAGCGGAGCTGATTATATGGTAGAAAACGGAAGTTTATATCGATATAGTGGAAATGGTTCAACTTGGTCATGGACTAAAGTTACTAGCTTCGTTAGCAAAACGAATTATGCCGTAAACGATACGGTAATTGAGATTGCCATTCCTCTGAATGAATTGGGCATAAGCATTGGAAATACGATTAGTCTTGGGTTCCTTTGGAGTGATTCAACAAGCAATCAGTTGCCAGCAACTGGAAGTATGTCGACGTATGTATTGAAATAAGCGAAATAGAAAAAGAAACTGCTCCATGTCTAAAATGACGGGGCAGTTTCTTTTTTAATTATTACATAAGCTAAACGAAACGATCACGCTTGCGCATGGATCGTGTTCAGCGTCGTACGGTCACTCGCCTGTACGAGCTTGATGAGCAGTTCCTTCGCGGCGGCGTAGTCATCCACGTGAAGAATGGACGCGGATGTATGAATATAACGCGCGCAAACACCGATGACGGCAGAGGGAATGCCGCTGCCTTGCACGTGCACCTGTCCGGCGTCTGTCCCACCCGCCGAGATGAAGTACTGATACGGAATCTTGTGCGTCTCCGCCGTATCGAGGATAAACTCGACCATCCCGCGGTGGGTGATCATCGTGGGATCAAAGATACGCAGCAGCGCACCGCGCCCTAGCTGCCCAAAAGCATTGCGGTCGCCGGTCATATCCCCGGCGGCGCTGGCATCCAGCGCGTAGAACAAGTCCGGCTGGATGAGATTCGCAGCCGTGCGTCCGCCGCGCACGCCAACTTCTTCCTGTACGGTGGCACCGGCGTACAGGACATTCGGGAGCTTCGGCCCGCCGTGAAGCTCTTTCAAGAGCTCAATCGCCAGGCCGACGCCGTAGCGATTGTCCCAAGCCTTGGCCATAATCCGCTTCGGATTGGCCAGGGGTGTGAACGGGCAGATGGGAACAATCTGCTGCCCGAGACGAATGCCGATGCGCTGTGCATCGGCTTTATCTTCAGCGCCGATGTCCACATACATCGTCTTGATGTCTGCGGGCTTGCTGCGTGACGCTTCGTCCAGCAAGTGCACAGGCACTGAGCCGATCACGCCGATGATCGGCCCTTGATCTGTCATAATCTGCACGCGCTGCGCGGGCAGTACTTGACTGAACCAGCCGCCGAGCGGCTGGAATTTGATTGTGCCATGCTCCGTGATGCCGGTCACAAGGAAGCCGACCTCGTCGAAATGGCCGGCCACCATGATCTTAGGACCTGTCTCATCGCCGCGCAGGACACCGAACAAGCTGCCGAGTCCGTCCTGAACGAACTCGTCTGTATATTTCTCCAATTCACCGCGAACAAACTTGCGGATTTCTCGTTCAAAACCGGGTGCTGCTTGCATTTCAGTCAGCGTCCGAAAAAGCTCTAACGTTTCTGTATTCATGTGGGGTTCCTCACTTTATCGAAATAGGCTCTAGTACAAATCTGAGATCTATTTTACCATAATGGAGAAAAAAATGGATTTAGGGCAATTCCCCTCTTTACAAAACTAATATCATTAGTTATTATACTAATATAAATAGTAAACGGGAGGCGTTATTATGAAAATGACACGTATCGGTTCTTTGTATCAACTGGCTTTTATGCCAAGATTTTTTCCGGTGAATTGTTATTTAGTGGAGGAAGAGAATGAATTAACGCTAATTGACGCGGCGCTGCCGTTCAGTGTCAAAGGGATTCTTCAAGCAGCAGAACAGATTGGAAAACCGCTCACTCGCATTGTCCTTACACATGCACATGGAGACCATATTGGGGCACTTGACGGTTTGAAAAAGGCGCTGCCGAATGTTAAGGTCTATATCTCAAGAAGAGATGCCAAGCTGCTGACGGGCAGCAAAGAATTAGAAGCTGGCGAACCGAATTCGCCGATTAAGGGAGATGTTCCTAAGTCTGTACAGACGAAGCCTGATGTACTTCTGGAGGATGGTGACCGCGTAGGATCGCTGCAAGCTGTATCAGCTCCTGGGCATACGCCAGGGATGATGGCTTTCCTAGATGTGCGCAGTCGGGCATTGATTGCTGGGGACGCTTTTCAAGTTCGCGGCGGCGCAGCGGTCTCTGGTGTTATGAAATTCTGGTTTCCGTTCCCAGCCATGGCGACGTGGAATAAAGAAGTGTCGCTTGCGAGCGCGCGCAAGCTGAGACAGCTAGAGCCAAGCCTTTTGGCCGTCGGACACGGACGAATGATTGAGCAACCGATTCCAACCATGGATCGCATTATAGAAGAAGCAACCAAAAAGTTTCATACAGATGCAGCAACAATTTAGAGACAGAGAAGAGGAACTTCCGTGGCATACAGACAGGGATTAGATGCAGAGACTGTGCTTCAAGCAGCAATTGAAATGGCCGATTTACAAGGTGTTGAGCAGCTGACACTAGCCGCATTAGCTGCTAAATTGAACGTGAAAACACCATCACTATACAATCATATTAAAGGCTTGCCTGATCTCAGAAAGCAGCTTTCCCGACGCGGCCTTGTACTGATTAAAGAAGCGATGGTCGAGGCTGTAATTGGCAAAGCCGAAGATGACGCGCTGCTGGCAGCAGGCTTCGCTTACGTCATGTTCGCTAGGAAACAGCCGGGATTATACGAGGCAATCTCCTCATTGCCTGACTACGAGGATCCTGAGTTGAAAGAGGCAGGAAGCCAAGTTGTGCTTTTCTTGCTGCGCATTTTAGAGCCATATGGACTCAGTGAAGAAGATGCACTGCACGTGGTACGCGGATTTCGGAGCATGGTGCATGGCTTTGCCTCACTCGAGCATAGAAACGGTTTTCGAATGGAGCTGGAAAAAGACGAAAGCCTGCGGCGTTTGCTTCAAACGTATTTAAGAGGATTGCGAATAGCGGTAAAATGAGAATAAGCGCGAGGGGCTGGTTGGCCTTTTGCGCTTTTTTAGTTTGTATGTTTTCGAATAGGGGGTAAACGAAGGTTAAGGTCCTATTTAGCTTGGTTAGCTATTGTGTTGTTGTAATTGAAATCCCCGAGAAACATGATAGTTCAAGTTGTATTTTGTACAACAATACACCTGCCTTACGCGGGAGCAGCCTGTCATTGTTGTATTTCGTACAACAATTTGCTCTTAAAACGATTATTTCTGAGCAATCCGCACCAAAATGTTGTACACCGTACAACAAAAAGCCAATTTGTCCAAAGAACCCACCGAATTGTTGCACAAAATACAACAATTCGGTGGGTAAAGGATGTACACGCACCACCAACACGATAATCCAAGTTGTTTTTTGTGCAACAATAGAACTGCCTCTTGTTAGAGTAGTCTGCCATTGTTGTATTTTGTGTATTTCATATAACAATTTGATCTTAAAGCGCCTATTTCCTTGAATCAACTAAAGCATGATGAGCTGTTCAACGTTCAATTACATTTGGTACAACAAAATAGTGGGAGCAAAGTATATATTTTGCTGATCAAACTATTTGTATGGTGCGTAACTTATTTTGACAAACTCACTCATCGAAAAGAAACGGCTTAAGCCAAATATCCTTGCTCCAAGTTGGGTTTCGTGCAAGCCTCCACCTGTAGGCCTGAATCCACAAACCCCATATCAATCGCACGCCATAAATATAACGAGGCAAAGCTGCGATAAGGCGCCCAGCTCGGTGCAACTTCGCCTAGATAGTTACCGTCTTTGCGATCGGCAAGGGTATGCAGCCATTTGGCCGCACGCTGGAGGCCGGCATCGCCAATCGACATGACATCGGGTCTGCCTAATGTGAAAATGAGGAACATTTCCGCTGTCCAGGCGCCGATGCCTTTGACACTTGTGAGCTGTTTGAGCAGCTCTGTGTTTTCTAAATCTTGCAGCTTGTCGAGTGCCACCTCGCCGGTTATCACCTTTGTACTGAGGTCACGGATGTAACGGATTTTGGGATAGGAGACACCGCATTGCCTGATGGCCTCCTCTTCCACAGCGAGCACAAGCTCAGGCGTGACGTTCGGTATAACGAGCTTCACTCTGGCTTTAATCGTTGCAGCCGCTTTGGCAGAGAGTTGCTGGGAAATAATCGACATGACGAGCGACTCAAAGGGCTTGTAGCTGGGTGTGAGTGTAAGATCACCAATCAGTTCAATGAGGCTAGCTAGTTTGCTGTCTGCTTGGGACAAGGCTATTATCGCAGGATGCATTTTATTCAATAGTATGGTAGTTACCTCAGGTTGGATAGATTGGCTTGACTGCTCGAATTCCGTAGTTTCCATGACTTGAAAACCTCCTTAGGTTTAGTATCTCCATCATAATGGTCAACAGGCTATTAGGCCTAGTAAAGTTTGTAAAACAATTTATTACTGATAGACAAGCTTATCCAATTGTACGCACTTTTAGTATAATGAAGATAAGATAGTAATAGAAGGGGATCCGGGCTCTGATGAGGGATGATAATCAAGCAATATCCAGAAGAAATGTGGGCATTTTTGCGCACGTGGATGCGGGTAAGACGACAACGACAGAGCATATTCTTTATCATAGCGGGCGAATTCGCTCGTTGGGTAGTGTAGATAACGGGACAGCGCAGACGGATTCTATGGATGTGGAAAGGGAGCGGGGGATATCGGTTCGCAGCGCGACGACCTCTTTTTCATGGAAGGATACGTTGATTAACCTTGTGGATACGCCAGGTCACGTCGATTTCTTGTCGGAAGTGGAGCGTTCACTTCGGGTAATGGACGGGGCTATTCTTATTGTTTCAGCGGTGGAAGGGGTGCAGTCACAGACGGAAATGATCTGGCACACACTGCAATCCCTCAAGATACCAACCTTGCTGTATATGAATAAAATGGACCGCGTCGGCGCGGATCCCGAGCGCGTGCTGCGCGATATTCACAAGCAGCTCACGGAGATGGCGGTGCCGATCTATGCACCGCTTGGTCAAGAGGACACGTTCCGCGGTGCGGCGAACGTGCTCACGGATGACTCGGCGGATGCGGTCGCCGCGGATGGGGTGCGCGGATTCGACTTGGCTTCCGCGGTAGAGAAGCTATCGGAGCTCGACGAGCGCATGCTCACGAGCTACATCGAAGGCGCGCCGGTCGAGGCACGCGAGGTGAAGGCAGCCCTGCAGCGATATGCGCGGCAGGGGGAGGCTTTTCCTTTGCTGGTGGGCGCCTCCAGCAAAGGGCTTGGTATCAAGGAGCTGATGGAAGCGATCCTTGATTATTTGCCTGGGCCGAACGGCTCTGCGGAGCAGCCGCTTTCGGCCGTGGTGTTCAAGGTCGAGCGGGACAAGACCATGGGGAGAATGGCGTACGTCCGCCTCTACGAGGGGACGATCCGCAACCGGGACACCGTCTTCAATGTCACGCAGGGCGTGGAGGAGAAGGTGACCCAGATTCGCAAAATCGACGGCCGTAAAGCCGAAGATATCGGGTTTGTCATGGCCGGCGATATTGCAGCCGTCTGCGGCCTGACACAGGTGCGGATCGGCGATGTGCTGGGCCAAGCAGATAGCGTGCCGCCTGCGCCGCAGATGGCGGTTCCGCTCTTGACTGTGCAGGTTCACGCCGAGAGTGAGGCGCAGTATCCGGCGCTCGTCGCAGCGCTGCAGGAGCTGACGGACGAGGATCCGCTGCTCGATCTGCAGTGGCTGCAGGAGGAGCGCGAGCTGCATGTGAAAGTCATGGGCGCGATTCAGCTCGAGATTCTCACGAGTCTCTTGAGCTCGCGCTTTGGGCTCCGAGTAAGGTTCGACCAACCTTCCGTGATCTATAAAGAAACACCTTCGAAAGTGGGCGAAGGCTTCATTGCCTATACGATGCCCAAGCCGTGCTGGGCGATCTTACGCTTTCGTATCGAGCCTGGGGCGCCGGGCAGCGGGCTCGTGTATGAGTCGCTGGTACGCGGCGAACATCTGCTCGTGCAGTACCAGAACGAGGTGGAGCGCCGTGTACCGGAGGCGCTCCAGCAAGGGCTGCTCGGTTGGGAAGTCACCGACTTGAAGGTGACGCTCATCGAGGGCGAGCATCATGTGTGGCACACTCACCCGCTCGACTTCGCTGTCGCTACGCCGATGGGCATCATGCAAGGTCTTGCGCAGACGGGCACGACACTGCTCGAACCGATGCTGCAGGTTCGCATTACCGTGCCTGAAGAGTTCGGAGGCAAGGTGCTCAGCGACCTTGTGCAGATGAGAGCGGCTTTTGATCCGCCGCAAATGACAGGAGGCAGATTCGTAGTCGAGGGTCGTCTGCCCGTGGCTACGTCACTGGAATATCCAGTGAAGCTGAGCGCAATGTCAGGCGGACGAGGTGTGATAACTTCCTCATTCGCAGGCTATCAGCCAAGTCCGCCGGACGTTCATGCGGAGCGTAAGCGGCGTGGAGTCAATCCGCTGGATCAATCGAAGTATATTTTAGCTGTGCGTAAGGCATTGTCGACCTAAATTAGCTGGATGATCATTGTCATTGACATGATGTACTTGCCTCAGTACAATGAAGGTAAGTTAATAACATGTGACGGAGACAGGAGACTCACTTGGATTGCCCATTGAATATCATTGGCAATACTTGGTGAGTTTTTTTGCTGTCATTCCGCTCATTCTGGGATAGGGACAGATGTTCATTTTTAAAGAAACGGGGGGGAAAGTTATGTCTTTGGAAGAGCAGTGTATTTTACCGGCCATTCGCAAAATGAGAGACCTTGAGAAGCTATTTAAGTCTAACTATACGTATATTGTTCTGTTGGATTGTCATATTGGGCAGTTGAAAAGCATTGTGGATCTGGGCAGAGAAAATGGAAAGAAGCTGCTGCTGCACGCTGACTTAATAGAAGGGCTCAAAAACGACGATTATGCGGCGGAATTTCTGTGTCAGAGTATTCGTCCTGCTGGTATCATTTCGACACGGGGAAATGTGATTATGAAGACGAAACAGAATGGTCTGATCGCCATTCAGCGGCTTTTTCTCCTAGACAGCAGTGCCTTGGATAAAAGCTACACGCTTTTGGAGAGGACAAAACCTGATTTCATTGAGGTACTTCCCGGTATTATTCCGCACATTATCACGGAAGTGAAGGAGCGTTCGGGCATTCCTATTTTTGCAGGAGGACTCATTCGTACGGTGGAGGATGTGGAGCTTGCGTTAGGAGCTGGAGCAACGGCAGTCACTACGTCGAATACGGAGCTGTGGCAGCATTATCATCAATGATCCTGAACATGTGGAGGTAAGGCAATGGCAATGACGGGGACAAATCCTTCTTATATTCTTTCCCTTGATCAGGGGACAACAAGTTCTAGAGCTATTTTATTTAATCAAAAAGGGAGTATTGTGCATGTCGCCCAGAAGGAATTTAAGCAGTATTTTCCGAAGCCGGGTTGGGTGGAGCATGATGCGAACGAAATTTGGCTGTCGATTCAGGGCGTCATTGCGGCGGCTCTATCGGAGTCTGGGGTGCAGCCAGCGGAGATCGCGGGAATTGGTATCACCAACCAACGGGAAACTGCGGTTGTCTGGGATCGGCACACAGGGATGCCTGTGTATCATGCGATTGTTTGGCAGTCGAGACAGACGGCAGATATTTGTGAAACACTGAAAGCGCAGGGGCTTAGCGACCTGTTTCGGCAGCGTACGGGGCTGCTGATTGATGCCTATTTTTCGGGGACCAAAATCAAGTGGATTCTCGATCATGTTGACGGTGCCAGAGAGAAGGCGGAACGCGGGGATTTGCTTTTTGGCACGATGGATACATGGCTGATCTGGAAGCTGACAGGCGGGAAAGCGCATGTGACGGACTATTCGAACGCTTCGCGCACGCTCATCTATAACATTCACGAGCTAAAGTGGGATGAAGAGCTGCTGGGGCATTTGGACATTCCAGCTTCCATGCTGCCGGAGGTTCGCTCCTCTTCTGAGGTGTATGGTTATACGCAGGAAAGCTTCTTTTTCGGTTCGGCGATTCCAATTGCGGGTGCGGCAGGGGATCAGCAGGCGGCTCTGTTCGGGCAAGCTTGTTTTGAAAAAGGGATGGCCAAAAATACGTATGGCACCGGATGTTTTATGCTGATGAACACGGGCAATCACGCGATTCCATCGCGCAGCGGACTTTTGACCACTATTGCTTGGGGATTGAACGGGAAAGTGGAGTACGCGCTGGAAGGCAGTATTTTCGTGGCAGGATCGGCGATTCAGTGGCTGCGGGACGGGCTGCGGATGATTAAATCGGCGAAGGATAGTGAAGAGTACGCGAGGCGAGTTGTATCAACAGATGGTGTGTATGTGGTACCGGCTTTTGTCGGACTAGGTACGCCATATTGGGACAGTGACGTTCGGGGCGCGGTATTCGGGCTCACTCGGGGGACGTCGAAGGAGCATTTCATTCGGGCAACGCTCGAATCACTCGCGTATCAGACCAAGGATGTGCTGCAAGCGATGGAGGACGATTCCGGCATTCAGCTCACGAAGCTGCGAGTTGATGGTGGTGCTGTGAAGAACGACTTCCTTATGCAGTTCCAAAGCGACATGCTGGGTGTCACGGTAGAACGTCCGATGATTAGTGAGACGACAGCGCTTGGCGCGGCTTTTCTAGCGGGTCTGGCTGTTGGTTTTTGGAAGGATCAAGCGGAGATTGCGGAGCAGTGGCAGGTGGATAAGGCTTTTGAACGGGAAATGGAAGCTGAACTTCAAGAGAGTTTGTATAACGGTTGGAAAAAAGCAGTAAATGCCGCAATGGCTTTTAAATAAGCGTGAGCAATGATATACTAATAACAAGTTAATATTCGGTTGGAGACTAGGAGAAGCCACAGCGGCCTATACGTGTAAACGTGTTAGGTATGTTGTGGTTTTTTATTTTATATCCGCGAGGGAGAGATTGAGATGACGAAGGAACTTAAGCAAACCAATATAGGGCAACAACAAGGGTTTAATGCGCTGAAAAGAACAGAAATGCTGCAAGCCATGTCGAAGCAAAAGCTTGATCTGATCGTAATTGGAGGCGGGATTACGGGAGCTGGCATTGCGCTCGATGCACAGAGCAGAGGGCTTCGCACCGCGTTGATTGATATGCAGGACTTCGCTGCGGGGACGTCAAGCCGTTCGACCAAGCTGGTTCATGGCGGGCTGCGCTATCTCAAACAGCTGGATGTGAAGGTTGTTGCTGAGGTCGGTAAAGAGCGTGCGATTGTATATGAAAATGGGCCGCATGTGACGACGCCGGAGTGGATGCTGCTGCCTTTCTATAAAGGGGGCACGTTCGGGAAGCTGTCCACCTCGCTGGGTCTGCGGGTTTATGATTTCTTGGCTGGTGTCAAAAGATCGGAGCGCCGTAAAATGTTCCGCCCAGAGGAAACCCTCTCGCATGAGCCTCTTTTGAAGAAGAAGGATCTCAAAGGCGGCGGTTACTATGTGGAATACCGCACAGATGATGCGCGTTTAACTATTGAGGTTATGAAAAAGGCTGTAGAGCTGGGTGCTTTGGCGGTGAATTACGCTAAGGTGGAAGAGCTGCTGGTGGAGAATGGCAAGTTGGTTGGTGTGCGTGTGGTGGATCAGATTGGCGGCGGGGTGTCTGGAGAGACATCTGAAAAGGCGTCTGAAAAGAAGTCATACTCGCTGTACGCGAGTAAGATTGTTAATGCGGCCGGGCCTTGGGTCGATACGCTGCGCGAGATGGACCGCTCTAAGCATGGCAAGACGCTGCACCTGACCAAAGGGGTGCATCTGGTGTTCGATCAGAGCAAGTTCCCGCTGCGGCAGGCGATTTATTTTGATACGCCGGACGGGCGGATGGTGTTTGCCATTCCGCGGGACGGCAAAACTTACATCGGGACGACGGACACGAATTACAAAGGGGATATCGCGAATCCCCGTATTACCGAAGCAGATCGCGCTTATGTGCTGCGCGCCGCGAACGAGATGTTTCCGTCCCTCGGGTTGACGGAGGCTGACGTCGAATCGAGCTGGACCGGGCTGCGCCCTCTGATCCATCAAGAGGGCAAAGATCCTTCTGAGATTTCGCGCCGCGACGAAATCTTCGTCTCGGACTCCGGCCTCATCTCGATGGCCGGGGGCAAGCTGACCGGCTACCGCAAAATGGCGGAGTCGGTCGTGGACAAGATCGCCGCCATGCTGCTGGCGGAGGGCAAGGTCTCGGCGGCGCTGCCGCCGAGCCGCACCCGGACGCTGCCGATCTCCGGCGGCGATGTGGGCGGCTCCGCGAAGCTGGCGCCGTTCTTGCGGGGCAAGGCCAGCCAAGGCCTGCGGCTGGGGCTGACCGAGGCAGAGGCTGCGCTGCTCGCGCGCAGGTACGGCTCCAACGTGGACGCCGTATTCGAGCTGCTGGAGCAGCACCGGGCTGAGGCGGCGCAGCGGGGCATGCCCGCCGCTGTGCTCGCTGCGCTCGTGTACGCGATCGAGTGCGAGATGGTCGTGAAGCCGGCGGATTTCTTCATCCGCCGCACGGGCGCCCTCTTCTTCGACATCGCGTGGGCAAAGCAGTGGAAGGCGCCTGCGATCGCCTTCATGGCTGAGCGCTTCGGCTGGGACGAAGCGCAAACCGCAGCCTACACCGCTGAGCTGGAGCAGCTGCTTCATGAAGCGGTGAACCCGCTGGAGGCGTAAAGCTCCAGCGGCTCCGGCTGTTACAGCTGTTCCTGCTATATGCTGTTCTGGCTGTTCCTGCTATATGCTGTTTCAGCTGTTCCTACTATATGCCCCACTGCTACTTTTCCCGCCAGTAATTCATTGTTAGCTTCATGAGTCGGTCCATGCCCACTTCTGGCCATGAACGGGTATTGTTGTGTTGCACTTTGTACAACAATTTGAAGCAATTCCGGCTGAATTGGGAAAATTATTGCAAAAAAGAGTCAATTTCATAATTAAATATTGGTTAATGCACGGAGTTCCCCTAGCAGGGTGTCCCTCATTTTTTGAAAATTCGATTTCTAAGCTGCCTCTGCGGA
>NZ_LMRY01000034.1:0-302151 GCF_001427935.1 Paenibacillus sp. Soil724D2
TGGAAGACCGATCGATATTCTATAAAGCAATGTAACTGTTAGCACAAAGAAGCAATCTTACGAAAATTGGCTTTTTTAACGGGAAGACTCCAGAATTCGGGGGCCTAGCCGAAAGGGCTGTCCCAGAAGTCATTTTAGGGTGATGTTAGGCCACTCTCCCCTAAATTGTACTTTGTTATGGTCACAAGTATTTACTGAGGGGGAACGTCGATGTGCTAATTGGACGAAAAATCCCAGAAATCATGAGGAATCAGGTGACTTTTGCCTTTTAAAAAAACAAAAAAATGAGATGACAAGTAATAACCCTTGCCATCTCATTTTTCCTTTGTACAGATACAGCATCTACAGCAGACGCTGTAAACGTAGGATCGTGAATCGGTTGCGCACGAAAAGCGCATCCTGCAGGGACGCCTCCACCAGCTCCGGCTCCATACCGAGCTGCTCCGGCGTTACCGGTCCCTGCACGGCCTCGAGCCATGCGATGAGCTGCGATGGTAGCGGGACCGCCCGGGCGATGGCTTGCACATCGCCCCACTTCTCCGCGATGCGCGCCTTCAGCGCCTCCACATCTACAGCCGTGCCATTCGCCGGGAAATTCTCGGCGATGACCTGCTCGGCCATGTCCCCATAGACCTGCCGGATGCGCTGCGCATCCGTAAGCTCGCTGGGGACATGGCCTTGCGCTAGGCGCGCAGCGGCCGCGTCGGCCGTGAGCCCCTGCAGCGCCTGATAGCGCTGCGCCATGAGCACGGTCGCGACGCCGACCTTCGCGCCGTGCAGCAGCGCCCGGCGCCGCTGCTGCAGAAGCACCATCTCCCAGTAGTGGGAGAGATGGTGCTCAGCCCCGGAGGCCGGCCGCGAGTGGCCGACCATGAGCATGGAAAGGCCTGATAGGATCAGGCCTTCCATCAATCGGAGCAAGCCGAGATCAGTGCGCTGCGCGATCTCGTCCAAATGAGCCGTGCAGAGCTCCACGGCTTCCAGCGTCAACCGAGCGCTCAGCTCGCAGTAGTGCTCGCCGAGGAGCACACGGCCAAGCGACCAATCGGCCAGCGACGTGTGCTTGCCGAGCATATCGCCGAGGCCGGCCGCTATCATCGCCTGCGGCGCCTCCGCCAGCACCGCGAGATCGGCGAAGATCGCCTCCGGCGCGCAAGCCGGGATTGTCTGCTTGAAGCCGCGGACGATGAGCGGCGCGCCCACTGAGGCGAAGCCGTCCACCGATGGCGCCGTCGGCACAGACAAGAACGGCCGCTTCGTGCGATGCGCCACGAAGCGCACAATGTCGTGGACGGTACCCGCGCCCACGGCCACTATGACCTCCGATGAAAGCGGCGTGTCCAGCATCACCTGGACAATCGCTTCTTCATCGGCCGCCACTTCCCCCATCGCGTTCTCGCGAATCACGCTGATGCTCACCTTCACCTGCGCGGCTTCCAGCAGCTCGCGCAGTTTCTCTCCAGCCGCTTGATACGTCCTCCCGTCCGCGACAAGCGTCACTTCCCCATAGCCGGCTTCTTTCACATACCCGGCTACCTTCGCCAGCGCATCCCGTTCAATAATGATGCGCCGAATCGGCACTTCATGCCGCAACCCGCAAGCGCAATCCATACTCTTTCCTATCCAGACATCCAATATCTCACTCATCCCACGCATCCTCCTCTGTCTCCTGGCTCTACCGTTCCGTCCCAACATGTACGTACAAGTGATTCTTCCCCTATTCTAGCAAAAGCTATGCTATAATGGAACACATTCTGGCTGCAATTGTTGTAACTAGAGAGGAGATCATTACCTCATGCCTATCCAAACAGAAACGGAGCTTTACGCTCCGATTAAACAATATTTCGAGCAGCGAGGATACACCGTACGTGCGGAAATTAAGCATTGCGACTTAGTTGCCATCCGCGGCGATGAGCCGCCAATCATTGTCGAATTGAAAAAAAGCTTCAATATTCCGCTCCTCGTGCAAGGCATCGATCGTCTGCGGCTGACGGATCAGGTCTATGTCGCTTTCGAGCTTCCCAATAAAGGACGTGCTCCCCATCGACTGCAATGGGAAGAGATTCGACGTTTATGCCGCATGCTCGGTCTAGGTGTACTGACCGTTCAATTCTTCAAACGCAAACAGCCCGCAGTGGATCTCATCTGCGAGCCTACTCCCTATCTATTACGCCCGAATAAGCGGGCTGCCTTGAAAGTCGTAAATGAATTTCATGAACGCAGTGGGGACTACAACGTCGGAGGCAGCTCTAAACAAAAACTCATGACTGCCTACCGCGAAAAATCGCTTCATTGCGCCTACCTAATGCGTCAGCATGGACCACTTAGTCCTCGTCAGCTTCGCGATTTCACGAGCAATAAAGCTGTGAGCTCCCTGCTTCAAAAAAACTACTACCGCTGGTTCGTACGCCAAAGCCGCGGCATTTATCACATCACCCCGCTTGGGGAGCAGGCGTTAGCGGACTATGCCCATGTTGTAACTGCTTTCCCAGGGGCGGAGACTTCCGACTCGTCTGCTGTTCTATCTACTATATAAACCATTAAGAGCGAACTACAACTCGATGTATGTTCGCTTCTTCTTTTAACATCAACAGTGCTTTGTTCATCCAAATCGCCGCCTGCGCCCCTTCTCCCATGGCAATAGTGACTTGTTCCGCATGAACGCCTACGTCCCCAGCTGCCCAGACGAACGGCACACTCGTCATTTTGCTGCGGGGATCCGTTACAATGTGGCGATTCTCCAATCGCTCCGCGCCTAATTGCCGTGCCAAATCCGACTTCACTTCATTCCCGCCGAAGGCAATAAACCCACGCTCCGCACCGATTCGTTCCCCATTTGCCAAAACAACACCGCGAAAAAAGCCATTGGTTTCAGCCATTACCTCCCCAATATCTTCCGCGACATAGGTGATTCTCTTTTCCTTTAGCTTTGCTAGTAGTTCGCTCTTCACTGCTTTCTGCTCATGATTCACATAGGTCAGCTTGTCCGTACGCGTACTAAGCGTCAGGGCCATTTCCGCTCCAGAATCACCAGAACCCATCACAATAGTCTGTTTGTTTTTAACCTCATAGCCATCGCAATCTGGACAGACGTAAACAGTCAGCCCTAGACAGTTTTTCAGATTGGGCAGCTCGGGAATACGGTCTAGAAGCCCTGTAGCCAAAAGTAAAGTTGGGGCTTCATATCCCTTACCCGACTTCCCCCATAGCTCAAATCCGTCCCCAGGCTTCCCTTTGTTTACGGCTTGTACAACTTCATCTTTAGCGAAAGTAACACCCAGCTTCTCAGCTTGAAGCCTCCCTAATCGGCGAAGCTCTTCACCCGATACACCATCTGGCCACCCCAAGAGGTTATGATAACTTTTACATAGTGTAGACCGGCCATAGCCCGCATCTATAACAAGCACACGATGCTCATATCTTCCTAATTGAATAGCCGCTTGAAGTCCAGCAATACCTCCGCCAACAATCATGCTGTCATACTGTTCCATAACCGCACGTCCTCTTCTCCTGTCATCTACTCCCTAGGATATCCGAGTTAACACGCTTTCATGCTCATCTTATTGATTCTTAATCGACCATACAAGGGCAATTTGTGACATCGCTGCCATCATTAAAATCCATGGAATCCAGCCCCCATCCAAATCACTGCCAAATGAAATTAAACAGGTAATAGAAATCACACGTCCGACATTCAAGAAAAATTCCCGAACAACCACACTTTCTACTTTCAATTGACCTTTAAGCGGCAGCTTCGCAATGAGGCCATAATAATAGCCTGTCATCGTATTCCCTTGCAGCGGTGCGAAAATAGAGTGCAAGATCATGAAACTTACAACGGTCCATACATTAACATTTCCTAGTAAAAAAGATACACCAATAAGGTAGCCAAGTGTTGATATGGCTAAATAAAGACGAGCTTTACTAGCGTTTGCGTATTTAGATATAAAAAGGCCCATTACGATCGATAGACTTGAGTATAATACACCGAGATAGCCCACAATATCTTCACGCGGCATCACTTTGAAAAGCAGAATATTCGGTAAGAAAAGCATCGTCCCTTGCAGCAAACCCATTCCCAAAAATCCAAACAGCGCTTTCAGCCAGTCACGTTCTTTCTTCATAATAAGACCAGTCAGCTTCAAGTAATAAACTCTATGATGTCCGCTTGAAGCTTTAATTTTCAATGAAATCAGCGCCGCTAGTAAGAACATACAGAATGCGATTGAGAAGACGATCGTGTAGCCGCTAAGCCCTTCTTTTAAACGGATAATGAACCCGGCAAGAGCCGGCCCCGCTAAGGTTGCTGCTGTGAAAAAAATCATATTGAAGGCAAGATATCGAATCCGGTTCTGTTCGTTAGACACATCATACATCAGGGTTAAATAACCTACCCAGTAAAAAGCACCAGCAAGTCCATTAAAAATGGCAAATAGTATATAATATTCGACCAGTGTCTCTTGGGCTAGAATGACGCTCAAATAGAAAAGACCTATAAGCATGATACCTAGACGATACGATACCATTCGGTCTTTCTTCTTAATCATGAGGCCGCCAAGTGCAAAGCCAATCGGTGTTAAGATGAAAACGATCATGCTGTATGTACCATTCACTACGACACTGTGCGTTAACCGCCATAAGTACAAGTTTAAGAACACGCCCGACATGGAAGCGCCAAACTGAAAAATAGAATGAATAATTAATGAAATTACGGCCTCACGAGATAATTGCTTCTCACGCGGAAGTGAATTTCCTCTGCTATGCAGCCAAGACCTGATTCTTATTATCATCATAGACCTCCAGTCTTCTTTTCCACATAAGAAAGTATAAGTTTTCGGTTCCCGAAAACGGCTTTCTTATTGGCGATAAAACCTACCTCTAAACGCGGTCGCTCATCTTTGAATGGCTTCGATAGTAGGTTTTCTCATTGTAACAGCCTATTCCTTATCTGTTAAACAGCAAAAAGCCTCAGCATTGGCGCTGAGGCTTTATTACTACCCATTATGGAGTTACTTCTTAAGGCTATCCCATGTTTTCTGGAATTCCTCAAGCATTTGATCCTTCGTATACTTCTTCGCAACATAACCTTGCATAATATCGCCGAATTTTTTACTGGAAGCTTCGCCACCTGGGAATTTGAACCAGTTCCAGCTAAGTGTTTTACCAGCTTTGCTGTAAGCGATAATGTCAGCTGCCAAAGGTCCTAGAACTTTCTCGTCAGCAGGAATGGATTTGAATGCTGGAATGAATTTGAATTCTTCCGTGATGTATTTCTTACCTACATCAGAGCTTACCATCCAGTTCAAGAATTTCTTAGCTTCGTCTTTCACAGCAGAGTTTTTGTTGATAACCCAGTTGTTTGGAACACCAACGAACAATTTATCATTCGCTGCAGCGTCATCGCTGATCGGCATTGGCAAGAAGCCAATTTTGATGTTCGGGTTCGTTTTCGTGATTTGGACTTGTGTCCAGTTACCTTGTTGTGTCATTGCTGCTTTACCAGTAGCAAAGTCTGTTACTTGTGTATTGTAGTCGGTTTGAAGCGGATTTTTGTTACCATATTTCAATTGCAGATCAAATAGTTTCGACCATTGATTAAATACTTCGTTACCTGGAATTTTTGCTGTTCCTTTGTTCAAGCCATCGATGAAGGCATTTGGATCCTTTTGGTAAGCAAAAGGAAGGTTTACGAAGTGGTTACCAAGTACCCACCACTCGCCATAGCCAGTTTCGAAAGGTGTAATGCCTTTGGCTTGAAGCTTTTTAGCCGCATCTTCGAGTTGTGTGAGTGTTTTTGGCAATTCGGTAATGCCGGCTTGTGTAAACAAGTCTTTATTGTATTGGAAACCATAACCTTCTAGGTTCAGCGGCTGTCCATACAATTTACCGTTTTTCGTCATTGGCTCTTTTGCCACGTCTACAAGATCATTAACCCATGGTTGATCCGAAAGATCTTCCAGGTTTTCGATCCATTTATCCATATCCGAGAAACCACCGTTGTTGAAAATGTCCGGTTTGTCACCCGAGTTGAACTTCGCAAGTAATGCTGCGCCGTAGTCAGCACCGCCGCCTACTGTGTCAACTTGAATTTTAACATTAGGATTTAGCTTTTGATATTCTTGAATTAATTTGCCAAGTTGATCGGCGATTTCTACTTTGAATTGGAACATTTTAATTGTAACTTGTTTACCGCCTGCAGCAGGTGTCGCTGTTGCCGCTCCACCCGTAGTTGCACTTGGCGTTGGCGCTGTTTCTTTCTTCGCGCAACCAACGGCAACTAAAGATAGTGAAAGTACAGCTGCCATACTGATCATTGTTAATTTTTTCATTGAGGTAAAGCCTCCCTTTTAAGTTTCAATCAACTTACCCTGATAACATCTCATTAGCTCGTCATCAGCTTACATGGTTTATTGTAAACACTTACTTAAACCCTTAACACAGAGGATATTGAACATAAAGGTGGAAGATTTTGAACATATTTGCAAAACTGTTAACCTTTTACCGAACCTGCCGTAATGCCTTCTACAATATGTCTCTGCATGGCCAAGAAGAAAATAACGATCGGCAGGACGCCAAGTGTTAGACCAGCCAAGGCCAAATCCCATTGTTTCGTATATTGGCCAAAGAAGGAGAATGTAGCTAAAGGTATTGTTCTCAGATCTGGACTATTTAACACGAGTGAAGGCAGCAAATAATCATTCCATATCCATAAACTGTTTAAGATAATGACTGTCGTGGACATCGGCTTTAACAGCGGGAAAACAATTCGCCAAAATACTCCATACGGCGAGCAGCCATCCACAGTTGCTGACTCTTCAATTTCAAGTGGAATGGATTTAATAAAACCATGAAACAAGAAGACATTCAGTGAAACACCGAATCCAAAATAACAAATAATCAAACCGAACTTGCTATCCATGAGTCCAACTGCATTAGCCACACGCACAAGCGGGATCATGATGGATTGAAACGGAATAACCATGGCAGCAACGAAAGCAATAAATACAAGATTGTTGAATTTACTTGATTTGCGTACCATTCGATAAGCGGCCATGGAACTAATCAATACAAGTCCCACATTACTGAGCACTGTAATAATTAAAGAGTTCATAAACGCACTTGGGAACTTCATGATTGCCCATACCTTCGTATAGTTGTCAAGATATAAGCTTGACGGAAGCTTAGCTGTGCTAGCGGCCAGCTCCGGAAATGTCTTAAGGGAGTTGACGATGACAAAGTAGAAAGGGACTAGAAATAAAAGTCCAATCAAGATGCCAAGCACCTCGAGTGTGAATAGTCGTCCAGAGTATTTTTTGACAGATTCCATTAAACTTCAACCTCCTTGCGTTTCGTATACATGACTTGGATGGTCGAAATAATGGCCACTACAACGAAGAATACTAACGCTTTTGCCGTTCCTAAACCGTAGTTGTTATTTCGGAACGCTTCTTGATAAATATTGATGGAAACAGACTCTGTTGAGTTGAACGGTCCACCTTTGGTCAAGGCAAAGTTCAGATCAAACATCTTGAAGTTCCATGAAATTGTGAGGAACAAACATACCGTAACGGCCGGCATAATGAGTGGAATGATAATGTTCTTAAGTACTTGTAATCGCGTAGCTCCATCAATATAGGCCGCTTCAACCATATCTTTGGGCACATTCGAAAGCGCCGCAATATAAATGATCATTAAGTAGCCGGAACCTTGCCAAATACTAACGATGGCGATCGCCCAGAAAGCGGTTGGAGCATCACCTAACCAAGGTAGTTGGAAAAAACTTAGATTCGTTATTTCACCTAGTGTCCCGAACCCTTTGACGAAAATAAACTGCCAAATGAATCCAAGCAGTAATCCCCCAATAACGTTCGGCATGAAGAAAATAGTACGCAGTACATTTCTGGTTTTCAGTGCCTGTGTGAGCAAGAGCGCCAAAAGAAACCCGACAAGATTCGTGAGAATGACATCCGTCACGGTTATTCTTGTTGTAAACCAGAATGCGTTGCGATAGTCCGTGTCATGAAAAAGAAGGTGTTTAAAATTGTCTAGACCGTTGAACTTCACGGTTGTTGTCACACCATTCCACTCGGTAAATGAATAATAAATACTCATGAGAAAAGGAGTAACAACAATGAGCGCGAAAAAGATCAACGCTGGTCCGATAAACACCCATTGTTGGATAAGTCCTGCTAACCCTTTGTTGGCCTTCATGGGAATTTCCCCCTTACGATTATGTAACTATACCCTAAGTATAAAGCCCTTGTTCTTGGCAAAACACAGATTATCGTGATGCATTAGGTGGAATTTGTTGACCTCTCCTGCTACAATGTAGGGTGAAAAGTCTAAAAGGAAACCGAGTTGATGCACCTTGTTTCGTCATAGTATACGTAATAAATTAATCCTTTTTCTGCTCATTGCGACCTTAGTTCCATTCACTACTTCCATTATTGTTTCTTATATATTCACCAAGGAGAAAGTCACAGAAGACACAATTACGAATAATTCGGCCCTGATATCTCAAGCAAAAATGAATTTATTGAACTACTTAAATGGTGTTGTCCAAGCATCCACTACGATTTATACAGGTCAGTATTCATCTGTTGGTTATCTATACGATATTCTGCAAACCGAGCGAGAAATCGACTACATGAGTGATAAGGTTATCAAAAGCGGACTGCAGGTCATGTCCCACTCGGTTAAAGAGATCAAACAAATTTATCTTTACGCCTCCGTTAGCGACCGTTCTTATTTAGCGAGCAGCGACATTCAAGGAAGCACGATCGGTAAATATGATTCTCTTCGGCAGTTCCCCGAGAACAAAACCGTTTATTTTGAAACCACTCATGAAAGCCATAATTACAATATTGCACTTAATGTGTATTCTGCTCCAACCCCTGTCCTATCTATGCATCGTAAAATTATGTACTCCCCAAGTAACGTCTCGATTGGTGAGCTGATCATTGATCTTCAGCTGAATCTAGTCTCAGAAATATCTCAAAGCTTATTCACCCATGACCAAGAAGAACTGTATATCCTGGATGATAAGGGGTTCATCGTGTTCGGTCCTGATGTTTCTAAATGGGGACAACCTCTTGAAGCAAGCTGGGGGAATGAGGCGATTTATAGTGATCTCCAAAAAGGCTCCTATGAATGGAAAAACGGCGCTTATGCGGGGATAAATATTTATGAAAAAATGAAAACTGACTATGTGAACTGGACGATCGTGAAGCGGCTTCCCTACGAGCAATTAACGAAAAGTGCCAGACAGTTAACGTTAATTAATTCTTTGATCCTTACTCTGTTTATGTTGATTGTCATTGCCGGAACCATTTATATCAGCATTAAATTTACAGAGCCTATCAAACAATTACTTCGTTATATCACACGCATACAGGCGGGACAAGTTCAGTTAGGCCAATTGAATGCCGATATCGAGCTCACTCGAACGGATGAAATGGGCATTCTCGCCAATCGATTCCATGGCCTGATGCAAGATTTAAATCAAATGGTCATGCGCGAATACCGCTTAGAGCTTGCAAACAAATCGAATCAGCTCATGGCACTCCAAGCCCAGATCAATCCGCATTTTCTGAATAACGCACTGCAATCTATCGGTACATTAGCTTTACAGCACGAGGCTCCAAAGATTTACGCTTTAATTTCGTATCTGGCTAAAATGATGCATTACAGTATGAACACCAACGAATCGGTTGTTCCTTTGCGTAAGGAAATTGAACATATTAAAGCTTATCTCGAGCTGCAAAAACAGCGATTCGAGCATCAATTTGAAATTATTTACGACATCGAAGAAAGCACAAAAGCAATCTCTGTACCCAAGATGATCCTTCAACCGCTTGTGGAAAATTATTTTAAGCATGGTTTTAAACCAAGTGAAACCACAGGCTTATTACGTATTCAGGCAAAGATGCCTACAGATCGTGAGGATGAATATTTAAAGCTCATTATTGAGGATAATGGGATTGGTATAACGGAGGAACGGTTGCGCGAGGTAAAAAGCCGGCTGAATACCCCTTCCATAACCGATGCAGCCTGTATTGGACTTAGTAATGTGCTAACCCGAGTACAGCTCTATTTTACCGATGATGCAACTCTTGATATTGAACATGTACAACCACAAGGTCTTAGGATTGTCATTCACATTCCTATGAAAAGGGAGCAAACGGAATGAAAGCATTACTTGTCGATGATGAAAAGCATGTGCGCGACGCCATCCGTCTGCTAGTCAACTGGAAACAGTATGGCATAGAAACCATTCTGGAGGCCCAAGATGGTGAATCGGCCATTGATATGGTGAACACCCATCATCCTGAGATTATTATGACCGATATGATGATGCCCATTATGAATGGTGTAAAATTGCTTGAGTGGCTGCAAACGCATGCTCCTGACTCGAAGACGATCGTCATTAGCGGCCATGACGACTTCTCTCTACTTCGCCATACGTTGAAGTATGGGGGAACGGACTATATATTAAAGCCCATTGATCCCGAGCAGTTAAATGAAGCGTTAGATAAAGCCATTCAGGCTTGGAATAAGGATGAGGAGCTTCGTCATACTAATCGAGAGCTGAATATTGAAATGAACCAAATTAAGCCCATGTACTGGGACAAGCTGCTATCGAACTTAATTGCCGAACCCTCCGCCTATGATCAAGCGGCCGAGCAGCTCGAGAAAGAATTTCATTTATCTCGGACAACCCGAGAATGTCGTGTTGCTATTTTATCTTTAGATACGATGGAACGCAGTGTGAAGAACAAATTCAGTCATAATCTGGATTTACTGTTCTTCTCTCTCATTAACATATGTAATGAATTCCTCATTAACGATCAGCGCGGTTATGCATTCCGCCATTGGAACAGCGATAACGAAATTGTTTTGCTTCTATGGAAGGATCAATCTGGCTCTGAGGCATTTCTAGCTAAAATTAATGATGGGATTCGCACCGCGCTTCATACCCGCGTGGACTTCGGTATCGGAAGCTCTCGCTCCTTCCCGACGGATTTGGCTTTATCCTATCAGGAAGCCCGTGATGCTCTCAGACAGCGCAATCTCAAATCCAAGGAAACTTGGATTCACAGTACATTGAATACTGCCAAAACGATTCAGCCTGCGCTTACTTTCAGTCAATACGAGGAACGAATTCAACTCGCTATTCGCAGTGGCAGCATAGACCAAATTCAAGAAACGATTCAAGCATGGATGGATGCCGTTAAACTGAGTGAAGCCATTACACTCGAACAGCTCGACCATTGGTGGCGGGAGTATAGGGTGATGAAGCGCCGTTGGGTGCAGCAATTTTTCTCTAACATTAGTGAAGATCAGGTCAAACAGCTGCTCCTGGATGAGCCATCCAGTTTAATCGTTCCGTTGGATGAGTACGGGATCCTTTCTCTCTCATTGTGGCAGCAGGAACTCACTCGGAGTATTGTTCACTTATCGAAACTGCTTCTTGAGAGTCAGCAAAAGGACAAAAGCGTTATTTTTGAAATCGCCGAGTTCCTTGAGAAGCACTATCACGAAGATGTCTCTCTTCAGGACATCGCGAATCGATTCTACCTCAGCCGCGAGTACATCTCACGGAAATTCAAGCAAGAGTTCGAGGTAAATCTCTCTGATTATTTAGGTCAAATTCGCATGAGTAAAGCAAAGGTCTTGCTGCGTAATCCACATCTTCGGATTTCACAAGTAGCTGAGATGGTCGGTTACCAGGACGAGAAATATTTCAGCAAAGTTTTCAAAAAACTAGAGGGACTCACCCCAAATGAATATCGAAAAACAGCGAATTCTATCTAAAATTCTGTAAAAAATATGGAATATGTTATACTAGTAAATAGAGGTGATTTTCATGAACATGCCCATCGAGACTACGACTGCGAATTCTTTCCCTCGCGCCGCTTCGAAGGCTACCAAGGTAAGAAAGAAAACGTACGTATACTTGTTTGTGGGTTGGGTCATGCTGATCGCAATCGGAGTCGCCGCTGCTATGATGTACACAGAGCATTTGAGGCAAAAAATTGCAACCGATATCGCACAGCAAACCCAGCAACAACTGCAAGTGGTTCAACAAGACTATCAGAAGCAAGTGACCCAATTAAAAGATAGTGTTACGACAGATATGAAAGCTTTACAGACAAAGGTAGACTCACTGAATGAATTACTGGCTTTCACGAAGGACAGCGCTAACAGCAAAACCGATAACAGCAACCAGCTCTATACGCAGCTTGCCGACGTAAAGAAGAAGCTGGAAGAACTGCAAAAAAATCTGGATGTGTTAAAGTAATGAACGTGATCAGCATTCAACAAATCAACCGCGTCCTTCTTCTTGCATGCGCCCCGTTTCTGGGGATGCTGATTTGGCTGCTCTTCGTTACGGCGAATGTCCCTATCAGCCCGTTGATACATAAGGCGTCTACGCCGATCTCTTTGCATCAAGAAACGCTTACGCTTGATAACTTGCTGACCAAAGCGAATAGCGACGCTGTGCAAACCAAATCCATCATTCAGCAATATTTCGAGCTTTATGAGAAAAGTGCCGCAGAAGTAACGGCCATGCTCCAGAACGCTGCAGCACAAGCTGCGATACCCGGGATTATCTATGATACACGGATAACAGCCAAGCTCGGCAGCCCAATTCGACAAGCTTCATCTGGGAATATCGACTTAAAACTTTTTGCTTTGAATGAAAGCAACTATAAAGGTTATGCTCTTAAAGTAAACCTTAAGAGCGATAAGGCCATCAAACTTGTGCTTGGCAAGGATAAAATTGGCTCCAGTGAAACAACGCTGGATGCAGTCACACGTTATGGGGCTATCGCTGGTGTGAATGCAGGGGGCTTCGCCGATGATAACAAAGGCAAACGCTATCCGCTCGACACAACCATGATGAATGGGAAGTATGTGAATGGCTTCTTTCCTACCAACAACGATACAACCTTCATTGGCCTGAATAAAGACCGCAAGCTCATTGGCGGAAAGTTCAGTACTCAGTCTGAGCTAGACAAGTTGAACCCGATCATGGGATCTACCTTCGTTCCGGTTCTCCTGAAGAATGGTAACAAGATGTCGATTCCCTATCAGTGGCAAAGCTCACCGGCAAGAGCAGCGCGGACCATCATGGCCAACTACAAGCACGACCAGCTTTTGTTTATTGTGACCGACGGCTATGACGAAAGCGGTAATTCTGGAGCAACACTTGCTGAGCTGCAGGACAAAATGCAGCAATTAGGCATTGTGGATGCGTATAACTTGGATGGGGGCGGCTCCACCACTTTAGTCATGGGGGGCAGTGTCATCAATCGCCCATCTGATGGGAAGCTTAGACCGCTAGCCACCAACTTTCTATTTTTTAAATAACCGAAATTATTCACACTTTATTCGTTTCTTTTTTTAGAATGGTTGGGTATAATAAGCCTTAACTATGCTCTAGGATCCCCAAAGCTGAAAGACTTTTAGCACGCTAAAAGATCCCAAAGCTGAGAGACTTTTAGCACGCTAAAAGATCCCTATATTAGGAGGTGCAGCAATGTTTGGTTTATCAGCAACATTTTGGCTCGTTAATACCGTTTTTCTATTATTCATCGTCGCTATGATGACGGCTTCCTATAACGAGGACAAAACAAAAGGTTTATAAACAATTGAAATGCAACAAAAAAAGCATCTGTTTTCTCCGCTTGGAGAAACGATGCTTTTTCTTTTATTACTTTTACGCTCTAACCTTTAGCAAGTTCATTTCAGTTACACATACGCCGCAAATATAGCGTTCTTTGAATTCACTAACACTTTCCATACTTCCGCAAAACACACATTTTGGACGATATCTCTCTAGTATGATATGGTCACCCTGTACCAAAATTTCGACAGGATCTCCTTCATTCATTTGATATCGCTTTCTTAATGACTTAGGCAGTACAATTCGTCCCAATTGATCGACTTTACGAACGACTCCGGCTGGCTTCATCATAGGACTTCACCTCTCTTCCGCTCACGTTTTCCATGCCCTCTACTTCATCTAGCATATCTATACGGACTGATACGGATTACTATTCGCCGTTATTTAAGAAACTCCTGCTAATGACATGCTGAAACTTTCTTTTCCTGTCAAATATGTCGGCTCAGCCCTAATATTGATAGGCCTTAAGCTCTAATCAAGACCAACGAAGCCGGTCTGCCGCAGGCCTTCATACAGCATGATCGCTGCCGAATTCGATAAATTGAGCGATCTGACCGCATCTGACATTGGCAACCGCAGCAATGTTTCGGGATGCTGAGCTAACAGTTCCTCAGGAAGTCCTTTGGTTTCTTTGCCAAAAACAAAAAAATCTCCGTCCTGAAATGTAAAATCTGTGTAACGTTTGGTTGCCTTCGTTGTTGCAAAGAAAAAACGATGCTCTTTGTAAGCCTCTAGCACCTCATCAAATGAGTCATGATACTCGAGCTTAACGGAGTGCCAATAGTCCAATCCAGCGCGCTTTAACGTCTTGTCATCCGTCTGAAAGCCTAGCGGTCTAACCAAATGGAGATATGTGCCGGTCGCTGCGCAGGTTCTGGAAATGTTACCTGTGTTTGCAGGAATCTCAGGTTCTACTAATACAATATGAAAAGCCATCTCTGTCAAATTCACCTCATTCTCCATCCTATTATAAGCGAGTACGGAATGCAATTTTACACAGGGTTAACTTTATCTTAATATCTCGATGATAGAGCGCTGTCATAATAGAGTTATCCTCGATAAAAGGAGTCCACCCATCGATGAAAAAGAAAATCCTAGTTGTTGATGACGAACCTTCCATTTCCATGCTTATAGAATTTAACTTGAAGCTTGTAGGTTTTGAAGTCCATTGCGTATTCGATGGCGAAGCTGTCTTCGATGCCATCCAAACGTTTCGCCCCGATCTCATCGTTCTCGACTTAATGCTGCCGAAGATGGACGGGTTCCAAGTGTGCCGCAAGCTTAGAAACCAGAATAACCTTGTACCCATTATTATGCTTACAGCTATGCAGGATCTCACGGATAAAATTGCCGGCTTGGATAACGGTGCTGACGATTATATGACCAAACCCTTTTCACCGCAGGAGCTCATTTCTCGTATACAGGCCATACATCGGCGAATCCAAACCTTACCGTCCTCGACAGAAAATGCGCCTATCACGATTGGCCAAATCGCCATTAAAGCCGATCAACGCGAAGTTATGGTGAATGGCTCCCCGATTGAACTTACACCTAAGGAATTCGAGCTGCTGCTCTTCCTGTGTAAGCATCGCGGCAAAGTCCTTAGCAGACAGCAGCTTCTCCATGGGGTGTGGGACTATCACTTCCTCGGAGATACCCGCATCGTCGATGTTCATATCTCTCACTTGAGAGATAAAATTGAGAACAATGCACGCAATCCGGAATATATTATGACCATCAGGAACGTTGGCTATAAGCTAACTGAGCCTGTTGTGAAGGAATCGCTGGCTTAAAGGCCTCTTCGCCAGGATTGAATCCATATCCCCCAAGTCTGCGCTCGGGGACCCGTTTAACGCGGTTCGATACGGAAAATAGGGCAACTGAAACTGCTTATTTGTTCGAATAGCTCTTGTTATGGATACTTAAGCAAGCTATGTTTGCTTATTGACCGCTAATGCTCTCAGAATGTCATGTTTTTGCAGAGCATAAGCACGATCTGTGGTCTTATCTCACGAAATACCTCGATAGTTAGAAGGAATTAGCACACCTAGCTTGCCTATTCATTCCTTAGCAAAATGTAGATATTATAAATGACCTAGCCGAAGGCTAGGTTTGTACGCGAGATAGACATGGATATGTTTTACACGCCAAATAAGCTATAAAGCACCTCCATCTCCCACTGTGCTAGTGGAATTGGAGGTGCTTTTGCGTAAAACTCGGGGCGTTCTCAATTATGCGAACACTTTTGAGACAGCCTCTTTTTTTCTAAGACTAACCAATCAACATACAGCTGTTCATTAAGGAAATGGGTGCGAAATCAACTTCAGCTTCATCTTTCCCAGCTAAAGGACTGGAGCGACGTTAATCCCCGAAAAAGATTGAATTTGAAAATCTAATGGACTCGACAGCCCTTAATCGACTTAAAATGATGAAAATAAGATAGATTGAAACCGAATAACAGCGCAGAAGTCCGTAAACTCGGAATCATCGCTCCAAATAGGCTGTTAAGGGCATCCAGGTCCGTTAAACGTCTATTTCCGCTTGGCCTCATTAGCTGTGTGCGTTAATTGGTCCGTCGTAGTTTTTTTACTATGTACGCATATATAAAAGTTTTATATTGCCACTCCGACCGCCTTAAGCCAAGCTTTGGCTATTAGCGCATGTCCTGCCGGTGACGGGTGCACGCCGTCTGGTGCCCAGAAACTGGAGGGTGCGAGCATCGAAGCCTGTGCGAATATACCGTCCAGCGGAACCAAAAGGGCACCAAATTCCCGTGCTAACTCCCGCACGACATTAATTTTGGGATCTAGATCTTCACGCCACTGCTTACGGTCTTCCGGCACTGGCAGCACGAATGGCTCGATCATAATCAGCTTAGCCCCGAGTTCCTCTTTCGTGCGGACAAGCAGTTCCCGGTAACCTTCTTCGAATTGTTCCACAGATGTAGGATCGTTCCGGTCGTATCGTCTCCAGCAGTCGTTAATACCGATATAGATGGAAACCCAGCTCGGCTGTAATGCCAAGCAGTCCTGATCCCAACGAGACTGCAGATCTTTCACTCTATTTCCGCTAATCCCCCGGTTCAGGAATGTGACCTGTTGTTCCGAATAAGATGAACCGAACAGCGCTGCTGTCATCAGCGCATACCCTTTGCCCATATCAGCTGGATTTTCCCTCACCCTGCCGGCATCCGTAATACTGTCACCTTGAAATAATACGATGTCACCTTGCTTGAATGGCACTCCCATTTGCACATCCTCCTACTTTGAATTTAACCATTTTAAAATCCGTAAAGACGCCAAGGCTTATGTCCGCCGAAATAGCGGGCAACCTTTCGCGGTGATTCCACGGGAAAGATCCGCCAGTCAGGCATCTCCGTACCTCGGGAAAGAATCGCTTCATCCCCCTTGTTCAAATCCAAAATGATTTCGTCTTCACCCGCTTCTACATAGACGGTATGCTCTGCAACTCTGGTTCCGGATATCGTCCAGTGAATTACACCGGTCCAGCCTGTCTTGATGATACACGGCTCCCCAGCCAAACTCTTCACTCGAATCATTTGAGTTTCACCATCACGACGTACCGCGCTGATTAAGAAAGCTCCTTCAGTTCGCAAATTTTCGAAAGACGCATCTTGCCACTCGCCCGGCACAGCTGGGAATACACGTATCTTGCCGCCCCAGCTTTGAAGCAGCATATCGTGGATCGCTTCTGCACCGGCGAGGGGCGTCTCGATGACAGGCCCTGCTTCTTTATACATTGTATTCGGTTTCAAGATCAACATCAACGATTGCAAATAAAGCAATGCCTCATCTCCTGAGCCGAGAATAGCAGCTATTGAAGCCGCCCCAGTAAGGCTGAAGCCGCGCAAGTCGCCTTCCTTTCCGATCCAATGACGAAGCGAGGTTGCGATCAGCTTCCGGTCCTCTTCCTTATCGCAGCCGATCAAATGAAGTGGAAAAATCGCAAGCAGATGACTGAAATGTCGGTGACCGTATGCTAGAGGCATGTCATGTCCAATCATAAATCCCGTCTCATCTACAGGTAACGGGGTCAGTCTTTCCAGAACTTCCTTCCATTTCCCGGTAAGCGGATCTTCCACCGTCAGCCGCTGGCATATTTCCAAAAGGGTCAGACAGCCCCAGCGCAGCAAAGCAAGATCGTAGTGCGCGTCGCGCACCTTCGTTTTCATAAACGAGCCATATTCAGGTGAAATGGTAGGCGGAAGATGCAGACAACCGTCATCGCCTTCTTCAAGAATGTGAAGATAATAGTTCACGCTTCTGCGCAAAAGAGGAAATAAGATGGTTTTCAGCATCTCATCATCCATGCTATACCGATACTGGCGCCAAACATTATGACAAATCCAGTTCAAATTCCCTACTTCATCATCTACCTTGGCCCGCAAATCATAGCTGCAGCTGCGACCAAGTCCTGAGGAATCATGCCTGTAGGACTCCGGAACATTGGTTATTAGATTTTCCCTGTTTTCGTCTAATGCGCGAACAAGCGACATCCCTATGTCCAGTCTATTTGCGGTATACACCGGTGAATAACTCATTTGCACATTCATGTTGAACCAAACGCCAGGCCATGGCGTTGAAGTTAGCCATGGGCCTTGATTATCAATCAATGGATGATCCGCACGCGTGGCAGAAGCCAATTTATACATTTGTATCCAATAGAAGCTTTGGAGCCGCCCATCCGGAACCGAGACGAAGCTTTGCCGATAATAGTTGTGCCACCAAAGGCGGTGAACGTCCACCCATGCATCGAAATCAACGCTAGTGGCTTGAACAACCGCATTCACCGCTTTATCAACCGCTGCTTCATCATGCCCATTAATAACGGAAAGGAAGCAAACTCGGCGATTCAGCGACACTTGCACTTCCTTCCAGGCAGTTACACAGCCATCTTCGCCTGAATATCGCTGAATGCAAAGGTTTACCGCATCTCTAACCGTTTTTACCACATCAGTTGCAGGTATATATTGATTTAAATTAAAGCCATCCGCATTCTTCAGCACGTGATCAACTTCCGGGTAGGCGTACCACGCAAACTGTGTACCGCGCTCCCCTTCTGATGTCTCCATCTCGATGACCATGACCGGTTCCTCGCTATGGACAATGGAACGAAGCTTTACCACGCCCCGGGTCGTCGTCAAATTAGCACGAAGCTCCGCGTTCCATAAGTCTACCCGCATGCTTGTCGGATGATAAATCATACCTTCCATCTCGAGGTCAAGCTCACCTATGGGCACGCGTGGAGGGAAGCCGGGTTTGTCGGTCCGGTTTGCCGTCACATCTGTGCGTCCTGTGACAAAACGGAGCACGTGCCGTTTCTTCGCATTTTCCTCCCCATACACCATCGCGCCGATCGAGCCATTACCAATGAAGGCCCCTTCATCCCAACTGACTGGCTTTACAACCCATTCCATATCATTGTCGGCCATAAAATGTTCCCATTCCATATCATTCATTGCAAGCAGCCTCCCCTATCCTTTTATCGCTCCAATCAGAGCGCCTTTAACGAAATATTTTTGGAGAAAGGGATAAACAAGCAGAATCGGTACCGTTGCCACAATAATAGTCGCATATTTCAACGTAACCGAGAGCATAGCCGAGGCGCCGTCCGAGGCCCCTAAGTTTGAGCTTGCTTCCCCTTGGAGCAAAACTTCTCGGAGGACGAGCTGCAGCGGATAGAGTGACCGGTCCTGCAAGAAAATCATCGCATTGAACCAAGAATTCCAATGACTGACACCATAATACAACAACATAACGGCAATAACCGGCATGGAAAGCGGTAAAATGATCCGGAACAAAATGACAAAGTCATTCGCGCCATCTATTTTAGCCGACTCCTCCAACGCATCCGGAATCGCTTCGAACGCGGTTTTCATCAGAATAAGATTAAATGTGTTAATCGCTTGAGGAATAATGAGCGCCCATAGCGAATCAACGAGTCCAACTCCTTTAATCGTCAAATAGAGAGGAATTAATCCACCGCTGAAAAACATGGTAAACACGATAAACAGCAAAAGCGGTTTACGGTAGGCTAAGCTTTTCCTTGATAACGCATAAGCCCCAAAAGCTGTAAGTACAATATTGAAAAACAGACCCACCAGCACAACAAAAAACGTATTTCCGTATCCTTTCAGGATCATGGGGTTTCGAAACACGTTCGTGTAAGCATCCAGTGAAAATCCGAGCGGCCGCCATAAAATGCCTTTGTGCGCCATCAGAGCTCCAGCGTCACTAATAGAGGCAAACGCCACATAAACGATAGGATATATCGTAATGATCATCAAGAAAGTCAAGAAAATCACATTGATAGAATCAAAGCTTTTTTCTGACAATGTTGCCCGGTTCAGCATGATTATACCTCCTTTCTACCATAAGCTAGTATCATTTAATTTTCGGCTTAACCAGTTGGAACAAATGAGCAGAATAAAATTGATCATCGAATTAAACAAGCCAACCGCGGAGCTGAAGCTATAATTGAAGTCTTGTAAACCAACCCGGTACACGTAAGAAGATATGACATCCGCCGTTTCATATGTGCCTGGATTATAAAGCAAAATGATCTTTTCGAACCCGACATTCATCATTCTTCCAATCTCCAAAATGAGCAGAATGATGATCGTCGGCATTAAGCCGGGAAGCGTCACATTCATCATCTGCTTCCACCTGCCTGCGCCGTCTATTTTAGCCGCTTCATATTGCTCCTGATCAATGCCGGTCAAAGCTGCCAAGAAGATAATCGTTCCCCACCCGATATGCTGCCACACGCCTGAAGCTACATAAACGGAACGGAAAAAGCTCGGTTCAAGTAAAAATGTCGTCCGTTCCCCGCCGAAAAAGACAATGATGTCATTCATGACGCCGTCGCTAACGGTGAAATCTTTGATGATGCCGCAGATGACAACTAGTGAAATGAAATGAGGCATATACGTAATGGTCTGAACCGTGCGTTTAAATAAGGCATGTCTCACTTCATTGAGAAGAAGCGCTAGCACGATCGGTGCCGGGAATCCGAACAATAGCTGATAGAAGCTGATAAGTACTGTGTTTTTTATTGTCCTCCAGAAATACGGCCCAGTGAAGAATGCTTGAAAATGCTCAAAGCCTACCCAATCGCTCCCCCAAATGCCAAGGCGTGGAGAAAAATCCTTAAAGGCGATAATAGCACCATACATCGGTCCATAATGGAAGATTACATAATAAAGCAGCACGGGAAAGAGCATCACATAAAGCAGTTTATTTTTACGAATATCGATCAATATCCCTATTCGGGATCTCTTTTTCGGTATGAAGGTACTGACCGTTTCAGGACTGATTGTGTTCATTTCTCTGCTCCCTCTCTATCCTCGGGCTAATTCCATGCAGGTGAATACAAGCCACTTACCAAAGGCTGGCTTATGATTCCGTATTCACCTGCAAGATGCCCAAAAGGTGTTATCTTTTGTTATAGCGGTCAAGCGCATCCTGATAGATTTTTGTGACCTTATCGATACCCATTTCATTAATGCGTTTTACGTACTCATCGAACTTCTCGATGGGTTCCTTGCCCATAATGAATTTCACGAACATTTCTTCTTTATAGCTCGAAATCGCTGTGTTCAATTTGGCAACTTCCTTGCTTTCGTCTATTGTTGGTGTAATGAAAAGCGGCATAACATGCTTGGCTGCATCCGTTTCACCCCAAATTTTAATCGCTTCGTCCTGCTCCTTGAACGTATTGAAGCTTTTTCGGGAGTCACCTAGAAAAGGACCATTCGGCTTCGTATACTGTGATACCATTTGTTGAAGATTAAACTTCTCATTTTTTGTAATTTTCTCGCTAAATTTAGGGACATTGTTTTCCATCTTGTAGCTTTCGCCTTCAATACCGAAGTTGAATAACAAGCTGCCTTTTTCACCATAAGCATAATCCATCCATTTAACCGCGAGCTCAGCGTTCTTCGAATCGCCTGACACGGCTTTACTGGCAACCGGATTGTACTTGAAATCACGCTGACCGATAAAAGCGCGTTCCCCTTGCTTCAAAGTCGGATATGGAGCTGCAACTAGTTGGAATTTCGGGTTTTTCTTTTTCCCAGTATCCATCCATCTACCCATGCCTCCGCTTAATAAACCTACGGTTGCTCCCGCACTGTCACTCATTAATTTGTTGTCCAACGCTTTGGAATCCGTATTAAGTGCAAAGTCTTTATCAAACAATCCTTCCGCATACCATTTACGCAGCAGAGTCAAAGCATCTTTAAACTGCGGATCGATTGGACCGTATTTCACCTTTCCTTGATCATCGATATAGAACCGATTAGCCGTTTTGAAAGCGCCAATGAATGCGTCCTGGATGTTCAGCTCACTGGTATACTGGGCGGTAAATGGTGCGGTTGCGCCTTTCTTTTCTTTGAACGCTTTTAACACCGTATACCATTCATCGATCGTCGTAGGAACCTGCAGGTTCAATTCATCCAGCCAGTCCTTGCGTATCATTGGCCCTCGGAACACTAACCCATTATCAGGACGAATCATCGGAAATGCGTAATATTTGCCGCTGTCCGTTTTGATCATCTTGTCTAATTCCTTGTCCTGCTGAAGCAATTTCTTTAAGTTCGGCGCATTCTTGTCGATCAAATCATTGAGTGGAAGAATGACTTTATCGGCAATCGCTTTCTCGGGTCCGCCTGGATAAGCGGCAGTCCCGCCTCCGCCCCAATTATATTCAATAACATCCGCTAATTTATTGGATGCAATCATTAGATTAAACTGCTCCTTCGATTGCCCGTCAGCCGGATGTGTATACTTCACTTTCACACCGGTTTCTTTTTCAAGCTGCAAGCCGAACGGCGATTCCGCCAGATTAGGAACAAAAGATGCCAAGTTGGTGTCGATCTGTTCCCAAGACGTTAACGTTTCTTGCGTACTAATTGGATACTTAGCTCCAGCCGCTGTTGGGGCAGCAGATGCTTTAGGTGAAGTCGTGCTCACACCTGCCTCTTGTTTGGAACAACCAACGAACACACTAGATGCCACTACAACGCTTAATGCCATACTAAAAGACTTCTTGTTCACATATTTTCCCATGTAAATCCCCCTCAGATGAATTGCTTCTAGGCACTTCGGTGCACCGTGGTTTCATTATGTAACGAAAACCATGAATCGGATATCGTTAAAACCGAAACTGCATCATTAAAATCGATAATAATCAACCTTCAATTTACGCAATCGCTATGTAAAAACGGAAAAGCCGCGCAAGCATGCTTGTACGGCTTCTTTCATGTCATTGAATATCCTTATATTTGCCTGGAGTAATGCCCTCAAATTTCTTGAAAATCCGATTGAACGTATTCATGTCCGAGTATCCGACTTTTTTCGCAATGTCCGTGACAGATAAGACTTGAAGAGAAAGCAGCCGCTTGGCTTCTTCTAATCGGGTTCTGCTAATAAAATCAAGCAAGGCTTCACCCGTCTGTGCTTTGAACTGTTTGGATAAATAGGAAGGCGTTAACCCGAACTTATCGCCTACCATGGAGATGTTCAGATTCTCCTCAGCGTAATTGCTTTTGACATATTCCATTACCTGTTGGCTAAGTTGGTTGTGATCCTGCCCACGGTCTTCTTGAATGAATTGGCACACCTGACTCAGCACTTCTCGAATCTGTACCTTCATTTCTTTGATAGTTGAACTACTCATCAATCGGTCGATTGGGTCCGTTTTTACGATTAACGCTCGATTATTGCTGCTCGTACCGATTTCATCCATCGTTTTTAGCAGCGTACTTATCAAATCAAACATGAGACACTTGGCGAGCGGAACGGACAAGGACGCGTCCGATACGTTAATCTCGATGATTTCGTCGATAATTGCACTCGATTTTTCAAAATCCCCTGATTTCACAAAATTGATCAGCTGATGCTCTACAGGTAATGGATAGTAGTAACTTCTGGATTGCCTAACCGTTTCTGAACTCGGTAAATCATCGTACCCAATAATTTCCCCGCTCCCCATAACGAGTCGGTACTCTAAGGCTGCCAAGGTTTGCTGGTAAGCTGGTGGGATCCCATACAGCTCCTGATGGATGCCGCTGATCGCCACAGTCAAATGGACATGGAAATGTTCTAATAAGAATGATTTCACCTGATCGGCAATACGCTTCAACTCTTGCGAATCCGGATCTGTCCCGAAATTTACGATGCACGCTTGCATATTGTCTACTTCCGTAATGAAGGCTTGATTGTGATGACCGATCACTTCTTCAGCGACATTCATAATAATGAAATGCAGCATTCTCACTTTCTCAGGAGCGGCATACTCGTCAATCTCAAACTTGCCGAAATGCTCGATGTGAAATAACAAAACGGCAAAATACGGTGAAGCCAAACGAATATCGTGGGCAGCAAGCAATTCGTGTATCGGGACATTTTGTTCCAAACGGCCTTTCAGCAGCCCCTGAAGAAAATGCGAACGAATGGCATCACGATGCTGATGCAGCCGCCTATCAATCTGTTCTTTTTCCGCAAACGTATTATTCAACGCATCCTGTAAAAATCCGTACTCGTTCGAACCTTCATGAAAAGATATCCCTGATTTCACAGAAAAGCTCCGAATCAGTAGGTTGATTGGGTTATAATTTTTTCTCAAAAAGAGATAAGTGACAATTCCCCCCATGATAAGGCTCAAGATTACACTGGCATAAATCAGCTTCTTCATGTATTTCATCTTGTCATCATATAATTCGGCGGGAATCGTTGAAATGTATTTCCAACCTGTGCTGCTTGAGGTGATATAAGAAACGGCTGCCCTTTTACCGGAGTCCTCGCTAATAAACATCCCATTTTTGCTAGAAAGTTTGTTGTAATCCAGAAAGTCCGTTCTAGATTCAAAGCCAGTTGAAGCAATTAGACGGTTTTCCTTATCGAGTACCGCTATCGAGGTTTTATCCGACGTGGATGGAATATTATCCAGCAGCTTGGAATCCTTAATGACAAATAAAATGACTGCGCCTGGATGATCCGGGTTGGCGAGTATAACGGATTTGGCATACATCACAGCTTTGACTGCCTGGCCGTCTTCCCTAAACGTAATGGGGGCATACTCCTGGATGTAAGGCTTATCAAAAAACTTCGCCCACTCCTCGTAGCTCATCCCGTCTTTCTCGCGGATCTTTTCAAACAACATACGGCTGTTCGTGTGATCACGTGTGGATATAACCGTGTCGCTATTCCGGTAGTAGATATAGATTTGTTCAATAAAATCATTCGCTGTCTGGTACACCCGCAGATCGTTGGCAATGCTGACCAAATCGTAATAGTCGCTATCGGTCAATGGCTTCACCGTATTCATAAAACCAGTTACCATCTTGCTTAAAGCGATTTCCAAGCTTAACCGCTCAATACCGCGAAGGCTATTATCAATCGCTTGCTCCATCTGCTCTAGGGCTGACTTGTTCGCACGGTTGACTTCCGATTCCACAACATGCCAGGCAGCTGCGTATAGAATCCCGCTAATGATAATCGGGATAAGAAGTACAGAAATATAAGATATGAGCCACGTGACGATAACACTGCGTTTGTTGAAGCGGATTCGAGCAAGATTCATTGGATTACCCCTCATTGCCATGTTGTAACTGCTTTCACCACCATTATACAGAAAATATGGCAGGATTGAAGAACTTATATTGTATATAAAAGGAAAGTTGGAATCGATCAGTATGTAATTACCTCACTAATGCGTGAGGAAGCCAGCGAATTTATCGAAATCAGGCAACTCATCGAGGGGAAATATCCGTATCTCATGTAAATGAATTCAAACATTCTCAACATGCAGTGAGTATCTTTCGAGCGGAAATCCGATCCTGCACGCGAAGGCTTTACTGAAAATCTTCGAACTTCTACTATTTAATTTGTCGGATTACTGCTTTGTGGTCTTTCTTCTGGGCATCTTTTCAATTGTGTTTAACTTGTGGGGATTACCCAAATCCGTCTTTGTTGTGAAATGGCCAGTACGTGTTGGGTGACAAATAAGTTTTGAAGTGCAAGAAATGAAGTGCAAGAAACCAGCAAACTCAATGGTTTGCTGGTTTCTTTCGTAAAAATAAATTTCTTGCCATTATTGGCCTATCACCTCAAGCCGGTTTTTACGGCTTATGGCTTTGTTTTCGCCTTGCCTTTAAGCCGGCACCAGCCCCCGTCGGTGCCGATCCTTATACAATCGACCGACACTCGGCTACGTCCAAGCCGAAAATAAATTTTTGCACCGCCTTGGCGACACCATCCTCATTGTTGGAGGAGGTAACGGCATCGGCGATCGCCTTGACGTGCTCCTCGGCGTTGCCCATCGCTACGCCGAGCCCCGCCGCCTGCAGCATCAGCACGTCGTTATCGCTGTCTCCAACCGCCAAGACCTGCGTCATGTCGATGCCGAGCAGCCGGCAAACCTCCCGCACGCCGCTTTCCTTGGTGATCCCCTGGACGGAGATCTCCACATTGACCGGTGCGGAAGCAGTAATCTCCAGCCCGCCCCAGCCGAGCAGCTCCTCACGGATGCGCGCAACTACCGCCAAATCGTCATGCTTCATGCCGAACTTCATCCAGTCGGTTTCAAACAGCTCTTCGCTCCAATTACGCCGGCTGGACAAGCTCTCCACGGAATAGCCCCAGAAATGCGCATCCTCGCGGAGAGCCAGCTCATGCAATCGGCGAACCGTTTCGCGGGGCAAATGGGTGCGGGCCATCAATCGGCCCGGCCCTTCCCAGATCTCCGCACCGTTCAACAGGACCATCGGGGAATCGAGCTCGAGCTCCTCCCAAAAGGAACTGGCGGTCTGTACACCCCGGCCCGTGGAGAACATGACGGTTACCCCATGGTCCACTGCCTTCCGCAGCCACTTCTTTGTTTCTTCCGTTACCTGCTTATCGTCAGTAAGCAGCGTGCCGTCCATATCCAAAGCTAGTAATTTATAATGCGGCATTTCCTCGTTCTCCTCCGTGCACTCCTTCCGATTACAGCGACAGGCTGTCAACAGGTACCTCAAATACGCGCTTCAACACCAAACCCGCGGCCAGAGCCGATTCGTTCGGCTTCTGCCGCATGTAATTGAGCCGCACCCCACGGCACGTTTCCGGCACGTTAGCCATAATCCGCTCGTCCATGACTGGGATTAGCAAATCGCCCAATGACTCAAGCAGCTTGCCCGTCATCAGCACCTGGTCGGGATTTAGAAACGTCACCACGTTGCTTACGGCCAAGCAGAGCGCCGTCACAACGGTTTCGTATAGTTCTGCCATCCGCGGCTCGCCGGTACGAACGCCTTCAGCGAACTCATCCAGCGTCAATCCGGCATTCATTGCCAGTCCGCTTGTTGATGCAAGCGTAGTCAGGCAGCCCATTCCCCCGCAGTGGCAGCGGTAAACGTTGGCACCCGTGAAAGCCTTGTAATGCCCAATTTCCCCAGCTACGAAATTGGACCCGGTCACCAACTGATTATCGGCTACGATCGCGCCGCCTATGCCGTAATCGAATTTCAGCGTTATATTGTTCGACGAGCCTCTAAGGCCGTGCATGTTTTCATTGATCGCCAATAAATTAACGTCGTTCTCCAGGTAGAAGGGCATATCGTACTTATTCTCCAGCCGCTCCTGCAAAGGGAACCGGCCCCACCCAAAACCAGGCAGCCGCAGTGCAATTCCTTGCTTGGAATCCACCAGCCCCTGAATGCTCAAGCCGATCCCCTTGATCCGGCTCCGTTCCGGCGCTAGCTGCAGGAGCTCATCGATAACCTCGCATACGGTGGCGAGAATATGGTCTTCGTTCACGTACCGATCTACCGGGCGCCTTGCTTCGCCGACAAGATCGTAGCGAAAATTGTGCAGAGCCCCCTGGACATATTTCCCAGCGAGTTCGATGCCGATGGCGAACATGTTGGCGACATTGATCGTCAGCGGAACCGGCTTGCGGCCTCCCTTGCTTGCGCCGGGCGTACCCTCGATTACGATATCCTCCAGCAGCAGCCGGTTGACGATATTGGTCACGGTTTGCTGAGTCAGCCCCGTTTTGTCGGCCAACTCTACGCGGGATATCGGTCCTTCGGCAAAGATCAGGTGCAGCACTTTCTGCTGATTAATCGATTTGAGCAGTTGCTGGCTGGTTACTCTAGTCATTCGCTTTTTCACCACTCCTTTTGGCGTTCCATGATGTATACACAATTTAAGAGGCCAACCATTTGGCGAAAAAGCTTCGTGATTTCGGGCTGCTATGTTACTCAATAATGGAGCCCGCATGCGGCATTTTACCTGATCGCTACGCCGGATTTTACGTTCTAACGATCTTTTGCCCACTCCGTCCCGGGGCATTACCGCATGGAGAACCTGACTTAGTATCGATGGTGCAACTCTTCTATGAATCCGCCAGGATTCGTCGCAGCACCGGCTCAAGACCGTCGGCCATGCGCATGAAGCCCATGTCCGTCGGGTGGACACCGTCCACGGTCGCTTCAGCCGGATCTGCGCCGAGCAGTGTTGAGCCGTCGAAGAAGAATAGACGGCGGTCTCCCTGTTCCTGCAGCTGCTCAACATGCTCTCGCTGGAACGTCAGTCGTTCCAGCCGACTGCGCAGCAGCTCGGGCTTCAGCGGCTCCAGCCCGTATGGGACCCGCGATATGACGAGCATCGGTGCCTCCGGGTGAGCTTCCCGCAGAATGCGGATAAACTCCGGCAGCGTCTGACGGTAGCTTTCGGTGCTGCCAGAGTTGCCTTCATAATCAAGGACGAGCAGCGCTGGGTCCTCGATCTGAGAAATGAGGCGGGCCAGCTCGGGCTCGCCCTTGCCGTTGCCGGAAAAGCCGAGATTAATAAACTCATAATTGATCCTTCGACTAAGAATATTCGTGTACGCCATTCCCGGGCGGGAAGCGCATCCTCCCTGCCCGATCGAGGTGCCGTACAGGACAATCCGCTTCTCCGATTCATAAGCCTTAGGGGGAAGAATCCGCGCACCTGGCTCCAAACCGATCCAGACTGCCTCTACCCCTTGATACAAGGGGAGATTCAGGGTAAACTGGCGCAGACCGCCGCTCTCTCCTGCAAACAGTTCGCTCTCGTACTCCTGCTGCGACGGCAGAAACCTAGCCGTCCCGGCATACAGCTGGGCACCAGCTTCGCCTATGTAAGCATCGACTCCGCCTTCACCCGTAGCCGGCATATGATACATGCCGGTCTTGGCTTTCAATCGCATCCGAACCGCAACCGACGGCGAGTCCGTCTGAAAGCGGATCTGTCCACCCGCAGTGCAGTTAGCCAGGTCATCCACTGCGGATGGGATCTCCTCGTTCGGCTTCACCGGAAGGCGGCGGTACTGGTACTCCAAGTTCCACCAGGCAAGGCCGGAAACGCGGAATGGACTCTCTAGGGGACTGTGCCACTCTTTCCCGACAACTCCACCAGTCTCCACTTTCATATGCTTATCCAACTGAAGGGCATTCCCTGTCGGTTGATTATTCTCGGCCATAAACCGTCCACCTCCATGCAAAATGAATCAACATTCTTATCCATTTATCGCTCAACCGCCTAGCCTATATCTGCTAAAATGATTCCTGCGCCAGCTTACTTCCCCCTAAGCCTTCACGCGTCCGCTTTCATCTAAATTAACCGGCTTGCCCCGGCGAACCGATTCGTAAGCCGCCAAAGCGATAGCAGCCGACCAAAGGCCGTCCATGCCGGTAATCGGTACTTCTCGGTTGCTTCTTATCGCATCGATGAAAGCCTGCACCAGACTTTGGTTCATATCATCTCCCCAGTAGCTCCACTGGGCTTTCATACTCTCGTCGCTGTAGACCTCGCTCTTCTGGCCGAAGGCATTGACGGAAAGCAGACCGTTCGTTCCTACAATCTCCATCGTAACATCGCCCCAGTAAGGGAAAGACTTCGTGCGCGACCAGCTGGTATCGATCGAAGCAAAAGCTCCGTTCGCGAACTTCACGTGCAGTATTCCGGCGTCATCCACCGGAATCTCATGGAACAGGGTTGCAACTTCAGCGTATACCTCCGTTACAGGACTTTCCAGCATCCAGTTGAGCAGATCCATGACATGTACGGAATGATCCAGTAGGGCGCCTCCGCCAGATAGCGCTGGATCAATGAACCAGCCTCCCGGCATGGTGCCCCGGTTCGTGCCTTTCACTGCAACGATCTCACCGATCTCGCCCCTGTCGATTGCTGCCTTCGCCTGCACAATTGCAGGGAGGAAGCGGCAGGGAAACGCCGTCATTAGCTGGACTCCGTTCTTCTCGCAGGCAGCTACCATCTGTTTCATTTCCTCCACGTTCAAGCCGAGCGGCTTCTCGCACAGCACATGCTTTCCCGCCTCAGCTGCGGAAATCGTGAGCTCGGCATGATGAACGTTCTCCGAGCAGATGACCACCGCATCACAGCCGCTGCTTAGCAACTCACGGTAATCCGCAAAATAACGGATCTCGGCATCCTCCTGCAAATACGGCTCCACCCGGGCACGGTTCTCATCCGATATGCCCGTTACCTTCACTCCCGGTAGCCTCCGAAGCTGGCGATAGAAGCCGGCAGCATGGCCATGGGCGAAGCTGATCATTCCTATCTTTACAACATTCGTTAACTCAGACACTGCTTCTCTCCCTCTCCATCACTGTATACGTACCGGACGTCCTGATGCGGCAGATTCAATCGCGGCAAGGCCCGTCTTCAGCGCACTCCGGGCGTCAGCGATCGTTATGTCCGGCTCGGTGCCGGTCCGTAGGCATTCCACGAAATGAGCCAGCTCCAGGTAATACGGATTATGCATAAAAGGGCTTTTGGGAATCGCAACATCCGGGGTATCCGATAAATCCCTATTTGCCTTGAAATTCTTGAGTGAAACGGCATCCTCACTGTTAAAGCGGATGACACCTCCGCTGCCCGCCAATTCCACACTCGTCGTAAAAGGGCCCGGAAATCCCCAATAGCCCTCGAGATGCGCAATCCCGCCATTTTCGAAACGCAGGGTAGCCAAAGCATAGTCGAGACTCTCGTGCCTGCGGTTCATTGCATACACGGATACAGCCTTCCCGAAGATGCTTTGAGCAAAATCAATATCGTGAATCATTAGGTCAAGGATCACACCACCGCTAGTGTCACTATTGGCGTACCAAGTCTTGGCAATACCCGGATTGCTGCCCATCCGTCTTGTATGCAGCACTCCTGGCTTTCCGATGACTCCTTCCGCAGCTTTGCGGCGAATATCGGAATAGCTTGGGAAGAAGCGTACCACATGCCCGATAAACAGCCGTACTCCGTGCTGCTCGCTGACAACGGCCATTTCATCCGCTTCCTCGGGCGACAATCCGATGGGCTTCTCGCAAATGATATGCTTCCCGTGACGGGCAGTCCTGAGAACAAATTCCTTATGCATATGAGTAGGCAGACAGACGTCTACAACATCCGGCCCCGCCTCCGATACCATTTGATCGAAATTGAAATAAGCCTTTGTCTCCAAATTCCCAGCAAGCGCAATGGCGGCTTCTTCCTGCATATCACATACACCGACAAGCTCAATACCGGGCATTCTAATCCATTCGGCCCCATGGGTACGGCCCATAGTACCGCAGCCGATTACAGCAATCTTCATGCAGCATTCTCCTTTTTGCAAACAGCTTTTAACCTGTTGTGTCACAAATACATGTACCGGCGGAACGTCGATACACCGATTCATGATCTAGATTAACCCTTAACCGCACCTAAAGTGGCGCCCTGCATAATCATCCGCTGGAACAACATGAACATAATGACCGAAGGCACCATCGCAATCGTCACTCCTGCAAACAACGTAACCCAGTCCGCTGTAAACTCCATCATTTTGTTGGCTTGGTACATCTGCACCGCAATCGTATATTTCTTGGGATCGCTCAAATAGATGAACGGCCCCATAAAATTGTTATAGAAGCCCAGGAATTTAAAAATCGCAACCGTAACAATCCCTGGAGTGGACAAGGGAACGATCACCCGCCAGAACACCTGGAAGATCGAAGCGCCGTCCATATGCGCACTTTCCTCCAAATCCTTGGGAAGCGACTTCATAAAGCCTCCGAGCAGCATCAGATAGAACACACTTTCTCCCAAGGAGGATAATAAGATTAACCCCGTTAAGCTGTTCGTCAAATGGAGCTCCCTCATGATCACGTACTGCGGAACCAGGGCGTTAATCCCCGGCAGGAACAAGGAAAGCATAATGAGGCCCCAGATCAACTGCCGTCCCTTAAATTCCATCCGAGTCAATGCATAAGCGTTAAGCGTAGTAAAGAACAAGCTGAGTACAAGGCTTCCGCCTACATAATAAAGCGTATTTAGCAGCGAACGACCGAAGCCATATTCCGTCCAGGCTGTTGTGTAATTGGACCACTGCAGCTTTTTGGGAAGGCTCCAGATGTCCTTGAAAAACTCCGGATTGGACTTCAGAGACTCGTAGAACACCCACACCAGCGGAAACAGTATCGACAAAGCCCAAACATACAGCACCAGACGCCATAGGACGTCCATATGCGTCATTTTTTCCTTCAATTTCATCTTCTCCCCGCTTTAAAAAGTAGGCTCTAATACTCTACGCTTCGGTTTGGCAGAAACTTATCCATCAGCAGTTTGGCCGTGATCAAGATGACGAAGAGAATCATACCGACAGCGGAAGCGTAACCGTAGTTGATGTACTCTTTACCGAAAGCAAGGTTGAACATATAGAGACCGATTACATCCGTGGAGCCGGATGGGCCGCCGTTAGTCATAATCAGAATAAGCTCGAATGTCTTGAGCGTGCTGATCACGAGGAATAACGCACTGACCCGGACGACGGGCAAAATGAGCGGCAGTGTAATCTTGAATAACCGTGTCATATGTCCTGCGCCTTCGATAATAGCCGATTCATACAGCGACTTGGGAATGGCCGACATCGCATTTACGAAAATGATGACATAGAGCCCGACGCCACCCCAAACCCATGGAGCAATCAGCGCCCACAGTGCCGTACCTTCGCTGCCCAGCCAATAAAAATGGTTCATATCGATCCCAAGCAGCTTCAAACCGCTGTTAAGCAGGCCGTACGTGCCGTCATATATGAATGCCCATAATAGAGCAACGACAACAATGGATAAGACGTTCGGAAAAAAAAACAAGATTTTCAGGAACTCATTTTCCACATAAGTCTTGTATGTGACCAGATAAGCTAGCACTAAGGAAATGAGTACGACAAGTGCCGGTACCGTTGCCATAAAAATAAGGTTGTGCTTTAGCGCCCGCCATACATACTCGTCCTGAATCGCGGTAACAAAGTTGCTGAGCCCTACAAATTTGGAATCCGTTAGCCCGTCCCAATCCAATAACGCATAGTAAACGGATAAAACATTCGGAAGCAGCGTAAACAGCAGATAGCCACCGAACGGCGGCACGACGGCCATGATTAGAAAAATCCACTTCTGCGTCCGCGCTTTATCCAGTCCCATGCTGCCGGAGGAAGCGGATTTAACTTTCAGTACAGTGGGTTCGGACAAAGGAAGTCAACTCCTATGAAGGGAAATGGTAAAGGGGAGAGAATCCCTCCCCGCCTATGAACTTATTTCTTCTGAGCTTCTACCGCTTTCTTGAGCAAAGCGTCCGCTTCTTCGAGAATCGGCTTCGGATCCTGCTTACCTAATACGATCTTCACCGTGGCTTCTTCCACCATCTTATTAGCTTTGGCCAGGTTCGGATCGGAGATGCTGACGGTTCTGTGCGGCTTATAAGAACGGGCATCATTATCCTTAATATACTTTAGAATCGCCTGCGCAGAGGTGGACAGCTTAACGACTTTACTCGCGTCGTCAATCAAATCTTTTCTCATCGGGAGAGCGCCCGCCTTTTCTGCGGCAAACTGTTGGTTATCTAGCGTCATCAGCCACAGAATGAATTCCTTAGACCACTTCTTATTTAGATCCGGCTTGCCGGCCCACATGTATTGGAAGTTAGTGATTCCGCTTCGGATCCAAAGCTTCTGCTCCGCCTTATCCCTAAACGGCACCGCCATAAAGCCCCATTTGAAGTCTTCCGGCGTAGTCTTCTTCATTTCGTTCTCCACGTGGCTTCCTGTGGAAACCATTGCGGCCTGGCCTTGAATCACCTGCATCTGGGACTGGGTATGCGTTAAGGCCGGCAGTCCTTCCGGGAAGTACCCCTTCTTGCCCAGCTCATACAGTCGGTTCCAGTGTTCCAAGCTTTCCTCGCTCGTAAATTGAGGACCGTTGTACGTTTTATAATTTTCGATCACCTTATCGGCGTTTCCTTTGATATCGGCCAGCTCAAACAGCTTTGCTGGTCCAAAGGCCCAGTCATAGTAATTAGGGTAAACTCCAGGGAAAGTAATCGGAGCCAGACCGTCCGCCTTAATTTTGGCAAGCAGGTCGTTAAACTCAGCCCATGTCTTCGGGTTCTGGTTCCAGCCCTTCTGCTCGAACAGCGTCTTATTGTAGAATAATCCGCCGTAGGAGCTCGAAGTCGCAAACTCGTATACCTTCCCGTTCACCTTGGTAAACGATTCGGCGAGGCCCGGCATCATGAGTTCCTTCACTGCTTTGCCCGGTACGTCCGGAAGCTTCTTGTCGAACATATTATCGAAAGGCTCGAGCTTACCGGCTTCAGCCAGGGAAATGATACCCTGTGCTCCGGACGGCGGCGTTGTATTGAAAATGTCGAACATGTCGTTGTCGTTGCTTGCGGAAATTTTTGTTTGAATCATGTTCTTCATGTCCGCCGATGCGGTAACGTCGAAGGATACGTTCGGGTATTTGGCCTGGAAGGACTTCACGGCATAATCGAACCATTCCCTTCCATAGCCTCCCATAAAGAAACCAACCTTCAGCGTCACTTTTTCTATCTTCGGCAGCCCATTTTCGTAGACTTCCACTTTCGTCTGATTCTGAGGCTGACTTGCGGATGGTTGTTCCGTTTTTCCTGTACAACCTGCAAGCAGCGAACCCGACATGGCAACAGCCAGGCTAAAAGCCGTAATCTTTCCAAATTTGTTTCTCATACTGAAACCCCCTCTAATTAATAAAAAAAAATGATTTATTAAGTTTAAGGATAGAGGATAATTGTTTGGCGATGATTATCGTTATGTAAGAGATCTGTTAAAAATCGCTGATTCACGTGGTATGAACACGCTTACAATTTACACTCAATTAATAAATCAATTTTATTTATTATTATATTACCTGTTTTTTCTTTTAGATACAATAGATATCTTTCGACAAAAATCCCTGCCTTTACCCAGTAATGACCTGCGTGGTAAACTAATTTCTACTAAGAGAATAAACGTGTTCAGTTCAAGGAAGAGGTCGACTTATGTCCACATTGAAACATGCAAGCCACACGCTGCTTAAATCCATTAATCAGCAGAAGGTGCTGCATCTGATCTATTCGGAATGTCCGATCTCCCGTGTAGAGCTAGCTGGAAAAACCGGACTTAGTCAGCAAACCGTCACCAACATCGTCAATCGGCTTCTCGAGGATCAAGTGATCGTCGAAGGCGAACCGCAATCCCTTGAGAGCGGCAGCGGCCGTAAGCGCGTTCCCCTGCTGCTTAACGGTTCCCGATTCAGTGCGATCGGCATTGAATTGTCAGGCACATCGGCACGGGGAGCGGTATATAATTTTCAGCACGTCCGCTTGGCGGAAGCCGAAGTGAAGGCAGACCGTTACGAGACCGAAGAGGACTTGCTCAGGGTGATCCGCAGCGTGATCGACAAACTCATGGGCCAGACCCCTGACCCTACCAGCCTGAAGGGAATCGGCTTCAGCGTCCATGGACTCGTTGACTCCTCCGAAGGCATTCTGCTTCGCTCGCCGGGGCTCGGCTGGAAGCGAATACCGCTGGCGAAGCTGCTCGAGGACGAGTACGGGCTGCCCGTCTTTCTGGAGAATGACACCAATCTGCTTGCGCTCAACGAGAATATGGGCGGAAGTCTGATCTCCTCCAAAAGCAATGTGACACTTAAATTAGCCAGAGGCATCGGGGGCGCCATCGTCGCAGAGAAGCTGCTGGTTACCGGCTCCTCCTTCGTAGCAGGCGAGGTAGGCCACTATAAAGCGTTTATGCCGCCCTACGATTATGAGTGCTACTGCGGCGGCAGAGGATGCCTAACCACTTTGGCATCCTCAAGGGGCTTGCTGCGGACGCTTGGCAGGAGTGTGGAGCAGTTCAGTGAAGCTGTCCGCGCCGGTGACCCCGAAACTGTTCAGCTTTTCGAGATGGTGAGGACAGCGATCGTTTACGCCGTTGCCAATATCGTCACCCTGCTCAACCCGGACCGGGTTCTGCTCACCGGGTTCATGCTGCCGGTATGGGGGGACTCGTTCGTCGACGAGCTTAAAGCGCGGGTGATGGCCCAAGTGCCTCAAACGTGCCGGAACGTGGAATTCCTCCATCTTACAGATGTGGAAGACGAGACTGCGCTGGCCGTCGGGCTTGTCCTGCAGAGCGTGTTCAAGATCCCGCTCGACAGCTTGTCGCTATAAGCCAGCGGCTATTGGGCCGAAATGGACTGTCTGGCGGGCTGGGCGTTTATTAGGCGCAGCACTTGCGCGGGTCCCCTGATTACACTGTGCTGAATGGATCGCTCACATAAGACCGAAATGAGGCTTTTCTCGCGGTTGCGCCACCAATTGAAGAAAGCAACAAAAAGCCCCTGGAAGCAATTCTTCCAGGGGCTTCTTTGTTGCTTGCGCCTTGCAGGCAGGTCATCTGACCCAGACGCGAAGCAGAGCCTCAGCTTTATCATTCAGCCACTGCCGGGCGTCCGCTGCCGCCAATTCTTGATGTGCTTTATTAGAAAGGTGCTTCATAAAGTCCTCGATCTTCTTGGCTGCCTGATCCCGCTGTCCCATCTGCATATCTTTGTCCGCCTGGCTTAGCGCATTTTCCAGCTGTATGGCCAGCGGATGGGTAACCTTACCGGAGGCAATAAAGCGCTGCAAGCCGTTCTGTAGAGCAGGCAAGTCGATCGTTGTCTTAAAACTTACCGGATCGCTGAGCATAGATTCCGCTCCCGAAGAGTGTACGGTCTTTACCTGGAACGTATACGCCGTGTCCGGCTCTAGTCCCGTCAAATTGTACACCGTACCGGTTACCGTAGATACAGCCCCACGACTGTCGTACACCTGGTAGGTCACGCTGCTTCCGTCGGATGCTGTTACCGGGGACCAGCTCAACTGCGCCGAACCCGCAGTCACGTTTGCCGCCATTACACCTTGCGGGGCTTCTACGGTAAGCCGGGTGCGGAAAGACCAAATATCCGAGTAAGTCCTTCCGCCGAAGCTGTCCTCCGCCAGTGCGTACCATTCGTAATTCGTGCTGCCTTTCAGGCCGTTCCAGTTGACCATGGCTGTGGAACCGCTGGCCGCTTGCGCCGATCCGATCGCGTCGTTAGCGTACACTTTTACCGTCATCGCGTCGGTTGCCACTCTTTTTAGCATTGGCTTCAGGTCCAGCAAAAGCTTAAATTCGTCCTTGGTCGGATCGTAATAATTGTAATCGTCCAAATACGGCGAATACGTATTAACATAGACGGTATCCGTCTTCGTATCAAAATGGAGAAGCTTCAAATATCCATTTCCACCATTCGGAATGCCCTGGTAATCGTTAAGAATCTGGTATACTTTGCGATCCGGCTGTCCGTCCTTGTTATCGTCAAGCTGGTCGGTACGCAGCGCACTTCCGGTGAAATGACCGCTCATGACCATCCATACGTTAGGATTCGGCACTACCACCTTTTGGTACATCTGATTGCCGGTTGCAGATCTCGCTGCGTTATTTTGCAAATATTCATGAACCACAATGACCGCTTTACGGTCCGGATACTGCTTCAGAACGTTGTTCATCCATCCCATGTCCTCATCATTAAAGCCCCAGCCCATATAGACGAAAATAAAATCGTTGCCGCTCGCCGAGATCAGATCATAGTGACCTTTGTTATCTTTGTACGACTCTCCGTAGTAAGGCTTATCCTTAAAGCGATTCTCTCCGAAATACTTTGAGAATTCCGAGTAATCCGGCACTGACGTCGCTCCTCCGTCGAATACGTCATGGTTGCCCGCAGCTACGCCCCAAGGAATTTGTGCATCTTCCACCACCTTCATGAACTTATCCACACGTTCCCACTGTCCTTTGATGCCTGCGGAGTTTACAATGTCCCCCACTTGCATCACATATTGAATATTCATCAATTCTTTGGCATCGCGCAGGAAATTGACTTGGGACTCAAAATACTCCGGCTGAACTTCCGCGTATATCTGTGTGTCCGGTATAGAGGCAATGGTAAAATCGTACTGCTCACGGCGTGGAATCTCGTCCTGAATCAGGACTTGGACTTTACCGCTTCTTGCATAATTACCACCGTCCACCTCTGCAGAAAGGGTAAAATCTTCCTCCGAATCCGCCACCGTGGACGCAAGGGAGTCCCATTTCACGGTAATATGATTCCACGCATACAAACTTATTTTACGGCCCTTGAGCGAATGCCCTTCCCAGCTAAGCTCGAGACGGTCGCCAGCGCCTGTTTCCGCCCCCACCTCTACTTCAAAGCGCTGATAAGGAAACTGTTCAGTCGAGTCCGAAGTGACGTAACTGTCATCGGAGGCTCCGGCCGCTGTTTGTTCTTCGGCAGTCAGCTGCGTTTCTCCTGGACTCGTCAAGGTCAGAGGGGGCTCCACATCAGTCGCATGCTTATAAGCAATCACTCCCGCATCCGCAGCGGTGATCTTTTGCCCTTTAAAGAACTTCACGTTCAGCGGGTCGCCGGTCGGATCAGAAACCGATACCTGCAGGCTCACGTTCGTGTCCGTATCCTGTGAACCGTCCGCCGGCGCCGCTAGGAGCGGCTTACCCGGAAGCTCTGCAGGTGTTGCGAACTTGATCGTTTTCTCCGTCGATTTGCCCCCGGCGTCTACAGCCTTAAGCACAAGATTATGTTCCCCCGGAGTGAGAGCCGCAGAGGAGGTGGGATACGGAACCTCAATGAGCTTGCCATCCAGTTTCACCTCAAAGGATTTGACGGAGGAAGCCGCATCCGATGCAGAAGCTTGTATATCAAAAGCTCCTTTGTAAGTACTGCCTTCCGTAATATTCGCAGTTACTACCGGCCCCTGATTGTCTACCATCACGCTCGCTGTGTCCTTGCTGCCGTCAGGTAGCGACACTTCGACCCGATGAGGTCCATCAACGGCTGATGCGGTATTCCATCGGTAAGAGATCCCGTCCCAATAGCGCTCCGGAATCGTGAAATTGAAGTACACTACCGGAAGGAAGCGTCCGTTATCTCCCATGTCGAGTATGGTTGCCGGATTCGCATATTTCGGGTCGCGGATGACCGTACCGTCCGCCAAAACAAGCCGGACATTGCGGATATTGAAATCATCCAGGCCGGGCTCCGGCTGGTTCTCATAATAAGGCCTGGTTACTGAACCCGCACGCAGGGCAATCGGATTCGCTTGACCGTACTTGAACAAATCGGGGCGTACCGGTACTACCATAGTTTTGTAGTCCTGAGTGCTGAACGGAATCAAGTGGAGCGTCTCAGTGCCCATGGTGGTCACGTTCTGCCCTTTGTCTATGTCGTCCGCTTCAAATACGAAATAAGCCGTTTTCTCGAGAGCATGTTCCGTTGGACTAACCGGCTGGCCGTCGATCAACAGCGACATGGACCCTTCGGTGGCAGACGAACCGATCAGAACCCGCTCACCTGACAGAATATCGCCTTCACGAACGTTCAGCGCAGGGCTTATCTCATTCCCCGCCAGGCTGAGCGTTCTCGGAGCCGTAGACGTTTCGTTGAAGGTATCGGACGCTTGGAAATAGTAGTCGAGCGTCGGGCTCCCGAACCATTCCATCATCTCCAATGAATAGCGGAAGCGTCCGTCGGCGCCGCGCGGCAAGGTTACCATTTTATAATTCGTCGTCTTGTTGGATTTATAATATAGATTAACGGACGCAAGCAGACGATCATCTGCCGCTTCGGCCATCAGCTCAATCGGCTTGATCAGGTCGATGCCGGAGAGATCCGTAAGATCTTTTACCGACGGCGGAACAGGGTCGTTCACAGTACGAACAGGCTCCGCGGGTACGTTAGCCGGGTTGAAGGTTCCCGGGGAGGCCGGCACCGTCTTGGAGCTGAGTTTCTTCATATCGAGACTGCCGTCGTCCGGAACACCGTACTCGACACTCAGATCCGCCGCCGTATCGATCACGCCCGGATTATAACTTGCGCGTACAATGTCTGTTCCCGTATTAGTCGCCACCACGATGGTTCTTTCCCTCAGGTTGTTAAGACCCCCGGGAATCCGGACTATGTCTTTATTTTCAACGAGCGAGGTTTGAAAATGCTGATTAAAGTCAGCCACCTTCTTGGGCTCCCCTGATGGCGTAACCGCCCAGAAAACCATGGTCTGCTTAGGCTGGATGATTATCTGTTCATCGGTGTAAGGCCGCCAGAACAAATCATTGCCGGGATCTCCCGGGTACCTGTATAAAATAGAGTAGTCCTTGAAGTCAATCGACTGGTCACTGTTGTTATAAACCTCTAGGTACTCGAAGGGATCCTCTCCCAGCGCATCGTCCCCACCCGAGTCGGGGACAATTTCAGTAATAAGCATGCGGGGAATGGCGGCTGCCGCTTCGGTAGCGGCTGCGCTTTCTGCAGCTGCAGCGCTGCTAAGCGGCAGCAGAGAGCCGGCGACAAGCTGTGTGACCAGCAGGCAGGTGAAGCAGCGGGTTAACAGTTTCTTTTTCACTTGTTAGTCATCTCCTTGGTTTCAATTTACACAATGATTTCGAAGTACAGGAAATAGCTCCATTCGAGTTGTCAATTAATAAATCTATTAGATTTATTAATTGCTGGTAAATATCATTCGCCATCAAGGTCACGTTTCCTCTTTGTTTTTGTAAAGGTTTTTTTGAGATATGGAGATGGGAGATGGATTATAAATGAGGGGTGTTGCAGAACCGTTGCATACTTTGATAGTGGAGAATCCAGTGTAAGCTGCGTTAATTAATCAGAAAAGGGAGCCCACAGAACCGTATGGCTCCGATTGTGTTGTTTCAAAATTAGTTGGAGGGTTCTTATACATATTCAATTGGGCGATTGTTATAGTTCATTCTCGAGATGAACAATTTCTCTGATCGACCATTTGCCAGGGGCTCTACTCATATCTTTATCAAAATCACTTAGTCCTGTAATTGCCTGCATAAGTTCGCTTCGGTACTCTTTTGTATGTATTGTTCCCAACCACTACCATGGCCTGTAACTCCGTAGTATTATGAGGAGCAGGCTTAGAGCCCCAATAATTAACCAATAAATCATATCATGCGTCAAAACGTCCACTCCCGGTTTTATTTGCTCTATTGCTTCAACCTAATCAGCTTGGCAAAGCCGACTACCAAATATCGCTTGACTTTCTGGAAGCAAACTGTTAGCATGAACATGTAATCGAATTGAAAGCGCTTACTTTCCGCTATTTTTATGAATATATGTGACGGTTGGAGTCCATGAGAAAACCCGAACAATTTGATTCGCTCGCCTGCGAGCCTGTCTTATTGTTGGGGTTTTTATTTTGTTGACTGGGCTCATCCGACAATAAGGAGGTGCAGCTTGAGGCTTACGGCCAAGTAGCATGGAGCATTGGAGCAAGATGTAAAGGATTGCACAACAAAGGAGGTATCAGTATGTTTCAAGTTCAAGCATTGAGCCTTATTAAAAGGCAATTAAAACTACTCACATCTGTTGTTCTCGCAATTCTTATTTTGGGAATGTCTGTTTTGCCCGTATTTGCGGCAACTCCTGCTAAAACTGTAAACGCTTCAGCAACACTCGCATACAATCTCAAAGGACTTAATCACAACCTGGCTGTTCAGAAGGCTTACATCGCTTCAACGTATCTTTACGTAACTCAGCGGTCTGGGGGAACATGCTATCTTTCAAGATTACTCATAAACGGAAGTGACGCAACATACGTTGATGAAATGACCGTCACCAATGCCGGTCATTGCCAAACACTTGATATGTACACATACAATGATATAAATTACTTTTATTTCAGTTCGAAAGCGGATCCTTCAACATCGTATTACTGGTCGCTCCAGGTAGCAAGACTTCAATACTCGGCCGGCGCGACATATGATTATACGGATCTTCATCGGTTCACCTACATGAATTACGCCAATGAGACTGGTACAAGTTTAGGTACGACATACCGCGTTGATAGCGGCGGCAACAGTACCAATACTATTTTCCGCATACAAACTGCAGAAGGAACTGTAACTTGGTCCATTTATGACACGGTAGCATTGAACCAGCTTCTTGACAGCAATGAACAGGTTCGAATGGACAGTGCTGCGGCGGTAAGCGCCTGCGTTACAAGCTTTACGCAGTCGGGAAGTGCTATAGTCAGACCTAACGGATCTTTCCAGGGTGTTGATATGCTCGATAATACGGAAATATATACGTCAGGCGGCGCGGAAGGTCAAACTCCGCAGATTGCTATGATGAACAACACAGGAGCATACAAAACCCTTGTGAATATTACAAATGTGGGAACCCATGAAATTGAGGGAGTACAGACAAAAAACGGCAACGTTTATTTTAATATAGTTACAGACCCAGTAAATAAACAAAATACGCAGAAAATTTATTACGTTCCTGATAGCATATTTTAAATAACCGCCAAACTGGAATTGGTCACCATAAGTGTTCGCATTAAAGAATCTAACACATGATCTAAGCATTTCGCCACAATTAATGGGTATTGTAATTTCTTCTTCATATTAGTGAAAACTGCCCGTTTAGCTTAACGTTGCTGTCAGTCTACAACTTTATTTTCGCAGTTTATCAAGACTTAAATTTAAAAAACTATTATTAAATAAAAGGTTTCACATACTAGTCATATCTAATATGTGAAACCCCTTTTTTGTTAAACCATAAGTTCGCCGTTAGTTTAACAGACTAGCCGATTCTGTCAGTTACCTTGTTTCTATGTCGAGTTACACTTCTCATTTTGAAGGGTTGTTATTTCCCCTTTTCATCTCTCCGCCTGCTTCACCTATCCATATGGAGCCCAATAGCATGACAGCGCAGATAAGCTGCTGCAAACTCATCCTCTCTCCAACAACCAGAACTGAAATTAATAGTGAAGTTAGGGGGTCGATATAACTCAATACAGCGATGCTTTGGCCTTTAAGTCCTTTCATTCCTGCAAAGAAAAGATAAAATCCAATCCCGCCATGAATGATACCCAACATAAGCATCAATATAATCGGTGCGCTGGTGAATGAAAAGAAATTGTAGCCATCGGTGAATAGCACAAATGGGGACAGCATCATAACCGATAAGCCAAGCTGCAGAAGCGTATTTGCCAGCCCGTCCAGGCCCGCGATGTACCTTTAGAACCTGTGAGGGCAAGCAAAATTTTACAGCTTCTTCGATTGTTTTGCATAGGACGAAGGAGTCATTCCAGTAATCCTCTTGAAAATCCGACTGAAGTAAAATTCGTCCTCGTAGCCGACGAGCTTGGATATATCGGTTAATGTCAGCCCAGAGCGTTCCAGTAGTTCCTTCGCTTTAGTAACCCGCAGACGAATGATGTAGTCTTTTGGCGCGAATCCGGTGAGCCGCTTGAACTGCCGGGAGTAATAGCCCGCGCTGAGCCCGGCCTTCTTGGCCAACTGCTCAACGGTTAAAGGAGACTGGAAATGGTCCGCGATATACCGATACGTGAACTGAATCGCCGAATCCGCGTCACTACTGTACTGTTGATCGTACATATTGTCGATCAAAGAAAGCCATAGCTCCCGAAACGCCAAATTGCAGCGATATTGCGAAATGGGATGTAGGCTTTCCATAGTTGAAACACCTTATCAAAGCATCTACGGACTTCGGCCGGCCGAACTGTCGTAAGCATGCCGCGCAAAGGGGCAAGCCAGCTGTCAGAAGACCGTGAAATCCACTCCTGCTTCTCTTTACAACAAATTCGGTAGTCGAACCGGATATGGTAAATTTCAACGTCTTCTGCCTCCGAGACCGACCATTCGAACGTCGTCTCGGGAACAAACATCATGACGGATCCCGCTTCTAGAGTATATTTGACGTTGTTCATCACGTAGAAACCCGTGCCTCTTACGATATAGTGAATGGAATGAATGTTGTGAATGTACGGTGCTTGATACGTACCGGCCTGGAGTATCGTATTTCCAGCAAAAGCGATCGAGAACACGGATTTATCGAGATGATCCGCCAGTTGGGTCGCGTTTATCAATGCTTACTCTCTCCTTGCAGCTCAGATCGCAGGACGCAGAACGATGTGCTGCTTCCCCCGCCCGATCGGTACCGTCGCCTCCTGGTACGAAACGATGAACGCCCTTCTAACTTGATCCGTTTCGTTGCCTTTCGAGGAATGCCAAGTCAACGCGTTAAAAAGCAGCATGGAGCCCGCCTTCATTCGCACCGGTTCGGCTTTTGTCAAATCGACCTGCTCCTCGTCCAGCGCCTTCCGGCAAGTGCCGTTATTTTTGACGGTATAAGGCTGCTGCCCTTGCTTATGACTTCTGGGAACGATCCATAAGCATCCGTTCAGCTCGTCCGTATCCTGCAGCGGTACCCAGATCGACATCCGAGTATCGCTGTTCACCACTTCGTTATAGTATGCGTCGTCCTGATGCCAGTGACAGACAGAAGCGCTGTGTGGCAGCTTGGTCAACAGCTTTGAGGAAAAGATGGAAATGCCCGGCTTAACGATGTCCTCGATCAAGTTCAGGATCCGCTCGTCGTGAGCGAATTGTTTCGTCTTGTCGGTCAGCATCGCTAGCTGGTACGTAAATCCTTCGTGTTCCCCCGAGGTTTGGACTGGCTCTTCGCATCCATCAAGCTCTTCGTTAATCTCACTTAGTTCCTCCGTCGAAAATAGATCCGAAACGACCACATAGCCAAGTTCATCATAATTCTTTTTCTCTTCTATCGTCAATTTTCTCACCTGATTCACTCCTTTATTAATCGCTTGATTGTATTGTAGCACTTGGCTTTACGATTCTGCCATGGAGAAATACGATAAGCAATCTGGACAAATCGGATGTCTCCAGAAAACGCATTAAAGCTGAAAATGGTCTGAAAAATGCCCTGGATTGGCGTTCCTTATACCGTTAGTTGCTATTTTGACGGGAACGCTTTTCTTTAACGAACCGTTTTCAGGGTCGCTTTTGGCAGGTCTCGTGTTGATTCTGTTGAGTATTATTTTTGTAAAACGAAAGTCTTCCTACGGCGTAACAAGCGTCATTGAATGACCGCATATGTGAAGTCATGATTTCCTTCTTCAGACGAACTAGGCAGCCATCAGCTTGTACATTTGCAGCAACCCTTTTGTGAATCTTCTCTCATTCGCATCAGGATTAAAGCGCGTGGGGTGTTATTCGTAATGCCTTTCACATATTGATGGAAAGTACACCCACAACCATTGATGGATAAAGTTAAAAAGACGTTAGAAAGAATTGATGGTGTCATCAATGTTCACAACAGGATATTTTACAAAAGGAAATCCATGAAAAAGAAAATAAATTCAAAATCCAGCACACTACTTTTCAAATAGAGACATCGAATGTACATCATGCTGAACTCAAAGTTTAGAACCGTATAACAAAAAGACGAACTGCTATCCTCAGATAACGGCTCGTCTTTATGTCATTTTCACTGATTTACAATCGATCCGAACGGTTCCATGCACTGCTTCCACCGGTCCAGTTCATTCGTGCAAACCCAAATGTGCGGGTATCGGGAACGTATATCACGCATATCTTGCTCATCGTCTATTGTCCACGCTATCAATTGAATGCCCTGCTCATCGCAGCGTTGAACAAATTCGTCAGTCAAATAAATATATTTGACAGAAACGTAACGGGCGTCAATTTGCTTGGCAAGCGGAAAGACAGAAGGCGTTGCTCCGTAAAGGACTAGCCCAAGCTCGATCTCGCGAGACAATTCGCGCATCCGGACGATCGAATAATGATCGAATGATGACACGAATACTTGATCAAGGACACCACAAGAACGCACCACATCAAGTACTTTCTGTTCCAGTCCAGGGTACAGATTGCCGCTCTGCTTCAGTTCAATGTCCACCTTGGCCTTTCCCTTGGCCAACTGCAGCACTTCCTCGAGCGTCGGGATCAGTTGACTGCTTCCGGCGTCCAATTTCCGCAGCTCGTCGAACATGAAATCCACCACTCTGCCCTTGCCATTTGTCGTCCTGTTGACCGTCGTATCATGAATAACGACAGGTATGCCGTCTTTGGTTAACTGTACATCCAACTCCAAATGACTATACGATAAGTCTAAAGCTGCTTGAAAAGATGCAAGCGTATTCTCAGGAACCTTCCTCGGGTATCCTCTATGGGCCAGGCCTAGAATCATTGCAGCTCCTCCTCCTCAGTTTGATAATGAAGTTGAATTAAATCATCGAACTTCCAATATCATACATGAATTGTTCGCAGCTTGCCAACCAGTTCTTACTCATGAAGCGGCAGGACTTGAATCCTGTCCAGCGCGTAGCTGGAAGAAGTTTTGTACTTGGTTGCCCCCGACTCAAATAGGATATACAGCTGTCCATTCGTTTCGAACAACCCTTCGGACATGGGGGGTGCTTCCATTTTACTTTTCAAGCTCTTGCTGTCCAAGAACCAGACGGGAACATCTTTGCCCCTAACTGACACTGTAGTATGCGGTTTGTCTACTGTCATACTATTGACGAAACGGTGCAGTGTACTTGCATTATTGCGACCGGATGATTGACTGAGCCATATGCCGTCCTTTGTAACGAACATGCCTTGAATGCTTCCCGGCAGCGACATAATATAGTCCGGAACAGCAGGTGTCGGCCCCTGCTCTTTTGCCACAGGCAGGTCTGTCTCCGCATCCAGCTTATAGCCGACCGCCCATGCTCTGTGTTCTTTATCATCGCGATTCGTCATGTAGTGTGACTTATCCGTCGGGTAGTCAGTGCCTTGAGCAAACTCGCCGATCCATAAGACGCCGTCCGCGTAAGTCGTAAATGAGGCACGCGTATCGTTTTTCACTGAACCTTTGAAAGTAAGCTTACTATTATCCGCTTTTTGGATATCTTCCGTATTGAAAAAGTTCACATCTTGTTCCGAAGAAATCCAGATATGCTTCCGACTTGCCGTGATCCCCCCAGCATGCCCTTTGTAAGGAGTGCCATCGCTTTTATAGAGCTCAAGCGCCTTAACCATTTTCCCGGTACCGGCGTCTATTACCGTTAGCAAGCTCGGCTTGCCATCTTCTCTGTAGTACGACACCAGAATCCATTTAAGGTCTTCCAAGTAGGCTATGCCTTGCGGGATCGCATTTTGTTTTAATGCAGGAACAATGGGACCTTGGTTTGCTTTTTGCAAAAAGGTTTTGATCTCCGGCATGTCGACTCGGATTTTAATACCCGCTTCTTCTTGTGTAAAAACTGCGGGTGTCGCTGCAGCCTGGTTGCTGCCAGACTTATTCGACGCCCCACTGACAGCTCCGGCTTCAGCGGTCGGTTTCGTTGACACTGAAGACGGCGTGGTCGAAACCGATGAAGCCCCCTGTTGGCAGCCGGTTACCATTAGCGCCGATAATCCTGCAAGGAGAACAATCCATGCCGTTCGTTTCATCGTCCTGCCCCCGCACTAGCCGTATACGATAACAAAGTCCTCAGCTTGCCTGGATAGTCTGTAATAATTCCCGAGACGCCATAATCAATCAACTTCGCCATATTTTCTTCGTCGTTGACCGTGTAAACAAATACGCGAAGACCATGTGCAACCGCTTCACGCACATCTTCAGCAACGATTCGAGTATGCTTGGGATGCAGCGAGTATACCGGCGTCCCTAAGCCAGCCGCTAATTGGTTATGCTGCCCTGGGGTAAAATCATACAAAAGACCGATCTTGATTTCCGGCTCAAGAAGCTTCAGAAACAGTAAACATTTATGGTCGAATGAAGAAACAACGACATTTTGAATGCGGTTCTTGCGTCTCATGAGCTCCACCAAAGCAGGCTCTAATTTACGCCCATAGGAAGATTTAATTTCCACATTAATCATGACATTCGTCGGTACGAGATCGAATACTTCTTCCAGCAGCGGCACACGCTCACCCGCATACTTCTCATGAAACCATCGACCTGCATCAGCTTGTTTAAGCTCCGCGAGCGTCAATTCATTCACTTTACCGCTTATGTCTGTCGTCCGGTTCATTGTGTCGTCATGAATAACGACAATTTCTCCATCCTTGGATAAATGAATGTCTAATTCAATCGCGTCGCAACCTTGCTCAAGTCCGAGAAGGAAAGCCACCAGCGTATTTTCCGGCGCTTCCCCTTTCGCTCCGCGATGCGCGATGACTAACAATGGTTGTTTTGTCATGATGCATGAAGCTCCTCTCTTACTTAAATGTTGAGTTCGCCATGGCGGCAACAATATATTTCTGTGCGAACACAAACATGATAACGATAGGTAAAATAACCAAGATACTCGCAGACATCAACAGGTGAAAGTTAAGCGCCTCGTCGCCAGCAATTGAATCCCGCATCATGGAAATACCGACCGTCAGCACGCGCATTTTATTCGAGTTGGTCATAACGAGCGGCCAGAAGTAGGCATTCCAGCTATGTATAAAGCTGATGACGGTCAAGGTAGCTACCGTCGGCATCGCCATCGGGGTCAGAATGCGATAAAGCACCTGCAAACGACTCGCTCCATCCACTTTAGCGGCCTCAATCACATCGTTATTAATCGATCGGAACATTTGGCGCAACAGAAAAATGCCGTATGCTGAAGCCGCGTGTGGAATGATCAATGCGTAGTACGTATTAATCCAACCTATTTTCGACAGCATCACGTAAATAGGTACGAACACGACCTGCTCTGGAACAATCAGCGCGGCCAGTACAAGAGCGAACAGGGCATCTCTACCTGGGAACGTACCTTTAGAGAAAGCGTACGCAGCCATGATGCCGATGTTAATTTGCAGAAATACGATACCGACAGTCTGGATGACCGTATTTACGGTAAAACGATAGAAAGGAATCGCCTTGAAAGCGCTTGCGAAGTTTTCCCACATCAGCTTTTCCGGCCAAAAGCTCGGTACAGCCATGCGCAGCTCACTCGATGTTTTCAAAGCAGTAATCAGCATCCAATAAATAGGAAAAAACATAAATAACGTAATAACGATTGCGACAATGACCCGGGTACTGGTAAACAGCGGATTTTTCATATGTCACTGGCACCTACCCTTCGTAGTGGACTTTCTTCTTGGACACATACATTTGCACCATGGTCAGCAAGACGATTATGAGGAAGAACATGATAACAAGAGCAGACGCTCGGCCTGTTCGAAACTCGGAAAACGCCATTTCATAAATCCAGTAGACCATAGCTTTCGTTGAATCGAGTGGGCCTCCGTTCGTGAGGACATCGACTGATTGGAACACTTGCATCGAAGAAATAAAGTGTGTAACGACAAGGAATAATGTTGTCGGAGACAGCAGCGGCAATGTAATTTTCCAAAACTGCGTCCATTTCGTCGCCCCGTCGATGCCGGAAGCCTCATAATATTCGACCGGAATACTTCTAAGCCCGGCGATGAAGATTATCATTGTAAAACCGACGCCTTTCCAAACCCCAATAAGGACAAGCACCCAAAGTGCGGTCTTCGTATTGGTCAGCCATTGTATCGGGTCCAATCCCACCCAGTTCAGCAATTCGTTCATCAATCCATATCGACCGTTGAAAATCCATAGGAAGATCATAGACACGATAACCATCGAGATGTAATGCGGCATGAAGATGATCGCCCGCATAAAGCCAAAAAACTTCGAAACCGAGTTAAACAAAAGTGCCAGTAACAGCCCGAGTCCGAGCGTAAGCAGAACGTCTAATATGGTGTACGTAAATGTAATTTTGAGCACTTTATAAAACGTGTCGCTAGTCAGCAAATAGACGTAGTTGTCGAAGCCGATGAATTTCTTCACCGGCTTCGTCATATTCCAGTTTGTAAAGCTGAGGTATAACGAATTTAGGAGCGGATAATAGATAAACAGAGTCAATATGACCAATGCGGGCACTGCAAACGAAAAGTCTTTCAAGTATTCTAACCAACGGGTATTAGACCGTTTGGTCGCTTGCTGTATACGGACAGGCTGGCTTTCCGTCGCTTTCATGGCGACTCCCCTTTCTTTCTAGCTTTCTTTCAAAATCGCATCGATTTCTTTCACAGCGTCCTTCATAAGAGGCACTGGATCTCCATTTTCAAGAAGCATTTTACCAACCACTTCCATGTACTTCTTGCTGAATTCCGGATAAGTCGGGTGCTGCGGACGGCCTACGACATTGTCGAAATTATCAAACACCGCTTTGTACTGCGGCAGCTTCTCAAAGTACTTCTTGCCTTCCTCTGTCGTGAGAACGGACTTGTGAGTTGGCAAGTAACCTGTGCCTTCCGCCCACTTGATATTGTTCTCAGCTGCGGTCATGAACTTCACGAACTTCCAACCAGCTTCCTTCTGTTTAGCAGGAGCTCCGTCCATCATAACAATGCCTGCTCCACCGATATGCGATTTGCGTTCTTTGTCGCCAGGCAGGAATGAAACGCCTACTTCAAATTTCGCATTTTGCAGGTAAGTTTTCAAGACAGCCGAAGTATGCTGAACCATCGCTACTTTTTCCTCTAAGAACATTTGGCGCATGGTGTCTGAAGCACCTTTGCCGTAACCCATATGCATAGAACCTTCCTTAGTCCATTTTTCGAAGTTTTGAATCCACTTCAGACTATCAGGCTGGTCAAGCAGCGTTTTCTTATGATCTGGACTCAGAATCGCGCCACCGCCGTTAGATACCCACGGATCCATGTACCATGTATCCCAACCTGGTACGGAGAAAGCGTAACGGCTCGTTTTCCCATTTTCCTTAACCGTAACCTTTTTATTAAAATCTTCGATTTCAGCCCATGTTTGCGGCGGTTTAACATTCAGCTTATCGAGCATCGTTTTGTTGTAAATCATAACGCTTGTGCTGACGATTAACGGGAAGCCGTATTGCTTATTGTTATAAGAATACGCTTGCAACATCCCTTTGGAAAAATCGTTCATATCTACTTTATCGCGGGATATGTAACCGCTTAAATCTGCAAACACACCACTGTCAGCAAAGTTAGGTAACACTGAAACTTCCACATTGGTGACGGCAGGAACTTCTTTAGCCGCAACAGCCGCCTGCAGCTTCTTATGCAAATCGACGTATGCACCTTGGAACACCGGTTCGACCGTGATGTTCGGATACTTTTTCTGGAACTCGCTAATCATGTAATTGACTGCGGGCATTTGCACTTCAGCATGAGAATGCCAATATTGAATCGTAATCTGCGAGTTGTCTTCCACCACCGGTGCAATTGACGCTTCCGCCGGTGTTTCCTCCCCACCGTTCGAGCAGCCAACCGCTGTTGTTAGCATAAGAGAAGATGCCGCAAGCAAGGGAAACCATTTTGTTAATTTCATTGTAAAATCCCCTTTCCATTTTTGGTATTACTTTTGGAGATGAAAAAAGGAGAGCACTGAGACACAAGAAACAAAGGAGCCGCGCAATTACCACACGGTCCGTTCGTCTCTTGGGCTGTCTCAATGATCTCCGACCCAATCGTTATGAACGAATTAAAGCGTTTTCACTGCTACTAGTATTTCACATAATTGCGTAATAGTCAATACAACAGTATATTTTACCATTCATTAACATCATCTACAAGAAGTTGATCGGCATTATGCAATTTATCCTACCGCATGCCTGCTTGACTTCCGGGAACCTGATTCCATGCTAAAGGTTTTCGACTCCGTAGACAAAATATGCACTGATGTAGAGATCGCATCCAACGCCTTTATTAGCGTCTCCCCTTGGCTTGCCTTCAAACTGAAACGCAGCTCCACGACCGCCTCCAATACACCGTCCACTTCGGTCATGCCATCAGGCTTCATCTGGACGTTCACGATATGAATGCCGTTCTCACCGAATTTGGTAGCAATGTTGCCTAATACGCCGGGCTTATCGACGATTTTTATCACTACCTCCATCGTTCGCCGATTGCGCATTAAATACTTTTCCCATTTGTTAAGCACAACCAAACTAAGTAATACCATAACCGTTGCAAGCACCGCGCAATACAAGAAGCCCGCGCCGACGCACAGACCGATCGCCGCCACCACCCATAAGGAAGCGGCAGTCGTCAGACCGGATACAGTCAAGCCGGTCCGCATGATGGTACCGGCTCCCAGAAACCCGATGCCGCTAATGACCTGCGCCGCCAGTCGTGCCGGGTCTACCCGCACTTGCGGCTCGTTAACGAAATCGGAGAAGCCATATATCGACAGCAGCATAATTGCCGTTGATCCGATACAGACAAGAATGTGCGTGCGTAAACCAGCCGCATGGTTGCTCCATTCCCGCTCCAAGCCTACGAGTCCCCCTAACCCTGCAGCCAGCAGAATTCGTATGGTAAGCTCTAGATCTGTAATATGCCATACACTGCTCATCTTTGATCACCCCCTTCTTTAGATAGCATGATCATTTACCGGGAGATCGTTAATAGAAGCGAATAGCGCTTCCATCATGTTGAGCTGTTTTTCCTTCTGAGCTCCGTCGTATGACAGGTGATTGCAAAGTATTTGAAATACTGCGTCAGCATATTTCTCCGCCTTACTCAATTGGAAATAGGTCCAACCTGTATGCAGTCTCAAGAAATCGGACACGTCGACGGTCATTTCTTCTTCCATGCAGTACATCAGCTCTGCATGCAGCCAGTACATTTCTATAGGAATGTTTTGCTGTTTCAAAGCCGGTAGACGGTCTATAATGCGAAGCGCATTCGAACCGAATGTATCAATCCAATCTTGCATGACCGTTTGATTTACGCCTTGTGCGGCTCCCAATCTCACCATTTCTTTCTTCCAATCCGCATAGCTCGCACCACTTAGGTGAACTTCTCCACCGCTCACCGTAATCTTATCCGTACTGCAGGCCGGGTAGCTCCGTCCAGTGGTGTTATGCAGCTCGCTGGCGACAAGATCGACGACTTTCTCGGACATTTTGCGGAAACCTGTCAGCTTGCCGCCGGCTATGGTAATGAGCTTGCTGTCGGAAACGAAAATCTCATCCTTTCTAGACAGCTCAGAAGGCCCTTTGCCTTCCTCATAAATGAGCGGTCTAAGCCCAGCCCAATGGGAACGGATATCATCCGTTGTAAGCCCAATGCTAGGGAACATAAAATTCACCGCACGAATAATATAGTCGCGATCCTCTATCGTCGTTCTTGGGCTCTCAATGGATTGCGAATAGACGGTATCCGTTGTGCCGATATAGGTCACCTTGCCGCGTGGAATGACGAACACCATGCGACCATCGGGTGTATCGAAGTAGGCAGCCTGTTTTACCGGAAAGCGCTCGTAATCAACAACGAGATGGACACCCTTAGTTAAGAACAAGCGTTTCCCTTTCAAGGAACCGTCGATATCTCGCACCTTATCGACCCACGGGCCGGTTGCATTGACAATATGTTTGGCATTAATTTGCGTGTACGTACCGTTGATGCGATCGTGTACACGAACACCCACCGCTTTACCGTCACGGTAAATAAACTCCGTCACCTCTGCATAGTTTACGATGCTGGCGCCTTGCGCGTAAGCAGTCTTCATAATGTCAATCGTTAGCCGGGCGTCGTCCGTTCGGTACTCGAAATATAGCCCGCCTCCCTTCAAGCCATCCTGCTTCAGCAGCGGCTCGAGCTGGGCTGTTTGCCTACGGTCAAACATTTTTCTCCGCTCCTTGCGGGCGACACCTGCCAGCCAATCATAGATGTATAGACCAATCGACGAGGCAAGGTAACCGTATGTCCCGCCTTTATATACAGGAAGAAGCATCGGTGCGGGAATGACAAGGTGCGGCGCATTTTTGTACAAAATTGCCCGTTCCCGTCCAACCTCCTGCACAAGCTTGACATCTCCCTGCTTCAAATACCGCAACCCGCCGTGAATAAGTTTCGTAGAGCGACTGCTTGTGCCGGAACCGAAATCGTTCTTCTCCAACAAGCCGACATTCATACCGCGCGCACTTGCATCGAGCGCGATACCGCCTCCTGTGACCCCACCTCCGATAACCAATATATCTAGCTCGCTCTGCGCCATTGTCTCTAAAATAATCGATCTGTTAGCTGCTGAAAATGTAGGTCTCATGTATGGTTCTCCTCCATGTAAAATATAAAAACCCCCTTAGAAAAAATGCGCAAACAAACCGCATCTCTTCCAAAGAGGTTCTCCTTCATCTCTACCGCTTGGAATTAATTCGTCTTTTGCTCAACGGGGCTGGTGTTTCCTTCCCCCGGCCTCTTCTGGGCTAACAATTACTTTCAATTCAAACGTTTTTCCCTCGAATACGATCGAAATCATTTCCATACCCGGTTTAATGGCCCGGACTAACCCCAATTGGCTTACCTCGAGAGCCCCGGAACTACCTTTGAGCGTGTAAGCAGCCAATGAAGTTATATCACTTTCCGACCCGTCCGCATAAACAGCTTTGACCGCAAGCTGGAACTCCGTACCATCGGTCATCCGTCCGCTCGAAGGAAAATCTGCGCGAATTGAGTCCGGAGAGGTTACCCGAACGGAAGCCTTGAGCACACTCTCGCCGGCCGTACCGGTAATCGTTACTGTACCCGGTTTTATGGCGCGAATATAGCCTTCCGCTGTGACCTCGATAATTGAAGGCTCGCTGCTCGTCCATATATAGCTGCCTGTTACGTTCTCTGCATTGCGTTTACCTCGGTCTGCAAGTACGATCGCCTGCGCTTGAGCGCCGATCTTCATTTCCTGGGGAATACCTGCTAATGTCCGATTGTCATATGCGCGCAGCTGATCAAGATTCAGCTTAAGCAATCGATCCATCGAATAGGACGACATGAACCGCATATGGTTCGCACCCGATTCGAAGTTCACATACAGATTGTCAGCACCATCCTCATTGCGGATGAACATATTCTCCGCACCGGTTGGAACATTGATCGAACCCGTTTTATTCACGCTGTCCAACAACCATAACGGAACGGTAACGCCGCCGATGGACGTTTCCGCATATTTCGTGGACAGGTCAGAGACGTTCGGCATTGCATAGCGAACAATCGAGTTGTAAGGCCGCCCCTGGTTGTAAGTGAGCAGCACTTCTCCCTTGTTAAACGCAACGCCTTGGATTTTATCACCGATACTTATCACATATTTAGGCACAAATTTGTCCATGCTCTCTTCTCGAAAGCTGGGTGTATCCGATGGAAGTCTGTCGTTTAAATCGAGCTCATAACCAACGATCCACGACAAGTGAGACTCCCCGTTTCGGTTATGGATCTGATGCGACGGACTTGTCGTATAAGAAGGCGGGTTGCTGTATTCTCCAACCCACAGCATCCCATCCTCATACGACGCGAATGAGGCATTCGTCACAACGCCAAACGAATCCGCAAATTGTGCGAAGCCTTGGTCCGGCGTATCGATCAGCGTCTGAATCGGCATCCGGTACATCCTCTTGCCGGATGATAGCCATATATTATCCCGGCTTACCGCAACACCGCCCGCATGCCCGGTGTAAATGGAACCGTCGGGATTTTTGAGGTTAACATATTTCTCCAAAGTGCCTGTCTTTGCATCGACGAGCGCTAAAGTGCTGGGATCCCCCGTATAGTGATACGCAGCCATCAGTATCCATTCATGCTGGTTATCTGCAAAATATGACATCCCCTGAGGAACATGACCTTGTACAAGACCCGGTATGATCGGACCTTTCCCCCCGACATCCCACGCCGCCATGTACCGAGATTCAGTAAGTGCATTCGCAGGGCTCGGCTCTCGTTCTACCTGAGTCATTAACGGGTAGGTTGGCTTAGCCGTAGCCGATACGCGCGCGGATTCGTTGCCGGTGTTATCTATCGCGCTCAACTCGAACGTCACCGCAACCTGACCCGGAAGTGCTGGTATCGTGTACGACGTTACCGATGTCGGCAATGTCACCTCAAGCTGTCCGCCCATGTACAACTGATACCCTGCCAAGTCCGATTCCGCATTTGGCTCCCAGCTGACGGTCACTTCACCTCGGTTGGGCTCCGCTTGAAACCCTGCAGGTGCTACAGGTGCAGTTTGGTCATGCATCGACTCGCGAGGAATTTGCGTAGAGTTAACTACACCAGGCGTCCCGGTTTGCTGAACGCCGACGGTCCGCATGTCAGTGCCGCCGAACATCGGATAGGCATAGGTAATCCCTTTTTTCTCGAGAAATTGACCGGCTGTATACGTTGCCGAAACGAGAACAGTACCGTCCGGCTCGACGATATCGATGATACCGCCATTGTTGGATAATCCGCCTGCGCCGTCGCCATACACGAAAGCCGAATCTGGAACATATTTTGCTTCTTGGAAGCCGTAATAGAAAAAGTTAAATCCGTCCGGCTTTAAATAGTTGAGCCCATTCGGACGTACCCAAAATTGAATACTTTTTTTCGGCTCGATGGGGGTCGGATGATCGAACGTCCAAGACCAGCTTTTCGCAGCATCATCTGGCTGCGTAAACCGCACTGTTTTGCCGTTCAGATCGAACGGCTGCAAATGCGGATTGTACAGCTCGATGAACTCATACGCATCGTAGACATCGCGCGATTCGAGCGGCTCTGTGTTCCAAGTGTCGGGAACAATTTCCGTTATCATTACCGCCGGCATTGTATCAGCCGTCGGTGTTGCAACGATTGGAGCCGTCAAATCGGATTCTCTGCCGGCCGTATCGATCGTGCTCACCTGCAAGGAAACCGCCGTCCCGTTTTCCAGTCCCTCAATAATCGCCTCATTCTCCGGCATGAGCAGCTTATTTTGCACCACGCCATTCACATATACGTTCACATAGGCAACATCTGGCTCGAGCGTATCGCTCCAGGTCACCTTCACTCCGCCGACACCAGCCGCTACCTGTATGTCAGTAGGGGCAGCTGGTCGCACCATATCAGCTGGATCGGCTACCTTTTGCACCGGATACAGAAAACCCGGATTGGCCTGCATGGAAAATCTGTCGGCCGAGACAACCCCGTTGCCGCGATCCGGAATGAAGTTGGCACTGATGCTTTCGCCGATATCTTCAACCTTGTAGGTCGTGTCAGTAAGCACAATATTGTCGGGATCTAGAAATTGTACACGGCGCGACGCCGAATTCGACATGCCGCCATTTACGACTACGATCATCTGATCCTCCACAATCGAACTGCCGTAAGCCAGATTGAATTCGGGCAGTCCAACCTGCTGTACGTTGGTGTTTTTGAACCAAATAAGGAATGTCTCTTGCGGCGCGATCATTTTGTTTTCCGTGATGAGATAATCAAAAACGGTTGCACCTGCTATGTATTTTAAAATAAATCCTTTGACGTTAATGGGCGTAGAGGTAGAATTGTACAGCTCAATAAACTCGAACGCATCTGTCCCACCGGTTTTGTAGTCGATATTTTTCGTGTTTGGCGCCATTTCCGTAACTACAAACGAGGGGGCGGCCTGCGGTTTTTGTGCAACCACTGCAGGCTGCGCAGACATTAACCCTGACTGATTGACGGTATAGACAGCGAACGTGACGCTTTGGCCATTCGTTAAACCTGTTGCCACATAGGAGGAGCCTGTCACCAAATCCGGCAGCTGCACGCCGTTCTTATAAATACGGTAACCAGCAACATCCCCCTCAGTAGAAGCATCCCAGCTCAAACGAATCGCCTTATCACGAGGAAGCGCTTGTAAGCCAGTCGCAACAGCAGGAATAACTGGAATGCCCGCCTTTCCGCGTACCGGGAGCGAAGCTGGGGATACGCCTCCGTCAGCATAGACGGACGATAACGTAAACGTATAATCGGATCCATTAGTCAGTCCGGTATATGTATAGGTCACATCAGTAACCGACGCCATTGAAAGACCGTTTCGGGAATGAATCCGGTAGCCGATCACATTCGAATCGCTGCTCGGCGTCCACGACAGCGTCAAGCTGCCGTCTCCCCCAGCTGCGATCACGTCACTCGGCGCCACTCCTAGCACTTCATCGGAGGCGATACGTCCCGGCGTTGCTGTCTTATTTCCACCGTTATACACCATAGCAATCCCAGAGGAAGGCTGCTTAAATGAAATGCCTTTGTTTTCGAACGTATCGTCGTTATCAGAATTCACGAAATATGTGGCGACAACGATTTCCGAACCGAGCAGGTCGACTAGGGAAATGTTTATATTTTTCTGTGAAGAGCTTCCGTTGTACAAGCCAGAAACGTTTTGCAGAACATGTATACGGTCATTCGGCAGTTCGGACTCAGCGATACCATAATTGCTTCTGAACTGGTCATGTGTCAATTGTGGTGTGTTTCCACTGATCACACTATTTTGAGTCCAAATCAGCACCGTTTCACGGGGGGGAATTCGTACGTTACTACCAAGTGTTCCTTCCCATTTAAAAACACCGTCAATTTTCCCCTGAAGCTTGTAACCCGTCAAGTCAATCAGTTCATCTGAAGCGTTGTAAAGCTCGACGTATTCGTAGCCATCATTTGAATTTACATTTACCGTGTCCGGAACCAGCTCCGTAATAAATACGGCCGAAGCAGCAGATGCCGATACAGCCGGGATACCGATCCCGGTCACGACCGAAGCGGCGAACAGTGACAGAGCAACCGAGCAAACGACTATTGGTTTGAACTTACGATTCATAGCTCTCCTCCTCTTATTAACCCATGATCTCGCCGTCTCATTTCAATCCAATTCTAATGTACTTGCAGTCTCTTCGATAACCTCCTCTAACAAAAGGTCATATACAGAATTAAGAATATAATCCGGTTGATAGTCTGATTTGAAAATGTCTTCCTTTTGTGTAATTCCCGTCAAAACCAATGCCGTATGCAAACCCGCAAGTTTACCCATCAAAATATCCGTTTCAAGCCGATCACCTGTCATTAGACATTGATCTGCGTTTAGCTTCAAACTTTCCAATGCCGCTTTGGCCATATAAATGGACGGTTTACCGGTAATAAGTTCAATTTTCTTTCCTGTTGCTCCTTCAATAGCTCCGATCATCCCCCCGCAATCCGGAACATCACCTCCCTCCGTCGGACAAGTTCTATCCGGATTTGTGGCAAGGACCATAGCTCCTTTCTTAATCGCTTGATAGGCAAAATCCAGATGAGAGTAGTGAAACTCACGATCCCATGAGGTGATGATTACATCTGTTTCTTCAGGTGATTCTGCGAATGTAAACCCCGCCTGCTTGAATTCTTCTTTGATCAATGGTTCCCCGATCACGTATATTTTACAGTCTTCGTATTTTTCTTTTAAAAACCGAATGGTAACCAGCGTCGGACTCAAGATTTGGTCAATCCCAACTTTTATGCCCAAACCGTTTAGTTTGGTGACGTATTTGTCTCGGGATTCAATCGTTTTATTCGTTAAAAACAAGATTTTTTTATGTCTCGATTGAAGGGATTCGATCACCTCAGCTGCGCCGTCAATCAAGCGCCCCCCCAAATAAATAGTGCCGTCCAAATCAAATATATATCCTGCAAAATCTTTCATCTGTTCCCACTCCTATATCTATAAATTCAAAAAAAATCCCAAACCTTAAGACAGACTTCACCTTCCGGCTAAAGTCAGTCTGATAGGTTTGGGATTCTACTCGTCTCTTTCCCTTACACATCATCATAGATTAATTTTCATGAAATCAAAGCCAATGATTATTTTATCCTTAATAGCTATAACCTGACTGTCGAGAACGCGATCATAAGGCTCTGTATCGGTTAAATGAACGGCTACCACCTGATCAATACGTTCCAATGGATAGTAATTAATTATTTCCTGTAAGCTCGTATGGTTAACCCGTGGACGTTCGGCAGTTGTCGCTTCATGAATCATTATGTCAATCTGCTTTTGTTCTTTGATCCAGCTATTGGGCTCCGTGTCTGCCGAATAAACCAAAACCTTGTCTTTATATTGGATTTTTAATCCAACGGTCGGACCTAGTTGCAGACTTGGAAAGGTCGTTATCATTAACTCCTCTTCTTTTATCAACAGTGATTCCGTTCTCCACGCATACTTATGGATCTGAACTTCAAATAACACAGGCCATTGATGAATATCAATCACTTCTAGCCATTTCTTTAGTTGGACCTCATTCTCAGAGGAACAATAAATGATCAGGGGCTTCGTTCGACCTGCTAGCCACATTCCCCATAGTAGGGATGGTAATCCGTACACATGATCGATATGAAAATGGGTGAAAATGATCTCCTTCACTTGATGGACGCTAATTCCCAATTTAGCAAGCTTGCTCAAAGGACTTCCCCCAACGTCTACCATCGTGCAATCTTCCCTGTTTTGGATGAGGAAATAGGTGTTATCCCTATCCATCCCGCCAACAGCGCAGGCTGTCCCTAGTAAGGTAATTTCCATTTTGTGCAATTGTCCCCCTAAAAAGATAAAGAACCCGCAACTACACATGAACTCACTTTCCCATTAGAAAGTGAATTACAGTGTAATCAGGGGTTCTCATTAGTCTCTACCCAAGATACAAAATAATCTAATATTGCTACTATATAATAAAAATAATGAAAGCGCAATCAATTAATCGCTATTGCCATAACTCAGATTTCCCGGTAGAGACTGCCAACGCCCCAGCGTGCAAAGCCTCGTCTATTTCCCTCTGATTGTCAACCAGTCCCCCGGCAATAATGGGGTAGGGAGTCATTGAAGTTAGCCCCTCGATAATGTGGGGCATAATGCCAGGCATGACCTCAATCGCATCCGGCTGGCTTTGCTCCGCCGCTTTGATCCCTCTTAGCACGGCGCTGTGATCAATTAGGAAAATACGTTGAATGGCCATCAAATTCATGTCTTTCGCAATCCGAATGAGGTTACCTTTTGTAGAAATAATACCGGTAGGCTTTACATTTTTCGCTAAATAAGATATTCCGGTCCGATCAGCCACTATTCCTTCTATGAATTCTACATGAATAAAGACTTGCTTACCTGCGCCCTTTATCTTATCCACCAATTCCTGAACATTGAAGATGGAGCCTATTAGCAGAAAAATAATATTGGCCTGACTCTTTATAGCAAGCTCTAGTTCTTCTTCTTTTTGTACGGTGGCAATGGTTTGATGCTCTACAAGATCGATTATTGGATACATATAAACTCTCCTTTCAAACAGATAAACAAAAACCCTGACCACAATGAAACATACCCCTCCAGTTGAAGGATATGATCACGGGAAAGGGTTTCTCTCTATATTCGAACCTGACCGTATTCAATGGATATGATTTAGTTTGTATTATAAAATCGGTATCGACTTTTGTCAACACAATCTCACTCCGTTAAATCCGCAGCTAACCATGTTAATATTCAATCCCCAAAAAGGAAATCATCATCCGTCAACGCTTCAACGTGAATCGTGCGGACATAACCATTCCCTTTTTTCGAGAAAAAGTCATGCTGCTTCGTCTTCGTGCTCAGACCGTTAAGAACAATCGGATTAATATCCTCTTCTTCGAAAATGGGGTCTACGCCCAGATTCATGAACGCTTTATTCGCGTTGTAGCGTAAGAAAGCTTTCACTTCTTCTGCCAAGCCCAAAGTCCCATAGAGACTTTCTGTATAGCTTTCCTCATTGGCATGAAGCTCCTTAAGCAAGGCACACAATGTTGCATACGCCTCATCCTGCTCAGCAGGACTTAACTCCGCATAAACCTCTTGTGCCAACACACCGATATACAGGCCATGAATGCTCTCATCGCGTAAAATCAAATCGATGATTTCGCCGCTGCTCGTCATTTTACCTTGTCCAGCCAAGTAAAGCGGATAATAGAAGCCGCTATAGAACAAGTAGCTCTCCAGCAGGACAGATGCTGCCATAGCCAAATACAGCTCTTTAGGAGTTCCAATGTTTTCGTAGAAATGGGAAATCTTGTTTGCCTTGAACTGCAAGTAAGGATTGCGTTCCACCCAAAGGAACAGCTCATTGATTTCCTCCGTTGTAGACAACGTGGTGAAAATACTGCTGTAAGACTTCGCATGTATCTGCTCCATCATCCCCATGAAGCTCAGCACAGCTTTGCGCTGGAGTCCATCGACATGCTCAAGAATTTTCGGCATGCCAACGCCGCCTTGCATGGTATCGAGCAGCGTAAGGCCGCCGAGTACTTTCATGTATAGCTCACGTTCTGCACCGCTTAACGTGATCCATGACATTTTATCATCAGATAATGGGATTTCCTCATCTGTCCAGAACTGCATAATATTTTGATTCCAGAAAGTGATCGTAAAATCATCATCGGGACGATTCCAGTTCACAGCTTTCTTGGCATTACTTAGGGTAGTGGCCGTACTCATTTATATTCAATCCCCTTCCAAATTACACCGAGCAGCTGACGCATTCCTCAACGGATAGCTGATTTGTTCGCGTGTAGTAGAGCGATTTAAGTCCTTTGTGTGCCGCATAGAGGTATAGTTTAGCAAGTTGTCTCGTCGAAACATCGCTATTTACATGTAAAATGGTTGAAATCCCTTGATCCACATGTGTTTGAATCTCAGCAATAAGATCAAGAATCTTAAACTGATCCATTTGATAAGCAGATTTATAGTAAAAGAAATTATCACGTGCCATAAAAGGCATCGGATAGTACGTTGTTGAGTTCGCGTAAGTTCGAGTCTCGATAGGTTCAACAATCGGCATGACACTCGAAGTTGCATTTTGAATATAAGAAATACTTTGTGTTGGAGCAACGGCCAATCGGTAAGCATGATAAAGACCATTGGTTTTTACATCTTCTTTTAGCTTAGCCCAGTCGCTTGGTGATGGAATCGGCATCCCCTCAAACAAGGACTTCACTTTATCCGTAAGCGGAGTGTAATCCGTCTCCGTATACCGGCTGAAGTAGGCACCATTCGCATATTCGGATTGCTCAAAACCTTCAAAGGTTTGCCCTGAAGATTTGGCAATTTCCATGCTTTTCTCAATGGAATAATAGTTCATAGCCATGAAGAACGTGCGAACGAAATCTTTGGCTTCATCACTCTCATAGCTAATTTTGTTCTTAGACAAGTAGCCATGAAGATTCATGACACCAAGACCAACGGAGTGCAGCTCACGGTTCGCTTTGGCAACCCCCGGCGCATTGCAGATCGTCGTCATATCACTAACAGAAGTCAATGCAATCATGCCCTCGTGAACAGTTTCGCGCAGCTTCTTACGATCCATTACATTTGCAATGTTCATGGAAGCAAGGTTACAGCTGATATCTCTAAGAATGAGATCATCTTGGCCGTAATCGTTGATTTCCGAAGTTTCTTGCAGTTGGAAAATCTCTGTACAGAGATTAGACATTTTAATCGTACCGATACCTTTCAGGGCATGATCCCTGTTAGCATTCGTACGGTTCATCATATATGGATAACCGGATTCCAGTTGGGTAGTCGCAATTTTAACTAGCATGTCACGCGCACTCATGACAACCTTTTTCTTCACCTTCGGGTTAGCCAGCAGTTCGTCGTACATTTCATCGAGATCGATATCATCCAAATGCTTTCCATAAGCTTGCAGTACCGTGTAAGGAGCAAATACATGCAACGGCTGGTTCTCTTCAGCCAACTTGTAAAACCTGTTCGGTACAATGAGACCGATGGACAGTGTCTTCAGGCGCGATTTCTCATCCGCATTAATTTTCTTACTATCTAGGAACTCCATAACGTCCCAGCCGAAAATGTTGTAGTAAGCAGCTCCTGAACCCTTACGCTGACCCATTTGATCTGCATAGGAGAACGCATCCTCCATAAGCTTAAGCACCGGCATAATACCTTTTGCTGCGTTTTCCACACCTTTAATCGTTTCACCGCGTCCACGAAGCTTGGACAAGTTAACGGCTACACCGCCGCCAATTTTGGAAAGCTGCATGCAAGTAGCAAGCACGTAGTTAATCGAATTAAGTGAGTCGTCCATCTCCAATAGGAAGCAGGATACCATTTCACCTCGGCGGCTCTTACCTGCATTAAGGAATGTCGGTGTCGCTGGTTGCAAGCGTTGTTCCATCATCGAGACAGCAAGAACACGCGCTGTTTCCACGTTCCCACGTCCCAAGTACAAAGCAACAATAGCAACGCGATCCGGGAAATGTTCCAGATATAAGGACTTGTCATCACTGCGTAAAGCGTAATCCGTATAAAATTTCGAAGCTGCCATGTAGGAGGCGAACTCGAATTGATTATCGTGGGCCACTTGATAAACATCGTTAACTTCATCTTGCGTATATTTCTCATATACGTTCTCGTAATAGTTATGATCGATCATATAACGTACTTTAGAAGAAGTATCGGGGAAAGTCAGGCTTTTACTGTGGACTTCCTTCATAAAAACTTCAACAGCTTCTTTATCCTTCTCTAGTTGGAAAAAGCCATCCGCTCCGCGTTGCATTAATAAATTATTCAGCTCAATGTGCCGCAATTGCATGTACCCCCTGAACAAATCGTTCTACGTCATTTTTGGTGCCGGATAACTCAAACTTGGTTAGCACAGGCACATCGTACTGCTGTGAGATCGTATCTGCGCTTTTGGCAAATCCGTCTCCCCAGTTGCGGTTACCACTCGCTGCTACTCCGATAAGACGAGAGGCATTGCTTTCTAGGAAAGAAGCTACCTTAGGAGGCACTTGACCAAAACCGGTTGTATAGGTAACGAGCACGAAGGGCTCGTCCATCTTCATCGCTTCCTCAATTTGAATCGCTGGCATTTTGAGCTTAGCAATAAATCGGCGAACATTTCCCGTCTTCGAATCGTAAGCAATCAGCATGGGCTTCCGTCTCCTAACACTCTCTTATTCTCTATCTAGTACCGCTTATGTAAGTAACCCTATATGTAGTAAACAAATGAATCATTCCGTGCAATCCAAGCTGGAATCCGTCATTGTCCTTTCGACAAAATATGCGAATTTCAGAATCTCTTAACCAAGGAAAAAGGCGGTAATTACGGGGTTTATAACGGAATTTGATTCTATTTTTTCACAAATTCTAGCAGTTGTGTGTTTCGCTTTTTTCACGATATCTAGTTGATAGATTCAAATTTATATCAATATATTGTGTTTGTCAACGAGTAAAAAGGATCATTTTGACTATCAAAATACGTAAACCTAGACAGGACGTGGCTCGGAAGGCTTTGAAAATATTTTTTCAATTTCGACTTGAAATTTTCGAAATTGTCGAAAGCAAGATTAGGGCTTTAAGCTCACTAGATATAGATCCATCCCGTCCCAAATACAGGCTCGCCAAACCGCCCCAGAGTCCGTCTAAGGTCGTCCATAGCGATGATGCAACATTCCTATCCTGAAACAAAAAAAGCTATTCACACGCACACGAGGGTGCCGTGAATAGCTTAATCTTATTTCTTAACCGTTACGTTTTTGGAAATCACTCATGAACTCAGCAAGCGCTTTGCAGGATGCATAAGGAACAGCATTATACGTAGATGCTCTCAAACCGCCTACACTGCGATGACCCTTCAACCCAACAAATCCGTTCTGCTCGGTTTCCTTGATGAACTTCTTCTCTAACTCTTCATCCTGCAAACGGAACGTGATATTCATTGCGGAACGACTGCCCGCATCAACAGGACCGCGGTAGAAACCACCGCTTTGGTCGATTGCGTTATAAATTAAACCTGATTTCTCAAGGTTGTTTTTCTGGATGACAGCTAGTCCACCTTGTTCCTGAATCCATTTCAATACTAGGTTCATCATATAAATGGAATAAACCGGTGGTGTATTGTATAGGGAATTGTTTTTGCTATGAATTTCGTAGCGAAGCATAGTTGGAATCTTTTTAGGCAGATCCTGTAATAAATCTTCCTTTACAATAACCACAGTTACACCAGAAGGACCTAGATTCTTTTGCGCTCCTGCATAAATCATGCCGAATTTCGAAACATCAACAGGACGGCTCAAGATATCACTGGACATGTCCCCAATTAACGGCACATTCCCTGTATCCGGGAAGCTTTGGAACTGAGCGCCTTCAATTGTTTCATTCGAAGTCAGATGCAGATAAGAGGAATCCGGATGAATATTGATTTCACTCAAGTCGGGAATTTTCATAAATTTCTGTTCTTTCGAGCTTGCCGCGATGGCAACTTCTCCGAACAAGCTTGCTTCCTGAATAGCTTTCTCCGCCCATGCACCTGTAAGCACATAGCTGCCAACTTTACCTGGCTTTAGAAAATTAAGCGGAATCATAGCGAATTGTGTACTCGCACCACCTTGCAGAAACTGCACTTGGTACCCATCAGGGATGCTAAAAATTTGTTTCAACAATTGCTGAGTTTCATTATGTACTTGCTCGAACTCCGCGCTGCGGTGAGATATTTCCATAATGGACATACCGATGCCTTTAAATTCGACAAGCTCCTCTTGTGCTTTCTGCAGTACCTCGAGAGGTAATGCCGCAGGCCCCGCGTTAAAGTTATAAGCCCTATTTCCCATGAATGACCACACCTTTGCTTTTTTGTATTATCGCTATGATAGCAATATTCTCTTCATGCATCAAGTAAAACCTCAGTTGGCAATGCTAGGAGAAGTACGAAGAAGAAAACAGATTTGGATACTAAAGGAGCCTAATTTACTTATGACATTGCTTGATAAAATAGGAGAAAGTTATACAAACACTGCGAATTCTGAAAACTCCAACACCTCAAGTTCCGCGAATGCTACAAGTTCAACGAATGCCTCAAGTTCCATAAACAACTCAAGTTCCATAAACAACTCAAGTTCCACGAACAAACCAAGTTCAACGAACGCCCCAAGTTCAACAAATACACAAAGTTCCACAAACGCACAAAGAGCCACAAACGCCTCCGAGATGTATCGGCTGTTCGTAGGCATTAAGCTCCCGCAAGACGTCCAGCGGGAGCTCGACATATGGAAAGACAGCATCCAAAAGGTGCTGCCTTTCCAAAAGTGGACACATCCGCAGGATGTCCACGTCACGTTAAGCTTCCTCGGCGACGCATCCGCCGAGACAGCCGAAGCGCTAGMGGCCGACCTGCGCCAGCTTGCTGCAGCTGCGCTGCCGCTGACCCTGCACGCCGAGGGACTCGGCGTGTTCGGACCTCCGGCGGCGCCGTCGATCCTCTGGGCGGGCCTCGCCGGCGACCTAGACGCGCTGGCTGCGCTGCAGCGCGAGGTCGCGGGCGTCTGCGCCCGCCACGGCTTCCCGGCCGAGGCTCGCGCCTATCGGCCGCACCTTACACTAGCCCGCCGCTTCCGCGCAGCGGCGGGGCCTTTCAAGCGCTCCGCCCTAGCAGCGGTAGGAGCGCCTGCCGGCGGCTGGCCCGTGTGGCAGGTAGAGGACATCGTCCTCTACCGCAGCCACTTGGGCCGCCAACCGTCGTACGAGCCGCTAGCCGTGTTCCCATTTGAGGAACAATCTACTTAATACATTCCACATAATTTCCGCACTGGGATTTATATCTTGTTTTTGTATAACTTTCAAGAAATCTACAAACAATTGAACCGATTGGATTAGATTTAATAAAAGAGGAGGAACCGGTGTGTCCGATTGGATTGAAATTTTTTTACGTACCTTATTGGCGGTTGTCGTGCTTTTCATAATGACAAAGTTGTTGGGTAAAAGACAAGTATCTCAACTTTCCTTGTTCGAATACATAACGGGAATTACAATTGGTAATCTCGCGGCTTACATCTCATTAGAGGATAATTGGTATTTAGGTTTGGTATCCTTAATCGCTTGGGTCGCATGTTCTTTAGGAATTGAATTTATGCAGTTAAAAAGTAAAAAAATGCGGGATTTTATTGATGGTAAAGGAACCGTGCTCATTCGAGACGGTAAAATTTTGGAAGATAATTTAAAGAAAGAACGCCTCACCACCGATGAACTTATGGAGCAATTAAGAAAGAGATCGGCATTTAAAATGGCTGATGTTGAATTTGCGATCATGGAACCAAGCGGTGATATAAATGTCCTACTAGCTCGAAAAAACCAACCTTTGACTGCCAAACATTTGGGCATCAAAGTTGCGCCCGAAGAGGAACCCCAAGCGGTTATCATGGATGGTGAAATCTTGGATGAATCATTAGCCACCATCGGTTTTAGCCGGGGATGGCTGAAAACCGAATTAGATAAATTGGGTGTGACGATTGAAAATGTATTTCTAGGTCAAGTCGATTCTTACGGACAATTATATGTGGATCTATTTGACGACAAGATCATGGTACCTGTGCCACAGGAGAAGGCATCCCTCTTTGCTACATTAAAAAAGTGCGAAAGCGACCTGATGCTGTTTGGGCTTACTACGAATAATAAAGCTGCCAAAGAGATGTACGAACAATGCTCGAAGCAAATGGAGGAAATCATCGCACAATTGAAACCCGTACTTAAGCGGTAAAGTCTTTACGCGCTTGGCTAATCGAGCAGCGTCTGCGCTGTATGGTCGCGGGCTAGCTCGAACATCCGCATCAGCTGCTCAGCGGTGTTTCGCTCCACCGAAAGCGGCGGCAGCTCGCTCTCGCCGAAGAACTGAGCGCCGGTCGTTTCCAGACCGGCTTCAAGCGCTTCCCCGCCTACAAGCTCGCACAAGATGAACATCTTGTACACGTGGTTAGCCGAGGGTGGGTGCGCGTGGCGCTTCTTGTCGAAGACCGCCAGCAATCGCACCGGCTTGACCTCATAGCCGGCCTCCTCGCGGGTCTCTTTGACGGCGACCTCCGATGGTGTCAGGCCGATGTCCGCCCAGCCTCCAGGCAAAGCCCAAGCACCGTCCGCTCTTTCCTTCACAAGCAGCAGCTTGTTCTCTCTCAAGACGACGGCCCGAATATCCACTTTCGGCGTCTGATACCCCGTGTCGCTCGCGAATAAAGCCGTCACCTTATCGATCGGTGTCTCTGAGAAATAACTCATCATCTCCACGCTGATCTTGCGCAGCGCCTCGTACCGCTCCAAATCATAGCCATTCTCTCCGTAGGTTAGCCCTGCTTGACTAATAGCCTGAATCTCTTTAGCCCACTCCAACCATGGAATATTCATCCGTTCCTCAACTCCGTTCGATATATTTCTTGATGCCGCTATAAATATCAACCATCTCCTCCAGCTTCATCCGAACAAGCCCGCTAGAAGAGGGACATACATAGTCGATCACACCTTCAACCACCGGATCCTGTTGACTCCCCCAACTCATCCCCCTGCGGCCGCTATACTGTTCATATACCCCTTTTCCTACAAAACAGGCAACACGAGGTCGGAAGGCCTGAATCTTTTGTTTCAAAATAAGTCGACCTTCTCGGTATTCCTCAGGCGTAATTTCTGCAGCCGTTAAAGAAGGGCGAGCCACAATATTCGTAAATCCATACCCTAGTTTCAGCAAATCCCCATCCTCTTGAGGTACATACAACCGAGGTGTTAATCCCGCTTGAAATAGAATCCGATAAAAGCGATTATTCGGATTCGCATAATGATGACCCGTCTCTCCGGATCGTATACTAGGGTTATACCCCACAAAAAGTATCCTTAAATGCTCCTGCAGATGATCCGAAATAGGCTCTATGCTCAACGTTATGACACCTCCACTGGCACGACGATTTTTTTGTCTTTTCAATAGGTTACCATGAACGACCAAAAACCAAAAGCCGAGGCACAGGACCCCGGCTTTCATTATAAAAACTTTAAAGACTCATAGGACTTGCCTAGCACAGCGGTCGTATCACCTTTTAACCATTTATCAATAAGCGTGCTGTAAACGGACCGGAAATCGACCTCATACTTCAAATCGCCATTGTCCAAATTACTCAGGCTCGGGTACGCGCCATAAAGGCCGCCATTCACCTTGCCTCCAATCACAAACATCGGAGCTGCCGTTCCATGATCTGTTCCGCCGCTACCGTTCTCTTTCACCCTTCGCCCAAACTCCGAAAACATCATCACCACAACACGGTCCTGCAAGCCTTGCGCTTCCAAGTCTTTATAGAATGCTGTCAGACCCTCGTCGACTTGAGTCAGCACTTTGGCATGCTGTACTTTCTCATCCGCATGATCATCGAAACCGCCAATCTGTACATGGAATATTCTTGTGCCCGATTTGCCGGCCAGCAGCTTGGATACTAATTGGAGATCCCTTGCAAAATTAGTTTTCGGGTACTCCACTTTATTCGCATAGGTAGCCGTTAAAGCTTGAATCGCTTCAACACTCTTGAAGGCATCATAGCCGCGCCCAGATACGACACGAAGCTGTTCCCTCTGATTCTGTTCACCATACATCTCCAAGAATGCTTTGGTGATCCGATTTTTGTCCATCATCGCAGTTTTCGGATCAATCAGATGATACGTTTCTAGAGATTGGATCACGGGAAAGCTCATTTTCTCCGAAGCAAAAGCCTTGCCGCCTGCGCCAATCTGTATAGCTTTGAGCGGATTGCTGCTATCTCGCAAAGAAGACTCTGCATAGCGTGCAAGCCAACCGCTCCGACTCATCTTCGCTGGCTCGGCCGTCTGCCAAATTTCCATAGAGCGGAAGTGAGAGTGATCGGGTCCTGGATATCCAACTCCTTGGACGACTGCCATTTTCCCAAGTTTATAAAGTGCAGCGAGACCAACTAAACTCGGATGCAAGCCTACTTGATTATCTAACGGAAGAACATCCTTCTGCTGGTAAGCCAGCGTTGGCCGCGCATCATAGTATATCCCTTGCCCATAAGGAATTAGCGTATTAATGCCATCATTCCCGCCACTTAACTGAACAACAATAAGCACAGGTTCATCCACACCATCATCAAAACCGCCTGCAAAAATCGATTTTCCCGTTTCCGTAAATAAAGCCCCGCCTAGGCCTAAAGTCGCAAACATGGCTGTTCCTTTTAACAGAAAATCCCTTCTCGATAATTTCACTTTTCTCACCCCTTGCTATTTCATTTGAGCTTCTGGGCTAATCAGTACTAATTGAAGCAAGCCTCTCAAACCTGCATTTTTTTGCTTTGTATGTATAAGGGTATCATTTGCGTATGCGCTTAACCCCTGTAAAGTCTTATCCGATAAATCAGTGATTCCTATACGCTGACTCCACAATTTCACCCATTCTTCCGGACGGTCCTGTTGTTCAGGTGTATACTCTGTCGATGAGAGCACCTTGCCGTTAAGCTGCTTGGCGATGGACTCGGCAAACTGGTACCTTGATAATAGGGAGTTTGTGTTCAGCCATGAGGCGCCTCCTCTCCAACCCGCAACATCCGGCGGAGAATATAGCTCCTGTCCCATCCTCCTCATTGCTTGTGCATGCCCTTTAGAAACAGTTAGCTTACAGCATTTGAGAATACCTGCAACATAGTCTGCCGGTGTTTTGATGAGAGATAACCGCAATTTCTCCTCATAAAATTCGTCGGATAGGAATAGCTCCTGCAGCACTTCCCCCACAGTAGCCTTAGCAGATATATGTTCGGCAACTTTTTGAATCCAACTTTCGGAGGGACTGTCCGTAGCAAAATATTTGAGCAGCTTTGTAGCAAGAAAGATCGGCAGCGTTTTTTGATGAAAAATAATATCAATTACATCATCCGAATCCAACTTTCCTGTTTCTTCAAGCAGCGTTTTCGAATCATTGTCGTGTTGTTTGGGATTAAAATCTACTTTATTACCCTTTTTATCATAGGTCCATCCCGTGAAAGCGCGCGCTGCTTCCTTCACATCCGTCTCTGTATAGTGACCGATACCTAGCGTGAATAGCTCCATGGCTTCGCGGGCATAATTCTCATTCGGTTTACCTTTTTTATTCCGATTCACATCTAGCCAGATCATCATGGCAGGATCTTTGCCAATTGCAAGTACGAGTTCTTTAAAATTTCCTAATGCATGTTTGCGAAACAGTGTATTTTGCTGAACCATTAGCGTGACATCGTTAACCTTGTAGTTCGCCGTTGCAAAATGGCCATGCCAGAACAACGTCATCTTCTCAATGAGCGGAGCACTAGAATAAACCATTCGATATAACCAGTACATTTGTTGATCGGCTAATTGCAGCGGATCTAATGATTTCTTACCATCAGCGGTTAATTGATCAAATGGGGTCAGCGATGGCGCTTGATCGATCAATGATTCTCCGGTAATTAGCCGTCGCACCGTTTCCTCACGTCCAAGTGAAATACATGCAGTAACTTCTTCCCCAGTGGAACCAAATCCGGCTCGATGTAATAAATGAACGACTTCCTTGTTAGTCCATGGTGCTCCCATGATCTCCCCCCTCGCCCTATTTTCCAAACTGTACCACAGAAATGTGTCAAAAGTGTGTGGAAATAAAAACAAACCAAGACAACTGTCCTTGGTTTGTTTTATTCGGATTACTATACTTTTGCAGCTAACTGTTTGGTTAAATCGAGGAATGAACCAACAACACGACGAACACGTTTTTCAACATCTGGATGGATATCTTGATAGGTTACACTCGTTTGGAAGCTCTTCCGCTGATCGCCTCCAATAGATAGCCAATCTGGGCAGTTAATACCATGCAGATTACGTACAATGGTTTGCATCTGCGTCAGAGAGCTTACAGCAACTGCCCCGCCTGCTGAACTAACAGATAAGACGACCTTGTTATTGAAATGATCTTGTCCTAAATGATCAAGCGCATTTTTCAAAACGCCGGAAATTCCACTATGATATTCCGGTGTTGCCAGTACGATCCCCTCTGCTTCAAGCATGGCTTCTTTTAATTTTTCTAGAGCTTCATGCCCCTCGTTTGCATCATCTGGTGTATAGAAAGGGAGCGGTGTTCGATACAAGTCAATCAACGTCACCTCGTGGCCCTCTAAGGTCGCTAGATGCTTGATATATTCAGCAAGTCTTGTACTTGTCGCTGATCTCTGATTACTTCCTGCTATCATAGTAATTTTCATAATGATCTTCCTTCCACATCTGATTCATGCATTCATTATACCTCAATTTCCATCAAATAACAGTACTAATTATAATGATTATCAAAAGAGTTTTAATATCGATAAACAAAAAAGCTGCTTCCTCCATAGAAAACTATGAAAGAAGCAGCTCGTATGTTATTCATGTATAAGTGCTAAGGAATTAGCAATCGAAGTACAGGTTGTACTCGTGCGGGTGAATACGGATTGCTACAGCTTTCGCTTCGCCACGTTTCAATTCGATATAATTATCGATGAAATCTTGTGTGAACACGCCGCCTTCGATCAAGAAGTCGGAATCAGCTGCAAGAGCATCCAACGCTTCATCTAATGTACCAGGAACGCTGCGGATCTCAGCTTTCTCAGCATCGGACATTTCATAGATGTTTGTATCGAAAGGACCGTAACCAAGAGCACGTGGATCGATTTTCTTTTTGATACCGTCAAGACCTGCCATCAGCATTGCTGCGAAAGCTAGGTATGGGTTAGCCGTGCTATCCGGTGTACGGAATTCGATACGACAACCTTTAGGTGTCACAGCTGCGATTGGAATACGAACTGCTGCAGAACGGTTACCTTTGGAGAATACAAGGTTAACCGGAGCTTCGTAACCAGGAACCAGACGTTTAAAGGAGTTAGTACTTGGGTTTGTCAAAGCGATCAATGCTGGTGCGTGGTAAAGAATACCACCGATATAGTTGATTGCCATTTCACTCAGGTTTGCATATGCTCCTTTTTCATAGAACAAAGGCTCGCCTTCATTGAAGATGGACATGTGTACGTGCATACCGCTACCATTGTCACCAAACAGTGGTTTAGGCATGAAAGTAGCAACTTTACCATATTCTCTAGCCGTGTTAGCAACGATATATTTGTATTTGAGCAGGTTATCTGCTGTTTTAGTCAATGTGTCAAAACGGAAGTTAATTTCAGCTTGACCAGCTGTAGCCACTTCGTGATGGTGACGCTCAATACGAAGACCTGCATCAGCAAGCTTGTTGCACATTTCGGAACGAATGTCTTGTTGGGAATCCATTGGAGCTACCGGAACGTAACCGCCTTTAACTGGAACTTTATAACCAAGGTTTCCGCCTTCTTCTTTACGGCCTGTGTTCCAGCCTGCTTCTTCGGAGTCAACTTCGAAGTAAGACTTATTCATGCCATTTTCGAAACGAACATCATCAAAAATGAAGAATTCGGACTCAGGTGCGAAGAATGCTGTTGTACCTACACCAGTTGTTTGCAGATACTCTTCTGCTTTTTGAGCGATGCTGCGTGGATCGCGATCATAACGCTCGCCTTCAGGTGTGTGGATGTTGCTCATGATAATCAAAGTTGGATGAGCTGTGAAAGGATCTACGTATGCAGTCTCTGTATCTGGCATCATTACCATGTCAGATTGTTCAATACCACGGAATCCTGGGATGGATGAACCGTCAAAAGCTACTCCGTTTACGAATGTTTCTTCATCTACTTCAGTAGCAGGCAAAGAAATATGCTGTGCTTTACCGGAAAGACCTACGAAACGAAAATCTACCCACTCGATGTTTTTTTCCTTGATAAGGTTCAACACGTTTTGAACTGACATTTAAAAAACCCTCCCATTTCCGTACATTCAACGTACTTTACATGATTAATGTTCAACTTTTGCTTGTTATCTTGCACATATTATATAGCGATTAAGCTTACACAGTCAATACTTATGTCAGGTATTTTTTATTGATGTGTAAGCTATGCTCACACAATTTCACATATTTGTCCCATATCCAGAAATAGGAAAACTGGCTTCCTCTCTCGAGGAAACCAGTCATCTTAGAACTATTCCCATTACGCCAAGATAACTTCTTTATGTGTATCAAACTTTTTACCAAGCAGCGGAGCAAGTTTCTCAAGATCAACAAGCAAATTAGCGAATTGATCAGGGAACAAGGATTGAACACCATCACCAGTCATTGAATTGTCTGGATCTGTATGCATTTCGATGATCAAACCATCTGCTCCTGCCGCTACGGATGCCTTTGTCATAGGAACAACAAGCTCTCTACGGCCAGTACCGTGACTCGGATCAGAGATTACCGGAAGATGGCTCAATTGTTTAAGAACCGGAATTGCCGATAAATCCAGTGTATTCCGCGTGTACGTTTCGAATGTTCGGATTCCGCGTTCACAAAGCATAACATTCGGGTTACCGCCAGCAAGAATGTATTCAGCAGCATTCAAGAATTCATCATATGTTGAGCTAAAACCACGTTTGAGTAATACTGGCGTTTGAATGGTTCCCAGCTTGCGGAGCAAGTCAAAGTTTTGCATATTGCGTGTACCTACTTGCAGGATATCCGCGTATTGTGCACATACATCAACATACTCAGGTGTCATAACTTCTGTAATTGTAAGAAGACCATGCTTCTTACCCGCTTCAGCCATCATGATTAAGCCTTCAACGCCAACACCTTGGAAGCTGTAAGGACCTGTTCTTGGTTTAAATGCGCCACCGCGGAGAACTTGACCTCCCGCTGCTTTCACTAAACGTGCAATCTCATCGATTTGCTCTGGAGTTTCCACGGCACAAGGGCCACCCATAACAACAAGCTGCTCCCCACCGATTTCAACACCTTTAATTTTGATAACCGTATCAGCCGGATGAAAGTCACGACTTGCTAATTTATAGGATTTGGAAATTTTCACGACTTGCTCAACTCCTGACATTTGACGCAGCTGTTCTGCTAATTTAGGATCTGCTTGACCGATAATTCCGATTACTGTGCGATCCTCACCTTTGGAGACGTGTGCTTGAACACCTTGCTTTTCTATGAATTGTACAATTTCCTGAATACGCTCATCTGACGTTTTGTTGGATGTAATGGCGATCATCTTCAACACGCTCCTTATTATATGGGTTGGAACACTTGTATACTTCAACGCTTGTTCGCTTCTACGCTTTTAACCGCTAAAGTAAATATACAACGCTCGACGAGTTTTCGTCAAGCGTTAAATTATTTGCTATTCTTTTGTATTCGAAGGGGCTAGTTGATCTTTACGGATTCTACGTTTTTCTTTGCGACGATTCGTATGGTATTTAAGTAAGAGCACCACTGGGAAGTAGGCAATAACCCCAAGTATCAACCCAACCACCATACCGCCTACAATCAAATCCAAACCACCTCTAATAATATTAGAAAGCATGTGCGGTAAATGATGTATCAGATAAATCTTAAAGTGTTTCGGTACCAACCAATCCCCCACTTGCTTATTGAGTATCGAGAATGGAATATAAATCACTTTTCCAAACACAAAACCAATTAACGCTCCAGGTAAATTAGCTCTTAATAAATAAACCAACGGAAAGATAAGAACGAATGCAAAACCAGCTGTAGGTAAAGTAAACATCTCTACAAACAATCCAATGGAAAACCCGCGTGCTACTTTGGAAGGACCGCCTTTGGCACGTAATAGAAGTAAATATTTATATTTAAACCAGCGCTTCGTGCTTTTCCAATCGTAGCGAGCCTTCACTTTCATCATTTTCACCTTCTGAGTGCTTTGCATGCTGGTCTCAATCCCGCCCTGTGGAATAAATAAGGATCACTCACTACTAGCTGCTTTGGATTTAACAGCCGGAATGAGCTTCTTCATATTAATAGTACGTGTAATTCCCCAACTGGTTTCATCTTTCGCATCATAGCCTTCCAAGTAGGAAATGACCTCTTTGGTTATAGGTGTAGGTGTTGAAGCACCAGATGTAACACCGACCTTGCGTACATTGGTTAACCACGTGCGATTAAGCTCCGTGATATCCGATATTCTATACGCTCTAACTCCTGCAATTTCCTCTGAAACTTGCGCTAAGCGGTTCGAATTATTACTTTTCGGATCTCCAACTACGATAACTAAATCGACTTCCTTCGCTTGTTCAGCAACCGCTTCTTGTCTAACCTGCGTGGCTAGACAGATCTCATTATGAATCTCAGCTTTTGGGAATAGTTCAAGTAAACGATTCATAATATGCTTAATGTCCCATTGGCTCATTGTTGTTTGGTTCGTAATAATAATACGTTTGGCTTTAATGTTTAGTTGGTCAGCTTCTTCAAGCTTCTCGATGAGGTGAACTTGATCCGGAGCTACACCTACTGCGCCTTCCGGCTCAGGATGAGCTTTCTTCCCGATATAGATAACTTCATAGCCGTCGGCTACTTTTTCTCGAATTAAATCGTGTGTCTTCGTTACATCTGGGCAGGTTGCATCCACAACAGTTAAGCCCTTGTCTCTGGCTCGGCGCCTTACCTCAGGAGATACCCCGTGAGCAGTGAAAATGACCGTCCCTGTTTCGATTTGTTCTAATATTTCAAGCCGGTTCTCGCCATCTAATGTGATGACACCTTCTTCTTTGAAGAAATCAGTGACATGCGCATTATGAACAATCATGCCTAATATATAAATAGGTCTGGGAAGATTTAAGTTTTTAGCAGTTTGCATAGCAAGTGCCATAGCATCTACAACGCCATAACAATAGCCTCTGGGCGATATTCGGACTACTTCCATTTCTTCCACCTGCCTAAGAAAACATTATTTTCTTTCATTATAGCTGATTATACGGAGAGAGGAAAGTTTGCTGGGAGCCAAATCATAAAGGTACTTCCCTCGTCTTTGCGCGTTGTCACTTCAATAGACCCGCCGTGTTCATCAATAATCCATTTGGCGATCGATAAACCAAGTCCAGTTCCTGACGTCAGTCCCCTGGATAAATCTGCGCGATAAAATCGGTCGAAAATATGAGGAATATCCTCTTTATCCATGCCAATTCCCGTATCGGTAATCCGAATACCAATAAAACTATCCGTTCGCGACGCCTCGAACCTTACGGTTCCAGCAGGTGTATACTTGAACGCATTTTCGATGAAAATAAACAACAGTTGCTGCAAGTAATCCCGGTTCCCTTGCACGACCGCATGTTCTAGTGCATCTAGATCACCCACTTGCCAATCAGCAGTATGCTCTAGCAATTGAGCCCGCCTTACCACTTCTTGAACGAGCGGCATGATCTCAACTGGCTTCTTCTCCATAAGAACGCCGGCATCTGCTCTCGCCAGAGCCAGAAGATCATTGACTAGTCTGCTCATTCGCTGTGCTTCACCTGCAATATCATGCATGGCCTCGAGTGACATCTGCATTTGATCAGGCGTAGCAAGTTCTGTACTCCCCGAAGTTTGCTTCCACATCTTTTCTAACAAGTCGACATTTCCTCGAATCGTTGTAAGCGGTGTTCTCAGCTCATGAGAAGCGTCCGATACGAACCGGCGCTGAGCGCGGTACGCTTCATCTAATTCCAGATAGGTGATCTCAATACGAGAGAGCATCCCATTGATCGTCTCCGTCAAGCGCCCAATCTCATCAAGTGGACCGTCATAGTGGATACGCTTCTCCAGATCATCGCTGCTTCCTATTTGATTCGCGGCGTCAATGACGCGTTCGATCGGCTTGAGCGCTTTGCGCGCCAAGAACCATCCAAGTGAAGCTGCCACAATAATCGTGAGTAATGCCCAAATCATCAGCGTATACCCAAGGGTAACGGACGTTTTTTCATAACTGCTAATCGGTACAGCCGCTTGAAGAACCCCGATGAGTTGGTTCTGGTCATCTGATCTGATCGCTTGATTATAAATGAGGAAATCTTGCCCTAGTACTTTTGTCTTTTCGAAAAAACCATCCTCAGAGCTTAATTTATCAATCGTATTCTTGGCTAAAGGCAAAGAAACATCATAGATTTGTAAGTTAGCCGAGCGATTAAATTTTTTGAGTGCAACATTATATAATTGCAGAAACGTATTCGTAGAGTAGAAATCTCTGCTTTCTAGCTCCAAATCAACGACGAGTCCCTTCTGCGAAAGGGCAAAGCTCTTCTGAATACGCAACGAAGTGTTCTGTGCTTCCCTTTTCACATCCTGGCGAATTTGATCGTATAGGAAGTAATTCAAGAAAAAATAAAGGACAATGCCAAAGAGCAGCATGGTTAGTGCCAATATACCTGAATACCAAAGCGTTAGACGCAAGCGAAGAGACATATTAAGTTTCCCCTCTCAATACGTAGCCTGCCCCCCGAACCGTTTGAATCAATCGTTTATGGCCAAATTCTTCGGTCTTTTGGCGCAGCAGCGCGATATAAACCTCCAGAACATTGGATTCACCGCTATAATCGTAGCCCCATATTTTTTCCATAATAATATCCCGTGAAAGGACACGCTTCGGATTCTGCATAAACAAGTGAAGTAAATCAAACTCCTTGGTTGTTAACTCAATCAGTTTCTCACCGCGGAACACCTCACGTGTATCCAAATCCAAAATTGTATCCTCATAACTCAATCTATTCGTTTGCTGCTCTGGACGCTCTGTTCTCCTCCTAAGAAGTACACGCACTCTTGCGAGCAGCTCTTCAAGCGCAAACGGCTTGACCAAATAATCGTCTGCCCCAAGATCCAAGCCTTTCACGCGATCGCTGACTTCATCTTTTGCTGTAAGCATAAGAATCGGTACCTCGCTGCCGCTTTCACGCACTCGACTAACGACCTCCCAGCCATCAATATGCGGCATCATGACGTCCAAGATCACCAGATGTGGTTCCGATGTTAACATTTGCTTGAGGCCATCCGCACCATTGGTCGCTGTGACGACGGAATATCCTTCAAAAGCCAAACCTCGTCTCAACATAGACGTAATTTTCTCATCATCATCAATAACCATTATGTTCTCTCTCATCGACTGGACCACCCTTCTTTCAACCATTGTAACAAATTCCGCTATCCAAGCAAAAAGAAGCAGAGCCTGCAAGCTTGCGGCCGCGGGACTCCACTTCCTTTTATTCCGAACTAACCTTCATTTATCTCTCTAATTTTTCTTTTTATTATTGGGCAGGTGTCTCGGCTAGCGCATTTTTATCCCCAACTGTAATAGGTACTTCCATACGCTTGCCGTCTCGAATAAGTCCTAAAGTGACCTTGTCGCCAACTTTCGCTGCCTGAACTTTGGTAATCAATTCCTGCGAATTTTTCACCTTGGCTCCGTTAACATCTACAATGACATCGTATTGACGCAGACCAGCTTGGAAAGCAGGACTTTTACGTTGAACACTGCCAACTAATGCCCCGTCTGTGTTCGAAAGCTTCAATTCACTTACCCAGTCTTTACCAATATCTTGTAGGCCTACACCTAAGTAAGGAACCGGTTCTTTAGGAATTTTAACATTGTTTTTAAGATTCTCAAGAACGGAAGAAATTGTGCTAGTAGGAATGGCGAAACCAATTCCTTGCGCTTGAGAACTAACGGCCGTATTAATACCAATAACTTCACCATTCAAGTTCAGTAAAGGTCCTCCGGAGTTACCTGGGTTAATGGATGCGTCCGTTTGCAGTAAGTGCTTATACTCGCGAGTTCCTTTCGCATCTGGAATACTGATAGGACGCTCCTTCGCACTAAGCACACCTACAGTAACCGTGTGGTCGAAGCCGTATGGATTACCGATGGCTACAACCCAATCCCCAACATTCACATCTTCAGCCTTACCAAGCGGGAGGATTGGAAACTCTTTATCGCCTTCGATTTTGAGTACAGCCAAATCCAAATCGTAGCTATTACCTAACAATTTAGCTTTAAATGGCTTATCATAACCTTCTACCGTAACTTGAATCTCATCAGCGCCATCCACAACGTGCTCATTGGTTAAAATATATCCGGTTTTTTCGAAAATAAACCCTGTTCCCATACCTGCCGGCTGCAGTTCGCCATTGCCGGAATTATTCTGATTATTGTTAGGCGTTGTATTACCGCCGCCATTATCCCCAAAGAATTGACGGAAGAACGGATCATCAAAGAGGGAATTACCGCCACGGTTTGTTTGCTTTGGTTTCACGAGAGATTCCACTTTAACAATCGCAGGCCCAGCGTTCTGTGCAATAGCTGAAATGTTCCCTGGACGAACAACATCCAGCCCAACATTTTTCACTTCGCCTCCATTACTGCTCCCGCTCTTCGTCGCAGCTGCTGTGGAGCTGCCCGAAGCTAAAGGCTGATTGCCAGTAAACAAATTCATTTTATCAGCGCTGAACATAAGTGCACCTACGACCAGGGCGCCTGCCATGAAAGCTGCGAAAACGCTTTTCACAGATGAACGCTTTCTTGCGTTTGGATCCCAAGGACCTGAGCCTTGGGGAACGCCTGCTTCAGGTCCAAAACTGAAAGGACGCAAGTTCTTAGGCGGAGTAACTTCAACACTGGAGGTTCCCTCAGTTCCAGAAGAAGAAGTTGTAAGCGAATGCCCTTCGTTTTCTTCGTTAAAAGCCGACTTGTAAGGGCCATACGAATAATAGTAGGAAGGTCTTGCTTTGTTAGGATCTTGTGGATCTTGCGGGTCTTGATGATTAGAATCATTTCGATTAACGCGATCATTGTTACTGCTATTGTCGTTCTGCGGCTTAAAGAAGTCGCTATAGTCTTTCTTATTGTCTTCCATAGTTCTTACCTCCATTTGATTAATAAAGTTATAAGTGCATGTTCTTGAAGGGTTATGTCTTGCTCTCTGTAGTTCTATCATGCACCTACAACCTTAAACGAATATTAAAAAACAATAAAATGGAGGTAAAAAAAGGGCTAACTCATTGTATCCAAGCTTGTTCCACTTTATGGAGCAATCCAGCTGCTTCTTTCACCCATTTATCTTCGATTTTGGCATCGGGATCAAGCGGGGTTTGGAATTGATCGATCAATGCGCCATAGGTTTCAGCTTCCGCATCCTGGCTAAGTCCTTCATTATAAACATGCTTCAGTACGAAAGGAGTTCCCACTTCGACGATCGCATCCGTCGATTCGGCGTCGCCATCAATCCTTCCTGTCACAACTTGAAAAGGAATACGCAGCCAAACTAGATGATCTTCATCTAAGTAGTGGTCAAAATAGCCATGATCGTAATCCCAATTACCGCCAAGAGCAAAATCGAATTCATGCAGGTGCTCACGGACACTGTCGAAAGATTCTTGAACCTGCTCCAATGATGATGATATTGTTTTCATTCAGACACTCCTTAAGCGCTCATATTATTTTACTTACGCATAGAATGTGTCAAAATCTTGATTTTATGTGTGTTACGTTCCTTATTATCAAACCAAGCCTTTGCGGTGAGCGAAGATAGCAAGCTGAGTCCGATCCTCTAATTCACACTTCATTAGAAGGTTGCTGACGTGTGTTTTGACCGTTTTGATACTAATAAAAAGCTCTTCTGAAATATCTTTATTACTTTTTCCCTCTGCAATTAAAAGCAATACCTCTCTCTCGCGCGAAGTCAACCCTTCTTCCTCGGGTGTACTATTACGCTGCCTAATCCCTCTTGTAAGCGCCAAGGACACTTCTGAGTTCATAACCGGCATACCGCGGTAAGCACTCAGAATCGCATGAATCAATTGGTCGGATGAAACCGTCTTCAGCATATAACTGATGGCACCCGATTCGACAGCTTCAAGAACCTTCGCTTCCTCCAAGAAGCTGGTCAGCATAATAACCTTAACCTGTGGAAATTTCCCGCAAATCAACTTGGTGGCGCCTATACCATCCAGAACCGGCATGGTTAGATCCATCAAAATGACATCCGGCAAATGATGAGAGAGTTCTTGATTTAACTTATCGAACGCATCCTGCCCATTGCTTGCTTCCCCTACAACTTCCAAACCGGGTTCTAGTGAGATGTAGGTTCGAAGCCCCACCCGAACCATGTCGTGATCATCAACGATCATCACTTTAATATTACTGCTCATTTATTTCCCCACCTCTTTCCTTCATTAGAAAGCTCGACTGTCCCGTAAAACGCGGAATGCGTACTCTAACTCGAGTTCCAGATCCTAACTTGCTGTCTATCTCCACTTCCCCACCAAGCTTTTGCGCTCGTTCTCTCATTGTTGATAAACCATGTGAAGCCGATGGAATGTCTCTACGTTCAAAGCCTTGACCGTCATCCTGCAGCTGAAGCACATACTGATGCTCTCTTTCATATATAGCTAGGCGAACTTGCTTGGCAGAAGCATGCTTAACTACGTTCGCAAGACCTTCTTGTATAATGAGGAAAAATTGATGTTCAATCGCTTCAGATATCGTTTCATGCAGAGAAACATCAAGCATGCCCTGCAGTTCATGGTTTCGGCAATATTCCGGAAACCATTTCTCTAGGGCTTCTTGTAAGCTCATATCTCCCAATTCGATGGGTCTTAATTGCGAAATGAGTCCGCGCATCTGCTTCTGGGCATGGTGAGACATTTGAATAAGCTGATTCATAACGCCCGGTGCCGCATCCGGGTTTCTCTCCAAAATTTTGGGTAATGAGGATGCTGACATATGAATGGCGAACAGCTCTTGACTAACCGTATCGTGCAAATCTCGCGCCAGTCGGCGTCTCTCCTCAAGCACAGCATTTTCAGTGAGCTCCTGATCCCGAATCGCCTCGGCCTCACCCAATTTTTGCAGCAGCTGAATGCGCTCTTCAACGGCAGAGGCCATGTTATTAAAAGCATCATACAAATACAAGAATGGTTCTACGGGTTCCATTTCAATCCGGCTGGAGAAATTCCCCTTGGACAATTCGAGCATGGCCACATGCAGCTCATCCACTTTACGCTGCCATCTTTTGGTCGCAACATAACCCACCGTTAGACAGACCAAGAGAATGGCTATGACGAACCACATTCGGAACTGCCAAGAAACAAGCTCCTCCTTATAATATTCAAGCACAATATATATGCTAGATACCGTAAGTAAACTCGAGATAAGAAAGTAATTCAGCAGCTGCCACTTCATATTGAACATTCGCAATTTGTACATGCTCCATCCTTAACCTATCTTTTTGATTGTAATGTCACCAATAAACATGCTCGTGGTTACAATTATTTTCCGGTCAGCCTCTTCATAGTGCGAGGTCTGCGTTCTCACGCTGCGCAGAAACCCACTCTCACGCCGATCAAGCACTTTCATATCCCCGATAAAAGAACTTGCCATTACGCGAACCTCAACATCAATATCATTAGGTATGAATATTTTCACATCCCCAATAAATGCTGAAACATGAATGGTTGTCTCTCCCAAAGGAATGGCTGCGCGAGTAAGATCTATGACAGAATCACCAATGAAATGTGAGATCTGAATCGGCTTCAGTTCCCAAGCTTCTTGTCCCAGATGCACATCTCCGATAAAACCATGCCGATGAAGCACATCACCAGAGTTGAAGTTACGTACGAAATCATCGTACTTGTGCCCATGATGGTTAAAAGCATGCGTTTGCGGCTGTTGCAGCGGCTGAGGTTGTCTACTTGGATTTGGTTCCCCCGGCGCGTCTGGCACATCCCACATATGCTTATCATGAAACTCGCCATGAATATCCTTGAGTACGGCTTTTTCTTCGTCGCTGAGCTCATGCTTTACTTCATTAAAAGTGGATTTATTATCGCGCTCCTTCTCTTTTGTAGGTGATGGCGCTCCATCACTCCATTTAGGTTGATCCCATGGATTTCTATGTTTTTCATGCTGCAATCTTCTAGCCTCACGTCTTGCCTGTCTAACTTGATCCTTCGCCTCTTTAATAGAAGGCCAATCCGGTGACTCTTTCTTGCTAGGTTTAAAAATCACATTTAATCCAAATAGGATTAAGGCAATAGGTCCCAAAATCTGAAACATCTCTCCCACCGATCGATCAGTCAGCTTTAAATTCTTCAGAAGAAAGATCGTTCCCATACAGCACACGAGTAAACTCCATATTGAGCCTCCCCAATGATACCTACGCTGCCAAACAAATCCAACGAGACCGTAGAAAATAAGAATGACAGGCCAATAAGTGGAAAACATATAAGCAAGATCAATATCAATAAACCCTAATTGGTTAAGTAAGTAAAGGACACCTGCCGTTACGAGGACAAGACCCCAAATTATTCTTTGAAACATATGCGGATTCATACTTCTTCCTCCATTTGTGTACAACGTCGTTAAGATACCTCTAGTTTATAAGATACTGCCATGAATGAAAAGAGACGAGAGATTGAAGGTTTCCTCGGTCTAGAGACTGAGTTTTCGCAGAAATAAATGAATAACTGACATCAACTATTTCAAAAACGAACAATAGCCATCATATGTTATGTATTCTTACGCATTTCGTTGACATGCTTATCATCAGAACCGTATAATTGGTGCAAACAATTCCTCAAACATAAGGAGAGATCAGATTATGGATGCAATCCAACAGCTTTCTAGCGGCCTAGATACCATATGGGTGGTTCTGACAGCTGCCATGATTCTATTGATGGAAGGCGGCTTCGCTTTATTGGAGGCTGGTTTCGTCAGACAAAAAAATGCGGTAAGTATCATCATGAAAGTATTTGTTGATATCTCTTTCGGAGCACTTATTTTTTACTTATTTGGCTTCGCTCTTATGTACGGGAAAGATGTTTCCGGACTTGTTGGAACTACCGGCTTCTTCATGGGAGGAGATTTAACACATATCGTTTTAAATATCTCACATGAAACTTATTGGCTATTCCAGTGCGCTTTTGTTATCGCTGTGATCTCGATCGTATCTGGGGCAGTAGCCGAACGCATCAACTTCCGTGCTTACATTCTATACACCATCGCAATGACTGGTTTAATTTACCCGATTGCTGGCCACTGGGTTTGGGCCGTCAATGGATGGCTCGGCAAATTAGGCATGGTTGATTTCGCAGGTTCAGCTGTCATTCACGCACTTGGCGGCTTCTCTGCTCTTGCCGCAGCTATGATCATTGGTCCGCGGATTGGCAAATTTTCCGCTAGCGGCACGGCTAACATTGTACCACCGTCTAATTTGCCGCTTGCCTCAGTAGGCGCATTTATCCTTTGGTTCGGTTGGTTCGGCTTTAACTCTGGAAGCACACTAAGTGCCACCAACACTTCGATCGGCCACATTGCAGTAACCACCATGCTGGCGGCAGCAGCGGGCAGCGCAACGTGCATTCTATTCACCATGATGCGTTACCGTAAAGCCGATCCCCCTATGGTTATCAACGGCGCTCTTGCAGGGCTCGTTGGCATTACCGCAGGCTGTGCTTTCGTTAGTGATGCTGCGGCCATTTTGATCGGAGCTATTTGCGGAATCGCCATGGTTTATGCAACAGAAATGCTAGAAGCTAGACGGATTGATGATCCAGTCGGTGCCTTTCCAGTTCATGGTATCAGCGGCAGCATCGGGACTCTCGCTGTAGGATTATTCGCGCAGCCTGACGCCATCCGGGAAGGTACTGCTGGTTTATTCTATGGCGGCGGCTTCAGCCTACTAGGTGTTCAAGCTTTAGGGCTTGTTACCGTTTGTATATGGGGATTCGTTATTACATGGGGTTGTATGAAGCTAATTCAACTTATCGTTCCGCTTCGAGTTAGTAGAGATGAGGAATTAGTCGGATTAGACGTCGGTATCCATGGTGTTCCGGCTTACAGCCAAGAGGATGGATTTCTGGACTTAGAACAACTAAAGAAAGGTCAATGACAACAATAAAAAACCTTCCTAATGGAAGGTTTTTTTGTTTGTATTAAGAAAGCAGCTCTTCAATCTCATCCGGTACTGAGATCACATCGCCTGGTTTGGATTCATTCATAATTTGTCTCGCATGGGCAATTTCAGCTCTAAGCTTCCTAACTTGCTCCATGGGTTTCTTCACATAGTGGATATATTCGACTGCAAGATGATGATCAGGTTTCTTACCAGAAAACATGCGGCGAAATGATGACATGGTCTGATAAGCGCGCTCTTCTTTCATTCTTTTGATTTCGTAGCGCTCTACTACCTGCTCAATATCCAGGACCTGCTGTTCCTTGCGGACAATGTAAGCTTCCAAGAAAGGAAGTACCTCTGCAGCTTTCCTTGGTGTTTTTTGAGGTTTTCCGTCCAATCGCAAAGCATTCAGCATGACCACTCACCTATCTCCCCGTGTCAAGATTTATAACAGTAATCTTATTTTACACCAAAACAGTCGATTTGAGAACCTTTATTTCAATATTAAATCGATTCCTACAACACCAACAGGGGTTCCCGTGTCATCTATTATTGCTTTCGACATCGTGATACATGGTTTTTTGGTAATAGCTGACACGTATTCTGGAGAAACGAACAGTTCTCCCCCCATTGCACGCTTCCACCACTCTCTGCCCTTTGCATTAACTAGCCCTGCCTCAGGCATCGAATAGATGAAGGTTCCATCCGCGCGGTTAGACCAGATGGCTTCAATTCCGGCCGTTTTCTGCAAAATAGTGCCTAAATGGGAAGCATGCTTAGTATCAAGCAATGAAGTTATGTCAGGTATTAGCACAAGTGAGCTAAGTACTTGCTTCATTTCCTGGATATTTACATGAATCGTACCTTCTTTATTTTGCATACCTACTGCTTGTATCGCCTGTATCAGTTCCTTAGAGGAACGATCTAGATTTTGGTTGATATGCTGCAGCATCGAAACTTCATGGCGCTGCTTTTTCATTTGATCCAAGGTAATCTCCACACTAGACATCGTCTCATTCATCAAATCAACAACTTGACCCAGGGATGTTCTTGTACCTGAGACAAGCGAGGACTGAGTTTGAGTGGAGCTTGTTGTACTCGATACAAGACTATTCACATTCAGAATCAACGCGAAGATCGTATCGATCTTGTCTTTTATTATTTTCATCTCAGCTATCCCATGAGCGACGGATGCTTTCTCTTCAGCAACTGCTGTCACGACTTGTGAAACACCGCTCTCGATTGATGCCAATAGTTCGGAAGATTTCGTAACCGCTTCGTGACTTTGTGTGGCCAGCTTCTTAATTTCCTGTGCGACCACAGAAAAGCCTCGTCCATGCTCACCCGCTCTGGCTGCTTCAATGGATGCATTAAGCGCGAGCAGCGAGGTTTGAGAAACTACTTCTGCAATAAATGTATTGATCTCTTCAATTTTTGATGTATGTCCTGTCAAATCTTGAATCTTCTTCTGCATGGTATCATTATTAATATGTAGATCATTCATAACTTCATCCGTGGCATTCAGTGACCGACATACATCAACTACCGTATCTTTGGTTTGCTCACTCTCTTGATGCATATGTAAGGACGAATCTAGAATTTGATCTGCTGCAGCCGCTACCTGCTGAATCGCAGCGAATGCTTCCTGCAGCTGTCCAACAGCTTGATTACTTCGAATCTTCAGATCCTCTTCCCCTTGAATTGAAGCATCGGCTATATGCAAAAGATGTCCGATCGACCGATTCACTTCTTCAACAGCAGCTGCTAATCTATCCGCTACAACCTGAGATTCTTGTATAAACGTTCGGAATTGCTCTTGTTGGCCCTTATTATCGAGGCTATTGGATGACCTTGATGATCTGGAACTTAGCCAAGAAACTATACCTATAAACAAAAAAACAGCCAAACTTACAGCCGTAAACCATCGAGAGGAAGTAAATAACTCGATTACACTTACTGTAATACCAATGAGAATAAGAGCATATAACCAAGCTTTGTGTTTCATTTCTGCGCGCATAAGCAATGGAACTCCTCCCAAAAGGAACCTAATGTTAGTTTTTGTTACATTATATCGAAAATAGGAGATGTTGAAAAGAAATAAAAAACAGAGACCTTTTCAGATCTCTGTTCTTCCATCACTTTATGCTTATTGATATTTCATTATTTGTTTTGGTTTTGAGTATTCGTTTGTTGCTGTTTGTTGGTTGCTGATGTTTCCGCAGCAAATTCTACGTCTTGAGCTACATTCGAACTCAAATTTCTATTCTTGTTATTCTTGTTCTTAGCCATGTTCAATCACCTCCTGTAAGATTAGGATTTCCCAAACAGGAGATTTTATGATGGAAATGTCCGGCTTATTGAAAAGCTAATTTTCGTTATAGCGATTTGGTAGGTGCTATAATCTCATCCTTTAGTTGATTCCAGATGAGTTCAGTCACTTTCCCATGTCCTTCTTTGACAATAAATACTTTAACCGTCTTCTTGCCCCATTCTTTATAAACCTGATCCTTTGTGTCGAAATACAGATCAATTTTCTTACCTTTAATTGCGCTGCCTGTATCTGCAACAACGCCATAGCCATAACCGGGAATAAACAAGACAGTTCCAAGCGGAAAAACGTTCGTGTCTGCTGCGATCGTTGATAAAGATTTATCATCCCGCTTTACCTTAATACCTGAATACGTGATCCCGTACTCAGGATGATCCGGATTTTTCCCTGTTGATTCCTTCCCTGCAAAATAACCGGTGGCTATCACTTCGACTGCCTTGAGCTTGGACAAATCTGAGTCTAACTTTGGAACATAACGATAATTGATTTGTTGCAGGTTTTCTTGAGCAACCGGCAGTGAAGCAGGTGCCGTTTTAGCCGGAATAACCTTTTGCTGCTGATCTTGTATATGGGTGACGGAGTTTACCGTCGTGTAGCTTTGGTCACTTTTGCCCGTCGTCTCTTGTCCGAAAAGTGCCATCAGAACAACGATGATCGACGCACTAAACCATTTAGACTGAGTCAAAAAATTGGTTAACATTACTATTTTTTAATACCTCCCCTACTATTGCAGGTTGTCCAATACCTACCACCTTTAAACCTCCGGTTGCAGACTCAATGTTTAAGGTGTCCTATTCACGCTCCCCTATACATACCCAATTAACTGAATTTGAAAACAAAAAAAGCAGAGAAGAATATCTTCTCTGCTTCATTTATAGGTTATGAGTCTTAAAGCTTCTTGCTTATTTCCTCATTAATCATGCCAATCACCTGTTCAATCGGATGGGTTCCTAGATCCCCTTGACCACGTTTTCGAATCGATAAGCTCTCGCTCTTCACTTCGTTTTCACCGACGACTAGCATATAAGGAATCTTCTCCAGCTGCGCTTCTCTAATCTTATATCCCAGCTTCTCATTACGATTATCTGCCTCAACTCGAATACCAGCTTCTCGTAGACGCTCAGTCACGAGATTCGAGAATTCTTCGAATGCCGGAGATACCGGAATGACTTTGGCTTGGATAGGCATTAACCAAGTTGGCAGCGCACCAGCGAAATTCTCAAGCAAGAAGGCTGTCATACGCTCCATAGTACTAATAATCCCTCTGTGAATAACGACTGGGCGATGCTTTTGACCATCTTCACCAGTGTATTCAAGCTGGAAGCGCTCAGGGAGCAAGAAATCAATTTGCGCTGTTGAAAGTGTTTCTTCTTTCTTGAGCGCTGTTTTGATTTGAACGTCTAGTTTAGGACCATAGAAGGCAGCTTCACCTTCAGCCTCGTAGAAATCAAGTCCTAGCTCTTCAACAACCTCACGCAGCATGCGTTGGGAAGTTTCCCACATTTGATCATCTTGGAAATACTTTTCTGTATCCTTAGGATCCCGATAGGAAAGACGGAAACGGTACTCTGTAATTCCGAAATCCGCATAAACCTGACGAATCAAGTTCACAACGCGGGAGAACTCTTCTTTAATTTGATCCAAACGGCAGAAAATATGAGCGTCATTCAGTGTCATGGCACGAACACGGTGTAGACCTGTTAAAGCACCTGACATTTCATAACGGTGCATAGTTCCAAGCTCAGCAATCCGGATCGGCAGATCGCGGTAGCTGCGCATATCGCTTTTATAAACCATCATGTGATGTGGACAGTTCATTGGACGTAGAACAAGCTCCTCGTTGTCCATCACCATTTTCGGGAACATATCCTCGCTGTAATGATCCCAGTGGCCGGATGTTTTGTACAACTCAACATTAGCGAGAACTGGCGTGTAAACGTGTTGGTAACCCAAACGTTCTTCCAGGTCGACAATATAACGTTCCATTGTACGTCTCAATTTAGCACCGTTTGGCAGCCAAAGCGGTAACCCTTGCCCAACCTCACGTGAAAAAGCAAACATTTTAAGCTCTCTTCCCAACTTACGGTGATCACGTTTCTTAGCCTCTTCCAAAAGATGCAAATGCTCATCCAGCTGCGCTTTCTTAGGGAAAGCAGTGCCGTAAATACGCTGCAGCATTTTGTTTTTCGCATCTCCACGCCAGTAAGCACCAGCAACGCTCAATAATTTGAACGCTTTGATTCGGCCAGTTGATGGCAGATGCGGTCCGCGGCATAAATCAAAGAATTCACCCTGGTCATAGATCGTAAGTACCGAGTCTTCCGGCAGATCACGAATCAATTCCAGCTTAAACGGATCTTCCATTTCAGTGAAAATGCGAATCGCTTCCTCACGGGAAACAACGCGGCGAGTAATCGCCAGGTTCTCACCGGAAATACGTTCCATTTCCTTCTCGATTTTCACCAAATCTTCGGGATTAAGCGGTGTGTCCAAATCGATATCATAGTAAAATCCGTCTTCAATGACAGGTCCAATCCCTAATTTAACCGCTTTTTCACCATAAATACGTTTAATCGCCTGTGCCATCAAATGCGCTGTGCTGTGACGATACATCTCTAATCCCGCTTCGCTGTCGAGCGTTAGAATTTCTACGTCTGCATCATTTTCCAAAGAGAACGACAGATCCACAGATTTCCCGTTAACTTTGCCGCCAATCGCATTTTTCTTCAGTCCGGATGAAATGGATTCCGCCACTTGCTCAATGGTCGTTCCAACTGCGTACTCTCTAACCGCTCCATCTGGTAATTTCACTTGTACAACCATTTTTGTTCCTCCTAATATTGGGATCTTTGGGCGTAGCCCAAAGTCTCTCCGCTTTGGGATCTTTGAGCTACGCTCAAAGTCTTTCCGCTTTTGTTTCATTTTTTGAACGCAAAAAAGCACACTGCATCCCAAAAGGGACGAGTGCGCTCAGCTCGTGGTTCCACCCTAGTTCGATTCGCTGCATGCCCACAGGGGTAAGGCGAATCCTCATCAGCATTCGGTAACGGGAATGACTCCGGTATTGTATACTAACGATCCTGCAAGTCAGGTCGAATTCCACAATACGGCTACAAAGGGGTAAACGATCTGAATAGCTGAAGGAGATTGCAGCCTAGTCTCCTCTCTCTGAGCAGTTCTTGCAGAAAGTTCATGTCTTTGATATTAACGCCTTCGATCACTATTATAATTGCCTCTTCGCTCAAGGTCAAGGGGACAGTTGATCTTGTTTCTTGGCTTCGCCCAAGAAGATGTCACAAGTTCGACAATAGGAGCAAACCGTTGTTCGATCTTCAAATATTTGTCTAATCGTCTTGATGATCGTTAATTCGGGATCTCGTGTATGGATGTAGATATTTGCCGGAGATACCGTAATGAGTGTGCTAACAATCATGTCCTCGAAATTAATATCTTTTTCAAGTACTTCCAGCTTAAAGGTTGTATCGAATTCATTCGCGTCTATGAGTTCAAGCTGATCATTCAGGATGACAAACTCATGCCCGCCTTTATGTATAAGATGAGCAACTGGGATCTTGGCTTCCTGAATATAAACGAAGTACTGCAACAGAGATATAAATTCTTGATACTGGCGATCCATCATGAATTCATCGATGGCATACTCAGCTATCTCTCGCAGCTCCTCCGTATAATCCTGTAAGCGAAATTTAAGGAAGCCATCTAAGCTTAACCGAGGAGTTTCCTCTAGAGTTTGCACGAGCTGCTCCGATAACATTTGTTTGCGGCGTTGTCTTGCTGAGCTGCCATTCAAAATAGGCAATTCCTCAATGACCGCCTCCGCACACATGGATTGCTTGCAGTACCCTTCAATGGCTTCCAAATCATCTATGGCTTCATATTTAAATTCTTTAACAATCAAATCACGCAAGATAAGCGATTCCTTCTCTGCGATGATATGATTAGCCAAAACGACAGCCAGTCCTTCTCTTAGTTCTTTGTGAACAGAAGATATTTCTCTTTCATTCATCCTCACTTCTATTCGAATGTACGCATGTGTATCATGTAGATCAAATGGGGCAGTTACTCCACTTTCAGCGATATGTAAAAGCTGCAGCTCACGTTCTATCTGAGCGCTTAGCGAACGTACATAGGCCTCATCGGCATTCATTACAACAATGGCAAACAGTTCCATAGGCTAACTCCCTTCATCAATACGTCCTCCTCCTAAGAGTATATGGTCGATAGGAATCAGATATACAACGAACAATTTGCCATTTCCAATCATCTATTTTTCATCAAATCTTGAGTGAATATATTCCAATCTCGCAAGTAAAAAAACGCGTCCAAGTTGGAAGCGTTTTTTTGTATTTATTAGCTAGTTTTGCATCACGACATTTTAATCGCCTTCTGCCATTATCCTAAGTATGATTCAAAAATACTTTTTACAAGCAAGAACGGAAGTGCACCAATTGAGACAAAAGCATAAAAAAATCCTTGAAGAAAATTTTTGAATAGTTTCACAAGAATCACTCCTATCATTTTTGTCTAAATTGTGAACTACTTCGATTATACTCCTTTTTCAGAAACAAACATGAAAATAACATTAATTTTTTCATAACTTGTCCAAGTAAATGCATGTGCATTTAAAACGAAAAGAGAGCAGCCGCAGCTGCTCTCCAAAATTACATTATTAGTTTTGCATCACGAAATCTTTATCAATAACAAGCGACTCGTCATCAAACACACGCAATGTTTGGTATTTCGTATTCCGCTGAGCTGGAATTTTACCTGCTTCGCGAATGATTCGCAGCGTGGAGTTAACGTTGACCTTGTGGGTTGTACCCGCCGCGGAGACTACGTTCTCCTCAATCATCGTACTTCCAAAGTCGTTGCAGCCATAGCTCAGCGTTTGTTTGCCCACTTCAGGTCCCATCGTCACCCATGACGATTGGAAGTTAGGAATGTTGTCGAGCATAATTCGGCTAATCGCCAACGTCTTCAAATACTCCTCAGGCGTTACTTTCTCTGCCTTCATATTCGTATTATCCGGTTGGAATGTCCACGGAATAAAAGCTAGGAAGCCTGGTGTATTTAGCTTCTGGAACAGAACATCATCTTGCGCATCCCGGATGCGCAGCATGTGAAGCGCGCGCTCTTCCATAGATTCGCCAAAACCAATAACCATAGTACCCGTTGTATGCATACCAATTTTGTGAGCGGTTTGCATAACGTCCATCCAATCACGCCATGACCCTTTTAGCTTACTAATTTTACGTCTAGTGCGATCATCCAGAATTTCTGCTCCGCCACCCGGCAAAGAATCGAGTCCTGCTTCGTGCAATTGACGAACGACTTCCTCTAAAGATAAACCATCTGAAACATCTTTCATTTTCATAATTTCAGCTGGCGAGAAAGAATGCATCGTAATATCAAAACGCTTCTTAATTTCTCGAAGGATATTCGTGTAATAGCTGAATGGAAGATTCGGATTTGTGCCGCCCTGCATGAGGATTTCGGTTCCATCTACATCCAGAGTCTCTTGGATCTTCTGGAAAATGGTTTCATCCGGCAATACGTAACCTTCTGATGAACCGGGTGGACGGTAAAACGCGCAAAATCTGCAATAAACATCACAAATATTCGTATAATTAATATTCCGCCCAATGACGAAGGTCGTTATGGGATCGGGATGCCATTTCTTCATAATCTGGTTGGCGGTGTCGCCAATCTTTTCTATTTGATCGGATTCGAACAGCGTAATACATTCCTCTACATCAATTCGTCCGCCTGACTGTGCTTTATTTAAAATGCGATCAATCGGTTTCATAGGCTACTCACTCCTTTACTTTCTGAAAGCTTGTATCCACTCATCGTACCATATTCATGCCAAAAAAGCAGCAATATGCTGCTTTTACCAAGGCGTATTCCATTTCAAATATGACTATTTTTCGAATTCATGGAGGTCTAACCGCGGAGGGCTTGTTCCAAATCTTCAATAATGTCTTCGATATCTTCAAGACCTACCGAATACCGTACAAGACCGTCCGTAATGCCGCGCTGTAAGCGAACTTCCTTCGGCATCGAGGCATGCGACATCATAGCCGGATAGGACAAGATGCTCTCCACTGCGCCCAGGCTTACTGCAACGAGAGGAATACGCACTTTGCTTAATAGCTTTTTCGCTTTCTCTCCGGAACCAACATCGAACGAAACAACCGCTCCATAGCCTAAAGACTGCTTTTCATGAACGTCTCTACGAGGGTGGTTCGGAAGTCCCGGGTAGTAAACAACATCAATATCAGGCTGCTCTGAAAGCCAATTTGCCAGTCTACGGGCACTAGTTTCGGACATTTCCATACGAGCCTGCAAGGTTTTCATCCCACGGATCAACAGCCAAGAATCTTGAATGCCTAGTACGTTCCCCATGCCATTCTGAATTTGTTTCATTCTGCGCCCTAGACTGTCGTTAGCAACTACAGCCAGCCCAGCCAGAACGTCACTGTGTCCGCCCAGGAACTTCGTTGCGCTATGCAGCACAATATCAATACCCAGCTCGATTGGCCGCTGATGGTAAGGGGTCATAAACGTATTATCCAGCATCGTAAGCAAATCATGCTCTTTAGCAAAAGCAGCGACTTCGGCGATGTCTGTAATTCGGAGTGTCGGATTCGAAGGTGTCTCGATAAATACGGCTCTTGTGTTAGATCGCAGTGCTGCACGTACTTGAGCGATATCAGTCATATCAACGAATGTCGACTCAACGCCCATACGATTCATAATCGTTGTCAGCAGGCGATAAGTACCACCATAAACATCTTCGGTACAAATGACATGATCACCCTGCGATAAAAGCATGAAGGCTGATGAAATAGCTGCCATACCCGAGGCGAAAGCAAATCCGCGTGTACCTCCTTCGAGTAATGCAATATAGTCTTCCAAAGCTTGACGGGTTGGATTGCCGGAACGGGTATAGTCATACTCCGGTGAGACTTCTAAGTCGGCTTGATGAAAGGTTGAGGCTTGATACAGAGGCACACTGGATGCCCCTGTTGCTTCATCGATCTCTCCACCGAAATGAATGAGCTTCGTTGCAAATTTGCCATGCGGCTTACGTTTATTATCTTGTGGATGGCTCATGATAGCGAATCTCCTTCCAATTCGGCTTGCGCCTTACTGAGAGCATTTGAAAGATCCGCAATCAGATCATCAATATGCTCTATGCCCACAGAGAAGCGTAAAAGACGGTCATCTACACCGATTTGCTGACGAATTTCAAGCGGAATATCCGCATGTGTTTGCACAGCCGGATAGGTCATAAGTGATTCAACACCGCCTAAGCTTTCGGCGAAAGCAATGAGCTCGATATGACGAAGAATCGGTTCAATCAGTCTCGCATCCGTTACTTTAAAGGAGAAAATACCTGTGTTTCCACTCGACTGCTTGTTCTGAATCGCATAACCAGGGTGCGTTTCAAGTGCTGGGTAGTAAACTTCACCGATGAGCGGGTGTTCCAATAAGAACTTAGCGATTGCGGTTGCATTCTGCTCATGACGCTCCATGCGCAGCGCAAGTGTCTTCATTCCCCTCATAAGTAGCCAGCTGTCTTGCGGTCCAAGCACGGCACCAATGGAGTTGTGCAGGAAAGCCATCTGCTCGGAGAGCTCTTTGCCCTTGGTCACGATGAGTCCAGCGAGCACGTCATTATGACCGCCGAGATACTTGGTGGCGCTATGAATGACGATATCAGCACCAAGCTCAATAGGACGTTGCAGATACGGTGTTAACAAGGTGTTATCGACAATTGATACGATGCCTTTTTTACGAGCCCATGTACACACAAGCTCAAGGTCTGTAATCATCATCAGCGGATTCGTCGGTGTCTCAATGACAAGCCCTTTGGTATTTGATTGATAAGCCGCTTCCAATCCATCTAAATCATTCGTGTCTACATACGTAGCGGTCACACCAAAGCGCGACATGATTTTCTCAAGCAGACGGTAGGTACCGCCATATAAATCCAAGGAAACAATCAGATGATCTCCTTGACTGAAATAAGCAAAAATAGTCTGCAGCGCAGCCATTCCTGAGGAACAAGCAAAGCCCGCATCTCCTGACTCCAGCTGAGCAATTGCATCTTCGAGCACCTTGCGTGTCGGGCTTTTCGTACGTGCATAGTCGAATCCTGTACTTTGCCCAAGCTTCGGATGACGGAACGCAGTAGCCTGGTAGACTGGGAAGCTGATAGCTCCAGTAACAGGTTCTTCAATAGAGCCAATTTGAGCGAGACGACTTTCGATTTTCAACAAAGGGAGTTCCTCCTCAGGGGTATGGGTTCGAATTACAATTGTGAGCTTGCCAAGCTTTCGTTGATGTTAGCATTCAGTTCAAATGGTGTTTCTTGATATACGTAGTAGTTCAACCAATTGGAAAATAGAAGATTCGCGTGCGCTCTCCAAGTGTTATATGGCAGTCTGCTCGGATCATTATTTGGGTAATAATTTTTGGGGATATCAATTGAAAGCCCTTTACTCACATCCCGATCGTACTCCCATTTTAATGAACAAGCATCGTATTCCGAATGTCCTGTTACGAAAATATGCTTCCCATCTCGCGTTGCGGCGATATAAACACCAGACTCCTCAGATTCCGATAAAATTTCCAAATCAGGACATTGTTCAATGTCTTCACGACGAATATCCGTATGACGCGATTGCGGTACATGAAAGACTTCATCAAAGCCGCGCAGCAGCTTTGTATTCGGTACCTGAACAGTATGAGGAAATACACCAAACATCTTGTTCTCGAGTGCAAACTTTCGTACACCGAAATGATGATACAAGCCCGCTTGAGCGGCCCAACAAATATGCAAGGTAGAAGTGACGTTGTGCTTGCTCCAATTCAGGATTTGCGTCAATTCCTCCCAGTAATTCACATCTTCGAATTCCATCTGTTCGACAGGCGCACCCGTGATAATCATGCCATCCAGCTTTTCATCTTTAATATCGTCAAATGTTTTATAAAACATTTCCAAATGCTCGACGGAAGTGTTCTTAGAAGTATGAGTTTTAGGATGCAGAAGCACGAATTCCACCTGCAATGGCGTATTCCCGATTAAGCGCAGCAGCTGCGTTTCCGTCGTTTCTTTGGTCGGCATCAGATTCAATAAAGCAATTCGAAGTGGACGTATATCCTGGTGATACGCGACGGATTCGTCCATGGTGAAGATGTTCTCTTGGTTTAAAATTTCTTTGGCAGGCAGGTTGTCAGGAATCTTGATCGGCATCCTGTTCACTCCTCTTCATTAGTTTTAAATGGATGAAAATGGGTAATAAATGCAAAAATGACCTTCTCTGGAATCAGAGAAAGGCCATGGAAAATCAAAGTCAATGTCCTTCTCTTATCTCCCAGATTCGCTTTAAACAGCGTTTCCGCAAGAATTAGCACCGTGCGTCCCTTTGCTTGCAAAGGTTTGTCGGTTGCCGGGTGTCATAGGGCTAGTCCCTCCACCTACTCTTGATAAGAAAATGTAACGTATGCGATTAAAATTATCATACTATAAATTCATCCAAAGTCAAGGCATGAAACACTTGTCAAGCGAAATTAGGGCAAAGAATTTGCAGCGGTTTGTCCCCTTAGGATACGGTTGATACAAAATGTCTCAAATAATAATGTTTAAGCCATCTAAAAAACGGGTTATATGATATTAAAACACTAATATATATAACAACACTCTACTTATAAATCATATCTCATGAAAAGAGGTCACCTATGTCAACCCAAACGATCGATAACTTTTCCGCTTTTGCTTCATTAAACCGATTTTTCACTCTGATTGAAACCACAAAACCAACCATTCAGCAAGCAGAGGATGCTGCTGCCCTGTTATGCCGTATCTACGGTGCAAACAGTGAAGAAGAATTGCTGCAGCGCGGTGATCCTGAATTAATTGAGATTTACAAAGAAATTAAAAATAAAATTTTAAATGCCGCCATGTGAGTCATGGCGGCTATTTTTTTGACACCGACTGACCGTTATTCCCATACTTTATCTTAACAACACTTTACCAGTTTCTGCAAACTTTTATGGCTTGAAACGTGATATATGAAGGGTTATACTAGACAAGTATTCGACACGGACGAAAAAGGAGGGCATACGTTTGGACGGAGAACCGAGGAGTAGAACCTGCAAGGATCTTAAACAATTTAATAGTGTAGGAATGCAGTCGGTTATTCCTTCATCCGGAGCCTTGCTCTAAATGATGAACTAACCGGCTGATTCCATTCAAAGGGGTGGATCAGATGAAAACACGGTGGGTTCAGAATGGCATTTTTACGTTGGTTGATGACGTGACTGTCGCCCTAACACCTCCAGAAAGAGGCTTTTATTGGATTGATGCAGGGGTAGAGGACTTAGAGATCCTTCAACCTTTGTTCCATCTCCATGATTTGGCCGTGGAGGATTGCTTAAGCGAAGAGGAACAACGTCCCAAAATTGAGTTCTACGATTCCCATTATTTTATTGTTATTAATAGTATTCGATTTGATGATGAAGAAATTTTCCTTCGCGCACTTAATCTATTTCTAAGCAAACATGTCATTATTACCGTTACTAGACAAAAAATTAATGAACTTCGAGCTTTGAAACCTTTTCTCTGGGAAGAGGAAGTAAACAGCGCTGATCGTTTCCTATACCATCTGGTCGATCTTGTCGTCGATAATTATGTGGCGGTCGGTGACCGTATCGAGGCCAAGATTGAAAAGCTGGAAGAAGACATCCTGGTGGCAACGAAGAAGTCGCATTTGAATGAAATTATCGGTCTTCGTTCAGAGATTTTATGGCTCAAAAAAGTGCTGGTTCCTCAGCGAGATGTCATTGGAACACTTGGCAAGAAAGAGCTTAGACTGATTGACCATCAGCTGCAAAAATATTTCGGAGACATTTATGAAAATGCCGTAAAGATCGTGGATACGTTTGATACGCTGCGCGATCTCATGGGCAACTTACGAGAAGCCTATCAGTCTAGCGTCGCTAACCGCGCGAATGAAATCATGCGCGTTTTCACAGCAACTTCGACGATTTTCATGCCTTTGACATTCATTACCGGCGTGTTCGGAATGAATTTTGATAACATTCTCGGGCTTCATGTGGCTCATGGCGATGAAATTGTGTTGGCATTCATGGGTGCATTGGGCATAGGCATGTATATATTATTTCGTAAAAAAGAATGGCTATAGATACTTTTTGATCGTAGAAAGAGTGAGGGCTTCTTGGAGCAGAATGCTGCTATCAAGGAGCCCTTTTCATCACGTTTAAATCAACTTAACCTTAACGAATTTCCGTTTCCCTACCTGAATAATATCCCCATCCTTTGGGGTTATTTGTTCATGAATTTGCATGATCTTCTGTTCATTGATCTTCACTGCCCCTTGTTCCACACTGCGTCTTGCTTCCCCATTAGAGGCTTGCAGCTCGAGTGAAACAAGAAGCTTAATGATGGAGATTTGACCTTCTTCCAACTGGCTGATGCTTAGTGTCATATCTTCGATGTCTTCGGGCAAAGCTCGCTTTTGGAACACGGTGATGAAATGCTGCTCGGCCTCTTCAGCCGCCTGCGCACCATGATACATGTGCACATATTCCTTAGCCAGCTTCATCTTGGCATCTCTCGGATGGATGGCACCTGCTTCTAGCCCTCGTGTGAGATCATGCAGGGATTCATTTGAGATGGTCGTTGTTAACTCGAAGTATTTGGTCATGAGCGAATCTGGGATCGACATCGTTTTGCCAAAAATTTCGTTAGGAAGCTCATCGATGCCAATGTAATTTCGCAAGCTTTTGCTCATTTTTTGAACACCATCCAAGCCTTCGAGCAGCGGCATCAGAATCGCTACCTGACCATCTTTAATCTCATACGCACTTTGAAGCGTTCGGCCCATCAAAATATTGAAGGTTTGATCGGTTCCACCTAGCTCAATGTCACTTTCAAGAGAGACTGAGTCATAGCCCTGCATTAAAGGGTAGAAAAACTCATGAACGTGAATGGGCTGATTAGCCGCGTATCTTTTGGCAAAATCGTCCCGCTCCAGCATGCGTGCAACCGTTACTTTCCCTGCTAGCTTCAGCACATCATCGAATTTAAGCGCCCCAAGCCAAGATGAGTTGTAGTAAAAGGTGGTCTTGGTCAAATCTAATATTTTGGACAATTGCGTCTGATACGTTTGCGCATTGCGCTTAACATCGTCCTCTGACAGCTGTTTGCGTGTCTCTGATTTTCCGGTTGGATCCCCGATGCGTCCTGTGAAATCTCCAATAATGAGTTGAACCTCATGTCCCAAATCTTGAAATTGACGCAGCTTCTGCAAAACAACGGTATGACCAATGTGAATATCGGGCGCAGATGGATCTAAGCCAAGCTTCACTTTTAACGGCTTTCCTGTAGCCACAGCGCGCATGATCTTTTGCTTGAGTGCTTCCTCAGGCACGATTTCGGCAGCACCTCGTTTTATGATAATCAGTTGGCGTTCCACTTCCTGCTGCTGTACTTCAGTAAGCTGATCCCATATCAACATAGTTAATCCTCCTCATTCTGATAAATACAAAAAAGACAACCTGCGCGTCCACAAAGGGACGAGAAGGTTGTCTCGCGGTACCACCCTAATTAAAGAGAAGGATTCGCGCTCTCATTCGCAAATTTCTCTTTCACTTAGACTTATAACGACAAATGAATGCCGGGTAAAAGCTACTGATGCTCTAACGAGCATGTTCCCTTAACCAACTCAGAACTGTAATTCGGAGCCATACTTGCATCGGTTTGCACCCTACACCGACTCTCTGCAGCAGCGGCATTTCTCCTACTTCGGGCATAGCCCGTGTTCGTCATCGCTTTAATTGATATTTAGATTATTGACCATTTAATCATATAATCCCAACCAAAGTCAACACAAACTAGCTCGCAGCTTGAGAAGCAAACCTTTCTTTCTCCCTGCGGAAGCGCAAACGAAGCAAGCGCAGCCACTCATAGGCGCGGTCAAGTTCTTTGCCTTTGAGCTCCTCCGTGCCGATGATGCGCTGCAGTACTGGCTTCAGATAGCGGTCACCTTCCGATTCGAAGGCGTTCCAGGCTTTGATTTGCTCGTCTTCCGGGATCGAAGCAAGCTCCGCTTCTACAAGCGGATCCATATCGTATCCCTCTCGCTCCAAATCCTCCACCCAAAGAAGTAGTTCCCGGCGCGGCATGGTTAGCACTGCTTGTAAATCTGCCAAGCTTCCTCCGCCAGCAACAATCTCAAGAAGTTTGCGCTTGCTAACCTCACGGTCAAGCTCGGAACGCAGTTTTTGCTCCTTCTGAGCGTGGAGCCAAGCCTCAAACTTCACTGTGTCTACACTTTTAGCTACCCAATCTAAAGGAAAGCCATTCGACCGTGTATACTCAGCGGTGAGATTGAGCACATCTGCCGCGTACATCGTCGTCTTCTGCTCGCCGAAGCCAGGAATTTGCTGCAGCTCTTCCTTGCTCTGGGGCAGGAAGACGGAGATCATGCGAAGGACACGATTCGTGGCGAGAATATACGGCGCTTTCCCCTCGCGGGCAGCTTGTTCGCGCCTCCAAGCGCGGAGCGTTTCGTACACTTCCTCACTTGGATTTTCTTCACAGTAGTAGGTCAGCATCTGTGTCATTCTAGCTTTGCCTGACAGTCCTTGCGCTGATTCCAAATCCGTACTAACAAGCGGACGGTATCCAGAACGAACTTTATCCCGCAGCCCTTGACGGAAAGCACTCAGCATCTCATCCCAGCTTACCCCCTGATACCACTGATCTTGCTGAATTTTGCCAGCACTATCAGGCTCATTCCAATAGACATTCCAAATGCCTTGTTCTTCCCCAATCGACACTTGAGCCGATGTAACGCGATGATCCCCCGCTTCTTTCTCCAATGTGTTCAGAAATACAATGTTCATGCCTTCTCCTCCAAACGGTAGCTAAAAATAGGTTCAGAAAAACGAAAAAGCACCTCCTCAGCTTGTTAGCTGAAAAGGTGCTTCCCTTTTTCCAATATCCAAATCATACCATGTTTGTCAGATGGGCGCAAGATATGTTTTGTTGACGAGCTTTTTTCGGTTATAATGGGGTACATACTAGAAAGAGAATGGAGGGCCTTCATGTCTGATTATGACTTTTTATACGACCATCAGGAAGAAACAACAACACGGTTCGTTTGCTTCGTTGGCAACGCATTGCACCGATTTGATCTCGCAATTATGACGACGTCCCGTTATTTCGGCAAAAAGCTTGTTATTGACTTGCAATCCGGACGCAGCGCTGTTATTGGCCCAGATGATCTAGCTGAAGAAGGATATTTGGAGCATGTGTATAAACTGAATGAGGAACAAGCGCAAGAACTTAATGAATTCCTGTCACAAATTATTGGTTCCATTCATTTCACGGATATTTAAGCTGTCTGCGGGGGAAACTGGAAAAAGCATAGCAACCTGATAAGGAGGCTTTATCCATGATTGACGAATCCCCCCAATTAGCTAAGAAAACTGAAGCGAAAGGCTTCATCCCTGAATACCGCGATGACTTCACTGATCTAGAGACGGTTGAGTCGCAGCGTAATGACCTAATTCCAGAGGAATTCCCAGAAGGTCCATACGGCACTAGCCTAAATACAGAATCGCTGGGAAAGAGCTCACCATGGCGTAAGGATCAACGCCCGCCTAATCAATTTTCTTACGAAAATCACGAGCTGCATGAAGGCATTAAGCGGGACTATCCAGGTGAAGACGATTATCGAAATGAACCTACAAATGAAGAATAAACTCTTATAAAAACAAGCGAGCCAAACGTTGATATTACAAACGTTTGGCTCTTTGTTTGTTTGTTTGTTTGTTTCGAGATTTGAAATCATCGGCAGTAAAACGCTACTTTTATAGAAAAAAGAAAACTTGCTTACGATAAGCCACAAGTGTCAGCATTAAAGGTTTGCCAATATGAAAGCGGAGAACCTACTGCGAAGGTGACTCTTCCCTACCGTGTAAAAGAAAGTACGGGCAGCATTTTGGATAACATAACCGCACTTTGTGCACGGGTCGTAACATCTGAAGGTGCAAAGTTACCGTTCGAAATGCCTTCCATTAGGTTCATTCCGGTCAAGCGGTTAACTGCCTCTTGCGCCCAGTCTGCTATTTTGTCTTGATCCATAAATATGGGCTGCTGGTTGGCTGGCTCTTGATCTTTGCTGCCTGCGAATTGTATGGCTCGATAGATCATAAGCGCCATCTCCTGCCGACTAATGGTTCCATCAGGACGGAATGCGTTATTTTCATAACCGTTCACAATTCCCGATCCTACAGCCGCTGCAAGGGAATCACGATACCAAGCATCGCTCGGGACATCTTCAAAGCTGATCTTGCCTGATAATCCTGCGGTATTCTCCAAACCTAGAAAACGGGTAAGGAGCACAGCGAATTCAGCACGTGTAACAGGTACATCCGGATGAAATATCTCCGAAGACACTCCTTGAACAATTCGTCTATTGGCCATTTTCTCAATGTCATCCTTGGCCCAATGCCTCTGGGTATCCTTGAATGAAAGATGATGGTCTATCAGCATGTAAGTACTGTTCGTTCTACTGTAAATCATCACTTCATTGCCCTTTACAGAAAAAGGTACCGGCTCGTAGCTAACTTTGCCATTGCGATCAGTCGAAACGCGAACAGCAGCCAGATTCCCATCTTGTACTGGGATTTCCGTTTTGATTACCCTAGCTATATATTGGGTATATGAATCGATATTTATCATTTTCCCATCTACCCCAGACACTTGTACTGTAAAATCGATGACACCAAGTACCTTTAATCCGGATGATTCAGCGTGCTGCTCAGCGCTATCATTCCCGCTGATGATGATCTCAAGCTGCATGTTCTCCAGATTCGTGTTCAATTGTGCAGCCCACTGGATGATGTTAATTTGATCACTCGGCAGCAGATACGTTCCCAGCTTGGTATTAACAGAAATCGTCTGAATCGATTTGATGGCGATAATTTTTTGCAGTGATTTACTGTTCAGCTTTACATTTACCTGTTCGACTTCACCGCTATCAACCGTGATGGCAAGCAAACTTGAGTCTGTGTTTTGCAATGCATTATCAATCTGTTTTTCATTTACACTTGTAAACGCTATCCGTTTATCACCAACGGTTTTTATTTCCGTAACTCCTATATCAGCGTGGCTGCCGGTTGGCGGCTCGGAAGAGGAGGTTCTCCCCAGGTTCTGATCGCTTGGGTCAGCGTCGGAGGAAGGTTCTTCTTTAATTGGCGGTTCATCTTCCTCCACAGCCGTCACACTTGGAGCTTTCAGGTAGTTCGTACCGCTGTTTTCTAGTATATTTCCTCTGAGCACAATATTAGTCCCCGCTTGAAGATGAATGCCATTTGCGTTCCCAGTAATCGTATTATTCAAAATCTGCACGTTCAGCGGATCGCCTTCACCGATATAGTTCGCTTTTTCATCCCCTTTGTCATGCTCTAAGAGGATAGCCCAATAATTGGGCGCCGTATTATTGCGAATTATGTTATTTCTAATCATCGTTCCTGGCCCGTTCAAGACATTAATACCTGAAGCCCCATCTATATTCGTCGTGCTTTCAATGATATTGTTCGCAATGATCGTATCCGGTGTACCCATCGTAATCACAATACCTTCTCGAGAATTTCGGATGATATTGTCATGGATATGGTTTTTGGGACCGGACTTACTATGATTACTTGGCGCTGTACCCCCTGTATTACCAAGACCAACAGCTCCACCCGTGATAATATCGGTAATCAAATTTCCGTATATGTCATTTAAATATTCCAGTTCTCCATGAAGATCAATCGCATCCAGCTTGGTCCTAGTAAACTGATTGTTGCGTATGGTGTTGTTATGCGCGACAAATTGAACGAGCGCTCCATGTCTTAAGTAAGGCCCCTCAAAAGACGAATTTTCCACCAAGTTCCATTTTGTATCATTGTCATACCCTAGCCGATTTACCTTCGCCATACCTTGGATTGCGACTCCATACCCTGACCCGCCTGGCCCTACATCAGTGGCATTGCGGAAGGTGCTGTTTCTTACAACGACATCATGACTGTTATCAATGCGAATTCCCATACGAGTAAATTTTTCAACCGTTACGTGATCTATGGTGATGTTGTAGGAAGGATATTCGCCATAGTTCGAAATAGCGATCATGCTGTCCGGTCCGCCATTTGCCGGATTGTTTACCGTATGATCTGTTGTATAAGCGCCCGCCCAAGTGGAGGTTAGTGTTAGATTGGAAATAACCAGCTCATGCTGATTGGCTGCTTTTAATACCGTGCTGTTTTTAACTTTGTTAAGAGCCGTTTTCAACACTGTACCGGATTCACTTTCACCACGGAGGTTGACCCCCGTTTTCAATAATAGATTTGTAGTTCCGTCAGGAGCTGCATTCAAATTGTACGTTCCATTCGGCAGATAGACTTCGTCACCTTCAACAGCTGCGTTGATAGCCGCCTGAATGGCAGAACGGTCGTCAGCAGCGTTGTCTGCAGGATCCGCACCATAATCCAACACATTTATAACCCTGCCTGATGTTACATGGGGCATATGAATAGGATGGTTCGTGCCATCCGCATTTGTCATCCCCGGCTCGGTAAAGGGCACAGCCCCCGGCGGCGGACCGGGTACCACATAAGGAATATGGGCAACCGGCGTATCCCCGTTAGCGAATGGAGGATACACATGAACGTCCGTTATGCTTGTGAATGTGCTGCCATCCGAATTGCCATGGCCTGTAATTCGCACGTATCTGGCATCCGTATCAGGAATATCAAAGGCTTGCATAGTCGTAGTAGTGCCCTTACTGGAGCCGCTGAATCGCTGTGTCCAAGTTGTTCCGTCTTCAGAGGTCTCGATTTCGAAATTCGTTGATCGCACATCCCCCTTATAAAATCCAATACCAACATATCCGACGCGTTTGATGTCGTCCAAGTCGTACATAATCCATTGCCCATCACCCGATGAAGACCAACGTGTGTACGAATTGCTGTCCATCGTGTTAATCTCGATGTTTCCATCGCTTCCGCTCGCGGTTACACCGATAACCGGTAGGGGTGTCAGCGGTGCCGAAAGCGTTGCTCTGCTAAAAGTCAGCGGAGACGTACTGATATTCCCTGCTGCGTCTACTGCTTCAACTTTGAACGTATACACTGCTCCTGGACTCAACCCAACAGCGTTATAAGAAGTGCTTCCATTTACCGCTGCCAGAAATGTATTATTTTGGTAAATCCGATATTCAATAACTTTCGTATTATCTACTGCAGCTGGCCAATACAAGTTGATGAAATCAGTCCCAAGGTTAGACACTGCTAAATGACTGGCGCTCAGCCATGAGGGCGGTGTGTTATCGTTCGAGATATCGACGATCTCCTTAACAACTAATCGAGGTCTTGGATTACTCGTACCGTTAGCTTCCTTCGAATAGAGGTTTAAGGAAATACCCGTGTTTTCCGCATCTCCCACTACAAAGGCAACCTTGCCTTGGGTCAAATGGCTTCTGACATAATCGGATACATCCACACTGTACAATTCCGGGCTGGATCCTTTATCGGTCGACACCGTGAATTTGCCAATAAAAGCGGCATCAGCCAGATTATTGACCGGCGAGTTGCCCCATGTTAGACCTGTTTCCATCCATTCCGTATTCTCGATCCCATAAAGTGAAAGCTCCACATTGGTGTTGGAGCTGCCTCTTTTCCCGGCCACTTGAAATATATATTTGTAATCAGGATCGCTCAAGCCGGACAAATCATATTTAAAATAAACGTATTTTTTATTTGTGCTTCCTGAGGAAACACTAAATAGTCCGGCGCTTGTGCCCGTGGCTGAATTAAAATTCATACCTGCTTTGCTGCTGTCAATGAGTGCATCATCCGTTGGTAGTGGACTGCCTATTTCATTTTCAACCACCGTTCCAGGTCCAGAAGGTCGCTGTGGTACCACTGTTATTTCACTATCCGTATATACCTGCTGATTGACGGAGGTTGTCACGTTTGCCCGTATTTTCGTTGTACCCGGACCTACAGCTGACACCAATGCGCTTGTCAAGCCTGACGAGGATACGGTTGCAACACTACTGTCATACGTTATCCATGTCACCGTTTGTGTTACGGTATCATTCGGCGTAAGCGATACAGTCAATTCCTTTGACCCGTTAACCTCCATTGTGAAAATGGAAGGATCCAAAACAGCTGAAACATTCGGTCCAGTCGGAGCAGGAGGATTAGGATTTGTTGGATTGCTGGGTGTATGGCCGTCTTTGTATAAAATGTGATCTGTCACGGTCCTGTTCTTAACATACTGATCCATGAATGCCCATGCTTCCGCATTGGCTGTTTCTGATGCTGTTCCTGTGAACCCGTGGCCCTGCCCAGGGACAACTTTGAAGTCAACAACAGGAACACCCGCGGCTGTTAGTTGATTGGCAAATGTAACGCTATCTGTATAGGGAATCGTAGAATCCGCGTCCCCGTGCCGGATCCAGAATGGCGGATCATCCGGAGATGCATACGTACCGGGCATCGCAAGTCTCGCTTGATCTGGCACATTGAAGGCTTTGTTCCCGCCTAGAAGCGCCGTTACTGAGCTATAGTTATTCGCAAAAGCAGTTGTGAAATCAGCAGGCCCAAACCAGTCAGCCACTGCTTGCACTTTATCTGAATATTCCTGCCAGCCTCCTGAGCCTTCCAGATCTGGCACATTTACCGTATTTCCATTATCGAGAACCACCTGATCACTCGTTAAGAGATCCCCTGAAGTACCGAGCAGCGAAGCAAGATGGCCTCCCGCTGAAGAGCCCCATACACCGATACGGTCAGGATCAATATGGTACTCAGCGGCATGTGCTCGCAAATAACGAATGGCCAGTTTCACATCCTGAATTTGGGCCGGATAAGGCGCTTCAGGAGTGAGGCGGTAGTCTAGCGAAACGCCGATATATCCTCTCTTGGTCACATATCCGCATATGTTAGCTAGCGCTTGTTTCCTGTCCCCGTGATTCCAGCCTCCACCATGAATATAAACTACGACAGGCAATGGAGCAGCAGGCGAAGTTTCGGGCACTGCAATCGACGTATATAGGGGGCGGTTGCCCGCTGTTCCTATTTCAACATCTTCATACAAAGTAACACCATCTGGTACGGGAAAAGGTACCGGGTCCGTGGATGGCGGAGGTGTGGGCACTGGTGTAACAGCAGGCGGGATTCCCGGAATAGCTTGCCCTGTCATTGACACACTGTCCATGTACATATTCGCCTGCATGGGATCTCCCACTCTGAATCTTATCTTAAGGTTAGCGTTGTTGTTGGCATCCGCTCCTAATGTCCACGTTTTCAGTTTGTTGGATTCGCTGTTTTTTTGCTCAGCAGTGCCTTGTGCTAGCTTGAATTCTTCTAAAGTCGTCCAACTGCTTCCTCCGTTCCCCGACCACTCCACGACCATACTTCCGCTAATATAAGAGGATGCTCTTGTAAAATAGCTCAGCTTAATGTTTCCATATCCAGTCGTATTGAGCGGTAAAGCTAGTGCATCGTTAGAATCAATTTTGACAAAATTGGGTAGCGATGGAGCACTTGTTGAAGTTGATGTTTTGGCGGCGCTTCCCCCAGCGCCTTCCTGTAACCAAGGGGACGGTATGGATACACTGCCCTCTGAACCGTAATTATCAGGATCATCGAAATTGTCGGAGAAAAATTCGATTTCTGGTCCTTCGGGCTGTGGGGTTGAAGGTGCTTCCGGTGTACTGGAAATAGCTGTGCCACTAACTACCACATCATCGATATAGATGTTGCCTGTTAGTGCTGAGTCCACGCTGAATCTCACTCTAACATCCGGAAGATTATCAATAGGTGTGTACGTTGCTGCCGTAATGGTGTACGTTCTTTGTGCGAAAGAGCCCTGCGTTTTATTAATGGGATCCAAAGCAAACCAATCGGAACCTCCGTTTGCGGAATACTCCACTTTTACGCTGCCTGCTGTGACACTTGCTTTGTACCAGTAGCTCAACTGAATATTTTGGTATCCGAGCGTACTAAGCTGCAGGCTTAGCGAATCGGTAGCATCTACTTTTATCCCATAGGTACCTGTATGCATGCCGCTGGTTGTCGTCTTCACCAGACTTCCGTTCAGACCCTCTTGCGCCCACTTGGATGGCGATGATGTCGGGACAGCAACGCCGTTACCGTATTCAAAGCTGTCATAAAAGATTTGTGTGACTACCGGTTCAACTGAAAGCGATTTCATTTCAAACATTGGTGAAACAACGGTCATCAGCAGAATTACGCATAATGCTATACGTATCTCAATACTTCGCAGTAAGTACTTCATTTATCACCCTCGCTTTCCTAGTTATCAGTTCTTCGTTCTCGATAGATTAACGCCATCATTTTTGTTAAATCTTTCCGTAGCTTCTTTGATGACATCATTGCCGCCTTTTTGCTTCCACTCTTCTAAAACCTTCGGATAGTCCGAGATCGGTTCCTTTCCATAAACCATTTTCAAAACATGAGTGAGAATAACAGGCGGAAGCTTATCCCCCGTTGGCGCAAGATCAGGATTCTTCAAATATCCCTTCAGCTGCGGATCGAACTGGATACCGTCACGTCCTTCTTTGGCCAACACTGTATCATACAGTTTCATCAGACCTTGCCCCTCAGGCGTAAGACTCAAAGTTCCTTTGTTATAAGTCGTATCCTGAACTAACCAGAGTAAAATTTGTCTATAAGTCTCCTCATCTACATCCTTAGCGTTCGTTGGCGCTTTATAATTGAGTTTGCCATTCTCTTCCGTGTAATTCTCACCTTTAATACCAAAGGTAAAAAATTTCTCCGCCTCGTCACTAACCATCCAATCGAAAAATTTAATGATAACCGCTGGATCCTTTGCACTTTTATTAATCAAATAAGCTCTAGTCACGTTACCGACAAGCCGCAATCCGCCCTTGCCGTCAGGTCCAGTTGGAGATGAAATCAATTTCATCTTCCCGGTTGCCACGTTTTCTCTCAACTGCTGATCCCATTGAATCAACAAGTTGGCATTCATGTTCCATATCCCTGCTTTTCCGGCTAAAATATCGTTTTTGAACTTGGTCGGATTGATGGTTTCAAACTCTTTATTCATCAAGCCTTCATCCACCATCGTTTTATAGGTTTGAATGGCCTTTTGCATATTTTCTACGTTAAAGAACTTAGGAACGATTTGATCGCCCTGCTTCATAAAGAAGTTACCGAAAACATCATAAGCCCCGAAGAAAGCATCCGCATATACGAAATCTTCTCGTCCCATATATGGATTCTCAACACCTAGCTTCTTGAACGCACGCATAACGTTGAGGTAATCATCAACCGTTTTGGGCTCTGGCAGGCCTGTTTTTTCTAATAAATCTGTACGGATCCAAGTCGCTCTTCTGGACGGATTCGATAACCACTCTGGTATCGCATAGATATTCCCTTTGGCGTCCGTTTCTTTTTCCCATGCTTCTTTCGGTATTTTTTTCAAAAGGTTCTTGCCGTGCTTTTCTAATAAATCGTTTAAAGGTAGAAATACACCAGCCTGTACCGACCCTGCCAATTGCGGATTCGTCAAGCCAGAGCTCGCCTGAACAACATCGGGTATATCATGAATGGCGAACATTTGGATCATCTTTTGATCGAATTCTTTGTGAGACATTAATCGGATGTCCAAATCTGTATTCGTTAGCTCCTCCAGCTTCTTTACCCATTTCTCTTCGTTAATGTTCGGATGATTTTCCGCGTACGAAATATTCCCGGACCGGAAGGATATCGAGAAGGCTGCCTTCCCACCCTCAGGCTTGCCTGTGGTTGCTGTTTCCTGCTTCCCTGCCTGCGAGCATCCTGCGGTTGCGGCAAGCAAAGATGCACTAATTATGGATAAAAGCCACTTCTTTCTCATATCAATCTCCTCCTATTTGGAAATGACTCCATGTTTCACTTGCGATTCTCGCAGCTTATTTACAGTTGGAAGCATGAAACCTGCCAACTTCTCTCCCATTCGAATATGGCCATAATCAGAAGGATGAATGAGATCGCTGGTCAACGAAGTAAAGTCATCCACGATCTCGCTCCCGTCCAACAGGTGTAGGAAAGGGTGGCTTCTATTTGCTGTATATTGCGCTAAGATTTCGTTATAGCGTCTTTCGGCCTCGCTGTAATCATGGTTATAATCACTGAAATACGTAGCCCGATTTGGATAAATATAGGTTAGAAATACTGGCTTCTCCGGGTGCCGTTCAATGATACGGTCCAGTAAATAGGATGAGCGTCGTTCAAATTCCTCCGTAGAAACAACCGCTCGCATGTTGACACCAATCTCAAGATAGACCATATCCCAGTCAATGCGTTCCGCAATATGATCGGACAACTCTTTTTCGCAGAAGCAGGATCCGCTAAGTCCTAAGTTACAAGCATCAATTTCTAGACGTCGGGCAGCTTGCTGAATATAGCCATTGTAATGGCTTAAAGCTCCTGCCCCTTGCGTTATCGATGAGCCGTAAGCTAGAAGTGTCAACTGAGGCATCTCATCCTTATGAGGAGGCCTCACTTCAAACCCGAACGCATCAATATCATAGAATACAGCGCTAAACCGTTCAAAGAAAATGCGCCAAACATTAGAAGAGAACGCCCTATTGTTCAGTTTCTCCGGGATTACTTGAGCAAACCTTTCAGGCTCTTCCAACTGAATGGTTGTTGCAACCCCCGCCTCTAACTGATGAGAAGAATGGAAAAAGTCGCCTTTGAACACCAGCACTTTACCGTTCGTATCCTGCGAAGCCAGCACCACTTGTACATACTTCGCTTCTGTAACAAATCGAAGCTCGCAGCCGTTCGACTGCACCGCCTTCGTTCTGCCCTTCTCCGTTAAACTGTGACGAACCTGCTTCGGAAACCGGTGTAATCGAAGTCCTGGCAGGTATGGCAGCTGTTCAAGTTCCGTGACATTGTGAAAATAAACACCATTATGCTGCATGTTAGTCACCCCGTCTATCATTTCACTTTATTCCTGACTCGTATCTAACTCATATATTTATGATATCATCAATGTAAGCGCAGCCAATATGGTTTTCTTTGGTTCAACTTGTGATTTTATGGGGTGGAAATAAAAAAAGTACAAGCTCTTTGGATGAGCCTGCACCTGTGTTTACCTATGAAAAACCCTTAGGAGGAATGAATGATGTTGCTTTCTTTAGCTTCGATCAACAATTGTTCCAATCTGGAGCTAAGCGCTGCACTATTTTGCAGACCCGATAAAAATAACATAATATCACGCTGGATGCTTTTTAATTGGTAATTGCTGAGGCCCAATTCCGTAATTAGCCGAAACGTGGGGACTATTTCCCTGTATAAAAAAAATCTAGACGGACGATACCCTGACTCCTCCCCCTCCCACTCCATGGCACGTCGGTGAGCGGTAATATTCAAAGTTTTGCGTCGAAGCATTAATTGAATCTCATATGAGGTCAGAAAGTCGATTAACAGCTTTGCTGCCTCTTTGTTAGAAGACCGGCTGTTAACTGCTAGTCCATTAATTATGAGCAGCGTACTAGAATCCTGTAAACCTGGCAATGGGGAGACCTCAAAGGAAATGTTAGAATCTCGCAGCTGATTTAAGAAAAAATAGGTTGTCATAATAACCGAAACTTTTTCTTCTAGAAAAAGTGCTTCCGCATCGGCATTGCTTTCCGAAAGAATTCTTGGAAATACATCCAGCAGATCTCTGCATGCTTCTAAGCTTTCTATAATCTTGCTTCCATGCAATCGGTAGTTTCCGCTATCGTCGGTCTGAAAGGTTGTTCCGCTCTGCAGCATAAAGATCGGCCAGCGGTTACGGGAGGGCAAATAAAAATAAAAGCCAAACCGTTCATTCTTCACAGATAATTGTTGACCATATGTAAAAAGATCACGCCATGCCCAACTGCTATCCGGCAGTGGAACTTGAGACTGTTCGAAATGCTTTTTGTTATAGCACAAAACGACAGGCGAATAATTAAACGGTCGAACGAGCGTGTGACCTCCATGTTGAAACGGTTCCGTCAAAAAAGGGTACAAATCATCCATTTGCTCAATCGGCTCCAATAAATGGGTACAGTCATTTTCCACGAAATCCTGAAAATTATTATTATTAATCATTACACAATCGAGGAGCTCCGCTTCCATATATTGCTTCAATGACTTGGAATAGCTGCCTGAAGGCAGCTCTATTGGATGGACAACAATATGCGGGTATTGCTTAGCAAACTCAGCCAGCAGCTCTTCCATCTCGACAAGTCCGGCAAATGATTGGACATAACCAAATTTGATAACCGTCTTTTGTTCGGAAGAGGGACTTATTATCCTATTTCCTACCCTGGCAATTTTCTCAATAAATCCTTCCTCTACGAGAACTTTAAGACCGTTGCGAACGGATGCATTGCTGAGCTCGAATCGCTTTTCCAGATCACTTTCAGAAGGCAAGTAGCTGCCGATAGCCGCTTTGCCAGACAAGATTTCTTGACGCAACGTAACAATCATATCTTCCAGCCGAACCCGAAAATGTTTGCGGCTTAATCTCTTTTGCATGCAGCTACCTCACTATCTTACTGTCTAACACTCACTTCTTTAATCATACAAGAAAAAGCCGACCTCCGCATATCTGGAGATCGACTTTATGATTATTTACCCAGCAGCTCTAAATGTCTGCCAATATGATAACGAAGACCTTCAGCAAAGGCATCTTCTTGTTCCGCCAAGGTCTGGAAGAATTCGTCCGCAAATTGTTTGCTGCCATCAGCATTCTTCGATTGAAGCAGCAAGCCGTACGTGATGTGCAGCAGTTGGCGAGCATTGTTTTCTTCCATGTAATCCGGCAGATCAGCATCGCTCATTTCCCCTAATGGGACGATAGCGTTAATGTCAGTTGTCACGTGATAGTAAGCTGTAGCCTCACTGAAATGATCAAGCGCATACTGATGCATGCGGCGGTATAAGGAAGGATTTACCTTCGCTACGACACGCACCGCTTCGAGCCAGTTCGTTCCTGCTGTTTTGATATGGAACAAGCCGTTTGTGTACTGCCCGATGAGAGGGAATACGCTGAATTTATCGCTGCCGGAATGAATACTAAGCTTGTATTCGAAATGTACAGCAATCGCGGCATGGCTAGCTAATTCACGTTCAAACTGAGCGATATCGCCGATATAGTCAATTCCCTTCTGGAATTCCCCGCAGAATCGCGGCGCCATGCTGAAGATCGTAACTCCACGGTCGCGAAGCTCGTTAGCTACCAAATAATGCGCTTCAGGAGATGTCGGCGTAGCCGTTTCATCGATAGAGATTTCAAAATCGACTGCGCGATCAAGCGTCGCGATATACTTACGGAAGATAGCTTCCATGAAATTAATTGCTGCGTCGTAAATCAGCACATCTTTCTGTAAAGCTTGACGTGTATAGTTAAGCGTCGCTCCAGGAACATTAGCTGCTGTTTCAAGGTAACGCTTTTCATAATGATTACGCAAACTAGCTGGCAGCTGTTCATATTTTGTTGCGATTTCCGCTTCAGACATAGATTCAATGGTATTGTCGATATTTTCCGAGCAATCAAGTGTCAGCATCGTAAAACCAAGACGCAGCGCGTACTCGATGTCTTCTTCCTTCTTCAAATGGTCACCGTCTGCACCATACCCATCTTTATAGCCCTCTTGGAAAACAGCATAAGCAGCCGCATCCAAAACATCCTCATAGGTTCGGCCTGTTAGCGCAAGTTCACGAATACTTTGCTGTGCTAGTACTGGGCGAATGTCTTTGCCGCGAATCGTTTGAATATGTCCAGGGCTTGCAATCCCAAGTCGATCACCTAAACCCATTGTAGCTACTTGTGTACCAAATGCCTGCGGAGCTGTATATGGAAGGAATTGGTTAAGCGTAAGACGATTTTCGTGAGATAAAGAAGCTACTTTACCGCCATCCACGTTTTCCCCAATGAGTTGGTCGTATAGTTCTCCCTCGCCTGCAGCGATAAGCTTCTTACCTGCCGCTGTTCGCACCATTAAAAGGGAAGTATTACCTACTTGTGTAAAAGATGGTGCATACACTTTCACATCCGGTGAAGAAAATGTCGTTATATTTCCTGATTTAATAGCTTCGATAAGCTGTTTCATTGTGTAAATCCTCCCTTGTTATGCAAGCGTTTACTCATTTCACATAGCTCAATCATATCGCAAGGTACGAAAATTTTCTCATCATCTCTTCTTATTTTTCGTTAAAACTATTCATATTTTTCACTAAAATCATGCTATACTTCAAATAATCATTAAGAACCAAAGGAGTCCTACCTATGTCACGAACTGTCACCTTCGGCAATGAAGAAGAAGGCCCATTTTATATCCAACATATTCATCGTTCTGGTTCCTTCGAGAGGACTCAACACATGCATGACATGTACGAGCTTTACTATTTGTACGAAGGTGAGCGTATGTACTTCATTCGTGATCGCTCGTATCTCATTCTTCCTGGGGACCTAGTGCTTATAAATCGGCGTGAGCTTCATGCGACATCAGACTCGGACAACTTAGGACATGCGCGTGTAGTGATTAATTTCGATGATAGCTTTTTAGCGAATGCCAAAGAGGATGCTCCATTTCTTCTCGATGCTTTCACACATGCTACTCCCGTTCTGCGATTAGATCTGCCTACTCGGCGTTTAGTCGAAGACATTCTGGGTAAATTGATTCATGAAGCGAAGGAGCCGCAGCTTGGGCAAACTTTCGCCTTGCGTCAATATTTGACTGAGCTTCTGCTGTTTACAGCACGATTCGTCCTTATGCATCCGTCTACATCTCCCGAACACATTTCACCACTGCATCGGAAAATTTCCACCATCGTGAGATTTATCAATATTCATTATCCTGAACCTATCCGTCTGGAAGAGCTGGCTGAGCAATTCGAAATCAGCCCGGCCTATTTAAGCCGGATGTTCAAGGAAATTACCGGATTTTCGCTTATTGAATATGTGAATCTCGTTCGTGTGCAAGAAGCGCAGCGACTGCTGACAACTACGAAACTTAAAGTTATTTTGATCGCTGAGCAGGCAGGCTTCGGGTCACTTGTACAGTTCGGACGCGTCTTCCGTCAAATGACCAAAACGACACCTCTTCGCTATCGGCAATCGGCGGTTACTTAAGTTAAAGTAACTAAGTGAACAAATAGTGCGTCATTGTCAAGCTATCCTCTCCACTCTTATAATGATTTCAAAGCAGCATAATGAGAGGATGGTAAACATTTCATGAAGTATAGAAACGTAGGTCGCAGCGGGTTAAAAGTAAGTGAAATTAGCTTGGGGAGCTGGCTTACCTACGGAACAGCCGCCGAACAAAAGGCAGCAGATGCTTGTATCGCGAAAGCTTTTGAAAGTGGCATTAATTTCTTCGATACAGCTAATGCTTACAATCGTGGCGAGGGCGAAAAAGCGATGGGGGCGGCGTTGAAGCCCTATGAGAGGTCAAGCTATGTGCTCTCGTCGAAGGTCTACTTCCCGATGGGTGATGGTCCGAATGATCGAGGTTTATCCCGTAAGCACATCTTCGAGCAGTGTGATGCGAGCTTAAAGAGATTAGGTGTCGACTACATTGATTTATACTTCTGCCATCGCTATGACATCCATACACCGCTGGAAGAGACGCTTCGCGCTTTGGACGACTTAGCTGCTCAAGGTAAAATTATGTACGCCGCTGTCAGTGAGTGGAGCGGTGCCCAAATTACCGAGGCAGCTGGTATTGCCGAGCGTTTGCGCCTAAGACCGCTGATCTCTAATCAGCCGATTTATAATATGTTTGAGCGCTATATCGAGCGAGAAGTATTGCCTGTGTCAGCGCAAAAAGGATTGGGTCAAGTTGTGTTCTCGCCGCTTGCTCAAGGCATTTTAACCGGTAAATACAAGCTGGGACAGCCGATTCCGACTGAGAGTCGTGCCGCTAACGACTCCGTAAATGGTGTCATTAACAGCTATTTGAATAACCAAGTGCTTCAAGTTGTTCATGAGCTGGAGCAGGTTGCTCAGCAGCTCCATATCTCTCTCGCACAGCTCGCTCTAGCATGGGTACTCCGTCAACCAGGAATAAGCTCTGCGCTCATCGGTGCGACTCGACCTGAACAGATCGAAGAGAATGTGAAAGCCGTTGATGTTGTTCTTGGAACCGAGACACTGGAACAAATCGAAGTCATCCTCAAACAAGTAGCTAATTTCTCACCTGCACGTTAAAAATAAAAAGGGACAGGACCATTAGCAGCCCTGTCCCTTCCATATGATTTTATCCAATTAATCTCATCAAGCCCTTGAATTCCAATTCCTCGAACTTGCTAATGACCTTTTCCCGCTCCATCGACCAGCCGCATTCCTCAAGCGCACAAGCGACAGGCGCATCCAAACGAATCGTAGCCAAATCGCGTGATAAATGCAGCATGTCGATCTCCGCCTCAATTTTGGCGCGAACACCTTTCGGCAGAGCCGCTAGATTTTCCAAAATCCCGGCGATGTCCTGATACTCCATGAGCAGTTTGGTCGCAGTTTTCTCACCAATTCCTTTTACCCCCGGATAGTTATCCGCCGTATCTCCTGTTAAACCCTTCAGATCGATAATTTGAGCAGGTGTTAGACTTTTCTCTTCCATCAAGGTTTCCAGCGTATACACCATATAGTTGGATTGACCTTTTTTCATAATAATAACTTCCGTATTCTCATTTACAAGCTGCAGCATATCGTGATCACCTGTGAGAATCTGCACCTTCGTAGATGGACTATATGTACTTGCCAATGTGCCTATGCAATCATCCGCCTCGTATCCGATAACACCCACGTTCGGTATGTTAAAGCTGGCCGTTACTTCCTTCACTAAATCAAATTGAGGGATCAGCTCTTCCGGAGCAGGTCCGCGATTCGCTTTGTAATTATCAAATTTCTCCGTACGAAACGTCTTACTTCCCATATCCCAGCAGCAAACAACATGTGTAGGTTTGAACGTCTGAATCGCATCTAGCAAATATTTAAGAAAACCATAAACCCCGTTAACCGGCATACCGGCACTTGTTCTCATAATGTAACCACTGGAAGAAGTGGCGTAATAACCACGAAATAATAAAGCCATGCCATCGACAAGCAGCACAGATTCAGATGATGTTTCGGACAAAATAATCGCTCCTATTCTATAAATCATAACGTATAAGTTCTACGACTAGTATAGCATGGGAAGGGTTGGTCCGAACACAAAAAACCACTACTAGTAAAAGGTACCAGAAGCGGTTTTCGATGATTTATTTGTTTTTTAACGGCTCGTATGCCATTTAATCTCTTGAATAAATTCAGTCACAGATTCTTGCAGTCGATCTGCAATTTCATCGTCTAATATAGCTTGTCCTTGATCGCCCCACGTCACTTGTTTATCGAGCACGTAAACCCCTTGCAGAATGTTCTGAGCACCTAGTGCAGACAGCACCGGTTTTAAAGCATAATCGATAGCTAGCAAGTGAGATATCGTCCCTCCAACGGCTAGCGGAAGCACGACTTTGCGCTCGAGGCCTTTTTGCGGGAGAAGGTCAAGGAAAGCTTTTAGCACACCTGTGTAAGAGGCTTTATATACCGGCGTAGCAACGAATACGGCATCTGCCTCCGCAACATGCGCGTTCGCTTTCACAATGGCTTCGCTATCAAATTTGGCATATAACAAATCCTCTGCCGGAATGTCGCGTACTTTAATCCATTCCACTTCCAAGCCCGCTTTCAATAGTTCACTTTTGGCCACTTCGATAACGCCATGCAAACGGGATGTAGGTGTTGGACTTCCTGAAATAATTACAACTTTAGCCATGTGATTCACTCTCCATTAGGTTTGGGATGAAAAAAAGACTCCGCTGCCTTTGCTCTGTACAAAGTGGGAGTCTCCTGTTGATGGGTCGACTTTTTTAATTCACAGTAATTTACTTGGGTTTATATTACCATTGCCTTTTAGGAACGTCAATACTTTTTGTCTAAAAGAAATTCCAACCCGGCAGCCACCGGAGGAAGAAGGAATATTTGGATGGAATGATCATCCCCGAAAGGATCGGATAGAAGAGAACAAACAGAACGAATACGGCAATTAAATATCCGTAAACCCATCTTCTTTTATAAAGCGGTCCTTCTTCTAAATACTCTTTGATGTAATAAGTTAAGATCAGTACAAGGAATGGCACCATCGCGAAATAGTGATAAATAAATGTGAGCCTTGGCACTAAGATCCATGGTAAATACTGCGAGCAGTATGCGATTAGCAGCATACGCAGCAGCTTATCTTTACGTGTAACTGCTACATAAAACGAAAGGATAACGGCAATGAAGCCCGGCCACCATACTAATGGATTCCCGAACGAGACGATGCTCGAAAGCATGCCCTGCGGCATGAGCTTAGCTTGATAATACCATATCGGACGGAGCATCATCGGCCACTCCCACCAAGGGGAAGAGAAAGGATGCGTCGCGACTAAATCTTTATGATATTTGTACATATGCACCTGGTAGGTGACCACATCCTTCAGATTGTGCCCCGGTCCGGGAACCATCATGAACGGAATATAGGATAACGTATAAACACCTAGAGGAATGATGACAAATGTGAGTATGCACCAGAGTAAAGTAAACAACGTGTTTCGTATGAAAAGCTTCTGCACAAGCTGCAGCCGGCTGCGCTCCGGTTCTGTAAGTGGAGATTCATTCTCCGCCTCGAGCAGCAAACTTCGTGCGAATCGATATTCCCCGAACCGCTCTAATAAAGACAAAAGCAGCAGCACGGCAAGACCTGCACCGCCATAGATAACGATCCACTTGGATGCAGCTCCAATTCCGAAGAAAAGACCTGATAGTCCTAAGGGAATTAACGTGGTCCAAAGCTTTTCTCTGTAAAAGCTAAGCGTTGTGTAGCGATACATGAAATAGAACATCAGCATGATGAAGAATACGCCGTAAACATCTATCGTCGCGATTCGCGTCTGCGCAAAGTGCATAAAATCAAAGGTAAGCAGGAAAGCAGCGATAAAGGCATATTCCGAACGGCCAAACATTCGCTTAGCGAACACGTACATAATAGGAATCATGCCGACGCCGAACAGTGTTCCGATGATTCTCCAGCCAAACGGATTCAATCCAAACACATAAATGCCAATAGACATTAGTACTTTACCAAGCGGTGGATGCGTGCTTTCATACGGCTCTATTTGATGAAGATGCTCATAAGCGGTTCTTGCATGGTAGATCTCATCAAAGTACGACCCATTCATATATGTAGGCGTATAAGGTACTGTCGCAGGTTCATCGAACAAATTAGCTGTCTTACCTTCATCAGCCGCGTTGACATCTTGTTCCGAAACCTTAGTAATTGGCAAAATAGCCGTGTTGCCATCTCCAAAAATACCAATTTCATGAAGATGAAGCGCCGCTCCTTCCTGCGCATCCATGACCATTTTAACGTAACGCGCATCTTTCTTAGGCTCAACTGTGTTCCAAGTGAATACCTTGGTGTGGTCGGATTTCACTGATATTTGATCCTGCCACTGCGTACCGTCCTGTGAAAACCAGAACGAATAAGCCCCTTCACCAACACCTGCAAAAGTGTTAATTCTCGTAATGTTATGCGAGCTTCCGAGGTCGGCAATGACCGTTTCGCCTGCGATTGTTGGCTTCCAGAACGTTGTAGGAGCCTTATGCCCACCTAGATGGAACAAAGCAATTATCGTATAGACCAACACTAAAGCGCCAAGATAAAGCGCATCCTTTTTTGTGAAAAAACGTCCCCTTGTGCTTCTTTCGACCTCATCCCTACTTGATTTGAAAATCGCATTCCACCGTTCGGATTCTGTGTGAATTTCTTGCTTTGTTGGCAGCGGAGCTGGCTCCTCCACCTTCTGTTCTTCTTGTGATTCCACGAAAAGCCTCCATCCCAATAAACATGCATAGGCAAACATCATAACATTGATGGCCGAAACGACCAACATCAAAGGATCATATCTCGGAATGTGATAATCCTGATGAAAACTGCGTAAAAGTACATCAGCTATATTTATAAAATGAGTGATGCTAAAACCGATAAAGAGCCCCAGAATCCGGCGATCCTTTATGTAAATAAAGCTGGTCAGCGCGAGCAATAACCCATAGTGCAAATAGCGCTCGTGCATTTTGGTCATACATATGAAAACAGCCGTGATAAATAAGAAAGCCACATACAGTAAGGCGCCACGCCGTCCTTTGCTGCGAATATATAGAAAGCAAACATACACGATGGATAGCGCCATAAGCACCCACCCAATCAATTGGTAAGAGATGTGCAGGATACTGCTATTCAAATCGATAAAATTGCCACCTAAGAGTGCCATAAGATTGAAAGCGTTCAAGGAGGCGTATGGATAAGAAGATAAAGTGCCAGAGTATAATGCGATCAACCAGCCATACCCTCTGCCAACGGCAAAAGGGAGTGAAATCACGGCCATCGTTGCAGCTCCGCTTAGAACACTCAACAACAATACCATCATGCTGCGCTTTCGTAAAACGTCGATAAGTAGAAAAATACCGAAAAGAAGTGCCTGTGGCTTAAGAAGAAGAGCTAATGCTATAAAAACCGCGGCTTGTGGGAGCTTCCCCCGCTGTTGTAGTAACAAAGTTGCAAGAATAAATAACATAAAAAAGGAGTCAACCTGTCCCCATATCGCGGAGTTCGACCAAATCGCCGGATTGAAGGCAAACAAAGCAGCAATTAAAATGGCTTGTATCCATGTTCGTGCCCCACCTCGTCGACTAACTGCTAGCAGATATAAGAGGTAAGCTGTGACTATGTCAGCCAGAATGGCAGGAAGCTTCAGAATGACCAGTGACCCTGCACTCTCCCAGGGAATCGACAGCTTGTGGTGCAGTAAGCCAATGAGGTATAGGACATACATATACCCAGGAGGATAATCAAGAAAGTAATCTTTGGCGTTCGTGTACAATCCGGATAAACCTACTGAATAGGCGCGATCCGCCCACGCTAGGAACGTTCGTACGTCAGTATCATAGCCTACCCAGAGGGGAGCTAGATATAATCTAAATAATAACGCGGTTAATAGCAGTAAACCCAGAAGAAAGAATTTATGGGGAGCCCCCCACAATTGCTTGAACCAGCTTACCATGTCACATCTCCTTAGATTTAGACTACTACCATTATACCTGTCCACTCTCTTGCAGAAAAGGAAAAAAGCACCGACTGGTTAGGTCAGTGCTTGGGTTCAAGCTTTTCAATGCGCTCGCAAATTTCATGCAGCCAATCATAGTCTCCGGTGAGCGAAGCACAGAGCGATAAATTTTCCAATTTCAAACGGTTCCATACATATGTCGCGTTAGCTTCCATACACAGCAGTAATTCATCTTGCTCTGCTCGTGTTAGCTCGCGCGCTCTGCGTAATGTCCATAACTCCGCCATACGTTGATGAACGGCCAACATGGTCTTGGATACCCTCCTGCTAGTTAAGTAGCTACATTAAGCAGTATGGTCAAAAATGGGAAGACTGAAACAATATGATCTACTGAATGGTTGTGCCTTGATATGGGAATTGCGTTGAATAGTTAGAAAACTGTTGAAAGGCTTGATCCAGTTTCGTTTGTTCTTCAGCCTCTAATTTGTAGTGCCCTTTTCTGAACATCATTTCAAATAGTTCATATTGACATTGATGTGTCTCGTTCAAAATCGTCATAATATCCTGGTGTAGGGAAGTGTGACTTGCTTCTCTGGCAGATACGTTAAAGCTATCCGTTAAGTATTTTTCCGTCGCCAAAATATCGTTTACCCGGTCACGATCATTCAACTCGGGACCTTTGACTTGCGGCTCACTGGCAGGTTTAGGATTTTTGATGACTTGTGGATTCTGATTCATATACGATCCTCCTTCATTGTTGTGTTTGAGGAACTTTTTTCATTTCCTCTGTATTATTGTTTTGCAGGTGTTTTAATAAGAGCATGTAATGTTTTTGATGCATTTGACCGGCCTTATCAATCAATTGTCTAATTTCTGAATCCAAGCATTCCTGTGCAAAATGACGGCATTTTTTCATGGCTAAGAGCTCCCACGATAATTGGTCCTTTAAATACTGAGAGTCCTTGGTTGTAATTACCTGAGGTGGTACCTGCATAATGGTGTTTTGTTGTTGTTCTTGTTGAGTTTGCATGTTGTCTCCTTTATTTTTTCGAGAATACGTATAGCATGCACAAATTAATAAATTCTTATGACAAAGTTTGGATAATCAGGAACAGCCTTTTTCCAGTTCAAATTTTAAATCACTGTCGTGTAAACAGGCACAGTCAGCTTATTTCCGTCCATTCTTCAACCTTTTTAGGGGAACAGTTTCACGCGGGAACCCTTGGATTCTGACCACCTTGTGACTGGGAGCTATTTCTATACTATCTGAAGGTGATCAACTGGAGTATACTACGAATCCAATCATCGAATTATTGTAAAATGCCAAAAGATACACAAAAGTAACAAGCGATGTTGTGTTTAGGAGACAGTCGATTGATTCATTATGCCTCCTCACAACTGGTATTCAAAACACCAAAATTTCGATTTTAGAATCATTCAGCTATCGTGAGGGCAAATAGACTATAGTAGTTACCAATGTTGTATTATCTACAACAATTCACACGCCCAAAGGCTATTTCGCAACTTGAAGTTGCATTCTGTACAACAATTCACACGCCCAAAGGCTATTTCGCAACTTGAAGTTGCATTCTGTACAACATTTTGAACCCATTTGTTGCGAAGTGGCCTGTATAGGACCAAATTGTTGTACATGATGCAACAACGAAGGGAAAAAGGTGAGATTTAGACTGCAATTGTTGTACTTTATACAACATCATTCAACCGCGAATAGGCTTTCATTCAATCCAGCAACCTCAATTGAGCTTATATATGAGGATTGAGCCCGATTTAAGACACCTTCATGACTGCAAGATTGGATGAATGAATCGACGGTTTCTTTAGTACAACATTATTCAAGCTTCTCAGCTCTATCTGAGTAGAATGTTGCAGGAAATACGACAACTCCCCCAAAAATGAGCTGATTTGGATGAAAAATCATTTAATTCTTGTACAAAAATCTTCGATTTTCCGAGAAAATATCAAGAGAATTGTTGTACGCTGTACAACTCCTAGGCAAACAAGCAGGGAATAAGTCTCCCCCCCGCGCCCCTTAAACAAAAAACAGACAAATGAGGTCAATCTCTCATTTGTCTGTTTATCTTTGTTTTTATGATGCAGACGAAGCCACATCATCCTCATCCGTACTTCCGCTATCCGTACCTTCAAGGAAGAATTGAACAAGCTTCACATGCTTTTTCAGCGATTTCTCATGGATAAGATTGATCTTACCGTTATCCAACGCGCCAAATACGTAGATCAATTCCTCATTGTCATGTGACCAATCGAAGCCTTCCAGGATCTGCAAAGAGTTCGTCCATTCCTCGTTATACTCTCCGTTCGGGAATAAGAAGCGATTGGCATACAGCGCAATACTTTCTTGAATCACACGGTTTGCAGATGTATACTGCGCCAAGCCTGGTTGCTCTGGCATCATCGGCAGGAGCGTATTAAAAAATTGGTGCAATATTTCCACATACGTCGATGGATCGTGGCGAATTTTACGTTGAAGCTCATAGGATGGCTGCATTCTGCCTGAAAATAGCATCGTCGCCGTCGCATATAACCAGCTGAAACACGTAAAGTTACGATTGAACGAAGTCAAATTGTTGCGACGCTCAACACCGGCTGCTTTGAGATACACATTATGATCGACAACCTGTTGAATAACCAGATTTAACGGATCAATGGAGTCGAAGGAATGACCAAGCTCTTTGCTCACCAGTTGGACTTTGGAGTTAATGTCGCCGAACAACTGCTGCTCTTCTTCCTCAGTTAAGCCTATATAGATTTGCACAGCAAGCTGTGTTTCCATCAAATCTAGACGTCTTCCTTCAAGCTGATTAATTGTACCTTCTGTTTCCTCAACCTCTTGCCTAATTTCAGCATCCTCTGGGAACTTCCGTTGCTTGATCTTTAGCACAACTAATTTTTTCTCATACCGTCTAACTTCCTTTTGCATCTGATCATTCACATAGCCTAGCGCTAGAATACGATGCTGACCGTCCAAAATAGACAGCTTGGAGCCATGCTTCAGAAGGAATTCCTTCTCGCCCTTGGACAGTTGATTCACTTCACGCAATGACAGTGTAACAGGTCCGAAGAACACATGATCGAGCTCCCGCTCCTGCAAATAGGTGGAGATTTTGCGTCTTTGCATGTTGCTCAGCTTACGCTGCACCATAGGGTCAATCATCGTATAATTCAGCAGATCCTGAACGCGTAAAGCTACAGTTGAAAGTCCGAACTTATCGCAAAAAGGATGAATGGTCATCTTAAGGCGTAATCCTTCCATTAGCTCACGTCCTCCTTGGAATTGTAAGAATCGGCATCGCTGATAAGAAATGCATTCTGATCTTGATAAAAGTTTTTGATGTAGTTGTAGGCTTTCATAATGCGAGTCCGTCTCGGTAACCGATCCTTCTCTTCTCCCGCATAAATGTTGTTCCAATTCACATGAGGAAGTATTTTCAATACATGCTCAAGTGCATAGCGATTAAATTTACCTGGTTTGGTAGCTTCTTCATGCATAAACATGGCTAGTGCAATTTGGATATTCTCCGACCATACGATTTCACCCTTCGTTGGTTCGGGCAAGTAATTCAGTAAGCCATTGAAATAGGTTCCCGCCAAGGATACAAGATCCTGCAGCTCTTTATCCTCATATTGATAGCCATTATTGCGCGCTGCTGATTTCATTCTGCCTTCAAACAAAGCAATCAATATTTCGATCAACAAGTGATAGGAGAACAAATACTCAGGTGACTTACCGCGTTCAGAGAACATATCTACAGTCAGCTTCTGCATAGCTGGCGCTTTGGCTGCAAGCTCCGACGCAGCAACGTGATAGAATCTGCGCTGATCGCGAAGCACCGCCAGGTTGCCGCCAAGCTTACGCGGAAGCTTATTAATGTCAGAGAACAACTGGCGCTCTTGACGAGCATTAATGTCCAAATAAGTCATAGTTGAGATTGGGAAAGCGTACAAACGGCGCAGCTTTTCCGTGATCTCTTCCATCTTGTCGTACTCACGACGATCCTTGGCACGAGCCATTTGACTTTGTAACGTCTCCATAATGCGTTGGAAAGCGGCCAAACGATGCTGACCATCTACGACATACAATTTCTCAATAGGCTGCAATCGAAGCGCTTGTTGGTCTTCGTCATAATGACCTGCACCTCTTGCCGAGAATATGATTCCCGGGAAATAAATAGGTTGGCGATCTTCTAAATACAAATTAACGTAATCAATTAGTTTAGAAAGATTACGCGGAATAATCGCACGTTGAACTTCTAAATCAACTTCATAGATTGAAAATAGTTTGCTCATAGGCAGCGTAGCTGCAATTGTTGCTTGCCCAAATGTTTGCCCCAAAATTCCGGGAATTTCTACGAACGATGAAGGCTTCTGCTCAGCTAAAAGCTCCGATAATGAGGAAATGGCATCCATATGCTTACCCCTTTCAACAAATAAGTTTTATTTCATTACTTAAACATCTATATGTCTCTCATTCTCCTATTTTTACCAATATCTCTAATTTTCATTCTAATGTACGAAGCCAATCTCCTATTCGCTTTGCCGCCTCAAGTAATCGACCCTCTTCTTGTACCAATGCGATTCGTACAAAGCCTTCTCCCTCGGCCCCGAAAGCGTCTCCAGGAATAACGACAACACCAGCATGATATAACATTTCCCGGGAAATTTGTCGAGATGTCCATCCTTTTGGAATTGGAGCCCAGATAAACATAGTTGCCTTGGGTGGCGGTATGATCCAACCCGCTTCCGCTAGTGCCGAGATCAACACATTTCGTCTTCTTTCATACACATGGGCAACGGAGTGATTATGCTCCATGTCTTCCTCTAATGCTGCAATTCCAGCTGCTTGAATGGCACTGAATACACCGTAATCGATATTGGATTTCAGTGTTTTAAGAGCCTTTACTGCACTTGCATTTCCGGTTAAGAAAGCGATTCGGCAACCTGCCATATTAAAACTTTTTGACAGTGAATGAAACTCGACAGCAACCTCCTTAGCGCCTTCAATCTCCAAAATGCTAATTGGCCGGTAGCCGTCAAAAGCCATTTCGGAGTAGGCAAGATCGTGTACGACAAGCAAGTCATGCTTCTTGGCATAAGTAATCAAATGCTCAAAGAAAGCGCGATCTGCAACAGCAGACAATGGGTTACTTGGATAGTTAAGCAGGATGAATTTAGCCTTAGCAGCCACGTCTACTGGAATGTCCTCTAATTGGGGTAAAAAGTTGTGTTCTGCGCGCAGCGGCAGCAAGTAAGGTTCGACTCCCGCCAGCACGAGACTTGCCGAATATATGGGGTAACCTGGATCAGGGACAATGGCAATGTCCCCAGGATCACAGAGTGAAAGCGCTAAGTGAGCAAGACCATCTTGTGAACCCATCAGAGTCAATATTTCACTTTCCGGACTCAGTTCTACACCGAATCTATAACTGTACCATCTGGCTACCGTTTCGCGAAACGCTAAACTTCCTTCAGATGTTGGATAACCGTAATGCGTCGGGTTGCGAACGGCTTCTGTAATCGCTTCAATAATTCGATCAGAAGGAGGTAGATCAGGACTTCCTATACCTAAATCTATGACGTCTACCCCTTGGTTCATAACCTCTCTCTTCCAATCTGCTACTTCTGAAAAAATAGCCGATCCTAGCTGACTAAGTCTCTTTGATCCTGTAATTTTCATGGCTATTATCCTCTTTATGATGAATTCACTTCATATCATTAATTAATAGGGCGAGAATTGCAAAGCGTTAGTCGATAATTCCCACTTGATGAACAAGTCTTATCATATAAAGCAAAAACAAAACGAGCGCAAGATAAGCGATTCCGAATTTCCAACGGGTTTTCGCAGGGACTTCATAGTAAAGCTCCTGAATCCCAAGAGGTGAATAATCGACTTTTACTTGTAACCCTAAATAAAACCCATTCTCTTTCTGCATACGTTCCACTTTGATTAATTGAACTCTTTTGATAATAGATTGCTGAGGCAATAAAGCATGACCCTCGAATCCGATCCCCTGCCAATACAACACAATGGTTTGTCTACCTTCCCCAGGACCCTGCAAATCCGAGTAAGTCGTATATTCTAAATCCCGCGTGTGATTTTCACCCGGAATGATATACCCCTGCTGGAGCAAATGATCAGCCCCAAAATCAAACCGTGTGGAAACCGAAAGAAGCTCTTCTCGATTTCTGTATTTCACGTATTTTTTATACAAATCCCAGGCAAACATGGCCCAAATCACAAAGAAAATAAGTTGACTTACACGGCTATTTATATAGAAAATAAATACCAAACCGCCGATTAAACCTAGAATCCATAACCAACGAGTTACTGCTGTAGAAATTCGCCCGCCATCTAAAGGATGAATAGGGAGTAAATTAATTAAATTTAAATAGAATGCGGCATAGGCAACCGAAACAATGACAGGAGAATCCGTATATACACCCAAACCAAAAGCGGCAACGCCACCAAAGGTCCCAAGAATAGGCCCTCCTATGCCAATAAAGGCTTCTGTTGCTGCATCGGTAGGATTCTTTTTCATTGTAATCAGTGCTCCAAGAAAAGGAATAAATACGGGCGCTGACACGGGAAGCCCCTTTATCTTGGCAGCGAACACATGACCGAGTTCATGTATGAGAATCATCAGAACAATGCCTATTGCGAAGGGCAGCGGAGCGAGATAGGCATAAGCCCAAATAGTAATGAACATCGAGATGATGGCCCCGCCAGCCTTACCAAACTTAAGTAAGCCTAAGAGCAGCTTCCCTTGGGATAATAGAACAGCTATGAAACCACCAATGGCTAATGGTGACTTTTTACCTGCTGGTTTCTTCTTCTCTTCCAACCTAAGATCACCCCTTCGCCCATACTTCGTCATACTCTGCTTCCTTGAAGCCCACTGTAACTTTATGGCCATCGGTTACGATTGGACGCTTAATCAACCTGCCGTTCGAGGCGAGCAATTCGAGCATTTGCTCTTGCGACATGCTGGGAAGCTTGTCTTTCAGGCTCATCTCCTTATATACTTCTCCGGAAGTATTAAAAAACTTTTTGATTTCCAGACCGCTATCACTAAGCAGCTTTGCCAATTCCTTGGCAGAGGGCGGCTTTTCGAATAAAGGAACACTTTCTGTGATATCTACATGATGCTCTTTCAACCACTTTACAGCACTACGGCATGTCCCGCATTTATCGTAACAAAATATTTTTACTCCCATGATGTTTAAAGCTCCTTTAAGTCTAAGATGAAATGAAACGGACTACTTAAAATTCTGATCTAATTGATAAGGAAAGTCAAGTTATAACAAAGAAAAACCATCCTCAAAAGGGATGGTTTCTGTTTATTTAGTTACTTTCCTCCAGCCATGCTTGCAAAACAGTTAAATCCGCAGGCAGAGGAGCATGAAACTCCGTCCATTCCCTTGTGCCTGGATGCACAAAGCCCAGTTTATACGCGTGCAGAGCTTGGCGACCCAGTCTTCTACTTGCTTCAACTGCTGATAAACTTTGCTCAAACTCTGGAAGTGTGTACATTTTATCTCCAAGCAGCGGATGTCCCAAATGGCGCATATGCACACGAATTTGATGTGTCCGTCCGGTTTCAAGCCATATGCGTACTAAAGCAGCATGCGCGAATTGTTCCACGACCTCATAATGAGTTACTGCCGAATATCCGTCAGCGGTCACGATACGAACATGCGGTTGTTCAGGATCGCGATCAATGGGTTCATTGATCGTTCCGCTTTTCGCTGTGACTACGCCCCATACAAAGGCCAGGTATTCTTTTTTCACCTGATGTTGAATCATCTGCTCCGATATTTGCTGATGCACATAAGGCGTCTTTGCAATTGCCAGTACACCTGACGTTTCTTGGTCAAGTCTATGCACGGGGCGGAAACGGCACGTAATGCCCGCTTGCTGCCAGTGATACACGACGCCGTTGGCGATTGTGTTCAAATAATGCCCATGCGTCGGATGTACGATGATACCGGCATCCTTGGCTAATATCAACAGATGCTCATCTTCATGCAGAATGTGCAGAGGAAGATCCTGAGGCAAAATATCCTCGGATTGCTCCTCTTCCATACGAATCTCTACACGATCGCCTGCCTTCACCTTAATGTTGATGTATTGTCTAACCCCATTCACCGTTATGCCTTGCTCGGTTAGTTTAATGCGGGATAGCAATTTGCGGGAGACCATCAATCTTTTTTGGAGCACCGTCTTGAGTATAAAGCCTTCTTCCTCCGGAGGTACAATGTATACTAACGGTTCATAATAACTCATGATTTACGTCTAAACACCTCAGCGCTGCGTACATACTCCACATCGGTAATACCTTCACGGTGATTCGCAGTCCGGGCAATAGTGAAGAACAAATCGGACAGTCGGTTCAAGTATCTGCGCACTTCTGGATTAATTGCCTGTGTTCGCGCTAGTGTTACCACCCGGCGTTCTGCTCTACGGCATACGGTACGGCAAACATGAAGTGTCGATGAAACGGTACCTCCGCCCGGCAAAATGAATCGTGTAATATCCGGTGTTTCGGCATCGTATTTATCAATCCAAGTCTCAAGCATATCAACCATTTCTGCCGTTACTTTATATGGGCGCAGCTCTTGCTTCAAGAGGGCAAGATCCGAACCGCAATCAAACAATTCATGCTGCACCTGCAGCAAATCTGGGAGTAAATCAGGGTACTTCTCAGGATCCATAAAGCTCATCGCCTGACCTACATAACAATTCAGTTCATCCGTTGTGCCATAAGCCTCAACACGATCATCGTCTTTATCCACACGACCACCGATTACGCCAGTTTGCCCCGCATCTCCAGTTCGAGTATAAATTTTCATTTTCAAGCATCCTCCCTTTTTCAAGGCTTTGATATATCCATCATCTCATAAACACGGTTCATATCCAAGTGACATCTAACGTGGTCAGCTAATCTATCGAAAGCAGCTTCTCGGCGTTCCTTAAAACGAAGACCACCCTCGATTAGGGATAATCCTTTATGCTTGCGAATACGATTTAACCAGGCTCTGCGGAAGTCATCATTATGCAAAATCCCATGTAAATACGTCCCCCAAACACGTCCATGATCCGCAGCTGCCCCGTCTCCGTGCAGAACGTTATCAATGCTTTCATCATCGAGGTTGGTAAAAGCCTTAATCTGGAAAGGTGTTGCTATATCTTGCAAATAACGTGTCCGTCCCATGTGGATTTCATAGCCATCAATGACAATCTCAGAGTTATTTTCAGCAAAAAGTGTGCTGCTTCCCTGAACTTGAACCGTCCGTTTATCGGAAGTAAATACAGTCTCCGTTGGTAAAAGCCCTAGTCCCTCCAGCTCAGGATGATCTGATTCGTAGCCGTTTGGATCAAGCAGCTTGGCGCCCAACATCTGATAGCCTGCACAAATACCGGCGACCCAACCATTCTCTTTTTGCGCGAACATCTTCACACGCTCTCCCAGACCAGATTCGTTCAAATACCTTAAATCGTCCATGGTATTCTTGCTGCCTGGGAGCAAAACGACATCCGGTTCCCCCCATTCGGATAGGTGGGTAATATAGCGGAAATGGACATCTTTCTCCTCTTGCAGAGGATCGAAATCCGTAAAATTAGAGAGACGTGGCAAGCGAATGACCGCGATATCCAGCTGATCTGCCAATTTCCCTTGAGAACTCTCATTCCGCTTACTCTGCATGCGCTTGGAATCCAGTGAAGCTGAGTCCTCATCCTCAATGCCTAACTGAGGCAGATAAGGAATGACCCCAAGAACTGGCTTCCCCGTCCTCTCTTCTAGCCAATCTAAGCCCGGTTTCAGCAGACTAACATCTCCACGAAACTTATTAATAATAAAGCCTTTAACCCGGTCTCTTTCCTCCGGCGTCAAGATCTCCAAAGTGCCTACGATGGATGCAAATACGCCTCCACGATCAATATCAGCAACAAGAAGCACAGGAGCGTCCGCCCAACCCGCCAAGCGCATATTTACAATATCACGATCCTTCAGATTAACCTCAGCTGGACTTCCCGCCCCCTCAAGCACCACTACATCATATTGACTGCGCAGTCGGATTAAAGCTTCCTTCACAATCACTTCAGCCTGCGGCAAATAGGTCTCTCTATAAGTCCTTGCATCTAGATCAGAGTATGGCTTCCCGTGAACAACGACCTGAGCTACCATGTCTTGCTTCGGCTTAAGCAGGATCGGATTCATATCCGTTGTAGCTAAAATACGGCAGGCATCCGCCTGCACCCCTTGTGCTCGGCCAATCTCTTTGCCATCAAAAGTAACATAAGAATTAAGGGACATATTTTGCGACTTGAATGGCGCCGTCTGCCAGCCGTCTTGAACTAGAATACGGCACAGTGCTGCCGTTAGAATGCTTTTACCCACGTCGGAAGCTGTGCCTTGGACCATCAGTGTTGCAGCTTGCACAGTCTTATTCGTCATCAGCTTACCCCCGGTTCTGCGTTAATTCTGCCATCATGTGATGCAAGCCAGCTATTAAGCGTTGGTTGTCTTCGCGTAGGCGTATCGCAACCCGGCAATAGCGTTTATCGAGACCTTCAAAAAGGGAAGCATCTCGGATTAATATCCCTTGATGCCCCAAATGCTTCTGGGCCATCTTCACATCGATACCCATCCGCTCAGGAAATGAAAAAAGCAAAAAATTCACATCACTAGGCACAACCTCAAGACCCAATTGCTCGAGCTGCTGGGTGAGCCATGGCTTCTCTTCCTTCAACCACTGCCAGCTGGACAGCTCAAAATCCACATCATCAAGCACGGCTGTTCCAATGCGCTGAGCTAAATAGTTTACGCTCCACTGCACCTGCAGATGTTGAATTTGCCGAATCCTATCGGGGTGAGCCACCATAAAGCCTAAGCGTATACCCGGGATGGAATAAAATTTCGTCATCGAACGGATGACGACAAGCTGCTGACTTGTGGAAGCGAGCTTGAGTAAAGAATGTTCCTGCTCATTCGGTACAAAATCCATGAATGCCTCATCGAGCACCAACCTTCGGTTACTCTGCATAAGCATATCCAACATCTGACGAGGGACTAGCTTCCCTGTTGGATTATTCGGATGCCCTAGAAAGAACAAGTCCACAGCTGAAGTGGCGGCTTCGATTTCTTCCTGCTGCAATTCAAAATTGTACATTTGCGATAGAGGGACGTTGTAAATTCCGCCACCTGATTTATGAACCGCTTCCTCGTATTCACTAAAAGAAGGCCTCGCTAATCCGGTAACAGAAGGCTTTAACACTCGCGCAGTCAGATCGATCAGCTCCGCTGCCCCGTTTCCAACGAGAATGCTTTCCACCCCTATATCATATTTCAACGAAAGCTTGTTTCTCAGCTCACGCACAGCGGGGTCGGGATATTTGACCATATCGCGCAACCCGTCTCTGAGAATATGTTTAACAACCGAAGGAGGACCTAACGGATTCATATTCGAGCTGAAATCCAAGAATTGCTCCTTCGGACGGCCAAAGGCTTCTTCTGCCGTCCAGAGATCGCCTCCATGCCCATAGCGTTCTAGCATGATATTCACTCCTTCTTTTTGATATGAGTTAGGATGAAACATAGTTTGTATTTTCGTGACCGTCGATTCGTTCGTCCAATCTGGTTCTTCATGGAGGTGTCTTAATCGGTGAAAAAATGAACCCTATGCTCTGTTGAATGATGTTGTAAAAAGTGCAACAATTACTGCCTAGATCGCGCCATTTTCCCTTCATTGTTGCATGTTGTACAACAATTTGGCCCTATTCAGGCAATTTCGTAATAAATGAGTTCGAAATGTTGTACTAACTGCAACTTCAACATGCAAAATAGCCTTCAGAAGTGTGAATTGTTGTAGAAATTACAACTCTTGTAACTACAATAGCCATCTACCCTCACAAAGCCGCTGATCGAGTCAATAATCGAAATCCGTCACCCTAAAATCTCCATTGGAGATGTTCAGCCTTATTGATTTCATATGCACGGGCTCATAGAGACTCAACCAATCGGGCCTATCTTCAATCCCAATTCCAAAGGCAACTCCCTTGTTCGGGATGTTACAAACCTACATGTGGGAAGCCGCGAAAATGGTAATGCCCAATAAAAGTAATGTCTCGAGGAGTTCATTCAAAGCACCATATGTATCTCCGGTTAAACCGCCTAATTTACGGCTTATATATGTGGCCAAAAGATAACCTGTTAAATTTGTGCCTATAGCAAAGCTAAAAATGATAGTTAAACCATTAATGATGGAAAAAGATGTAACGCTATTCTCAGCTAGCCATGCGGAAAATATAATTACTAAAAGAGTAGTGGCAAAGAGGGCTACTAATCCAGACAATGTCACATGCCATTTGGTAACTCCGCGAAAAAAACTCCCTAATCCTGAGTCTCGCCGGGCGTAGGGCCAACCTTGAATAGCTGCAACCATAAACCAACGACTCCAGATAGGAACAATGGCAAGTAAGAAGTACACACCGTCCATTCCACCAGTACTCAGCAAGGTATAAAGAAACGAAAATTTGAGGAGCAGATGGAGAACACAAACGATGACACCCATGGCGCCTACGCGACTGTCTTTCATGATTTCTAGCATCTGTTCACGGGGTCTGTGACTAAGAATACCATCAGCGGTATCCATTAGCCCGTCTAGATGAAGGCCTCCTGTTAAAACAACCCAGAACCCCAGCAGCAGAACGGCTGCGGGCATCGCAGGCAGGACGAGGCTTAACCCCTCGCCTGCAAGGAGTAAAAGAAGACCGATGACGAATCCCGCTAGCGGATAGAATATCACGCTTCTTTGGAACACTCGGTCTGTATAGTCAATTTGCACAGGAATCGGCAAACGGGTTAAAAACTGAAAGGCTGCTATGCAAGCACGCAGCCAGTCTAGTAAAACAGTACGAGTAGTATGCACAGCAATCCTCCCATCACTACAAAGCTGACGCCGTAAAGCATCCTCACGGCGTAGACAATATCCTGCTGCGCTAGCTCCCGCAGCGGCCAGCCCAGGCGGGCGCGCTCACTCGCAGCGCCGCCATAGACGTTCAGCCCGCCAAGCTCAATTCCGAGTGCCCCGGCTACCGCCGACTCCGGAATTCCGCTATTCGGGCTGGGGTGCAGGTGCGCGAAGCGGCGAATCGCTGCCGCTGCGCGCTTCGCCGAGAGGCCCGGCTGCAGCAGGGCGACGAGGATTAACAGGAGGCCGGTCAGCCGAGCCGGGATCCAGTTCATAACGTCGTCCCAGCGGGCCGACGCCCAGCCGAAATGACGGTATCTGTCATTTCGGTAGCCGACCATCGAATCCAGTGTATTCGATGCCCGGTACAGCATAGCGAGCGGTGATCCGCCGATCAGCGCATAGAACAAGGGCGCGATGACCGCGTCGACGATATTCTCCGCCACGGTCTCCACGACCGCGCGCGTCAGCTCTTCCTCGCCGAGCTTATCCGTATCGCGGCCTACGATGTAGCCCGTGTACTTGCGAGCATCTGCGAGATTCCCTGTACGCAGCGGATGGTAAACTAGATAAGCAGCATCTTTTAATCCTTTAATAGCTATCGTTGTGGAAATGAACCACGTAGAGACCAAGTATCCGAGCCACTCATGGATCGAGCGAGCAGCAAGAATAAGCAGCAGCATCACGCAAAAGCTAAGCAATACAGTAGAAACAGTAAGCATGAAACCCTTCGTCCGCACCCATCCAGACGATATAACTGACGTCTCGTTTCCTTTGTGTAACTTGCTTTCTATCCAGCGAATGAAGCGCCCGATGAGAATAACCGGGTGTGTCGGCCACTTCGGATCACCAATCAGCCAGTCCAACGCAATGGCAGCAGCTGTCATACTAACGATTTCCTGCCAAGAATATATCCACATATTGATCACCGTTCTATACCTTAAGACTTATTCATTCCAGTCGATAGGCTCTGCTTTTTAGCTCCATGGGTATGCCAACCGTGACAAGGAATACCTGCTCACATACCTCAGCTAAGCGTTGATTCATTCGTCCTGCCAGGTCTCGAAAACTGCGGCCAAGCGGATATTCCGGCACAATGCCGTCGCCTACTTCATTCGTAACCAAGATGAGGTGTCCACGGTAGGAGGACACTGCTTCTACGAGCTCATCTATGCGTTTCATAACTCGAACAGAAGCATCTGCTTCTCCCTCATGATGGAGCAACCAGTTGGACAGCCAGAGTGTCAAACAGTCGACCAAGACCACAGCATCCTCTCCGCTCTCCTGCATATGGAGCAGCAGATCCCGCAGCTGGAAAGGCTCCTCCCGGGTATCCCATGGATACCCCGAGGCAAGCCTCATCTGCTGATGCAGCTCAACCCGCTCCTTCATTTCCTCATCATAGATGTGGGAAGTCGCAATATAAACCCCTCGTTCGCTGCCATGCATGGCGAGCTTCTCCGCGAAAGAACTCTTGCCGCTGCGCGCGCCGCCCGTAACCAAAACTGCCATGGCGCCTTCGCCTCCTTATCAATGCTTACTGCGTAAGCTTGCCTTTTACCGGCATATCGCCAAGAGGCTAACCCCGCGACACGCCTGCGCTTTCGAATGTCGCCATTTCCTTCATGATCTTACCTGCGGCATCGATCAAGTTAAAGGCAAGCACCGCGCCCGTTCCTTCGCCCAGGCGCATATCCATCTGCAGCATTGCTGCGAGGCCAACCGCTTCGAGCAGCTTCGCATGTCCCTGCTCCTGCGATAAGTGCGAGGCGAGCATATAGGACGCGCTTAGCGGTGCTAATCGGCTCGCCGCAAGTGCAGCTGCCGACGAGATGAAGCCGTCGACGACCACCGGACAGCGATTCTTCGCTGCGCCCAGAATCACGCCAACAAGTCCGGCGATCTCTAGTCCCCCGACCTTCATCAACACGTCGAGCGCATACTCAGCGCTTGATCTATTCACCTCACCTACACGAAGCTCATTCACATCCAGCGCCTTATTCACAACCGATTGCTTATGGAGCCACCTTTCATCATCAATGCCCGTTCCTCGGCCAACAGCAACGCTGGCATCCAAGCCCGTCAAAGCGCACAGAATCGCTGCGCTGGCCGTTGTATTGCCAATCCCCATCTCTCCCATAGCAAAGAGTCGATAGCCCTTTTCCACCAACTCATCTACAACTTCCACACCAGCTTGTATTGCCTGCACAGTCTCATCCAACGTTAATGCCGCTTCACGCGCCATATTACGTGTCCCTTTTCTTACTTTACGAGAGATGAGATTAGGATGCTCCAGATCAGCATTAACCCCCATATCGACACAGACAACTTCAGCACCGGCATGTCTGGCAAGAACGTTGACAGCAGCCCCGCCATATAGGAAATTAAGCACCATTTGAGGCGTTACTTCCGCCGGATATGCACTAATCCCTTCTTCACATACGCCGTGATCTCCGGCCATTACGATGACCGCTTTTTTCTTAAAAATCGGCATCACTTCGCCCGTAATTCCAGCAACCTGACGCGCAATATCTTCCAGTTTCCCTAGACTTCCCTGCGGTTTCGTCAATTGATTCAAATGCTCATCCGCTTGGTTCACCACATCTTGATGAACAGGCTTAATGCTATCTATAATCGCTTGCAACTTATCCATGACTGTGTCCTCCGATAGCTCAACTATTTTCCTGGCTGTAATAAAATTTGCGGCGCATCGTTAACGGGGTGCTGCAGGACAATCGGTTCAGTTCCATACACTTCGCTGATTAATCTGCTGGTAATGATTTCATCAGGTGTTCCTATCGCTGCAAGCTCGCCATTATGTACAACCATTAATCGCGTGCAGTACTGCGCAGCCAAATTCAAGTCATGCAGGACAGCCACAACCGTCAACTCGGATTCTCTCTGCCATTCCTTAATGTAGTCCATCATCTGTACTTGATATCCGATATCCAGGAACGTTGTTGGTTCATCCAGCATAAGCAGCCGTGGCTGCTGCGCCATCACTTTAGCAAGCGCGACACGCTGCCGTTCACCGCCGCTGAGGCGCTCGATTGTTCGATCAATCAGCGGTTCTAAGTGCAGCTTCCGGACAATTCCATCAATTAAACCTTCCGCATCAGCCGACTCCTCGCCAAGCCAATTCTGAAAAGGATATCTGCCCATTTCCACCACTTCACGGACCGTAAAGCCTACTGGAGGCAGCGCATCCTGCTGGAGGACAGCAAGCCATCTAGCCAGCTCTTTCCGTGAGTAAGAAGATACTAATCGGCCATCGAGGTCAACACTTCCGTTTTTAACAGGATCAATCCCTGATATTAGACGGAGTAGCGTCGACTTACCGCTGCCGTTTGGCCCAATAATGCCAAAAAATTCACCCTGCTTGATCTCAAAGCTGATGTTCTCCAGCACTTGTTGTTCCCGAAAGCTTTGGGAAAGGTGCTCCACTTTAATCATCTTGATCAACCTCTTAACGTTTTCTTATCCTTGTGGAGCAAATAAGCAAAAAATGGCGCACCCAGAAATGCCGTGATGACTCCAAGCGGAATTTCGGTTGGACTCAGCAGGGTACGGGCAAGTGTATCTGCCCAGAGGACATAAATGCCGCCACCAATTGCGGACAATGGAATAATCAACCGATAATCCGGACCTACTATTAGTCGGACTAAATGCGGCACGATGAGCCCGACAAAGCCGATTACACCTGCAACGGATACCGCAGCGGCAGTAAGGAATGTCGCCACAATAAGTACAATTAGCTTCGTACGCTCTACATTAACACCGAGATGTGACGCCTGACGTTCACCCAGAGCTAGTAAATTTAACGACCTTGCATAGCTAAGCAGCACGACAAAACCGATAATTAAATAGGGTGCAATGATATATGTATATGACCAGCCTCGCATGGCCAAGCTGCCCATTAGCCAGAAAATAATTTCATTAATGACTTGATTGGAAATAGACACCATGAAGGATACGATTGCCCCTAGAAAAGCCTGCATGACCACGCCAGATAAAATAAGCGTCTCCATCTTCAGCTTCCCTTCGATCTGAGCAAGCTTAAGAACCAGAAATAAAGAAATAAGTCCCGTTACGAAGGCAACAATAGGGATCGACCATTGCCCAAACCACGCCACTTGCAGTCCAAAATAGATTAAAAACGCAGCTCCTACAGAAGCCCCCGAGGATACACCGAGTGCATAAGGATCCGCAAGCGGATTGCGCAGCACACCTTGAAAGGCTGCTCCTGCGATTGAGAGGGATGCCCCTACTAGAATCCCTAGTAAAACACGGGGAAATCGTACTTTATTGATGATTTGTTCCGACGATTGCGGCCAGTTGGCATGGATGTGATCTCCCAGCCAAGGGATATGCTTGGCGAGAATACTGGCGATTTGCAGTACAGGTAGATTAGCGGTACCCAGCGACAAGCTCGCCACAATAGAAAGAAGAAGGAGTATAACCCCTACTCCTCCCCATAGCATTAATTTTCTTTTCATTTTATTTCACCAGTTCAGGATAAATGCCTTTCGCCATTTCAAGCAATCCATCGGTCAGTCTTGGACCCGGACGGCTTAGCATGTTTTGGTCGAGGCCAACTACCTGCTTATTCTTCACGGCATCAATAGCATCCCAACCGCTTCGTGTGCGGATAATTTCATCTAGTGATTTCTTGCTCTTACTATCGACTACTCCATTGGCGAACAGAATCACACCAGGGTTTTGTTGAATGATTTTCTCTTCACTGATTTCATACCAGCCACTTTTGTCTCCCGCAACGTTAACACCGCCAGAAATCTTGATCAATTCATCCATAAACTCGCCACTGCCCACCGTCCATCCCGGGGCAAATTCAATGTATACCTTTTTCTTGTTCTCTTGTTTCACGTCTTTCACCGCATTAACAACCTTTTGACGGTCCGCTTTCATTTTATCGACAATTTTTTCCGCTTGTTCCTGATGATCGGTAATCAATCCGAAGGTTTGTATGTCAGCAATGGCATCATCTACCGTTTTGGGCTCCACTTTAAACACGTTGATATTTAAAGCACGCAGCTTTTCTACCGTATCAGGTTTCATCGAAACCCCCGTGAATACAACATTCGCGTTAGCTGCGATCACCGCTTCTTGGTTAGGTTTCGTTATGCTGCCTAATTTCGGTTTTGTTTTAGCCGCTTCTGGATAATCATCATAATCAGATACACCAACAATATTAGCCTCTAGCCCAATTGCAAAAAGAGCTTCAGTTTCCGCTGGGGACACGGATGCAATACGCTCAGGCGCTTTATCAAATATAAACTCCTTGCCCGTAGCATCCTTTATTTTCAATGGATAGACCGTCTTTTTGGCTGCTGTTGTTGGTGTCGTCGTTGCAGCAGGAGCTTTCGTCCCCTCTCCGCCAAGCTTAGACGGATTAGAGATCTCCGTTTCCTTTTTACCGCAAGCTGCGAGACTGATTGCTGTTACTAAAGCTACTGTAAGAATAAATGCTTTTTTTACTGAATTCCTTTTCATCTTGTAAACCCTCTCTCTAAACAATTTATGTCGATTGACCCTAACAAAAAAGCCCCTTTGTTCTCGAAGGAACAAAGGGGACGATAAATCGCGGTGATCAGCAACCCTGCGATTGCTTCCTGATTTAACGCGATCCTTTTCCTCGAAGGATGTCGTAAACGGCACCATGGGCAGGTATCCTGACTCTCCTGGCAACCTATGCCTGGATTACAGTGGCGGGACCGCGCCGGACTTCAACCGGCTTCCCTTTTAAGTGGCAACCTCTTCATAACGAGCTTACCAGCACCTATGGCTGCATATTTTACTATCAATCTATTTGTCGATTATAGACTTCTTGTTACTTTTGTGCAATTACTTTGAGCACTTGCTTCGACTCATTCAGCTTCGGAGCATTTTGAGGAATGAAAGCCACCAAGCCTTTCCCTTCAAAACCTTGCTCTTTCATCCATTTGTTTCCTGCAAGCGGAATACCATATAGATGCTTTTCAGCTGGCTTGCCCTCTTCAGCTATTTGAATAACGCCATCTGGATAATCTTCCGGTTTGATCGTATCATCCAAAGAAACAAAACCTGCTTGATTACTTAAAGATTTGAATTGATCTTCAGCAAGAATGAAGATGCCGTTGCCTCCTGCAGCCAGTTCCACAATCATTTTTTCCAACGAGAATATAGGCGATGTATTGACTTTGACTGTAGGAACCTCGCCCACCTTCGATTTCAAAGCACTCTCCAGCTTGTCCCCCGCTTCACTTGGAAAACCATTAGAACCCATAATAAATATAGATACATCCGGCTTCGGCCCGCCGCAACCCGTAAGCATTACCATAAGCCCCACCATCATAACCAACAGCCATTTCACTTTCATGTTGTGAGCGTACCTCCGTTTGTTATCTGAATCTATCGATAGTCGCGAGAAAAGTCGGTTTTCACCGACTTTTTTTCCCATTATGCATATATTCATTTATTTTTTGGTCTAGGATTGTGCTCAATTCAACAACGGAATCAGATGTCATTTCTTTCCCATCAAAAACCATCTGTTCTAACTTGCGTCGCAGAGAATGAATCTCTTCTTCTAATAAGGTAAGGGAGTTTTGCTTCTTCGCACGCTTGGTTAACCAACTTTGTCCGAAATCCTGTTCTCGAATTTGAAAATGTTTTTGATAGGTTGATAGTTGATATTCCATAAAAGCCATGCTCATCCCTCCTTACTACAAGAATACCAGTTTTCATCAATAATGAACATATTTATTTACGTTATTCATTACAATTTTCTCATAAAATTCCCAATTCTCTCTAATGCTTCATTTAGTTGAGAAACACTATAGGCATAGGAACAACGTAAGAAGCCTTCTCCGCCTAAACCAAACACATCTCCAGGCACAGCAGCAACCTTTGACTCAAATAATAGCCGCTGCGCAAACTCTTCTGACGTTAATCCTGTAGCAACAATACTTGGAAAAGCATAGAAAGCGCCTTGCGGCTCATGGCATTCGAGACCAATATCTCGGAACCCTTTAACGATCAAACGTCTGCGTTGATTATAGGACTCGATCATCCGATCTTTCTCTTCCATGCCATTCGTCAACGCCTCGTGAGCAGCAACTTGACCCATAACTGGTGCGCACATCACCGTATATTGATGAATTTTGGTCATCGCCGAAATCAGCTCCTGGTGACCGCAGGCATATCCCATACGCCAGCCTGTCATGGCAAAAGCTTTGGAGAACCCGCTAACCAAAATTGTCCGGTCTTTCATGCCAGGAATAGCCGCGAAGCTCACGTGCTTCTGACCATAAGTCAGCTCGGCATATATTTCATCGGAAATGACAATAAGATCGTTCTCTTCAATGACTTTGGCAATCGGAAGCCAATCCTCATAGGTCATAATTCCGCCTGTTGGATTACTAGGATAGCAGAGAATTAATATTTTGGAGCGTGGCGTAATCGCGTCGCGAAGTGCTTTCTCAGTCAGCTTGAACTGGTCCTTTGCGAAGGTCTCGATCCCAACAGCTACGCCGCCGCTTATGCTCGTAATTGGGGAATACGAAATATAACAAGGCTCAGGTATAAGAATCTCGTCGCCCGGCGTTATCAAAGCTCGGAGAGCTAAGTCAATCGCTTCACTGCCGCCAACCGTAACAAGGACTTCATTCGATGGCTCATATTTCACTTTAAAGGACGTATGAAGATAATCGGCAATCGCTTCACGAAGCTCAGGTATACCTGAGTTTGGCGTGTATTTCGTTCTACCGCGTTCCAAGGAATGCACAGCTGCTTCGCGGACATGCCAAGGCGTCGAGAAATCCGGTTCCCCTACACCAAGCGAAATAATATCTTCCTTGCTGTTACTCACCAAATCAAAAAACTTCCGAATACCTGAAGGCTTCATTTCACGTACGGCAGGAGCGAGGTAGTCCTGCATCGATTTTACCTTATTCTGCTGTATCGTTATCTCATCCTTGATCATGGCGTTCCCTCTTCTTTACGGCGAAACGAGCATTCGGTGATCATTTTCCTGATCTTCGAATATAATGCCGTCTTGTTTGTATTTTTTTAATATAAAATTCGTCTTTGTTGAAAGTACACGATCAATCGGCGAAAGCTTGTTGGACACGAAAGAAGCGACTTGTTTGAGGGAACTGCCCTCTATTTCTACAAGTAAATCATAAGCGCCAGACATAAGATAAACCGATTTGACTTCTGGATATAAATAGATCCGTTCCGCGATAGCATCAAACCCGTGCCCGCGTTCCGGCGTAATTTGCACTTCAATTAGGGCGGTAACCTTTTCGTCATCCACTTTACTCCAGTTCACTACTGTCGCATATTTGACGATGACCTTATCCGCTTCCATCTCGCTTATCGCTCGCGCCACTTCGGCCTCCGCCGTTCCTAGCATAGTGGCGATCAAGTCCGCACTCCTGCGGGCATCTTCCTTCAGTAGTTCGAGAATTTTAAGCTTCAAAGCATCCATGGTTAAACCTACCTTTCTGAAATCTGATTCGTTCATCCTTTAATCTTACAATGAATTGCTGTCCTAATTCAATTACTGAGCTTGTTTTAGAGCGGAATATTTTTGTATAACCGAAATTTCCACCCACCTAATAGGAAAAAGGCCACCCGGATCTCCGAATAGCCTCATCTTACCTGTATCATCAGGATTGGCCGTGAACCAAACTAAACTTCGATTCGGCTTGCAGCAATTTGTTCATCATGGTTTCAATTTCACGATGCTCATACGCAGGACGCACATGGACATGACATTCTTCCGTCATACAACCGATTCCGACAAGTTTATTCTCATCATAAACCGAAATAACATGCTCCGATTGGAAATCGTTCCAATTCACAATTGCTTGAGCTCCAAATGTTATGCATTCTTCTGTATATGTCTGTATAAATTCCTGGAATTGACCTTCTTCAGGAAGCGCATTAATATAGGCTAATTTCACTGTATTTCCACCTTTCATCCCAAACCATCTTATACTCATAATTATACTCAATTATGTATTTTTATTCAACATTCTTTCATTAATTTTTAATAAGAAATAATGAAGAACGGCCCATCCGAATCATTTGGATCCGGTGGGCCGCTCATATTGGTTAACTTTTTCATGAATTTAATCAAAAATGTCCATACTCAAATATCTTTCGCCCGTATCCGGAGCAATGCAGAGCACTCTCTTGCCCGCTCCTAGCTTACGGGCTATCTGCATACCTGTCCACACCGAGGCTCCGGCAGAGGGTCCTACTAGAATGCCTTCCTTGCTGGCCAGATCTTTCATGGTTCGGATTGCATCATCGTCAGTCACCTGCACGATCTGATCGTATATGCTGGTATTCAGAATAGCGGGTACGAACCCTGGACTTGTTCCAACAAGTTTATGCGGACCAGGGTTTCCCCCAGAAAGAACCGGTGAACCCTTCGGCTCTACCACGTAGATCTGGATATCCGGCAGCTTTTCCCGAAGCACCTCGCCTGTTCCAGTAATCGTTCCGCCCGTGCCTGATGTTGCTACGAATGCATCCAGACGCCCTTCCATTTGCTCCAGAATTTCGGGAGCCGTTGTCGTCCGATGAATGCTTGGATTCGCCGGATTCTCGAACTGTTGTGGGATATAACTGCCAGGTATCTGATCGCGCAGCTCCTTCGCTTTCTCAATCGCTCCCGGCATCCGCAGCGCGGCGGGAGTAAGTACAACCTCTGCGCCATAAGCCTTGAGCAGATTAGTGCGTTCTTTGGTCATGTTGTCCGGCATGATCAGAATGGCCTTGTAGCCTCTGGCTGCCGCATTCATGGCAAGTCCAATGCCAGTATTACCGCTCGTCGGCTCGATAATCGTAGCGCCAGAACGAAGCAGCCCATCTTTCTCCGCCTGCTCGATTAAATTGAACGCAGCTCGGTCTTTTACACTGCCGCTTGGATTGAAATATTCAAGCTTCACGTAGAGCTCCGCATCATTCGGACCTACCAACCGGTTAATCCGCACGGCCGGTGTATCACCTATCAGGTCTGTGATACTATTCACCATTTTTTTATGTGTCAAGGGTTACCCCCACCTCTTCCCAATAAAACAATCTATACCCACATTTTTATAGAGAAGCGTGAAAGATGTCAAGTTCTAATTACAGTTAACTGCTTCTTCATGAAGTACCAGCTGAACAGCGATGAACTGCCAATGATTAGCAACAGTACGTTTATTACAAGCGGGGCCGTGCTCCACGAAATGACACAAATGAATAGGAGCACACCGCACACACGCCCCACATTAAGTGAAAGCTCACGAAGAACAACATATTCCTCCCGCTGCTTAGCGCTCACTTCATTTGAACCAATTAGATCGAATACAGCCGACACCATAGGCACCGAGTACATCGGAAAAAAGAGCGAAGCTCCTATGCCGAAAATAAGTAAAGTGCCATACCCCATTTTCCAAAAAAAAGGAATAATAACGGCTACAATCATAGCAGCGCCAATCAACATACTGATCTTTCGAAAACGTGGCTTAATAAATCGTCCCGCCGCCCAGAAACTCACTAATGATACCGCAGAAGTAATTAGCACAAAACTCCCTAAGCTCGCTTCACTTGATGTGGATATGTAGACGAGAAGTCCGATCATGAAACCAAAGACACCCTCTCGAACTCCTTGAAATACCAAAGCTAAGCACACGCGCTTCCAAGGTGTCTCAGCTTGCCTTAGACAACGGAAGGGAAACAACCATTCGTAGGTACCTTGCACTTTCCGTTTTTTCAAAAAGAAACTGATAATCACGCCTAACAAATAGATACCTAACGAGATGGAAAAAATTAACCGATACCCAGCACCATCTCCCAGACTCACAATTAGTAAACCTGAGATCCATGGTGCGATTATTCCTGCGCCAGAACCCAATAGCCCTACCCAACCATTGAACCGATCTCGATTATCAGGGTCCGTCACTTCAAAATAAACAACATTAAAAGCAACCCAGAATAAGCCAGCTGAAATCCCCTGTACCATCCCTAACCAGACAAAATAGTGAAAACTGCTTGCTCCAAGCCACAATACCAGCATATAAAAGCCCGCCGAAAATGCTACCCCGAGCCGTAAGCAGTTCATTTTATTGTGTTCCTTCACCCATTTCCCTGCCAACCAAAAAGTAAGCGCCATTGTTAAATGCGTTGTTAATGTAAACCAACCGATTAAAGCGTAGTCATTTTTGGCCTTCCACAAATACACACCAACGAAAGTACCCGACAAAGCATTTGCACTGCCAAATAACGAGTGAACAATCAGTAAAAGAATCGCCTGTGCATCTAGCCGACCTTTCTTCTGCGAACCCTTAACTTCGACGGCTCCACTTCCACGGTCTTCAAAATAATTAGCTTTAGTGCCATCCTTTGCCCTGCCTTGTTGAACAAACGGCTTACTCTGATTCTTTTGCATACTCCTCCTCACCTTTCCCCACTGATCGAAATAGCTCTTGTTAAGCTTCCCCAATCGAGTGAAAATATGAGGCTAGGCATATAAAAAAACCGAATCCATAAAGGACTCGGTTCCACCGCTACTCCGATTTAATACGTTCAACCATGAGCAGTCGATCTGTATCAGATAAGATTTTCTCCACCTTAAAGCAAGACGGACATACAAAGACATTCGAAGTAAAGGGACCTGTTAGGAAAGCACTTCCTAACGTTTTGGGAATAACAGGAGTGAAAGAGGAACCGCTTGTGACCTCAGTACCTGCAAACAACAACAGTTCATGACAGCTTGAGCACTCTGGCGCCTCTTCTTGTTCGTCAGTAATATGTTGAACTTTTTCTCCGTATTTATCGAGAGGTTCATCCGAATCATCCCAAGCTAATGACAAATCTTCATCCGAATCGGCATATTCTTGTTCATCAAAGCGGAGCGGTTGACCTGTTTGTTTCACCTTTAAATCGATGCTCCTATAATCATTCAGTTCATTAAAACAGTGTGGACATTCGTCCTCAGGTCCAATTTCCGGATCCCAAACGATCTCTGTTTGGCACCATGGACATACTATTTCTTCATTGCTGCTCATTGCGTAATCCTCCAACCTAATGCATTCATGCATATTTCAATAAATAATAAACCCCTGCTGCCATAAATACAAATGCAATGGCAAACAAAGTGCCCCACAGGTATTTCATTGTTCATGCCTCCAAGATTATGTATGATTCTAAGTTACACAAGCTCCGACCACATAGGAAAGGGAGACAGATAGCGTCAAAGACAAGAAACCTACAGCGCGGTTATCTTTTTTGATTTCTTCATCAATTTTGAAATAAGGCGTCAAGAATTCAAAAATGAAGTAGGCAGCCAACAAAAGCAAGAATCCGTACCCTGCCCAGATGAGGGAATGAATCATCGTGTCATTGTTTAGGATAGCGAATCGGAACAGATTACAAATCCCAAAAATCTTCCCACCTGTAGCCATTGCTACAGATAAGTTGCCTTTTTTGATCTCAGCCCAGTCATCATATTTGGTGACCATTTCAAAAATCGTTAGAAATACAACAAGCGCGATTACAGCAACTGCAAAAAAGGCAAGCGTCGATAAATACGGGTTACTTAGCAATACATCCACCTCTTCGTTCATATCGTCTCCTGCCTTCCTTCGCGAAAGATAGAAGAGACTGAGTTTGACTCAGTCTCTCGCAGGTACTATTAGTATAGCATTAGGATTGTTTTTTTTCAGCAAGCTTTGCTCTCATAGCTGCTAATTCGTCATCAATTCCGCTGCTGCTTCCGCCCAGTTTGTCAAGCTCATCATCTAAGCTGCGGTTTTTAGCACGGATTTCACCGCTTGCTTGCGCTTCAGCTTCCATTTGAAGCACCTTCTCGCTCATACGGTCAAAACCTTTAGCTGCATTGTCCGTACCAAAACCAGACATCGCTTGATTGATTTGCTTTTGAGCTTTTGCTGTTTCAGCACGAGCAATCAACAAATCCTTCTTGTTTTTCATTTTGTTGAACTCGTCTTTCATTTCCGTCAATTGGCTGCGAAGTTGATCAGCATTCGTTTTCGCAAGATCATATTGGCGTTTCAATTCATCGTAACGGCCTTGGTGCTCTTTCTTGTCTTCCAGTGCGCGGCGAGCCAGGTCTTCATTGCCTGATTCAAGAGCTTTCATAGCTTGCTCAGTACGCTTAGTGACCATCTCTTCGGATTCTTCAAACTGAAGCTTGAATTTCTTCTCAATTGCGATCTGCTTAGCTACTGCAGCCTCAGCCTCCATGATATCTTCTTCCATGTCACGCAGAAACTGATTTAACATCTTAATAGGATCTTCTGCTTTGTCCAGCAAGTCATTTACCGAAGCCATTGTCATATCGCGAAGTCTTTTAAAAATTCCCATTTTTGAATTCCTCCTAAGGTTTAAAAACATGTATTTTAAAATTTGGGTATTACGAATGCTTATTTTTTAATCAACGGTGCTTACACATATTACATACGCAGTCCCAAAGAATGAGTTTCAAAAAGATGAAAAAAATTAAAAGTTATTTCAATTCGACGATTGTAACTCCTGCTCCGCCTTCGTTGTAATTCCCCATTCGGTAACTCTTCACATGCTTATGACGGCGCAAGTATTCCTGCATGCCAGTGCGCAGCACACCTGTTCCTTTACCATGAATTAAGTAGACTTGACCCAGGTTGCCCAAGAAAGATTCATCCAGGAATCGATCAGCCTCTATCAGGGCGTCCTCCATGTTGAGACCGCGCATATCCAGTTCCATCCGGATGTTGTCATCTCGTGTTCTTTTGACGGTTGTAGCTACCTGATGAGCTGGCTTTTTCTGAGCCGTACTGCTGATCTTCTCGAGATTTGACAACTCGACCTTCATTTTCATAATTCCCAACTGCACCGTTGCTTCTGTGGCGCTAACAATCTCTACGACGTGACCCTTCTGACCCAGGGTCACGACACGTACTTCGTCACCGGCCTCGATTCTTTCTGGCCGCTTCTTCGCCGCGCGAACCTGCTTCTCGCGCAGTTCCGGCGCCGCCTGATCGAGGCGTCGCTTCGCTTCTACCAACCGGTGATCCTTGACTCCACCGGCTTCCTCCTGCGCCATGCGCCGCAGCTCGGCGATGATTTCATCCGCCTCGCGGCGCGCCTTGGCGACAGCCTCACGCGCGTCGCGCTCGGCCTTCTCGAGCAGCTTATCGCGCTGCTCATCGAACTTGGCCTGCTGAGCCTCTAACGTTAGGCGCATCTCTTCCGCCTCTCGTCGCATCCTCTCAGCGCTTTGGCGCTCAGCTTCCGCAATCAGGCGGTTCTCCTCAAGCGACGCGATCATTGATTCGACGCGCTTATCTTCCTCGCCCACCTGCGTACGTGCATGCTCAATAATGCGCTTAGATAAGCCCAGACGCTCTGCAATCGCAAACGCATTACTTCGACCAGGAACACCAACAAGTAAGCGGTAAGTCGGACTTAGTGTTTGGATATCAAATTCCATACTTGCGTTAATGGTGCCTTGCTTTTGATAGGCATAAGCCTTTAACTCCGAATAGTGCGTCGTTGCAATGATTCGGCAACCGATTTGATGAATATAATCCAAAATGGAAATCGCTAAAGCCGAACCCTCAGCAGGATCTGTACCCGCTCCAAGTTCATCAAGCAAAACCAAACTCTTTGGTGTCATATCTCTTAAAATGCTTATGATATTCGTCATATGACTCGAAAAAGTACTCAAATTCTGCTCGATGCTCTGCTCATCACCAATATCCGCATAAATCGCATCGAACACACATAACTGACTGCCTTCCTCAGCAGGTACGAAAAGCCCTGACATCGCCATTAAACTAAGGAGTCCCACTGTTTTGAGAGAGACAGTTTTACCTCCGGTATTAGGCCCAGTTACAATGATTTGTGAGAAATCATTGCCCAACTCCAAATCAAGCGGCACAACGGAATCTGCCGCGATAAGGGGATGCCGTCCTCGCTTTATTTTAATGAAGCCTCGATCATTTAATCTAGGCATTGTAGCTTTCAGTTCCCTAGCTAGACCAGCTTTAGCAAAAATAAAATCAAGCTCAGCCAACTGTTCCACATCCAGCACAAGCATCTCCACTTGTTCAGCAACGAGCTCAGTCAGTGCGCGTAAAATTTTCTCAATTTCAACTTCTTCCTTAAACTTTAATTCACGAATTTTGTTATTTAATTGAACAATAGCATCTGGCTCAATATATAGTGTCGCACCCGAAGCTGACTGATCATGAATCATCCCGCCAAAGCTGGATCGATATTCCGATTTAACCGGGATCACAAAACGCTCATTCCGAATAGTGATCAATACGTCCTGTAACATTTTCTGAACAGATGAATTGCGAAGCATTTGCTCTAACCTCTCGCGGACCCTTGCTTCACCTGTTCGCAGTTCACTTCGCACACGTCCCAGTTCAGGGCTTGCACCATCAACAACAACAGCGTTCTCATCAATACAACTATTAATTTTATCTTCTAATGGTTTATTTTCTGTGAGTAATTCAACCTGCCCTTTGAGCATAGGAATCGCGTATTCTTCATGAACCGCAAGAACAAATCGCTTCAACCTGCGAGTACCGAACATCGTCGTCGAAATATCGAGCAGCTCCATAGGATTTAACATCCCACCAATTCTAACCCTGTGCAAAGAAGATCTAATATCACGAATCCCACCAAAAGGGGCATTCCCCTTCAATCGCTCTACATTAACAGCCTCATCAGTTGCTTGAAGCCGAAGCTTGACGAGTTCAAAATCACCCTTAGGTTCAAGCTTTTCCACGACATCCTTACCAAGCGAAGTAGACGCATGATGAGCTAGTTTATGTAAAATCTTCTGATAATCTAATGTTTTAATTATTTTCTTATTCAACTATCCCAACCTCATTTCTCTACCCTATATTATAAACCAAAACAAGCCTGATTAGCTACGGAGACAATCGTTATATGGAAGATGCTGCCTACCATAATATTCACCCCATTTGGATACACTAAACTGTGCACCTATCCACCTGCCAAAAGGAATTTGTTAGACTTAGACACACCAAGCATTGTTTGCAAAAAATCACTTCTTGTGACGAGAACTTATTCTCATCACAAAAAGAAGGAGGTTCACGAGATGCATCTTCTCGGACATCTGGTAAGGTTTATTGTTTCTGCTTTGGTTTTAATGTTTGTCAGCTGGTTAGTTCCAGGGTTTAAAGTCGGCGGTTTCTGGAGCGCATTTTTTCTAGCTTTGGTTATTGCTGTTGCTGCTTGGATCATTGAAGGGATCTTCGGCAAACAAATCACTCCCTTTGGCAGGGGAATCGTAGGCTTTCTGGTGAGCGCTCTTGTCATTTGGGCCGCCCAGTTTGTAGTGAGTAATGTATCTACGAGCCTAATAGGTGCCATTTTAGCTGCTTTAGTTATTGGAATCATCGACCTATTCATCCCTGTGAAAACTCCCTTTGAACAAGGGATCACAGGAAGAGAAGATCGTCGATAAAAACCTATCAGTTTCGATAACTGATATCCATGCTAAAGCCAAAAAAAGATCGGTCTGCCGCGTATTCACTCGCCGGACCGATCTTTTCTTTTAACTATTTCTTTCACGAGTTTGTCACTGTTTTTTTTGAAGAGGTCGTGTACAATGATGAGGGAAACCAATACAATTTCGGAGGGGTATACATGAAAAAATTACTTGTTCTTTTTATGGGAATAGTCTTAGTCATTGCGATAGCCGCATGCGGAAACAAAGATACGAAATCAGCACAATCCTCTACATCTCCCGCCGCTACTACACAAGCTGCTGGCCAGCAAGTTTTATTGAAAGCCACTAACTTCAAATTTGACCAATCCGAATATCGGGTCAAAAAAGGTGAGCCCGTTACAATTACGCTTGAAAATTCTCAAGGCGTTCATGGTGCATCCATTAAAGAATTCAAAATAAACCTCGATAACAGCAACAAAACAGTTACCTTTACGCCAGATAAAGCGGGTTCTTTCCCAATTAACTGTTCCGTCATGTGTGGCAGCGGTCACGCTAATATGAAAACAACTTTGATTGTTGAATAATTTAAGTCAATCATCTATTCATAAGACCTTATCGCGGCAATAATGCGGTAAGGCTTTTTTGTATTTACATAATGATTTAAGATTTCCTCTGATTTCACTTCAAACTTTCACCGCGTGCTCGTTGAAGCAGTTCATTCATACTTTTTATAAGTGATAATAACGTTACGTCAAAGAACTTGACAATACCTTAAATAGACAGGAAACAAATAAACGGATAAGAAAGCATCCATCCACTTTCTAAACAAAACATCCTCAACATACTTTATGTTCTTGGAATTTGTGAACATATACGTACAAAAGTTGGTGTTGATCTTTCGAGAGTTAAAATTTGCATGCTTTCTTTTATTTTGGTTGGACTCTCCTTTTTGTTTGCGAATTCTATCCGCACCTGAACCCATGCGTGAGTATTGCTTATATAAAGCTAGTTGCAGCTTCTCCAGCATCAACTTAGCAGTTCGATAATTTACTCCAAGCAAGCTCGCAAACGCTGCAATTGAATAAGTTTCGCCATCTTGGATCAATGCTCGTATAGCTTTGAACCAAAGCATCAAGGAAAGCTTAGATTTATGCATAACCGTTCCAGCCGTTAATGAAATTTGCGTACGGCATTCTTTACACTCTAATAAATTGCGAGTCTTAATAATATAAAATAAATGATAACCACAACTCGGGCAACAAAACCCACCCGCCCACCGTCTTTTCGTCAAAAATCTTACACAATCTTCCTCCGTCTTGAAAGTGTCATCCAACGATTCAAATAAATATGTATCCATGAAGTGACCCCTCTCAATTATAATACCGTCCCGAACAATTTCCTATATTTGTATTATACAGAACATTTGTTTGCTTGTAAAGTAGTTTATGCTTCTGATATTAATATCAATGAATATTCATTTTCTGTAGTATCTACAATGTATAAAATCAACTATCGACTCATCAATATCAATAATTTGAAGTTATCTCTTTGGAACTTTTGTAAGCAGTAGTACCGCTCTCATCTCCGTCAGGGACAAAAATGCTTTAAGGCTTCGGCAATGTTTTTGATGATTGTAGATACTACAGAAAACGTAAATTTAGAAGTTATCTGTTCGAATAGCCTCTTTTCTGGAGTAATGCTTGCGATGCTCGTTAGAGATAGTGGTTGCGGTTGTTAATTTGGTCGTGGTTGTGGTGTCGCAGTCATTGTTGGTGTGGTTGTGGTGTTATTGTCGGGTTGTCGTTGTGGTTTGTGGTTGTGCTTGTGGTTGTGGTTGTGGTTGTGATTGTAGTGGTTGTGGTGGTGTCGCAGGTGTGTTTTTGTTGTCGTTGCCGTTGTGATTGTGATTGCGATTGCGATTGCGATTGCGATTGCGATTGTGGTGGTTGTGGTGGTGACGCTGCCATTTTCGGTGTGTTTTTGGTGTTATTGCCGGGTTGTCATTGTCGTTGTCGTTGTCGTTTATCGTTGTCCTGGTAGTGATGACGTTGTCCTTTATGGTTGTCGTTGTAGTGATGTTATTTTGTGGCTTTGTAGATACTACAGAACCTTATATGTTTAGTGGATGTATGTCGAGGAGTGCTGGTACTTGTAGTGGCATTGAGCTACGTGGTGAACTGATAAAAGCTGCCCTTTCTATGTTAGAAATGTAGACAGCTTTTATAGGGGGATTCCTTGTTTCCAGAGTTCTTGAAGTTTTCCTGCTATATTGGGCAATTCGTTAATTAAATATGGAGCTATGGTTGAGCTTGAGAGCAGCTTTTGAAGTCCATCTGAGGGCATGATGGTGATAACATTGACGGCTATAATGATGATCAAAAGTGCTTCTGCTAAGCCCAACAATGCGCCGCTCCAACGGTTGATGAAGTTCAGGCCTGGGGTTTTTGCTAGAATATTAAGCGCTCTGCCTACGATGACTAGTGCGAATTTTACGCCAAAAAACAATATAGCAAAGGCTAAAGCGTTCAAGATATAGGTTTCCAGATTAAGGCCTTTTACGATAAATTCATATTTTTGATAACTTTGATAGGTTGGCAGTGAAACTGCGTTTCTAAGCAGAGGGGCAAAATCCTTGTAAAAATAAAATGCAACGAGGTAGGCGAGAACAAAACCTGAGAGCGAAACAATCTGAGCAATAAACCCTCTAAAGTAACCTAGCAGCAGACCTAAAGCTACTATCGACAACATGACATAGTCTAATGTATTCAGTGTCACTGTGGATTACCTGCCAGGGCTGTCTGTTTCTACAAGTTCGATCCACTCATTGTATTCATTCTGCAGTTTAGCATATTCCTCGCGTAGTTCTTTATACTCTTCTTTGATGTTTTGAAGTTCTTTTTGCTGAGCTTCATCATTCAAGCTTTGGTGCATTAATTCTTCTTTTTCTCTACGGGCCTGGGCTAAAATCCGTTCTTTTTCTTCTTCAAAATGTTGAGAAAGGGCTCTTCGTTCTAGTTGCTGCTGCTCTAATAAGGCATCAATTTGAGCTTGATATTGTGTAATAATGATTGACTTTTGGTCTTCAAGTTGTTGAATAATGTTTGTTTGCCGTTCTTGGAACTCCCCAACTAGGTTGCCTTTATCTTGCTCAAAACGCAGAATCTTGGCTTCTGCCTCGTCCTGATAAAGTGCGGTGAGTGTTTCTATTTCCTCTTGGTGCGCGGCTGTGAGAGTTTCTATTTCTTCTTGATGCTGATTTGTAATTACATTTATTTTTTCTTGAAGTTGGTTTGAAACTGTATTTATTTTCTCTTGAAGTTGGTTCGTAATGGTATCTATTCTCGCTTGTTGTTGGTTTTTGATGGTTTCAAGTTCTGTTTGATGTTGGTTTGTAATTGTTTCAAGTTCTGTTTGATGTTGACTTGTAATTGTTTCAAGTTCTGTTTGATGTTGGTTTGTGATGTTTTCTAGTTCCTCTTGATGTTGATTAACGAGTATTTCCTTTTCCGCTAGATGCTGATTCGAAAGCTTAATGATCTCTTCTTGATGTTGCATGTTGATGATTTCTTTATCCTGCAAATGTTGCTGCATTAGTGTTACTTTGTCTTGTTGATACTGTTGATTTAACATTTCTTTGTCTTGCAAGTGGATTTCTGAGAGAGACTGTTTTTCGACTCTGTGTTGTTCGTTGAGCTTTTGAAGCTGATGTGCCTTTTGTTGTTTCTCTTGTTCGAATTGTTGCTTTGTTTGTTGGTGTTGTTGTTTTTCTTGGTCTAGCTGTTGTCTTACTTGTATTTGTTGACGTTTTTCCTGCTCTAGTTGTTGTTTGACTTGTTCTAGTTGTTGCTTGACTTGCTCTTGCTGCTGTTTAGCTTGTTCTTGCTGTTGTTTAGCTTTCTGCTCTTGTTGTTGTTTAACTTGCTCTTCCTGTTGTTTATCTTGCTCTTGCTGTTGCTTAGCTTGTTGTAGTTGTTGCCTCAATTGCTCTTGTTCTTGTTTTGCTTTCTGCACTTCTTGTTTCATTTGCTCTTGCGCTTGGTTACTTTGTACTAGCTTAGCATTTTGTTCAGTAATGGATGTCTGTTGTTGCTCGTATTCTTGTTTCAATTCATTAAAGTTAACGATTAATTTGTCATAGGCAGCTTTGGTCGCTTCTTGGTTCTTTTGGGTTTTGGTCAGTTCTTCCATGATTTCGTTCATACGGAAGCACTCATCTGCCATGTTTACGGCAGCCAGAACGGCGATTTTCTGTGAATCTAGCCGCGGGTAGCCCTTTGCAATACGAAACATCTGGTCGTTCACGTATTCAGCAACTCGCTTCATGTAATTGGTGCTGGTGCTTGCTTTTAATTTGTACTGGTGACCATATATATCAACGGTAATCCTCGTTTTATCTTCAGCGTTCACTTTTTTATATCCTCCCTTAGATGAAAGGCTGGCCCTATCGAGTGTAATTTCGATAAGACCAGCCTGTTTTCCTGCAACTTAAATGAAAGTTACACTATTTTCTTAACTCTGCCTCATATTGTTGTTCCAGGGTTTGAACTACTTTGGCATGGAGCTCTGTTACTTCTTCATCCAGCAGTGTTCTCTCCGCGTGACGGTATACTAAAGCAATCGCTACGCTCTTGCGGTTTGCGCCTAAACGTTCTCCTGTATAGATATCGAATACTTGAATCGATTCTAACAAGTCTCCGGCAACTTCGGTGATGGTTTGTTCCATTAGACCTACTGGTACACTAGCATTCACTACTACAGCAAGATCGCGCCCAATGGACGGATAACGCGGCAGCAATTTATATACAATTGCATCTCCAGCAGCTTCTAAGATTGGAGAAAGTTCAACCTCAAGGACGTAAGTGTCATCAAGATCACGTTGCTGTTGGACTGTAGGATGCAGTTGGCCGATTCGACCTATTACCTGCTCACCTTCAGCTGTGTTTAATAGGAGCTCAGCTGTTCGGCCCGGATGGAATCCATCTGGTGAAGCAGATTTATAGGTGAGTCCTGTAACTCCTAGGTAGCTTACAAGGCGGTCAAAAACACCTTTGATATCATAAAAGTCGACTGCTTCGGACTTTTGCGCCCAATGTGCTTGACGGCGTTTGCCTGTCAATACAATGGAGAGTAGAAGCTTCTCTTGCGGCAAAGTTGTAAGTGAAGACTCATCTGTTATGAATACTTTGCCGATTTCGAAAATAGCTACGTCATCCATTGTACGGTTACGATTGTAGCTAACAACGTCTAGCAGATGCGGCAGCAAGCTAGTACGCAGTTGGCTGCGATCCTCACTCATTGGCATCGCGAGCGAGATCGGCTTCGCCGCTGGGTATAGACCCGGCAGAGAAACGGTTTGATCCGGCTGTGTGAAGGAATAAGTGATGACTTCATGCAGTCCGCTTTGAGTCAGGAGATTCCGAGTGATACGACGGATCGACTGCTCTTTGGTCAAGGAGCCGGGCGTTGTCACGCCGGTCATTAAAGTTGTAGGGATGTTGTCGTAGCCGAAAAGGCGAGCTACTTCTTCGATCAAATCGACATCCCGTGTGATGTCTCCGCGGCGGCTCGGCACATGCACGAGCAGCTTGCCTTCGCCTGCCTGCTCGAAAGTGAAGTGCAGGCGCTCTATGATTTGACCCATCTCGGCCAAGGAAAGTTCAGTGCCGAGATAATTATTCACACGGTTAGCAGCAAGCTCGATGCTGACCGGCTTGTGTGAGCCTGCTACGGCTTGGACGATGCCGTCAGCGACTTGACCAGCTGCGTACTGAGCCATTAACGCAGCAGCACGGTTTAATGCCGGAATCACCGCTTCCGGGTTCACTTCTTTCTCGAAGCGAAGACTCGCTTCCGAGCGGAGCCCTAGCTGGCGCGACGTTCGGCGCACAGAGCTGCCTGCGAACCTGGCGGATTCAAGAAGAATCCGTGTTGTGCCTTCTGTCACTTCGGAGTTAGCGCCGCCCATAACACCAGCAATCCCTACCGGCTTCGTGCCGTCCGTAATGAGCAGCATGTGCGGCTCTAGCGTACGCTCCACATCGTCGAGCGTGACGAGCTTCTCGCCTGCCTCAGCGAGGCGAACATCGATGTGGCCATTGTTCAACTGCTCAGCATCGAAAGCGTGAAGCGGTTGGCCGTATTCAAGCATCACGAAATTCGTGATGTCTACGATATTGTTGATCGGGCGGATACCAGCCGCCATTAAACGGTTCTGCATCCACAGCGGTGAAGTGCCTACGCGTACGCCTTCGATAAGGCGAGCCGCGTAGTGCGTACACTGCTCCGTTGCTGTGATCTTCACACTGATGCGGTCAGCAGCTTTCATTGCGGCAGTTCCAGCCGCCCCGTGCGCTGCTTCCGCATCAGGCAGTTTGACGCCGCGCCCCAGGATCGCTGCGATCTCATACGCTGCTCCGAGCATGCTCAAGCAATCGGAGCGGTTTGGTGTCAGGTCAAGCTCTAATACCTTGTCGCTGATAGCAAGGACATCAAGAATCGAGCTGCCAACCTCGGTATCTTCAGGCAGAACCAGGATACCTTCTTGAATTTCCTTTGGCAGCAGCTTGTCGTTCAGACCAAGTTCTTTGGCTGAACAAATCATGCCTTGTGACTCTACGCCGCGCAGCTTAGCACGTTTGATTTGCAGTCCGCCTGGCAGCACGGCTCCAATCATGGCTACAGGAACCTTTTGTCCTGCATCTATATTTTTCGCCCCGCAAACAATTTGCAAGTCTTCGCCTTGTCCGGCATCAATGATACATACACTTAATTTATCTGCGTCTGGGTGTTTTTCGCGTGATTTTACAAATCCAACGACTACGTTCGTTACACCCTTATTGCGATCTTCCACGATATCCACTTCGATGCCGCTTCGGGTCAATTTTTCTGCTAATTCCTCGGCTGTGAAGCCTGATACATCTACATATTCCGATAACCATTGATAAGAAACCTTCATGCTTAACCCCTCCTTTTCCTGATGCTTACAAGTGTAAGAATTGCTTTAAGAACCGTAAATCGTTCGTGTAAAAATGACGAATATCTTCAATACCATATTTCAGCATCGCAATGCGCTCAACGCCCATTCCAAATGCAAATCCTGTGTATTCCTTCGGGTCATATCCACCCATCTCTAGAACGCGCGGATGTACCATGCCCGCTCCGAGGATTTCTAACCAGCCCGTTTGTTTACAAGTACGGCAGCCAACGCCGCCACACATTGCACAGCTCACATCAACTTCAACGCTAGGCTCTGTGAATGGGAAGAAGCTTGGACGCAAGCGAATTCTCGTCTCTTTGCCGTACATTTCTTGAACGAATTGAAGCAACGTGCCTTTCAGATCACTCATCCGTACGTTACGGTCGATGACCAGACCCTCGATTTGGGTAAACATATGGGAATGTGTTGCATCATCGTCATCGCGGCGATATACTTTGCCCGGACAAATGATTTTGATCGGAACTTCCCCTTTGCGTTTCTCCATTGTTCTAACTTGAACTGGAGAGGTTTGTGTACGCATTAGAATCTCATCCGTGATATAGAATGAGTCCTGCATATCGCGAGCTGGATGATCCTTCGGCAGATTAAGCGCCTCAAAATTGTAGTAGTCCTGCTCTACCTCCGGACCTTCAGCTACGGTGTACCCCATTCCAATGAAAATATCTTCAATTTCTTGAATAACTTTGCTTAAAGGATGCACAGCGCCTTGCTGCGACGGGCGACCTGGCAGTGTTACATCAATCATTTCCGCACGCAAACGGTTCTCGGTTTCTTGCTGTTGATACGCTGCTTGCTTCTCTTCAATAACAGTTTCAATCGCTGCACGAACGTCGTTCGCTACTTGGCCGATAACCGGTCTCTCTTCTGCACTTAATGCGCCCATACCGCGTAATACCTCGGTTAATGGTCCTTTTTTACCCAAATACTTAATACGTAAATCGTTCAGCTCCTGCTGACTTTGTACGCCGCTTAGCTCCAGCAGCGCTTCCTGCTTTAAAGCTTCTAACCGCTCTTTCATCGAAATCCCTCCTGAATTAGGCCCCTGAATCACCCTAAATGAAAACACAAAAAAGACTTTCCGCTCCCTCACAAGGGACGAAAAGTCGTGGTACCACCCTAATTAGATTCGTTCACTGGCAAAAAAGCCAAATAAACAATTCTCACTTCATTTCAGATAACGGACGATGTGTCCGGTTCCCTCTAATGAGAAGCTGATAATAAGCTTCTGTTCAAAGGACTGCTCGGGAGCGAACTTCAGCAGCCTGATTCTCGGGGATAGCTCTCAATCATCGGCTTTCCCTCCCTGTCAAGAAGCACTGCGTACTCTTCTCCGTCAAAGCATTTCACATATATGTACCAGTTATTATATGCAAGATATGCCTGATATGCAAGTGAACTAGCCTCTTGTGCTGAATTTCCCTATTGACTTCGAATCATCATCGGCGTATATTTTATTTAAACAGTTTAAACATTAATTCATATAAACATCTTATTGTTTAATGATTTGATACTTTAATTAAGTGGTAAGGAGGATTTTGATATGGAAGATGAATTGATAGCTTATACGAATCGTTTCCGGACAACATTTGAAACCGCACATCGAAAAATTAGCCACACCGTACTTACCCAGTTAGATTCGGAGTTAACAGGTCCACAATTATTCATGTTATTCATGATATCGAAAGAAGGCACGCCGAAACAAACCCATCTCTCTGAGAAACTGGGTGTTAAGCCAAGTGCTATTACCGTTATGATTGATCGGCTTGTCCAGAGTGGGCATGTTATTCGTAAACACCATGAGACAGATCGACGGATTGTGCTGGTTGAAATAACCGAATCCGGAAAGGCCATACTCAAACAAGCGGAAGATGTCCAGAAAGAAGTGATTGCTCGTGGACTCTCACAGCTTCCCCCGGAAGAAATGCGCATTCTAGTGAGTGCCTTTGAAAAGCTTACTAATTTTTATTAATTTCATCTTATTCAAGGAGTGGTAATAGTGGAAAACATACAAAAAACAGCTTCAGAGAAATCCATAGAAGCAGAAGGACCAGAACTCAAAAATCGAGGTCTCCTGCTTACCGGCCTTATCATTGCTATGCTATTTGGCGCATTGGACGGCACAATTGTCGGCACTGCAATGCCGCGTATCGTTGGTGAATTCGGCGGTCTTGGCTTAATGGCTTGGTTGACTACTGCTTACATGTTGACATCAACGGTTGTCGTTCCTATTGCGGGTAAACTTGCCGATTTAATTGGTCGTCGTGTCATCTATGTAACAGGTTTAGTCATCTTTATCGCGGCTTCCGCCTTATGCGGGATGTCTCAGAACATGACCGAACTGATTCTGTTCCGTGGTTTGCAAGGTCTTGGCGGCGGTATTATGATGCCCATGGCGATGATTATTATCGGGGACTTATTTACCGGTAAACAACGTGCCAAATGGCAGGGTGTATTCGGGGCGATCTTTGGTTTATCATCGGTAATTGGCCCCCAAATCGGTGGTTGGATCGTTGACGCATTAGACTGGCGCTGGGTATTTTACATCAACCTTCCTGTCGGTATTCTGGCTGTTGTCTTAATTGCAATTGCATTACCGAAGCATAAAGCAATCGGCAAAGTAAAATTCGATATTCCGGGTATTATCACCATGATTGTCGGGGTCGTCAGCTTACTGCTTGCATTAACTTTTGGCGGTAAAGATTTTGCTTGGTTCTCTTGGCAAATCATTGGGCTTTTTGCATTAGCTATTATCTCGTTGGTTTCCTTCGTTATTATTGAAAGTAAAGCAGAAGAGCCGATCCTTCCTGTTCGGTTATTTAAAAATAGAACATTTACAACAATTAACGGTGTAGGGTTCCTTATGGCTGTCGGAATGTTCGGAGCTATTATGTTCGTTCCTCTCTTCATGCAGGGCATCGTCGGTATCAGTGCTTCAGCATCAGGTACAGTGATGACGCCGCTCATGATTACGATGATTGCTGCCAGCGTTGTTTCCGGTCAATTCATTCAGAAAATCGGCGTTCGTAAGCAAATGCTTGGTGGTATGATTATTATGGCTATCGGCTTCTATTTCCTTGGCACCATGGGCATCAGCACGACGAAGTTGATCGCTTCAAGTTATATGTTGATTCTTGGTTTAGGTATGGGGCTAGTTATGCCAATCCTTACACTTGCTTTGCAAGAGAGTTTTCCAAAGTCCGAGCTTGGTGTCGTAACGTCTTCTAGTCAATTCTTCCGTCAAATTGGCGGTACGTTCGGTATGACGATTCTCGGAGCCATTATGAACCACAAGTCAACTGTGCTTTTAGAACAAGATTTAACTCCTGTTGTTAATCAGCTTCCCGCGGAAGCAGGTGGGTTGGCTACACAAATGACGGATATGATTCATACCAATCCACAGGCTTTATATTCTTCCCTACTAAGTCCTGAAGCTTTGGCTAAAATGCCAAAAGAATTCGTGGAGCACATGCTGCCAATTCTAAAAAATGCCTTGGTTACATCGCTTCACCAAGTGTTTATTGTAGGCTTAGTATTCGTTTTACTTGGGGCTATTCTGACACTGTTTATCGGAAATATTAAAGTTTCTGACCGTAAATCCAAGAAATCTAATGACAAAAAGGGAAATGATCTTTCAGCAGAACTCGCTTAATACAAAAGGCTCTTTTCTCTTCAAGAGAGGAAAGAGCTTTTTCTTTTTGACACGGAGCAAGCTATAGCGTTTAATAAACTTGGATACCTTAAAAAGGAGAGTGCTCGCCATGAAATATCGCAGACTTGGTAAAACGGATTTGAAAGTTTCCATCGTAGGTGTAGGGACTTGGCAGTTCGGCGGAGAGTGGGGACTTACCTACACGCAAGCTGAAGCGGATGCTATTCTCGATCAAGCAGCTGAACTTGGTATAAATCTGATCGATACAGCAGAATGCTATGGTGACCATCTATCCGAATCTCTTATCGGTAATTACTTATCCCGCCGCAATCGCGAGAACTGGATCGTGGCTACGAAATTTGGCCACCATTTCCACGATCTGTTCACCCGAACAGATGATTTCAGTTCCGAAGGCGTTGTCAAACAACTGGATGATTCTCTGAAAGCTTTGCAAACGGACTATATTGACTTATATCAATTCCATTCCGGACCTGATGACTTATTTGATAATGATGTGCTTTGGACAACTTTGGACAAACAAGTTCAAGCCGGGAAAATCCGCCATTTGGGAACATCCATTGGTAGTAATGCTAATATTCATCAAACAGAAGCCTCCAGCAAGGTCAATTCCAAAGCCATTCAAGTCGTGTACAATCGCTTGGATCGAGCACCAGAAGAGCTTGTTTTCCCTTCCTGTGTGAATCAAGATCTTGGTGTTCTGGCACGTGTCCCTTTGGCTAGCGGCTATTTGAGCGGTAAGTATAAGCCTGGTGCGGTGTTCAGCAACACAGACGTTCGCCATCGTCATGATGCCGAGAGTGTGAAACAGAAGCTTGAGGATGTGCAGCGCATCCAAAAAGAAGAAGTTCCTGAAGGAATGGATATGGCCAAATGGGCATTAGCTTGGTGTTTGAAGCATGATGCCGTTACAACGGTCATTCCAGGCTGCAAAAACCCAGAACAGGTTATTGCGAATGCAAGCGCAACGGAACTTATCAGCGATAACCACCCACAGGCTTGGAAAGCTTAAGAGAATGAGGAAGGAATGACTTCTGAATGAGTCATCTACAACACGAAGAAACCTGGAAGCAACTCAAAGAACACTTGCCTCAATGGGTTACGGAGAGCAAGGTACATACATCAGACGGACATGTTGCTTCCTACATTCCTGAACTTGCTAACGCTCCAGCCGATGTTCTAGGTATCTGCATTATGGATGCTGAAGGAAATATCTCTGTTGCCGGCGAATCTGATTTCCGATTTACTTTACAAAGTATTTCGAAAGTATTTACGCTCATTTTGGCGTTGATGGATAACGGTGAAGAGATTGTCTTCTCCAAGGTGGGGATGGAACCTACCGGTGACGATTTCAACTCCATGCTGAAGCTCGAACTCGTTGAGCCAGGTATTCCTTTCAACCCGCTTATCAATGCTGGTGCCATTGCGATCTCATCCTTGATTGCAGGCAGTGATACTAAGGAGCAAGTTGAACGAATTCTCCACTTTTTCCGCGACATTGCTCATAATCCTTCACTTGAAATTAATCAAAATGTACTCCGATCTGAGTCGGATACCGCACATCGTAATCGTTCGTTAGCTTACTTCTTGAAAGACAACGGTGTGCTGGATCGTGAGGTTGATGACGTCCTATACGTCTATTTCAGCCATTGCTCCGTTGAGGTGAATTGTACCGATTTGGCTAGAATGGCCCTCGTTTTAGCGCATAATGGCGTAGATCCGATTCGTAATCAACGCCTTATACCGCGGCGATTCGTACAGATCGCTAAGACGTTCATGTTTACCTGTGGGATGTACAACGCCTCTGGTGAATTCGCTATGAACGTTGGACTGCCTGCCAAAAGCGGCGTGTCTGGCAGCATTATGACCATGGTACCTGGACAATACGGGATCGGTTTGGTCGGCCCGGCGTTGAACCGCAAAGGCAACAGCACAGCTGGCGTTCACCTTTTGGGTACGCTGTCGCAGGAATTTGATTGGAGCTTATTTTAGATTTCGTTAAACCAAGTTGTAACTCCTAAGCAATCACTTGTTATCCGTAAAATTGTTGTACGTTGTACAACTTTACGTGGGCTAATTTACATTTCCCTCGTGAATGTTGTAAAAAATACAAGAATTCCAGCCAAAAGTAGCTATAGCTATATTGTCTATAAAAAGGCTAAATTGTTGTACAGAATACAACATCCTTAGTATATCAAGAAGAAATCAAGAAAATTGTTGTACGAAGTACAACTTGCTCATCTAGTCCATGCATGTTAATACGGGGTAACCCCCGGTTCAGCTTCGACTATAGCTATGGCTATAACTATGGCTATAACTATGGCTATAACTTTAGCTTTTGCTTTTGGCTTACACAGCTTAAAAAGAACCTTCCCATTAGTCGGGAAGGTTCTTTTGCCTTTTTGGGTATTTTCGTAGTACTTCTTGTACTTTCGGTACTTCTGGTACTTCTGGTAGTTCTGATACTTCCAGTACTACTGGTACTTCGGAGGCATGTCAGAAAAACACTTGGTTAGTTCAAGGGAATCAACTGGAACGTCATATTATCCGCGGCGGAATACGGCCATTGAATCATTTTTCCGCCAGCGATGAGCGAGTTATCGGCTACATTCAATGACTTGCCGGATAGCCTGTTAATAATTTTGAAATAACCGCCGCCTACACCCTGAATTTCCCACTGATCATTCAAGGTTGAGCCGAAATCCCATTGGATCACGCCTTCACCGTCCATCAAGGAGGCATTTTTCACAGCTATAGCCTTACCGCTCTTCACATTGATAATTTTATTAAAGCCTCCCGTTGTCGATGTAATCACCCATTGATCATTTTGCGCTGTGCCGTAATCCCATTGGAATATTTTCGCTCCATTGTTTAAGGCAGCTGCTTCAACAGCAACAGATAAGCCAGTAGATTTAGGTACGATTCGGTACGTTTTACCCGAAATAAAGAAGCTGCTCGTTGACTCTGTTCCCGTCAATTTCACCATAACGGTCCCATGTGAAGGTACATTTACAGTGTAACTGTTGGTGAATGTTCCCTTCTCGGTCTTGGACCATAAATCCCTTACGCTAGCAGTAGCATTCAGGCCGATACTTGAGAAATTGACCGTCATGTTCGCAGCCGCGCCGGTACGATTAAACAACACAACCGCACGCGTTCCAGTCGTCTGCAGTTTTTTGGAGTACACCTGCAAACCTCCGAGATCGCTTACTAATATGCCTTGGCTGCCCAGCGCATCCTGATTTACAGCAATCACTTCAGAATTCATTAGGGTATCTTTCGTGTATTGACTCATCGTGTTCAAATTATTTCCCGCTATTAACGGCGAAGCCATAATCGTCCACATCGAGAAATGCGAACGGTATTCCGTATCCGTCATGCCTCCGCCGAAGACGGCGCCAGTTCCATAATTACCGACCATGAGCATATCTGCGTCATTCCAGCCTTTGGTAGGCCCCGCAAAATTGGCAAGCGGAGCGTTCTGATCAATGATCCAAGTTACTCGATCCCAGTAGTCGAAGATATCGTCCGTCGTCCTCCACATATTACCTGTAGCTGCACCCCACACCCATGGTTTGTTGATGCCCCAATTTCAAATGCTGAATAGCATTGGCCTTCCTGAGTTAGCGAGCGCATCCCGGATGATCGTATACCTGGTTTGCGGATCCATGCCCCCATTATCGCACCAGTCGATCTTGACGTAATCCCCCCCCAGGAAGCAAACGTATTAGCATCCTGAAACTCATGTGAATACATCCCAGGTTTTCCGGCACAAGTGGTAAATCCGGCATCCGTGTAGAGACCGAATTTTAAGCCTTTGCTGTGCACATAGCTCGCAAGTGATGCCATCCCGCTTGGGAATTTGACCGGATCGGCAATTATGGTACCGTCGCTGGTCCGACCTGTCTGCCAGCAATCATCGATCACAATATACTTGTATCCGGCCGCCTGCATACCGCTGCTTACCAACGTATCAGCTGCTTGTTTAATTTTCACTTCATCTACATTACAAGCATAGAAGTTCCAGCTATTCCAGCCCATTGGCGGAGTTGGCGATAAGCCATTATTTAAAGCAGAGGCTGTTTGCGGAGCAATGCTGCCGGACAGCACAATAGGCAATGCAAGCAGGAAGGCGAGCAGGAATTGCACGATAAACCGAATTTTTTTCCGAGCGAATTTCCCCATAAAAAACCTCCATACTAAAATAAATTTGGCTCTACAAGCCATATAGTTGGTCCATATTCAGCCAGTTATTGTTTCCTTTCGAGGTGTCATAACCAAGTTGAATCGTATTCGATCCTGCCTGAAGGGAAATGGTCAAAGAAACGGTGTTCCAGCTGCTCCAGCCGGAAGTTCCAGAAAAATTCAAATTGGCTGCCACGTCTACACCATTTACTTTGACGTATCGGCTCGCATTGCCGGCACCTGCTGCATATCGGAACGTAATCGTCTTCGTTCCCGCACTATTTTGATTCACATAGAAATTAAGCGATGTTCCATTGGTATTCCAGCCTGCGACATAGCCCCGGCCATTAAAGCCGGTCTGTGTGCTTTCGTTGATCATGCCAACACCGCCAACCAAGGTACGCTGTGCATTTTCTGCTTCATAAAGACCGTTCCCTGCTATATTACCCGTATAATTGTCCGAAGGAACGAACTGAAGAATAGATGCACCCGCAGCAGCAGTTAGGCTTTGGATATAGGCAGATCCGGTAGGAGCCGTCCAATCACTTCCGATGATACCGTCTGAAGTTCTTCGATGATTCCATGCTTGCGTAGCATTTTGCTGTAAAAAGGTAAGGTATTGCGATTGGCCTGCTTGTACGCGAAGCTGATTCAGATTGCGGGAAAAGATCATTTTAAACCCAGGAGCGTCGTTCTCCCCTTCGTATAGCAAGGTAGTAGCCGAAGTCATTTTGTCGATAACATATCCAGCTGCATGATTAGCATCCGTTAAATAGCTGCTTGTGCCAGTAGCCCCATATAAAGCGGTCGCCGCCCCAAGAAAAGTTCCGTAGTTGTATGTGAAATCCCAATCCTTGACGATGCCCGCTCCAGTGCCTTCCATGTGATCATTTACTTTGCTGCCACTAACCAGCTTCGTTTTGACCCAAGTGTACATTTGCTGGGCTTTCGTTAGATAAGTGTTGTTATTATAGGCATTTTTTAGTTTAATAGCCGTCATCACCATGGGAGCATTGGTAGCCATATTTTTCTGAGCATTACTACTGATTGCTGGGTTGGTCGCATCCTTTCTCCACCAGATACCTCCACCGTAATAGGTTGTATCCCAATAAGCATAGACTTGATCGAAAAGAAAGGATCCTCGGTTCAAATATTCTTGCGTACCGGTAATTTCGTATGCACGCAGACAAGCAAGCGCCCACCAACCAAGGTCATCATTGAATTGGTTATCAATCATATTCGTATATTTTGCATTGAAACCGGTGTAAATATCATCGATCATAGTGCGGTAAGTGCTGTTTCCCGTCCGCTGATAAGCATCCATGACAGTCTCCCACATTTGAGCCTCCCACCAGAAATCGGTGTACAGTCCTCCGTCGGGTCCATAAGCATGAGCAGCATGTATGAGATGGTCGCTGTTCGTGTAGAAGTATTTGGCGTTAGCATCGTAGAACACGTTCACTAATGAATTCATTGCTGCATCAGCATTCGATGCTGTGAAAGCAGATGCACGATTCGCACCTCCCCAAACGGATAGGAAAAGGGCCATTACCAAACTCACACTTAACCATTTGAAAGCTGATCTTCTTTGCATGATCACATAAAACAACTCCTTTTCTCCTTGAAATTTGTCATGATGAATGCGCTTTCAATTCTGTAAATTTCACCTCCCTTCTGCACCAATTTGTCTCTACTTCGTTTGAAGTGATGCATACGCCTCCAGTAACATAACGCCGCTTAGCATAACACTTAACTGAATTGAGCCTTCAGGGGGCATTCTCCAGTCTGTGCCAACACGTCCTGTGTCGTCTATCCCATGCTCCATAAGTGTGATTGCATTTTGTTCAATAAGCTCAGCCGGCAGCTCAAACTCGGGGTAAATCTCCACCAGCTTCCGTAGGTACCTGATCAGTATCCCTTTGAATAAACCTGTATCGTCGATTCCTTCATCGGGCAGCATCCCAGTGGCACTGTCGCACAATCGGTTCTTCATCGCAGCTGCCGTGCGGCAGGCATCCTTCAGGTAAACTGAATCCCCTGTGCAAGTGTAAAGTTCGAGGCCGGCCCCCATGAAGACACCCTGACAATAAGTAAACTGCCAGTCCATATCTATCTTCTCGTCGCCCAGTCGATTGATGCCATCCCATACGAATCCGTCAACGGGATCGGTTAATGTCCTTTTGTTCCAATCATAGATTTCTTGTGCCCAAGCCAAATCCGCTTCATCGCCAAATCGTTGAAATAAGCGTGCAGCTAGGATAGCGGCTGGAGCGTTAGCTGGCGTGTTCTTGTAATCCAGCTGATTTTTTCGCCAAGCAATCCCTCCGCCCATATGCTGATTCCATCCTCCTCGGATGTCTTCCCACAAGTCGGCAACGCTTTCCCAGTACATCTGAGCACCTGTCATGTCATAAGCCCTTAGCCAAGCCAGCGCCATCCACTGCATGTCATCATAATATTGATGGCGAAACGTTCCTCTGTTAGAGCGAAGAATGCCGTGGAACAGATGCTCTAATCGGCTCGAATATGCCACATTGCCCGTTCGAGCATAGCCGTCAAGGATAACATCCGCAGCATGTGCTTGCCACCAATAATAGTAATTTTCGCCAGGGCGATTGACCGTTAAACTATCGTCCCATTGATTCATAATCTGTGTACCCGGATTCCAATAAAGCTTGTGCAAAGTCGCTTGCAGTAGATCTGCCATCGCTGCCGCATTCATCTATCCCTCGACTCCTCTATGCCTAAAAATAAAGGGGCAGATTTCCGGCTGCCCCTGTTCTTAATTCATTAGTTCTGTTTCAACAATCCTTGCTTCTCCAGCGCGGCCATACGCTCCAGCAGCATAACGCCGCTCAGATTCACGCTTAAATCCTCAGCAGGCTCAGGTGTAGCCGCCCATGATTTACTGAACATGACACGCTGCTCATCTCTCCCATACTTCCAGAGACTGTCTGCATTCGTTACAAGAAGCTCAAGCGACTCCTTCTGACCAGGGTCCGCAAGTACAAGCTCCGCCAAATAACGGACATAAATCCCTTTGAATAAGCCGCCGTCTCCATTGCTTTCACTTGGCAGCATGCCTGTTGCCGGACTTGTCAGCCTGAGCTTCGATGCTTGAGCAGTCCGAGCCGCATCCGCCAGATAGCTCTTGTCCCCAGTCGCCTGATAAAGCGCAACCCCTGCTCCGATGTAAACACCTTGGCAATAGGAGAATTCCCAGCTCTTATCAATTTTGCCGTCTCCCTCGCGGTTTTTCCCATCCCAGACGAAGCCCGTATCTGGATCAACGAGATTGGCCTTCTGCCAATCGTAAATCTTTTTCGCCCAAGCTAGATCCTCCGGCTTGCCGAACTGCTTATATAATCTAGCAGCTAAAATGACTGCTGGAGCATTAGCCGGCGTATTCTTATAATCAAGCTGCGGCTTACGCCATGCAATGCCTCCGCCTTGCTCTTCGTTCCAGCCCGTCTTAATATCTTCCCAAAGCTCAAGCGCAGCTTCCTTGTATTTCTCTTCCCCAGTAGCGTTATAAGCTCGGAGCCATGCTAGAGCCAACCATTCCATATCATCGTAGAAGTCATTCGGCAATACGCCGCCATTGCGGTCCAAAATCCCCTGATACATGTTGGCGAGGTAGCCCTTATACGCCGTATCGCCGGTTCTCGCATAAGCGTCCACCAGCGTATCTACACCATGAGCTTGCCACCAATAATGGAACTTCTCATTGCATAGATCGTTGCAAGGCGACAAATTATCGAATAAATTCAACTTTCCATTCCAATATTGCTTTAGCAGCCCAGCTTGTGCTAGATCCGCACGCTGCTCCCAGGTTTCTCTATTTGTGCTCACTTGCACATCGGTCATCTTATTGTTATTGTCCATTGTCTCCACTCCCCAGCTAGCAGCCACGATGATGCCTACCCCAACAATCATCAGGACTATGATCATTTTTAATCGAATTGTCAATTCGCTTCACCTATCTATCCGACTTGCGTACTATCCTTTCGTTCCTGTAAAAGCGATTCCTTGCACAAAATACTTCTGCAGCAGCAGGAACAAGATCAGTATCGGCACTACCGCAATTAAAGCACCTGCCATCAACGGGCCGAAGTCGACCTGTTTGTTATAAGTAAAAGCAGCTAAACCTAGCTGAATCGTTTTCTTGGCAGGATCGTTAAGCATAATGAGCGGACCGAGAAAGCTGTTCCAGCCTGCTTGAAAGGTAAATATGCCGAGTGTAGCCAACGCTGGCTTCGCGAGCGGAATATAAATATTCCAAAAGATACGCAGCTCTCCGCTGCCTTCAATTCGAGCCACTTCTTGCAAATCACTAGGTAAAGACACGAAAAATTGCCTCATAAAAAATACCGCAAAGGACCCCGACGCACCTGGCAAAATAATCGCCCAAAATGAATTGAGCAAGCCATTGCCGCCACCGCCCAGCCAATCATTTCCTCCCATGAAAGGAATGTGCTTCAGCACGAAAAATTGCGGGATCATCGTCACAACACCAGGTATCATCATGGCAGCGAGCAGAATTTTGAACATCGTATCTCTTCCGCGGAAATGAAGCTTAGCGAAGGCATAGCCGCTTAAAGAGCCAAAAAGCAAATTGAAGAGCACGCCCATAAACGCAAGGTAAAATGAATTCCAGAAATACAGAGCAAATGGAACGAGCTCAAACGCCTTGCGATAATGCTCCAACGTTACGCTGGAAGGAATCCATTGAATCGGCAGCATGAAGATCTCTTCATCCGGCCGAATGGAAGTAATAAGACTCCATACAAACGGGACGACCATGACGATGCAGACGGCGATGGAAATGATATACAGGATTGTCGTTTGCCAATAATATTGTTGTTTCACTTTCCATCCCTCCTAGATCACGGATTCCTCTTTGTTTAGTCTCATATTAATAAGCGAAAATACTAGAATAATGATAGACAGCGCAAACGCCATGGCATCGGCATAGCCCATCTGAAGCTGGTTGAAGCCCTGTTGATAAATGTGATACACGGTTGTTTTCGTCGAGTTGGCGGGACCACCCTTGGTCAAGACGAACGCCTGGTCAAATAACTGCAGCGCGCCAATGATAGCCATTGTACTTACGAAAAAGGTGGTCGGCCTCAGCACTGGCCAAGTTATATAGCGAAAGGACTGCCAAGCATTAGCTCCGTCCAGCTTTGCGGATTCATACAGATGATCGGGAACCCCGTTAAGTCCCGCTAAATAAATGATCATGTTCGATCCAACGGATTGCCACAAGGTCACTAACACAATGGACAGCATGGCGTAAGGCATTTCAGCTAACCAGGAAGGTCCTGTGATTCCTAACTTGCTCAGGATATCGTTCACGAGTCCGAACTCAGGGTTTAACAGCCATATCCATACCGTGGCCGCAGCAACGCCAGAAGTTAACGTTGGCAAATACCCGGCTGTACGAAACAGCTTTACACCGAAGCGGCTGCGCATAAACAGCAAGGCCATCGATAAAGAGATGGCAATATTCAGCGGAATATAAAGGACGGAGTAAAACAAAACATTCTTCAGCGTCGTCCAAAAGATGTTATCCTCGGCCAAACGCTTATAGTTATCCAATCCAACGAAATCGTTTTTACTCACAATGTCATAATTCGTAAAGCTTAGATAGAACGCCATGATGACAGGAATAATCGTAAAAATAATAAATAGCAAAATCGTTGGCGTAATAAAGAGATAACCCATCCTAGCTTGATGTCGACCCAGCTTGGTTATCGATGCCAAGAGAATTCCCCCTTCCACAAAAAGGGAGGGATGACCCTCCCTCACATTTCTAGTTACTTCCCAGCTGCGTTCTGATCAAGCAGCTTATCACCTTGCTCTTGCCCCTTCTTGAGCGTCGCTGTCGCATCCTGCTTGCCTTGAATGAATAGCTCAATATTCGGCATCAGGCCGTCGCCTTCCATAACCGAGTATCCTGGATGCTGAGGACGAATTTTCGCGAATTCGAGTGTATCCATGAATGGCTTCCAGTTCGGATCGTCCTTGAAGAACGGATCCTGCAGCGCCGGTTTGAAGCCCGGCAGGTTTAAGCTTGTTTTTGCCCATAGCAGCGTGTTGTCTTTATTCGCTAACCACCATTTCTCGAATTCCCATGCCTCGTCTTTATGCTTGGAGCCCGCTGGAATCACGAGACCGAAGCCGCCCATTACGCTTCCTTTGGCGCCGCCAGGTCCAGTTGGAGGAGGAACAACACCGAAATCAAGATCCTTGCCGTATTTCTTATACGTCGAGAGCATCCATGGACCTGTATAGGTCATAGCTACTTTTCCGGTCACGAAAGCATCCGTTCCTTCGCCGAGACCTTTTTCAAACCCAACCTTATATACCTTATCTTTATTGATCAACTTATCCCAGAAATCCAATACTTGCTTGCCTTGATCGTTATTAAAACTCGTTTTCTTCAGATCGCTGGTCATCATAGAACCGCCTGCTTGCTGCAGCCACATATTGAACAGGCCATTATCCTGCATCGACATCCCGGAGCGAACCAGCTTATCGCCTTCCCATACCGTTAACTGCTTAGCTGCGTTTTCCAGCTCATCCCAAGTTTTCGGAGGTTGTAGTCCTTTCTCAGCAAACAATTTCTTATTATAAAACAGTGCGCGCGCATCAACCGTCAAAGGAAGACCATACAATTTACCGCCAGAGGAAAGCTCCTTCAAGGCTTCATCGTAATAATCACCACGGTTAATGTTGTCTTTTTTCAAATAATCATCGATCGGGTGAAGCACGTTCTTGGATGCATACAGCGAAGTCCGCCATCTGTCCCAGAACATAATATCTGGTGAGCCGCCTGAGGTAGCCGCAGTTAGAAACTTCGTGATCATATCTTCCTGCAAAACATATTTAACTTTAATCTTGTCTTGCGATTTATTAAAAGCATCAGCCATCATTACAAACTGCTTTTCACCTTCTCCGCCCCAGTCTCCCCAGAACGTAATTTCTACCGGTGCTCCTTTGGTGGCAGCTGTTGATGCTGCCGGTGCTGTCGTGGCCTCAGGCTTCTTGCTTTCAGCCGGTTGATCCCCGCCAGTTTTTGTGCTGCATGCTGCCAAACTAAACGTGAGCGAGAGAGCAGTTAAAACGGTCATCCATTTTTTCATGTTTCTTCCTCCCTTTTTAAGTAAACGTTACAAGTGCAGTTGCTACAAGGATAAACGACTCCGTCGTCCTTCAGGGACGAGCGCGTTTGTCAAGGTAGATGCGAAGCAAAAGTATAAAACTTATACTTTCTTATCTACTGTTAAAAGGGGTTCCACCCCCTGTATAACCTAAGATGAGTGCGATGCGTTCACGCGATCATTCAGCAGCTTCTTAATCGATAGGCCACATGCGTCTAACACCAACTCGCTGAACATGGAGTTCGCCCAAGAAAACCATGGCCGCGTATATTGCGACGGATCGTCTACGTGGAAGCCCTCATGCATCAGTCCCGTTCCTGCATCGGTGTCGGCTAGTAAATCAAGGATACGCAGCTTTTCTTCCCTGCTTGAAGCAGTAAGACCTTGAACCGCAAGGGAAATATGCCAAATGAAGCGATCCGGCGTATGCGGACTGCCGATTCCCTGAGCCGCTTTCCCCTTATAAAAGTAAGGATTTTCATCACTAAGTATAAAGCTGCGTGTATGCTCATAAACAGGATCGGAATCGGCGACATATCCCAAGTAAGGAATCGAGAGCAAGCTGGGCACGTTGGCATCATCCATCAGATTGAAGTTGCCAAGACCATCCGTTTCATAAGCAAACATCGTACCGAGCTTGGGATGCTCGATCGTTCCGAATGCTTCTATTCCCTGTTTAATCTCAGCAGCCAGCTTAAGCGATTCACGGCTAAGACTGGCATCCTGCCACACCTGCTCTGCAATTTCAGCGATATAACCCAGCACCACAACGGCAAACATGTTGGCTGGAATCAAATATCCGTATGAACAAGCATCGTCGCTAGGGCGGAAACCTGACCATGTCATTCCCGTATAGCCAACTGGACTGCCCTTTCCATCTCTCGTTAAAGTGTCTGTCGGAGGACAATTCAATCGTTGGAAGCGATAAGGAGACTTCGTCTCATGATCTTGTTCAACACGCCAAAGATTAAGAATTGTATGAACAGCGGATTTGTAGGCATCATTGAAATGTGCGGTTCTCCCTGTTGCTCTCCAAAGTAAATAACTGAGCTGAATAGGATAACATAACGAATCAATTTCGTATTTACGCTCCCAGATCCAAGGGCTCATTTGGGTCAAGTCCTGCCCATGACCTGCGCTGGTTGGCTCCATATTAAAGGCATTGGCATACGGATCAAGTTGAATATATTGCATTTGCCGCTTAACCACACCTTCAATCATATCAGCCAAGCTGGAGTCCTCATTCGCCAGAAGCAGATAAGCTCGAACCTGAGCAGATGAGTCACGGAGCCACATGGCCGGTATATCACCGGTGATTACGAAAGTTGATCCGTCCTCTAGGCTTTGAATCGTTGTTTGATACGTGTTGGAGAAGCAATCGCGGAACATGGCAGCTAGCTTCGGCCGTTGTTCCTTCAGTAATTCGTTATTTACTTGCTCAATGAGTTTACTCATTGATGCAGGTAACTTAGCCTCATTCGTCATCAGGTTTGCTCCTCTCTCTTCCGATAAATAAACCGCTTACATTTACGATTATATTGGTATGTATACAGTATGTCAATATATATTTATCATACTATTTACATATCATTTAAATCGTTTGATATACCAATCAAAAAGAGACTACTAGATTAGCAGTCTCAGATTCGATATCCATGATGATTTATTCACCGATCATTTGGAGGGTCCCGTTGACTCCCCGATGATAAGCTTTGCTTCCAGACTTATTTTATTGGCAACCTTCTCGCCTCGCTTCAGTTTTAGCACATTCTCTACAGCGAGCTTGCCGATTTCATCCTCCGCTTGGATCAGATGGGTAAAGCGATAGCCGCTGCCAAGCGTCGTAGGAGGGCTATCAAAACAAATAATTGAAATATCCTTGGGTATCTGAAGTCCCATTTGTTCCACGGCAGCCTTAGCTAATAGAGCAATATTATATTCCATAGCGAACAAGGCGGTAATTTGCGGATTGCTTCCCAGGTGCTCCTTAATCATATCGATATCTTTATCAATATTAGGTGAATGAAATGAATTGGGCAGTGTAGAGGTAATTTCATCTAACCAGAGTGACCGGTCAACCAGAACCCCGCGTTCCGCATGAGCTCGCACGAAGCCCTCAATACGGTCCTCAATAGCTGTTGTATCCATAGGCGGCGGCGTAAGTAAGCAAATCTGTTTATGCCCCAAATCAAGCAAATAATCAGCACCCGTGCGAGCAGCTGTTATATTATCTGTACTAATCGAAGCCGCGGCTACCCCTTTGAGATGACGGTCAACCAGAACTAAAGGAAATTGTTGTATGACCAACTTGAGAAGTTCATCATTATAGAACTCCCCTTGTGCAGGAAACACAATAATGCCATCCACGCCTAATTCAAGAAACGATCGAATAGCTTTTTCTTCATTCTCAGGCACACCAAACGATCTGCGCAGCACCAGGAAGCTATCGTGCTCGGCGGATGCCTGCTCCATACCATAAATCATCTCCGTGCCGAAGGTATTCCCGAAATCCGTTATAACTAAGCCAATCAGCGTATGCTTGGTTCTCTCACTCGTAGATGGACCTTCAGACGGAATACCCCCTCCTTCCATGACAAAAGAGCCTCTGCCTGGCTTACGCACGATGAGACGTTCTTCTGCCAGCATCTCCAGCGCCTTTTTGCTCGTAATCCGGCTCACGTTATATTCATCCGCCAGTTCCTTCTCGGAAGGAACGCGGTCTCCAACGTTATATTTACGTTGTATTATTTCTTCACGCAGCGTTTCGAATATTCGCTCATAAATGGGTCTCGAATCTGTTGACAATGCTACCTACCCCCTGCACCCAACCAAATGTTATATCATACGATACCATTAATATATCATGATATACACGTTTTGGATAGAGTCAGAAGGAAAGCTACTATTTCTTACCTATCTTGATGGAAAACTATCATCCACTACTATTTATGGGTAGTTGAACTAAATTAATGACAAAAATACAATATTGTCACTTGATTTTTGAATTTTAGCTGTTATAATCAAATCAATATCAACCAAGTTTGAATCAGTGAATCTAAGTAAGCCCTATGAGGAGGAATTACAATGGAGAAGAAATTAGAAGGTAAAGTAGCGTTAGTCACAGGAGCATCTAGAGGAATGGGTCGTGAGATCGCAGAGGAGTTGGCTCGAAATGGAGCCAAGGTTGTTGTAAACTATGCAAGCAATCCAGCGAAAGCTGCAGAGGTCGTTCATGGGATTGAACAGAACGGTGGAATAGCTACAGCTATTCACGCTGATATTAGTCGCGTATCGGACATTGAACAGATGTTCCAGAAAACGATTGAAGCCTATGGCAAGGTCGATATTCTTGTTAATAACGCAGGCCTCATGATCACTAAACCTATAGCCAACATCACAGAAGAAGATTTCGACAAGCAGTTTAATGTCAATGTCAAAGGTACCTTCTTTGCTTGCCAACAAGCAGCCAAATACTTGAGTGATAATGGCCGAATCATTAACTTCTCAACCTCTGTTCTCGGTAGTATGTTCCCGACCTACAGCGTTTATGCCGGTACCAAAGGAGCTGTTGAACAGTTCACTCGCCAACTAGCGAAGGAATTTGGCCCGAAAGGCATTACGATTAACGCAGTAGCTCCCGGCCCAGTTAATACAGAACTTTTTACTGCGGGTAAAACGGAAGAGCAAATTGAAGGTATGCGCAAAATGAACGCTTTCGGGCGTATAGGTGAACCAAATGATATATCAGGTGTTGTCTTATTTCTGGCAAGTGCAGAATCCCAATGGATAACGGGTCAAACGGTCCGCGTCAATGGCGGGTTTGTCTAATTATCAACGCAAAAAAGGGGCACAATGTGCCCCTTCTCCTACACAAGCCATCACTATTGAATGGCTTGTTTAATACGTTGTAAAGCCTCGATCAGATCATCAATCTCCGTTTCATTTAAACGAATGGTTACGTAATTAGGCGAGATGCCGCCATCGTTAATCTCCAGCAATGCCATCTCATCCTTGTCATCAAATTTGACCGACAAATTTTCTTTATCGAGCACTTGAATCCATGTCATTATCGCCACCTCTTTCGGCTATCCTGTATTCAAAAGATTTAATACACCATGAATTCTTTGTTGTACACCGTTTCATTATCATCCGCATCCATGACACGCATCTCTAATTCCCAATTGCCTCGGAACGGCAGATATGCGCCTTGCGCTTTGTAGCTGAATTTCGCAAAGCCATAAGACTCTTCTTGTGTATTATCCTCGTACATGGTTACCGGCACAGAAATAGGCGCCATTTCTTTATCGTCTAAATAATGAAGCAGCATGAGCACTTGCTTCGGTTTCCCAGCTTTTTCTGGAAGAAATACTTTTGCAACGAAGGTATTGGTTCCCTGGATTTTAGGCGTAATATCAGCAGATACGTGAACCTTTTCACCCATCTGATGCCACTCTAGCGGCTCGTTGACAGGAATTGGCGCCATATATGTGATGAGCCCTACCAGCAGCACGATAATAACCATAAAGGTAAGATCAACCTTTATCCAGAGAACTGATTGTTTAACCTTCTGTTTGCGCAAATAGATCCGAATAATAAAACCTATGAGTACAACAAGTGCAACAGCACCAATTTTCACAAGCAGCAATATGCCCCACGAAGTGTAAAGCAAGTAACGTAAGTTTGGCAGGAACAATAAGACAGATAAAGATCCGGATAGGGTAAGTACAAGGATGGAGATCAAAGCCATTCTCGAAAATTGTTTCATATAGGTACTGACATCATCACTTTTCTGACGCCATTTCGCATAGAGCAGTACTAAGCCCCCAACCCAACAGGCCGCGGCGACCAGGTGAATAAAATCTAGCCCGATTGTTGCCCATAAAGGAGTAAATGAAGCCGCGTGACCGCTAAAGCTTTTCACCCCTAGGAAACACAAAGGCCATAATAAATCCAGCCACTTTACCCTACCTACAAGTACAAATCCAAGGAAGGACAGTATTAGCATAAGCGCCCAGGAAATACCGATCGTAGTTGCACTAAATAGTTTCCATATCTCTTCTACCCCACCGCCACCAAGTAGAGCTTCGATGTGCGTGAAAATGAGCAGCAATAGGGCTACTAATTGTGCGCGCTGCAGATTGAGAGTCCAAGCTGATAGTGCTTTTCGGGTATCGCTCCCGCCTGCTCCCAACAATCTTAACCAGATAACCCAACCAGTTAACGTCAACAACATTAAATACCACAGTCCACGAGACGCATATTGCAGGATATCTTTCGTTGTTAACTGACCAGTTCCATGATTGTGCCCACCATTTACGGAAGGTAGATCGAGAGCTTCTTCTTGCGGTGGATTGCCAATCGTTATCGGGTAACTCCCTGCAACAGGGTGTCCATCAGCCGAAATGACGTGATAGCTGATCAAATAAAAGCCCTCTGTTAATTTCGGCAGATCAAGAATTATTCCTGTCTGCTCTTTGTTCAAATAAGCTTTATTACTTGTAATTTCATCACCGTTATGATCCAATACCTTGATATAAAATAGTCCTGCATCTAACTGTTCATTAAATGTAACAGCTACTTGGGGAGGCGAGCTTTCAAGCTTGGTGCCCGCTTCAGGTTGTGCCTGTATCAATGACGCATGAGCAGAGACTGTCTGAGGGACAACTACTGTGCTCAAAAGAATTAAGGCGAACATGCATACGAGCAATGAAGGTATAAATAATAAGCGTTTGGCCATATAACGTAAAGATCTATGCATCGTCTATTCCTCTATTCCGAAATCGGTTTACGTCCAGCAAATCCATCCTGTTTGCCATGGTAATAACGAATTCTATCCTCTCCCTGTTTCCAACAAAGCAGTACTTCTTGCCCTTCCATCAACGCGGGAAAATCGACAAGACCTGTATCTATATCCTTGAGCTCTACACCCGTAAGCTGAAAATTATGAATAAGCCCGCGCGCTTCGATTTGAAGGAATTCCAGCTCTGCTTCCATAACGAAAAATGGATCCTTCTCAGCGCCGGGTCTCTCAGCATGCTCATTTTTCTTTATTCGGAGCTCTGCATATTTTTCCTCAAAATTGTGCTTCAATGCTTGCATTTTCTTCAATTCCTGATCAACAAACGGCAGCATTTCATTTGCCTCTTCTAAACTGAACCATTTTTTTACTGACATATCGCACCTCCGTGCCCTAATTTTAACAAAAAAACATGACAACTACGAATTCTACAAATGAGAATGAGGATGCTCATGCGAGTGCCCATGCTCGTCCACATGAGTAACAGACAGCTCCGCATAACCTACACCTTTGAGTACTTGTATCCGCTGTTGAAGCTCTCTAAGCTTCTGCACCTTACCGCGAACAACTAATATTTCCAAGCATTGCTGATGGTTTAAATGGATATGCATCGTTGAAATAATCGCATGGTGGTAATCATGTTGAAGCTCCATCAAGGTAATCGGCAAATCGCGAATATGATGGTCATACACCATCACGATCGTTCCGGCAACGATTTCGTCGGGCTGCATGCTGCTAGACGTCAATAGCGCTTTGCGCGTAAGATCACGAATTGCTTCAGAGCGATTATCATAGCCCTGCAAGGCAATGAGCCGGTCATATTGCTCTATGAGAGATTGCGGCATGGAGATACCGAAGCGCACCAGATTTTCTTTGTCAGACATCCGCCCCACTCCTTTTCGTGTAACATTTCCTATACCCTTACTCTAGCAGAAAGCTGCTCTGCCGCAAACCTTACCCGGAGCGAATTCGCAAATTAAACACAATATGGTATGGTGTATTCATCTGTCAATTCATTCATAGGAGTGGGATCCTGTCATGTCTATACAACCATTATCTTTTTCGATTGTTGATGTATTTGCCGAGCATAAATATGAAGGCAATCAGCTCGCCGTTTTCCGTCATACCGCCCACCTATCCACTGAGGAAATGCTGGCCATTACTCGCGAGATGAACTTCTCTGAAACAACGTTTATCCTGTCTGAAGAGCTTGTTAATGGCGGATATGATGTGCGTATCTTCACCCCGAAAGAAGAGGTAGAGTTCGCTGGACATCCGACTTTGGGAACAGCCTACATCATTCAAAAAGATATCATAGGACACCCTGTCCAGCAAATTGTGCTTAACTTAAAAATTGGTCAAATACCGGTCACTTTTGATGAGGATAGCCCCAGTATGGCTTGGATGCACCAGAAGCCGCCGGTATTTGGAGAGATTATCGATCTAGATACGATCGCAGCTGTTTTAGGAATTCCAGCCTCGTCCATTGATCCGCGGTATCCCATTCAAGAGGTTTCTACTGGGCTGCCAGCCCTTATTGTCCCTCTAAAAAGCTTGAAAGACGTTCAGCGCTGTAAGGTGAATCGTGATCTATATTTCCAACTCATTGAGCCGCTTTCAGCTAAAATGATTTTAGTCTTTTGTCCAGAGACTTATCAAGCAGGCAACTCTTTAAATGCAAGGGTGTTCGGTGACTACTATGGTGCGCCTGAAGATCCGGCTACAGGTAGTGCCAATGGCGATTTGGCTGGATATTTGATCAAATATCGCTATTTCGGCAATGAGTCTATCGATATCAGCGTTGAGCAAGGCTTTGAAATCATGCGTCCTTCCATTCTGTATCATCGAGCATCTCAGAAGGAAGACCACATCTCTATTCAAATCGGCGGTAAAACGATTTACACAGCAAAAGGCGAGTGGGTATAAGCAAAATAACAATGAGAGGAAGTCTTATATGGTCAAAAAGCCGGGTCCTGTTGAACAGGACCCGGCTTTTTATTAGTTCGAACGTTATAGCAACGCTTCTCATTTTATAAACAAGACAACCAGAGTAAGGATAATTAAAATAATGGGCATGCCTATTTTAGATACAGGATCCTTAATACGTAGGTGCGTTATGACCGCTCCAACCATAATAACGGCCAACAGCCATCCGCCAATAGCAACAAGACTGTTGTTCCAAATTCCTGCAACCAGGAGTGCGGCACCGGCAATCTCGAGTAAGCCAGTGATGACCCTGAACCACTGAGGCATCCCGTAACGTGTAAATTCATCCACCATTTGCTTTGAACCGAGCTTCAAGGCTCCGAACATCAGAAACCCCAGTGCTAAAATGATTTGAATAATAATAGATACCGTATTCATCTAACTCTCCCCTTTTTTCACCTAATTACAGATAAACTATAATAAGATATCCTAACGTTATTGTAATATACACTAACATTAGGATATTTATTTGTCAACCATTTTCAACAAGATATCTAAATAAAAAAAGCTATCCAGCAACGCCTGGATAGCTTGAATTTGATTCGTATTGTCTTATCTATCCTTACTGAGTTCTTCTGCTCCAAACCCCAGTTTCTTTAATAGATCGATCATCTGAAGTTTTTCCTCATTGCTTATAAAGGATAAATTCTCAGAAATAACGCCTGCATGCTTCGGGAAAATCTCGTTAAATAAGGTATCACCCTTCTCAGTAAGGGCGACAATGGAGGTTCTTCTATCCGTAGGACTCGATTGCCGTTTTACATAATCTTTCTGTTCAAGCTTATCTACCACATAGGTAATACTCCCGCTTGGAATACTAAATATTTCACTAATCCTTTGAATAGGGTGAGGTCCTTTGTTGTAGAGAAGCTCTAGAATCATAAAATGGTCAGGACTGATTCCATGACTTTCGATATCTCGTTTGGTATTATCAGTAATAGCCTTGGAAGCTTTACTCCAGATTCGGAATAATCTTAAATCAAGCTGGCTTTGTTCGTCTCCCTGGTACATGATCGCTCCTCCTTTGGTGTAAATAATCCCCAATTTTTCTTTAATTCCAATCGTAATAACACTATGCTAACTTTAGGCTAATTTGTTTGTCAAGTTATCGACTTTTTTCAGAAAAAAAATAAACTCCTCTTCAGAAGTTCATAAGCGCAAGCATCTCTATTTGAGATCTAAAGGTAAAATAAGATCAACCGTTGTTCCTATATCGATCTGACTCTTTATATGAAGGCTCCCTTGATGGGCTTCAATGATTTTTTGGCTCACCATTAGTCCTAATCCGGTCCCTTTTTCTTTTGTCGTATAAAAAGGTTCTCCTAGCATCGCTATTCGTTCTTCAGAAATTCCACACCCCTGATCAATAAACCGAATAACGACTTTATTGTCGTCTACTTTCATAATAATTTCGATCATACCGCCTTCTGTCATCGCTTCAATCGCATTTTTAAGAATATTAATAACGACCTGTTTGATTTGATTTTCTTCACAATTGATTAACGGAATGTCCGAATCAAACGTCGTATGGATTTGCACATCGCTAAGAATGGCTTGTGAGTCAAGCAACGAGATCACATCATGAAGAATTTTACGAACATCCTTCATCTCAAAAGACACGGCCTGAGGCTTAGCAATGACCAAAAACTCGCTCACAATATAATTAATTCGGTCTAATTCAGTCAACATGATTTGAAAATACTCATCATAATTATCCGTTTTGGTTTGTAATAATTGAACAAATCCTTTAAGAGAAGTTAATGGATTTCGAATCTCGTGAGCAACTCCGGCGGCTAGCTGCCCCACTACCGACAGCTTTTCTGATTTAATCAGAAGCTCATCTGTCCTTTTACGTTCGGTGATATCTTTTGCAATGCCATAAACACCATCGATCTTATCATTTATGATAATAGGAACCGTCTTTAAATTTAATTCGACAGAGTAGCCACGTTTATTAGTAATGGTGACTTCGATGTTGTTTGACTCACCTTTTGCCGACGCTTCAAACACATTTGATGCCCTAAGTTGATCTTCGCCTGCCATCAAATGACAAAAGGATTGTTGCAGCAGCTCTTCCTGCTGATAGCCCGTAATCCTTTCCGTAGCTGTATTCATATTAAGTATTCTTCCATTTAGATCTAATTCAAATATAGCATCGGGGTTATTTTCAACAAGGGACTTATAACTCTGCTCTCTCTCTTCCAGCATACGCCTTGCTCGTTTACGCTCAGTGATATCCTTACATATAAGCTGTACGGACGGTTTACCTAAGTAGATAATAGGTACCGCTCTGACCTCCACATCAATAACTAGACGATCGACACGAAGAAATTTTTGCTCAATGGGAGCTGTCGGAACTCTCTCCTCTTCGATCAACCTAATTCGTTCCTTCGCAATGTCTATATAATCGGGATGAACCAAATTCATTACGGGAAAATCAATAAGTTCCTCTGGGCTAGCTGCCCCAAATATTTCGGCACCGGCAGGATTGATATAGACTATTTTCCCTTTATTGTGAACAACTAACGGTTCTGGTGAGTGTTCTACAAGTATTCGGTACCGTTCATCGCTTTCTGTAAGGGCTTTCTTCAAACGTGTTACCCACCAGTATAGAACCAATGCCGTAAGTAATACATAAAATAGTCCCTTAGTTGAATGAATAGTGATTGCCCCTGATAAGTTAAGAATGTCCATAACTCTATCGGACAAGATAATCCATAGACTTCCTACAAGCATGTAGACCAAAGAGATTTTAAAAGGAGTTCTGAGATTTAGTGCCTTTGACCAATTATGCATATCATTCTTCCTTAACCTTCCTTTTTCACTCTAACTGAACACACAGGATAATTAACTAGCCGTTTTTATACACAGACGAATTTGATTATAACATTTATTATTCAAAATGATTATCGGTTTTTTATTCCATCGCATAAGTCCTCTAGTAAACAAAAAAAAGGAGCCGCCGATTAGCAACTCCTCTACTTCATGATAAATCTTCTATTCATATAAAAGGCAGTTTATTCAGCAGCCGCGGCCGTTGGTAGCGGACCTGCGGGAGCTGCTCTCGGTTTGCCTTCCAATGCTCTTGGTTCCCGACTCACGGGTGCCGTTCTCGGCTTGTTGTCCAACACTCTTGGTTCTGGACTTACTGGTGATGCCGCTCTCGGCTTGACTTCCAACACTCTTGGTTCTGGACTTACTGGTGCCGCTCTCGGCTTGTCATCCAACACTCTTGGTTCTGAACCTCCAGAAGGTGCCGGTCTTGACTTATCATCCGACACCGTTGGTTGCGCCCCTTCGGAAGTCGCTGCTCTCGACTTTTCCTCCGAAGGCGTTGCCTGCGGAACTACGGAATCGGCCACTTTTGGTGTCTCTTCGGGAGCCGTCGTATTTGATTTTAGAGAATCCTGCTGTTTTACTTTTTCTTCGGAAACTGCCGTACTTTGCAATGGTGTAGATGTCGAGCTGTCCTTAGGATTCGTTAACGCGCACCCACTTATAATGATGATGGCGGCTATCCCAAGAAACGACCAACGATATGAATTTGTTTTAAACTGTTTGATCATTTTAATTCTCCTTTGCAGTTGTATTTTGCTTCCTGTTAGATTTACGTTTCCAACAGCTTGAACAGGTCGCGAGAAATTTTCCAACAATTTGATCAGCGTATACCCATAGTCCTGCCTTTTATCAGGAGTTAGGCAGCTGAGAGCAAGGGCATCGCTTGCGATTTCCTGATCTTCCCGCATTCGGCGATAAGCATACCAAAGAACTGGATTAAACCAATGAATAATCAGCAAAGCATGCATGAACCAATTGATCCCAATATCATTACGTCTGCTATGAGCCAGTTCATGAAGGAACACATGCTGCAATTGATCGTCATTTAAGCTGTTTAAAATGGTTTTAGGCATAATCAATTGGGGTTTTATAAAACCGAATAGGGTTGGTGTTGCCAGATTGCAAGATTCAACGAGAGCAATTGATTTATGTATCGACATCATTTTTTTACATTGATTGAAAAGCTCCAGTATTCTTTCATCGGTTATCGTAACCGTCTCAATTTTCATTTTTCGGGCAAATTTCCCGTTGATCCGAATTGTATATATCCCAAAAAAACACACGCCTAACAGCCATACAACAACTACATTCCGATAAATAGAGTGGGCAGCAGATTCCGATACAACAGCTCTTGTAAGTAGTTCTTCCTGATTAACTTGTACGGTCGAATGAACGGCATCTGTGTAACCGATCCAATTATAAATACTGAATTCGCTCTCAGGGCCCCATGGCAACACTAATCGTATAATAACCAACAGCCACAACAAGTAATGCCATCTTGGTTTCAAACGATGCCTTAGTACGTGCTGCATCACTATAATCAACACAACCAATACACTTGCCATGGTCGAGACAGACCAAACCCAATCAAAGAGATCCATAAGGTGTTCCGTTAATCGTTTCACATTCACCCTGCCCTTTCCTTTATTGAGTCAAAGAGATAACAGCTGGCACGATGCAAACCACAAATCCTTCATTTTGTTTTGTCTTCAAGAATATTTTTCAATTCCTTAATATCTTCCGCTGATAGCTGTTCTTCCTTCAAAAAGTTAACTAGCAGCGGCTTAAAGGCACCACCATAAATTCTCTTCAGGAATGATTGCGTTTCTGATTTCACACATTCGTCTTCAGATACTAATGGAAAATAAGCATACACCCTGTTTTCTTGTGAATACGAAATGGCTTGTTTTTGTGCTAATCTGTTTAACAGCGTTCTTACTGTTTTCGGTTTCCAATCCGTTTGGGCTTCTAAAGCTTCAATCACTTCATTTGCCGTACATGGGGCCTTAGCCCATAGCACTTTCATTACTTCCCATTCCGCATCGGATATATGGGGAACACTTTTCACAGGCTTACCTCCTGACTTTTATATGGATTACAGATGTAATACAATAGTAATATTACATCTGTAATCCTTAGAAGTCAAATCCAAGTTCAATTGACAAAATAAAAAGCTGCTCGCCAATATGGCAGAAGCAGCTTTGTGTTTTATATGCAATTTATCACACTAAGTTCATTAACTTTCTCACGCGAACTTCCAACTCAACGAGTGAAAAAGGCTTCGTCATATAGTCGTCAGCCCCCATTTGAAAGCCTTTAGCTAGATCATCTTCCTTCTTTTTGCCTGAAAGCATAAGTACCTTCATGTCCCGAACGGTTAGACGCGGATCCTTCTTTATCTGTGACAACAATGAGAACCCATCCAGCTTCGGCATCATGCCATCGAGAATACAAGCATCATAGGTATTGTCGAGCAGCAAGCCGAGTGCGATTTCACCATCGGAAGCATGAGTAATAGTAATAGGTAAGTGCTCTAAATGTGAGGTGAGAATCGCTCGTAAAATCGGATCATCGTCCACGATGAGCAGATTTTTCTTGTCAATCTGAGAACTGGCAGCCAGCTTACGAAGCTCTTTTTCTTCATCCTCGACCAAAGCGCTAACAATCCTATCCCTGCCTTGTTGCTTAGCTTGATACATCGCATCGTCAGCCTTAGCCACCCATTCCGCAACCGTCATCCCCTCATGCCACTCTGCAACGCCTGCAGAGAAGGTGACAGAGAAGGTTTGGCCCTCATACTGTGCAACAGCATTTAAACGCACTTTATTAAGTATAGACTGCATGGTTGCAATTGCTTGTTCCGCCGTTGTATTCGGAAGAGCAATAACGAACTCTTCGCCGCCAAAACGTGCAAGCAGGTCTGTCGACCGCAAGTTCACTTGAAGCAAATGAGCTAAGCCTTGGAGCACCAAGTCTCCTACGTGATGCCCATAAGTATCATTGATCCGTTTAAAGCAATCAATATCTATAAAAACAAGTGAGATTGGTGCCGGGTAACGCTCAATACGCTGCAATTCCATACCAATCTGAAGATCAAAATAACGCCGGTTGAACACCCCGGTAAGCGGATCACGGAAGGCTAGCTGCTCGAAATTTTTGGTCCTTTTGAGCAGTCCATAGATTCTTGCGGCCAATTCCTCGTACTGAAATGGCTTCGTCACATAATCATCGGCTCCCAAGTGAAAACAGCGGACTTTATCATTCAAATCGTTACGTCCCGACAATACAATAAGCGGTAACCATTTCAATGTTGGATCCTCTTTGAGAAATTCAAAAAGCTCATAGCCAGACTGAGGATGCATCATAAGATCCAGCGTCACTAAATCATACGTATGTTCACGTAATAATTTCATGGCGCTCTCCACATCGGCTGCCTCATCAACAATACAATCATCGAGTTGAAGACGACGGGTCAAATAAGTGCGCAGCACCTCGTCATCATCCACAAGCAGCAATCGACTCTTCATGGATCCAAGCAAAGAACCGCCTCCAGGACCCTGCTGTTCATCCATCTGGATTTCCGTCATACCAATATCATATTCCATATTCATTTCACGAAGTGAAATGATACTGCGTTCTGCACTTTCAATAATCGGGTTGATCGCCAAGAGCAGCCCTTCTCCGTCATTATCCATGGATTGCGTCCATTCCCAGGCTCGAACCATATCCTCAGCCAGTTTACCGATCCGGACATAACCAAAAATAGGCGCACTGCCTTTAAGCGTATGTACAATGCGATAAAACTGTTTTAAATCATCGGCTGCAGCCGCCATCTGGATCGTATCAAGCAGCGAGTTAAGCTGTTTAAGCTGCTTTTCAAATTCACGAATAAACAGCTTTCTTCCTTGTCTAAGAATTCTTGCATCTCTATCCGATTCTGACTTGGAGTCCTTCAACCCCTCTAGGTTCGTATAACTCATGACAGCCAATCACCCTTTTTTATATATAAAATAATCTCAATCTCTATATAGTTCGAATTAACGTTGTAATAATTGTCCGACCGTATCTATTAATTGAAGAGGGCTGAATGGTTTAACAATATAGGTGGTTACGCCCGCTGCTTTGGCTTTTTCTTTGTCCTTATCCAAGGCTTTAGCCGTCAGCAAAATTACCGGTATATCCCGATTGGCATTATCGCTATGCCGCAGCCAATCACAGACTTCAACACCCGTCCGCTCCGGCATCATATAATCAAGTATGATCAGATCGTAGGTTTCTTTTTGCAATTGCTCCATCGCTTGTTGGCCATCTTCAACTTCCGAGATGGCATAACCTTCATCAGAAAGAGTTTCAGTAAGCAGAAAACGCAGCGCGATTTCGTCATCTGCAAGTAATATTTTATAAACAGGCATGGCGTTCTCCTCAACCTAAATAGATTAACTTAATTATAGCATCATGCATTCTGGCAGGATAGAAATTTGTCGAAATAAACCGAACTTTTCACTTATTTTTTTGGGCTGAATAGGCTCTCCATGAGGAGCTATTAATCTCTTTGAGCCCGCTAATGGTTTCCCAGATATATACCCAGCCTTCACGCAAGCCATTAACATCGCTGACCCACACTCTTTCATACTCATTAGAGGCACCGGGACCGTTGTACCCCTCCAGAATATCCATTGCTTGCAGCCCTTCCTCTGTTACTTCGAACCACTCGCCAATCACTTTATGATCCCCTTCCGTAAGAGTAAGAGCTGGATATGGGCCTACATCATATAGACGACCAAATATCGTACCCGGTTGTACGGAGATTAAAAAAGGTGCAGCAACATGATGATTACTCTCTCCCGAAAGCAATGTTCCGTAAACGAATACGGAAATCATAATGACTCCTCCTACCTAATCGATGAATTCAGATGTTTCACATTTAATTCCAATAATTCGCTGAGACATGAAAGCATCCCTTCTATCAAGCGCACAAAAGACATACTGCATGGCAGTATGTCTCATTAATGCTAGGTTTTTTGCCTAGAGCCAAGTAAGCACCTCCTATGTTTCGTATAAAACGGACCATCAGAATGCGGCTTCTTACAGCGCGGAAGTCCCCGCCTCGGCAGTCGTCTTGAGGTCGGCAAGCCAGGCTTCGAGCGAGGACGTGAGTGCCGCGCGCATGCCGTCGGGGTCGGCTGCAACTGGCGGACCGTCCCAGGACTCCGTGGTGTACACGACAACTCCTTCGAGGGTGGGAGTGATGGTCCAGACGTGGACGCCTTCGATGCCTTGTACTGGCCCGCCCCAAACGATGCGCCGCAGGGGATCGACCTCGCGGATGGTGGAGACGATGGATAGCCCATGCGTCTCCCACTGAAAGGTAGTTCCTACCGTGATTGGAGCGGATAACCGTGCCTGTGAGACATTTTTCTGCCAAGTTGGCCACTGGTCGATGCCAGTCTGTATCCGCCATACGGTCTCTTGTGGAGCGTTGATTTCGATGGAAAGGTCGACGATGACCTGGGCGTTTCGGTCGACATCGATGGTGGCCCGTTGGGAATCATCAAAGGGTCTCGCAAAAATGACCCCACCAATCAGAATAGTTATCAGTAAAAGAAAGCTCATCGTAAATGTTTTTAAATTAAACGATCTAAACATCCTATTTCATCTCCTTAATGTAATTGATTGATCACTTATATTTGTGCGAAAGATGCCTTACTCTCCTGCAATGCCAAAACAGTCGAAGTAATCCCCTGCTGGAATGGCGTCGCGGTGATCGGTACTATGAACCGTTTGTATTTTTCCCCGCTTAAAGTCAGCGGCTCTTCGGTTAAATAAAGCATCTCGACAATTTCTTTCATCACGGGCACGCTCATACCTATCAATGATAAACCTAATTTTTTCAGCGGAATCACCGGTTTAACATGGCCGCTTGCCGTTTGTGCAATCCGTACGATCTCTCGCCCCGATATAAGCCCAGCACCCGGTATATTCCAGTTCTGTCCATAGGCGAAGTCTTTGCCTGCCAGCTCAGCAACCATCGCAGCTGCATCCGGTAAATAAACGAATTCGCGGGGAACTTGCATGTTGCCGACGAAAAAAGCCATTTTGCCAGCAGCTATCGCTTCCAGGGTCGAACCTAAATACGAGGCTTCATTAGCTGTAGGGCCATAATAATCGGGCAAACGAACAATCATTACTTTTGCTTTAGTCCATCGATTATTACTGAACAACATCCGTTCATAGTCCAGGCGTACTTTTCCTTTTATCGTATGAGGCTCTTTTGGATGTTCTTCCGTGACAAGATCCATCTGTTTTTTCCCGTAAGGATAGATCCCGTCAATCGCTACTACTTTAATTGCAAGCCGTTCTGCCGCCTCCATCACGGATTCGCCTAGCGGAATCAGTTTGTTCACCATCTCGTTATAAGGTACGTTCGCGCAATGGAACAATACGTTAGCACCGCCTGCTTGGGCTACAATGTCGTCAGGATTCATTGCATCTCCAAAGGCAAGCGTTAAATGCTTAGGATTTCCAAGTTTTTCAGCAAGCTGTTCCAATTTCTGGCGTGATCGTCCAAAAGCAATGGTACATACCCCCCGTTTGATAAGTTCTTCCGTGATTGCTGCTCCTGTCCCGCCTGTTGCTCCAATTACAATCGCTTTTTCCATTTTCATCAGCCTCATTTCGTATTTTTATTTTTTGTGATTGATCAATTACTAACTTGAAATCATCTTATCATTTTGTTATTGATTGGTCAATCACTATAATTGAAAATTAAGAAATAAATAAACAGCTAATCTTGCATAAATCCACTTTTTTGTAGATGATCTACTTACGGGGCGAACTCCCTTTTCTTTCGTATCTTGTCATACGCTGATTCTTAACAATGAGCAAAGTTAGCCGTGACGATCTATGATTCATAACATAAAATGTTCCATCTGAAGATGGAGGTGTATGAATCATTGGCAATGATAAAATATTCAACCGGTCCCTTAAATAACCTTGCTTTCCGCAACAAGATTGTTTCGAAAAATATTATTATTAATGCCGCACATCGTGGTCGGAACGATCAGGAAAAAGTTCACGTCAAAGTATTTGCCTTAAATGGAAGACGGCGATTGATTGCCTCTCTCTCCTTTGTAGTCGGTCCGTTGTCTTCTGCGATTAAAATCATTGATGTTTCCAAGACGAAGGCATACGAGGTGCAATTTTCGTCGAGCGATAGGGATATACTGTTTGCTGTATTCGGTATCAGTCCTAAAAACAAGTATGTTGCAGCACATCGCGTCGTTCATTCAGAGCTGACACGTATATAAGAATGAGAAGACCCCGACACTTGATGTGCCGGGGTCTTCTTATGAAGCAGGAAGCGATTCTTCTGACTTCACTACTATCTCGCAGCTCCGCCAAGAATAATATCCAAGTGACGAGAAGTGTCATACACCGTCTGCAGTGGAGTTTCTGCGTACAAGCCGACTTCAGCCGTTACCGTATCGGTATACCCGATGTCCTCTAGTGCTGTGCGGACTGCCGTCCAATTGACATCTCCTGCGAGCAGCGGGACAAAGCCGTTGCCATTGCCTACGCTTGGCCGGTAATCCTTCACATGTACTTTGAATATACGTGAACCAAGAATTTTGATCCACTGCTGTGGGTAACCGTTATGCAAAATATTGCCTACATCAAAATAAACCCCGACATAAGAAGATTGAAGATCATCGACATATGCACGCATTTCGAGCGGCGAAAGCAAAAATTTGTTCCACACGTTTTCGATGCCAATGCGAACGCGCCGTCTTTCCGCTTCTTTCACCAGCAAAGCTAGTTCCGCACGGCTGCGGTCGTAGCACTCATCGTACGATGTCTCTTCGTTGACAGCTCCAGGCACGACAAGCACCGTATCGATACCTAGCAGCTCCGCTAGCTCCAACTGTTTCTCGACAACGCGACGCCCCTGCTCACGTACAGACGCGTCTGCCGAAGACAGCGGAGTGTGCCACAGTAGAGAGGTAGACAAGCTTCGCAGCTGAATACCGTACTCTTTGGCCATGCGGCCAATCTCCTCAGCCTCCATAGCAGTCGTCTCCATGGTCAAACCAACGCCGCCTAACGGATTGACATTCAGCTCAACCGCGTCATAAGCAGCCTCACGGCTAATCGAGAATAACTGCTGAAGGGGCAGCCCTTCAGGAAAGCACCATTGATTGACTCCTTTTAACATGCCTTAACCTCCTTCGTGTATTTCAAAATGGAAACATTCGTACTCTTATTTGGAAGTGATCGTTATCGTTTGTTTCGCAACGGCCGAATCATTCGCCGCCAGTGTAACCTCAAGCGTCGCTGCCGCTTCGCTATAATCCCCAAGCACTAGCTCCTGCCGTCCTGTTTTCACAGCTGCGACAAACGCCCGATTCTGCTCGAGGTAAAAATCCATCTCCGACGTCAAAGTCACGTCTTGCGTGTCATCCACAATCCGAACCGTCATACCGCTTATTGACACGTAGAAGTCGTGACCGAAAAACTCCACATCCCCGCGTCCAATTTTACGGGACAATACCGTATTGCTGATCGTGCCTAGCGCCCCGCTGCGCAGGCCGAAAGATACGATACCCACATCATACACCGTTGCCTCTGGATAATTCCGATGGATGTGACGCTGCTCGTAGTTCGCTTGGACATAGTCAAACTCACCGGCCAAATAACGAATCAAGTCTACTTGATGCGTCGATTGCTCTACAAGTTGGCCGCCTGAGCGATTCATGAGCCTCCACCAACCTACTTCTGGCATGCCGCCAATTCTGTATGCGAGTACCATATCTACTTGCTTATCAGCCAAGTACGTCTTTGCCTTCTGCACTGTGTCCAGATAACGCAGGCAATAGCCCGACGAATGGATGATGCCCGACTCACGAATGATCTGTTCTTTACGACGCACTTCCTCCATATGTAAACCGGTCGGTTTCTCCGATAACAGATGTATGCCCCGTGCTGCAGCCGCTTCTTCAATCCCTTCCCTAGCAAAAGGCGGCGTGCATATATAAAGCGCATCGATTACCCCCGCATCTAACATTTCTTCCAAAGTTTCGTACTTTTTTGCGCCGAATGTTTCAGCTATCTCCCTCGCCCGATCCGCGTTCATATCGCATACGGCCGTAATCACTGCGTCATCGATTTGCTGCAATGTTTTCATATGATACTCTGCCATGCCGCCTACACCGATAAATCCAATTCTTACTTTTTCCATCCGTCGTTGCCTCCCTATGTGTTTACCTTTACTCCACTAGCATATCGAATCAGAAAGCGCTTGTATTTAGGGAAACCGAACCGCAATTTACGCAAAACGCAACTAGTCCAGCACCGAACCGTGCTGCAACCTTTGACTTTTCCGCCAAACGGTAGGCGGGTGACCTTCTTGCTCCTTAAACCACTGTGAAAAGGAATGCAGCCTGAAAAAGCCAACTTGCTCGGCGATTTCACGTATGTCCTTATCTGTTGAGCTAAGCAGCCATTTTGCCTCCTGCAAACGGCACTGCTGCTGGTATTGCTTTGGGCTAACGCCATACATTTGTTCAAAGACACGGCGAAACGCAGGCTCCGTAAAACCGGCCATCTCTGCCAAATCAGAAATATGAACAGATTCCTGCACATTTTCACGAATGTAGTCAGCCGCTTTCGTCACCGTCATCCCCTGCAAATCCTGCTGCGAGTGTTCAAGTAAAAAAAGCAGCAGCACTTCCATCCATGCCGAATAATTAGCTTGCTTTTCCTTTAGGAACGACGATTTCATCCGAAGCCACTCCCGGAACAATCGCTCGAACCGCTCTTTGTCCAGTCGGGATAAAGCAAGGAATAAAGGAGATCTATCAGCGCCGCCCCCGTCGCCAGTAAATCCGCTGCCTCCGAGCTTCGCGACCAGCTCCATCGTACGAGCCGTTACGCCCTGCAGCAAAATAACCCCAAACCTCACATTCGTCACGGCTTCAAACCTGTGTGACAAGTCTGACGGGATAATAACGATATGGCCTGCTTCCATCCAGCTTCGCCTTGACCATTCGAACAAGCACCGTCCTTCTAGCACGATACTGACTTCAACGGCCGAATGACGGTGAAATCCATCATCATAAAAATCGGCATCATGTGTACCGATAAAACTGCGGATATCCAGCTCATCTTGCATTTGTCTTGCACCACCTCCAAAGCGATCGGACGCTCACTACGTTTTCTTTCCTTTTAATTTCAAGAAGGTAAAGGCATTTCCTTCAATTTGACGGCAATCAAATATGTTTTCCGATTGGCGCCGAAATGGATTATCGTTTTCTTTCCACTCTTCACGAATGGGAACGCCGATGCGCTATTTTTCCAATAAGTGGTTATAAAGCTAACGTTGCGGAACCTCGATTCGCTAATTCCCCTAAAAACTCCGAACTTCACCCAGAAATGGTTACATAGCACACCTACGTTCCCCCTAACGCTCAAAAAGGTATTGTTTTCCACAAATAGCGCATCGTCATTCCCTTTGGAATATGCAGCAGTAGGCTTTTTCATCATAAGATGGCTTACGTGGTCTAAGGATAAACGACTCCGTCGTCCTTCTGGGACAAGCGCGTTTGCCAAGACTGATGACGCGAAGTGGAATAAAACTTATATTTTTTTCTACGAAAAAAACTACGACTGACCAATTAACTTACAGCTGGAGAGTAAGGAAGTGGGTGCGAAATCAGCTTCAGATTTATCTTCCACGGCTAAAGGACTGGAGCGACGTTAATACCCGAAAAAGATTGAGTTTGAAACTCTAATGAACTCGACAGCCCTTAATCGACTTCAAATGATGAAAATAAGAAAGATGGAAACCGAATAACGGCGCTGACGTCCGTAAGCTCGGAATCATTGCTCCAAATAGGCTGTTAACGGCATCCTGGTCCATTAACCGTCCATTTCCGATTGGTTTCATTAGCAATGTGCGTGAATTAGTCCGTCGTATAAAAAAAAGCAGCACCTCTAGGGATGCTGCCTCTACGCTTGATTAGTTGTTAGTTCGCGTGTTTTCACGATTATTTTACGGATGCTGTCCTCTGATAAGTGAAAGACTTTGATAAGTTCCATCACCGTGGAACCAGTTTGGTACAACCGAAATATTTCTCGATTTCTACGTTCAATGATAATACGTGTTCCGTTATTTTCTCCCCATCCAGCGCGCTTCTGCTCTTTCTTAGGGATGTATACAATTTCACCTTGGATATATTCTTGTAATTGTTTTAATAGGTTAGGGGGAAGAACGTCTTTCCCGTTCTTGTAACTCATGGATGAAAACCTCCTCAAATTGTCGAGCAAAGTTAAACTTTGTCTGATTTGCAGAGAGTATCTTCATCGCCCCATAACCTCCTACCATTCTCAAAAAATGGAATAAAAAAAACACGATCATAATCGTGCCTGTCGGTTGTATATGCAATTATACACTTCAGGTGAACGGTTATTCCACGAATGATATTCAGTTAGGAGACGAGTACCTCTGCGGCGGCCGCAACATTCATCGCTACTGTCATTGTGTTCATTAAAAAGCACTCCTTTCACCAGATAGTTTAATTTTTGAAATTGGGTTGGAGAGCAAAGTCTCTCCTAATTTATGGTGTTCACTATGTGTTCACATTCTCATTATATGTAAAAAGCATCTCGCTGTCTACTCATTCAGGAAAAATATGCGGGGGCCTAGCGACCCCCGTTTGGAACGATGGACTCTGCTTACGCAGAGACCACCTCTGCTTTTGTTGTAATCACTTTGATCACTCCTTTCCGAAGTAATTAGCCGGCCGGCTACCTCTATATTTACTCATATTTCCAGCTTGTTCTCAAGTGAAAGAATGGTTATAAAGATTCTTTCCTAGGTGCCAGTGATTGGGGTCTAATCGTAACTTGGGACCGGCGGTGAATCAGTTGATGTGATGGTGGCTGATTATCCAGGTCGCTACACTTTCTTGCGATGGTAGAAGGAAAAACTCCCTTTCATTTATTGGTTATTTCGTGTATTAGTCCTTTAACCCGAAAACCTACCGTTAATGTAGCAGAAATCAGATAAATGACGCATTAACAATGATTATTGCTGGAGGTTTTCCCGTTAGATACACGTTCATCGGTATCCTAGTGAAATTAACAGGAGGATTTCCAGTATCATCGGGCGACTTTATTTCCTATCGCAGTGCGGGGAAATAAGCTGACTATTGCCCGAGCGCCATCACCGCGATGCCGCTGCTGTTTAGCAGTGCGTGGATATCGCGCGCGAACTCCACCGCGTGCGCACCATCGCCGTGAATGCAGATCGTGTCCGCGCGCATGCTCAGGTCCTCTCCCTCCCGGGAGAGGACCTTCCCTTCGCGGACGAGCCTTACGACCTGCGCCGCAGCATCGGCGGCGCTGGGCAGCAGCGCCCCCGGCTGATCGCGGGGCGTCAGCGTGCCGTCCCGCTGGTAGCTGCGGTCCGCGAAGGCTTCGCTCGCGGTCCGCAGCCCCGCGGCGGCACCCGCCCGCAGCAGCTCGCTGCCGGGCGGGCCGAACAGCGTCAGCTCTGCGCTGACGCTAGCAGTCGCAGCCGCAATGGCCGCGGCGAGATCATGGCGCTTCGCAGCCATGTGATAGAGCGCGCCATGCGGCTTGACATGCTGCAGGCGTCCGCCTTCGGCGTGGACGAACGCCTGCAGCGCCCCGAGCTGATACAACGTCAGCTCGTAAGCCTCCGCCGGCGTGATCGCGATCTCGCGCCGGCCGAAGCCCTGTAGATCGGGAAGGCCCGGATGGGCCCCGATCGCGACGCCCTTGCGCAAGCACAGCTGCACAGTGCTGCGCATGGTTGCGGGATCGCCTGCATGGAATCCGCAGGCGATGTTTGCGGAGCTGACAAAGTCGAGCAGCTCCTCATCCCGGCCAAGGCGATAAGCGCCGAAGCCTTCGCCCATATCACAATTCAAGTCAATACGCAGAATTCTCACCCCCAGTTTTTTCTTTCTTCTTTTAGTTCCACAGTTCTCCAGCACTTAAACTCTTCAGTCCCTCAGTTCCTCGTCCTTCAGCTCTTCAGTCCCTCAGTTCCTCAGTTCCTCAGTTCCTCAGTTCTTCAGTCCCTCAGTTCCTCAGTTCCTCAGTTCCTCAGTCCCTCAGTTCCTCAGTTCCTCAGTTCCTCAATTCCTCAGTTCCTCAGTTCCTCAGTTCCTCAGTTCCTCAGTTCCTCAGTTCCTCAGTCCTGCAGCTCTTCAGTCCCTCAGTTCTTCAGTCCTTCAATCCCTCAGTCCTTCAACTCTTCAGTCCTCAATTCCCCCCACGATCCCGTACCCAAGCCCGAACCCCAGCCTCAAGCAGCCGCAAATCCATCGCCTGCAGCAAGAACTGCTCCTGGGCTTCACGGTAGCTGACCTCCCGGAAACGAAGCTTTCCGCCTGGTTTCACCTGAGCTACTAAGGGAAGATCGGCCGTGATGACATGCGCGATGCGCGGGTAGCCTCCGGTTGTTTGGCAGTCCGCCATCAGCAAGATGGGCTGGCCACTTGGGGGTACTTGAATCGTCCCTTGGACGACCGCTTCTGAGATCATCTCACTCGGTACGCCATCAGAGAGTTCTAGCTTCTTCCCTTCCAAACGATAACCCATTCGATCCGATTGCGCGGTAACGATATAGCTTTGAGCCAAGAAGCTCCTTCTGCTTGCGTCTGTGAAAAAGGCGGCTTCCCTACCTTGTATCACTCTTATAACAGGATTCTCTTCATAGTCCGGACGAATAAAGGAACTCACAGCCCCTGGATGGTGAAGATAATCACCTACCACGACTTTTCTTACTGGCAACTCATCTCCCGCTTGTAGTGCTCTTCCTTGGTGACCGCCTATACCCGCGCGTAAATAGGTGCTTCTGCTGTCCATTACAGGTTTCACCGCGAAACCACCATACACGGCTAAGTAAGCTCTGCAGCCCTTAACTGTATAATGAACATTTAGCTGGTCTCCTTTACGCATCAGAAATGATCGCCACAATGGAACCGGAATACCGTCAACATCGGCTTCCATATCAGCACCGCATAGAGATAGCAGCATATCCTTCTGCGCAACCATGCTCGGTCCAAGCAGTGTCATTTCTAGCGCAGCTGCGCCCCAATCATTCCCAACGAGTATGTTGGCTGCTCGATGCGCAAAGAGGTCCATGGGGCCTGATGTAATGACGCCATATTTCCGCTGACCATACCGTCCCTCATCCTGCAAGGTTGATAATAACCCTGGCTTGATGACCTCAAAGCCCATTTCGCATATTCCTCTCCTTTTCATATTGGAACTGCTCTGCCGTAATGGATACAAATCTTACATGATCTCCTACCTTCAGTAGAGATGGCGGATCAGATTCTGGACGAAATAACGCCAGGGGAGTACGACCAATCAAATTCCAGCCGCCCGGCGTTTCAAAAGGGTAAATGCCTGTTTGGGCGCCGCCAATGCCTACAGAACCAACAGGTATACTCGTCCGAGGTACTGATTTCCTTGGTGTAGCTAGCTGGTCATCCAAGCCTCCCAAATAAGGAAATCCAGGTGCAAAACCAATCATATATACCGGATAGATCTGTGAGGTATGAAGGTGCACAATCTCTTCCTTGCTGACATGATGATAGGCCGCGACATCCTCAAGATCCGGACCATAATCCTCACCGTAACAAACAGGGATTTCAATCGTTCTCCCAGGCTCGTTACTATGAACCTCATTTGTATGTTCAAAGTTATCCAAGAGATGTTGAATATGTAATAAAACAATGTCATAGGGTAGTAACGTACTCGTCCAGCTGGCACGCCCATTTTTTCGGGTGGTCCCCTTTTCTGAATAGTGATTATAAACTTGGAAGCTATCATAATAAATCGTGATTGTTGTATATGCCGAAACGATTTCGATAAAACCTTCAAAACGATTATTCTCTAAGTAAGTTGTCAACTGACGCACACGATTTAGAATGGATAAATCAATGTCCGCGCCAAGGCTAATCACAATAGCCGAATCTCCAAGTATATGGCATGTGTAAGCAAGCTTGGTCATGCAAATTGTTGCTTTTTGAGCCAATTCGCACATAGTTCAGGCCAAATATAAGCTTCCTGATGATCATCAGCAATTCCGATACCATGACGTCCGCTCTCAAACACGTGCAGATCAAAAGGCACTTTATGTCGGCTAAGCGCCCCCGCAAATAGCAAACTGTTCTCGACGGCAACGGCCGCATCATCAGCTGTATGCCAGAGAAAAGTCGGTGGCGTATGCGCAGTTACTTGTTGGTCATTAGATAGCAGCGAGACCAACTTCTCATCCGGTGTTTTGCCCAGTAAATTATGCTTTGAACCTTCATGTCCATACTCTCCGGAGAATGTAATAACGGGATAACATAGTACCATCAAATCGGGACGACTGCTTTGTCTATCGATCGGATCAACGGACTCCTGATCCCCTGCATCGTAATGAGTACCGGCTGTAGAAGCTAGATGTCCACCTGCCGAGAAGCCGAGAATACCAATGCGGTTCGGATCAATTTGCCAATCTTCCGCATGATGCCTTACGGTTCGAATTGCCCGCTGTGCATCTTGAAGTGGAACCGGGTGTTCATAAGGAGCTACGCGATAATTCAAAACAAAAGCTGAAATCCCAAGTCCATTTAACCATTTGGCAATTGGCTCTCCCTCATGATCAGCACGCCTACCGTAGCCTCCTCCGGGACATACTATAACTGCAGAGCTCAGCCCTTCCTTAGACACAGGGTATAAAGTCAAACTCGGACATCCTTGGTTATATTCACCTATGCTAATCTTGGATGCTCCGGGCCATAATTCAATCGTTTTTATCATACTCAATGTGAAACCCCCTATTTTCATTTTCGTACTAAGTTAATAATATCGAATCTCAATCAAGTAGCAAGAGTCTATTTTACAAAAAAAGGAGATGATCTTCATGATAGTAGCTACAACAGAAAACATCGCAGGCTATGAAGTCACGGAAGTGTTGGGCAGTACATTTGGGGTCGTTGTGCGAGCCAGAGGAATTGGCGGCGATATTCTTGCTTCGTTAAAAGGGCTTGTCGGCGGGGAAGTCACGCAGTACACCCAGATGGTAGAAGACGGGCGGAAGCAAGCTATGGACCGATTAGTCAAAAACGCCGCAGCTATGGGCGCTGATGCTATCGTAATGATGCGTTTCGATAGCGGCGACATTGGACAAAACATGAGTGAAATTGTCGCTTATGGCACCGCCGTCCGGACACGAAGGCTATGAGTGGACTCGGTCCGATTTTACTTATCTATGGAACATGGGTTATCGGATTTATCATTCTCCTTCTTCTGGGTTATCTCATTTATGACAAACGCTATAAAAACAACGGTTCAGCTACGCCTAACAAGCCTTCAAACGGCTTTGTCTCAACCTCAGAGGTGTTTATTGATCCAAAAGATGGATTCACTTACCGCGTATTTTACAATCCTAGATCAGGGGACCGGGAATACATTCGCGAATCCTAACCATTCAAACAAAAAAAGCCGTACACAAGAAAGAGTCTGCACTCTCTCTCTTATGTGCGGCTTTATTTACGGCCACAACCTATTCCCAGATAACTTCCCAATTTTCGTTCACGCTAGCTTCAATGGTACCACGCTCCATGATGTATCCTGCCAATAGTTCAGCTACGTCCGTCGGGATATCCTTGATGATCGGTTTATTCTGGAACATCGCATAATTGCCACCACCTGCAGCTCGGTAGTTATTCATAACAACATCGAACGAGGCTTCGAGATCCAGCGGTTTTCCTTCATATTCCAGTTGTACAACACGCATGCCGATTGGACGGGATATGTTCAAAGTATAGGTAATCCCTTCCCACATATCATAGTTATAATGTGACGGCTTCGGCTCTCTAAACTTGCTGCTCACCCGAACTTCACCCGATAACGTTAATTCAAAGTATTCTGCTGACTGCTCTAACGCATCCTTGATGTCTTGTCCGGAAATCCGAATCACTTTCAGTGTATTCGGGTAAATGTAGTTAGACACGATATCCCTCATTGTAATATCGGATGGAAATCCTGGCGATACGTTATCAAACAACGCTGTATTTGAAATGGCTGCTCCCGATAGCTCCATCTGAACACGATTGATAAACTCGATTAGCGCATTGTCCTTCAAGCGAATTTGCATGGGATCATTGACGAGCATATCTCCGGACAGCTTACCAATTGGTTGGTCGAGCCACTCCTGAGTCTTCGTTTCATATGGGCTAACAAGCTCTATCAATTTCTGATCCGCTTCAATATTAGCCACCGAAAGAAGCTCCGATTTCTTGGCATCGATGCGCCATTTGCCATCTATCTTCGAGAGCTCTAATTCCACTTTGCCAAGCGACACACCGGCAGTTCCTGGTTGAACAATAACGACACCGTTGATTTCTGCTCCTGCGATGCTTCGATGTTGATGCCCTGTAAGCAGAACATCTATACCTTCTACTTCCATACATAGTTGATAGCCCTGATTTTCTCCCGTTAATGGCTCTGTTGGCTCACCCGTCGTTAGATGTCTTTCAAAACCGCCATGGTAAGAGACAACAACGGCATCCACTTGCTCATTCTCCTTGAGGAACTTCACCCATTTCTTAGCTGACTCTAAAGCATCTTCGAACCGCAGACCCTCGATATGATCGGGGTTCTCCCAATTCGGAATATAGGGTGTTGTCAATCCTAGTATTCCTATACGAACGCCGTCAGGTAACTCTTTAATCAAATAGGGCTTTCCTAGGAACGGTTTTCCGCTCTCCGCATCCACAATGTTTGCACATAACCAAGGAAACTTGGATTCCTGAACTGCTTTTCGCAGTACACGAAGTCCATAGTTAAATTCATGATTACCAATAACGGCCGCATCATAACCCACATAGTTCAGACCTAGGACCATTGGATCTATCGGATCGTTATTCAATCTAGCATGATGATACGCAAGCGGCGTACCTTGAATCAGATCCCCATTATCGATCACAATTACATGAGCTTCTTTCTTCCGTTCTGCAGCAATAAGCGCAGCCACTTTGGATAGACCTACATCGTTTGGTTGATTGTTTGCATAGTGAATAGGCAGCATATTTCCATGCAGGTCACTAGTTTCTAATATGGTTACTCTACTTTTCTGCAGCTTACTAGGTTGAGTCAAATTACCCACTCCAAGCGTATTATTTTGTAACTCTTTACATGTCGATTGTCAGATTAACAAATACTTCACACTATCTTCCATATATTATATGATAATGTTATAGTACATCATAGATAAAAGTAAACAATTAAACGGAGGTCAAAAAAAGATGATGAAAAAATTTACAGTCATTAGCTTGTCCATGATTGTTGCTGCAGGTGTTCTTGCAGGCTGTGCAAAAAAAGAGGAAACAGCCCCTGCTGCATCCGCATCTACCAAAGCTTCTGCAACACCGGCCGCAGCTGCAGGCTTCGTACCTAAAGAGCTTAAAGTACAGTTCGTTCCTTCCCAAAATGCAGAGACGCTTGAAGCAAAAGCAAAGCCACTTGAAAAACTATTAGGAGACAAACTGGGCATCCCCGTTAAGGTTTCCGTTTCAACAGATTATAACGTTGTTATCGAAGCTATGGCATCCAAACAAGTTGATGTTGGCTTCTTGCCTCCAAGCAACTACGTTGTTGCCCATGACAATCGTAAAGCAGCAGACCTGCTTGTACAAGCTACACGTCTAGGCGTTGACGATGCAACAGGCCAACCAACGAAGGATCTTGTTGATTTCTATAAATCAGAAATTCTCGTTAAAGCAGATTCCCCAATCAAAACAGTTGCTGATCTGAAAGGCAAGAAAATGGGCTGGCAAGGTGTTACATCCGCAGCTGGTTACGTTTACCCAGGATTTGTTCTGAAAAAAGCTGGCGTAGATCCAGTAAAAGATGTAACAGGCGTTCAATTCCAAGGCCATGATAAAGCGGTTATCGCTCTTCTTAACGGACAAGTTGACGCTGTAGGCGTATTCCAAGACATTCGTGCAAACATGACGAAAGATTACCCAGATGTTTTCAAACAAACTCGTGTTCTTAGCTTCTCTGACAAAATTCCTAATGATACTATCGCTGTTCGTTCTGATATGGATGCAGCATGGAAAAAGAAAATTACGGATGCGTTTATCGCTATCGGTAACGACCCAGATGGTCAAAAAGTCATTTTCGATGTTTACTCACACAAAGGCTATGTAGCTTCTGATGATGCCAAATTCGACATCGTTCGCAGCGTAAACAAAGAAATGGGCTTGAAATAAGCTTAGCTCCCTGTAAATTGAAAATACCTCAACATGATCTTTTCAAATCATGTTGAGGTATTTTTTTTGCATTCTACTCCGAACCTCCCTTGCATACTATGAATGTGGCACGTCCGCGTAAATGTTTTTTTACTTTTGCATGACAAACGTTTACCTGGACCTGTCATATATCATAGTGAGGTGAAAATTGGATGTTCGAAATGCTTATTAGCTGCAAAAAAGAAGTCTCTATCCGGTGCGGTAAAGACGAGATAAGGGGGGTTATTACAAATTACTATCCTACTTTTCGACTTTTGAAATTGAATAACGTCCTGATTCCTATAGAGCTGATCGAACAAATTGAGGTGTTGGAACCGGTCTTGGATTCATTCACCCCATCAAAGACCAACCGTGAAAATAGGTCACTTCGCTTGGTAGCCCAAGGAAGGCACTACAGCTAATGATTAAATAGAGATATCCCCCTCAGGAAGTTGTAGTTTGTATTTGTACTCCTTTTAGGCCAGCCAATCGTTGGTATGGGATATTAGAGTCATTTAGCTTTTCGTGAGAGCAATGGGCTATAGTGGTTACCAATGTTGTATTTTCTACAACATCTCGCACGTCTAAAGGCTTTTTAGCAAGTTGAAGTTGCAGTTTGCACAACATTTTTAGCCCATTTGTTGCGAAATGACCTATATAGGAGCAAATTGTTGTACATTTTGCAACAACGAAGGGAAAAAGGCGTGATTTAAGCAGAATTGTTGCACGTTATACAACTTCCCAGCTCATAAGCGGGTTAAAATCAATTTGCCAGTAAATAATCTTCCTCCAAACCGGTTTTTCACAATCCACGAAATCCGATAGACAGTTATCCATAAACAAACAACGGTTCTGCCCTTGAGGATCCATCCTTATAAATTCCATCCTTTATGAACAAAAAAGCCCCCAAAACCACTGTGATAGCTGGATTTGGAGGCTTATTTTCAACTAAATTTCACTTATAAGTCTTTCCCATGTCCTCATACAATGCGTTTGCGAAGTGTCCCTGAGATGTAGTCAATGACGGAGACGGTGACAATAATACCAATGAGGATGATACCTACTCGCGGCCACTGCCTCGCGTTGAGCGCGAAGATGAGTGGCGTACCGATACCACCTGCACCGATAACACCTAGCAAGGTCGCTGAACGGACATTAATCTCAAAACGATATAAGGTATACGAAATGAAATCGGGAATGACCTGCGGCACCACGGCAAACGCCATCCGCTGCCACATGTTTGCACCCACAGCTGTCATGGCTTCCGTAGGTCCCATATCCATATTCTCAATGGCTTCTGCATACAGTTTGCCGAGCATCCCTACAGAATGAAGTCCTAAAGCCATAACCCCAGCAAAGGCATTAGGGCCTACAGCTTTAATAAAGATCAAAGCCATAATAATCTCCGGTATTGTTCGTACGATACTTAAGAACAATTTCCCTGTGCCTGAAACTGCTCGGAATCGACTCATATTCGCTGCTGCCCAGAAAGCAAACGGGATACAGACAATTGCTGAAACAAAGTTTCCTAAGTAGGAAATCGATAAGGTTTCAAGCAAGGATCGAAGTAAATCCTCTCCTTCTGGGATATACACATAGGCCCAGTCAGGATGTACTAAACCGGTTAACATAGACTTCGTGAGAATCCACGTCGTTGGTTGGAAACCTGTCAACTCAAGGCCAGTTAGTGCCCATATGAATAAGGCAACAACGGCAACCCAACCGATTATCTTATACGTAATTGAACGCGAAGCTGACATCGGTTTTGCGCTGCCTTTTAGCAAATAGGAACGGAATCGTGTACTGACCAAATCAATTATAACAACAACTAATAAGGTATAAATAACAATGGCGCACGACTGATCGTAACGGAACAGATCCAGCGTGTTTTTGAGCAGCAAGCCAATACCTCCGGCTCCAACCAATCCGAGAATGGCTGAGGCACGAATACTAACTTCGAATGTGTACAATAAATGAGCTAAGTACGTAGGAGCAACCTGAGGAATGACGCCGAATCGAATGAGTTTGAGTTTGTTAGCGCCTACAGCCGTCATGGCTTCAAGCGGTCCGGGGTCAATAGCTTCCGTTGATTCGTAAGAAAGCTTAGATATAATACCAAACGTGAAGAAGATTAGTGCAAGTGTACCGGCCGTAGGGCCAAAGCCTACTAGAACGGCAAACAGTGCTGCGTAGAGCAGATCTGGAATTGTTCGGAATAGATTCATGATGAGTCTAGCTGGATAGAACAACCATGGCGCCGTAGTAACATTACGAGCTGCAAGCAATGCCATCGGGAATGCAAACAGGGCTCCAATTGCTGTACCAATAATGGACATCTGCAGCGTTTGTGCCATTGGCTTCCATATATCAGCGAAAAACAGCCAATCCGGCGGAAACATCTCGGCTATAAATTTAAGAATCTCCGGAGTACCGGTAACGAGCTTCGTCAGCGTCGCATCTGTCTGATAAATACTCCCAATCAGGAAAAGCACCATGATCAGGGCAATGAGATAGATCTTCGTACGAGGAGGCCTCTTGACTGTCGTTACACTCATTCCTCCAGCACCCCCAAGAGCTCGTCTTTCTTGATCGCACGGCCATAAATCTCGGAGAATACATCATCCGTTGCTTCCGACACGGGTCCGTCGTATACGACTTTACCTGCGCGAAGCCCGATAATTCGAGTTGCATATTCACGTGCAAGGTCAATAAAGTGAAGGTTAACGACAGTCGTTATACCAAGCTCTGTATTGATTCGCTTCAAGTCGTCCATAACTTGTCTAGTCGTTAATGGATCAAGGGAGGCTACCGGTTCATCCGCTAAAATGATTTTCGCTTCTTGCGCCAGCGCTCTCGCGATAGAAACACGCTGCTGTTGACCGCCGGACAATTCATCGGCGCGTGAATATGCTTTTTCCCTAATATTGACTCTCTCCAGCGCTTTCAAGGAAAGCTCGATATCGTGTTTGGGGAACAAACCGAGAACTGTACGTAGGGTGGAATGGTAGCCTACTCGTCCGGATAACACATTTCGAATCACGGTAGAACGCTTGACCAGGTTAAAGGTTTGGAAGATCATCCCGATATCTCTGCGCATGCGGCGTAATTCGGCACCGTTCGCCTTTGTTATGGATTTGCCATCGATTAATATTTCTCCATCGGTCGTCTCATGCAGACGGTTAATCGCACGCAGCAAGGTAGATTTACCTGCTCCTGATAGACCTACAATAACAACGAATTCTCCGGGGTGAATGGTTAAGTTAATGTCATTCAAACCAACAGTTCCATTAGGATATACTTTGGAAATATGCTTAAACTCAATCATATAAGTCCTACTTTCTTTTACAGAGTATCTGAAGTTCAGACAGACTACTTTCAACGTATTTCGGCAAAATCCTTTTTTCTAAGATAACCTTTAGAAAATATTCATATTCCCTTGTTCACCACAACAAAAAAGTGGTCTCATAGGCTAACTGAGACCACTTTTATCACGATGATTTATACTTTGGCACGCCAGCGTTCTTCTATCTTCATCCCTTTCCAAACCGCAATGGAAATCGCCCACGCCACCACGAACAGAGCAACTAAGATATACCCTAAAGTCCCGAAATCAATATCCTGCAGCCACGTCCAGAAGATCCCTTCCAAGCTGAATTCTTCGGAGAGAACTTGACCTAGCTCGATCACGCCAATAATTAAAGCAGCAATGACGGCCAATGCGGTCACTGTTAAATTGTAATAAAGCTTACGTACCGGTGTATGAAATGCCCATTTGTATGCTTTGGTCATGAACATCCCGTCGGCTGTATCGAAGAGGCTCATCCCTGCCGCGAACAGCAGCGGAAGTGAAATGACGCCAATGAAAGGGATAGCCTCCTTCGCCGCATGGGCTGAGATCGCTAGCAGCGCGATTTCGCTCGCCGTATCAAAACCTAATCCAAAGAGAAAACCTAACGGGTATACATGCCAGCTTTTGCCTATGAAAGAGAAAAGTGGTTTGATCATTCGAGCAATGAATCCACGGGACTCTAGAAGCTCCTCGAACTCTTTATCATCATTCGTGCCGCCGCGAAATTTCAAGAACATTTTATATAGATTGATAAGAATGAGTAAATTTAAAATGCCAATAATGACAAGAAACAGACCGGAAACCGAAGCGCCGATAACACCGCCAAAACGCTGCATCCAAGGAAGCTCACGTTCTGCCCATTGTACGGAGAATGCAGTCACAATAGCCATGATGAAGACGACGGAAGAGTGCCCCAATGAGAAGTAGAAACCAACGCCTAATGGGTTCTTCTTCTGCTGAACGAGCTTGCGTACGGTATTGTCGATCGCCGCAATATGGTCAACGTCGAAAGCATGCCGCATCCCTAATGTGTAGGCAAGGAGCCCAATCCCCCAAAAGGCAGGCGTCATTTTCGCTACACTATATAATCCGATAAGCCCAAATATATGTAGGATGACAATCACACCAACGTATCCAGCCCAGCTTCTTCTCTGCTGTAGAATTGATTTCCACATCTTTGACACCCTGCCTTTCAATTCGTGTTACGATTTAATAATAATGTAGCACACGTGTGCATGACTTGAGAAGTACCCACCTCATTTTTTTGTAAAGAAATCTAACACATATCTGATATAATAGGAACCGTTCCAAAGATGGACGACGGAAAGGAATGGATCTGCCCTATGTCTCTTCGTATTTTCAAGCTTTTTACGATTCTAGTGCCTGTTTTCATCATCGGCGGCTTTGAGTATATTCGTCATGAATTTTTACTTAATTATTTAACCATGGAAGCTGGTAATTTCACGATTACCATCATTACACTGCTGCTTTCCTATCTCTTCGCTTCGTGGATGTTCCAAAGTATTGAGCGCAGCAATGAGAAAGTGACAATCGGTGAAGCCCGCAGAGCCGTGTATGAAGAACGCGAGCGTTTGGCCAGAGAGCTGCATGATGACTTGGCTCAAACCCTTTTCTTCCTCAATGTGAAGTTGAAGCAAGGAGATTTAGAAGAAGCCAAAGCAGCGGTTTCAGAAATCGATAACTCGCTGCGACAAGCCATTTTTAATCTAAGAACACCGCCGGAGGAAGGAGCTAACTTCCAGCAGCGCATCCATAAATTTCTGGAGAATTGGCTATTGGTGACGGGTATTGAGCTTCATGAGAAGTTAACTGTGGAAGAGAACAGCTTCTCTTCTGGAGAAGAAGTTCAGCTCTTCGGCATTATACAAGAAGCGTTCACCAATATACGCAAGCATTCCATGGCAACGCAAACTTCAATTGTTTTGGAAGCTCAACCTGAGGCATGGCGACTACAGATTACTGATAACGGAGATGGGTTGCATCCCGGTGCATCAAAGGGGAAGACCTATGGCATTGAATTGATGCAGAAGCGTGCTGCTGAGTTAGGTGCATCTTTTGAGTTTAAGATGAAAGAACCTGACGAGATGGCAACAGGAACTACACTTTTGGTACAAGCAGATAGGAGGAAGATCTAATGCTGAGCAATCAGCCGTTCCGAGTTCTCATCGTAGACGATCATCCGCTGGCAAGGAAAGCGATTCGCAGCATGCTGGAGCCTGTCTCCGACTTCTATATTGTGGGAGAAGCGAATAGTGGCGAAGAAGCTATCCTGCTTTGCGGAGAAGTCGCGCCAGATGTTGTTTTGATGGATATACATATGTCCCCTATGGATGGACTTGAAGCAACGCGGCGCATTAAGCAAGCATACGGGGCTATACGTATCGTCATGCTCACCGTTTCCGACGATGTAGCCGACCTCTTTACTGCGCTGCAATTCGGAGCACAAGGCTATTTGTTAAAAAACATGGACCCTGACGAATGGCTCACTTACCTACGCGCGCTGCTCGACGATAATTCTGAAGCGGCCAGGGGGATGGCGGATAAGCTTTTCCAAAGGTTCCGCGCACCCATGGGTACGCATACGGAAGGCCCGACACCGAGCATGTTGACCTCTCGTGAACAGGAAATCACCGCCTATGTTGCCTTAGGGGATAACAACCGGCAGATCGCTGAAAAGCTGCTGATTTCCGAACATACGGTTAAAAATCACATGAAAAATATATTGGTAAAGCTTGGACTCGAGAATCGTGTCCAGCTCACCGCATTCGCCATTAAGCACGGATTGACACGAAAAGGACAAAACTAGTCGAAAAAATAGCCCAGTCGAGTCATACTCTTATGCTTGTCGATCAGGTAATATGGACAACATGATAAGAGTTAACTTGAAGGGGGAACACGTTATATGTTTAAAAAACTCATGTTAAATGCAAGTATTATGTTAATTGGCTCTATGCTTCTCGCGGGTATCGCCAGCGCCCACGTTACTGTATATCCGAAAGAATCCACACAAGGCAGCTACGAGAAATTTACGGTACGTGTGCCTTCAGAGAAAGACATTCCTACTGTGAAAGTAGAAGTGAAATTCCCTATGGATGCTGTAGCGGTTTCTCGCTTCGAGCCCAAAGCAGGTTGGACCTACGAGCTAGCCAAAGATACCGCTGGTAAAATTACAGGTGTTACTTGGAAAGCAACCGGAGATGGACTTGCTAGTACGGAATTCGGTGAATTCAATATGCAAGGCAAGGTAGCGGACGCTGCTACCGAGATCGTCTGGAAAGCCTATCAAACCTATAAAGATGGCAGCGTAGTTGAATGGGTCGGCGCTAATGGATCTGACAAGCCTGCTTCTGTAACGACGGTTAAAGCCAAAGCTGCAGGCGGTGCAACGACAGATAGCCACGGACAGGTAATGGCTGGCAGTGCTGCAGCGAGTGGCACATCATCCAACACTTCCCTCTACCTCTCCATTGCTGCGGTCGTACTTGGAGCTTTATCCCTGATCGTGTCGCTCACAAAAAAGCGTAAATAATAAAAAGGCCTTGAGCTCTCTGTGAACACAACAGATAACTCAGGGCCTTTATTTATATCCTTAAACTTGTTTTCTTTGGTAGATTCGGAAGTAATACTCGTAAGGATTTTTCTCGTTCCTTTCGCCTTGTTCACTGGATACCAACGTCCATTCGGACAAGTCTAGTTCGGTCATAAACGTATCCGCTTCAAACTCATGCTCGATGTGCGTAATGTACATGCGGTCCACGACAGAAGTAAACAGTCGGAAGATTTCCGCTCCGCCGATGACGAACAGTTCCTGATCACGGAAGCCGTCCACCGCTTCTTGCACGGAGTGTATGACTTCACAGCCCTCTGCATGGAACTGTGGATTTTGAGTAAGAATGATGTTGCGTCTGCCTGGTAACGGCTTGCCAATGGACTCATACGTCTTCCGCCCCATAAGAATAGGATGACCCATCGTCACGGTTTTGAAAAACTTCAGATCCCCTGGTAAATGCCAAGGAAGTGTGTTATTCACACCGATGGCTCGGTTGCGATCCATTGCAAAAATAAATGAAATACTCATGCAGGAGCCCCTCCCTTCGTCACATGTTATTTATACTGCTACAGGTGCTTTAATCGTTGGATGCGGATTGTAATCCAGCATTTCAATGTCACTAACGTCGAAATCAAATACAGAAGCGACCTCCTTGTTCAGCTTGAGCGTTGGCAGTTCTCGCGGCTCGCGGCTGAGCAGGGTTTGAATTTGATCCACATGATTCGTGTAAATATGGGCATCTCCGATCGTATGGACGAACTCACCGACGCCTAACCCGCATTCATGGGCAATAAGATGCGTCAACAATGCGTAGCCAGCGATATTGAAAGGGACGCCGAGGAACGTATCTGCGCTGCGTTGATATAATTGGCAGGACAGCTTGCCCTCTGCCACATAAAACTGGAACATGGTGTGACAAGGCGGAAGCGCCATGCTGGGTACGTCCTCCGGATTCCATGCAGATACGATGAGACGGCGGGAATCAGGGTTCGTTTTGATCATATGAATAACCTCTTTCAGCTGATCAATCGTACCTCCCTGCGTTGTCGTCCAATCCCTCCATTGTTTGCCGTAGACATCCCCCAGCTCACCGTATTGCTTAGCAAACTCATCATCCTCGAGCACCTTTTTCACAAACTCATCCATTTGCTCATCGTATTGAAGCTTGAAGGTCTCGTCTTGCTGTGAGCGTAACCCGAAATTACTCATATCCGGTCCCGAATAATCCGCGCTCTCCACCCATTTCTTAAAAGCCCATTCATTCCATATGTGGTTATTATGTTGTAACAGATAACGAATATTCGTGTCGCCTTTAATAAACCACAACATTTCACTAGCGATTAAGCGAAAAGGTACCCTTTTTGTCGTCACCAAAGGAAATCCTTCTGCTAGATCGAAGCGCATCTGTCTGCCAAATACTGAAATTGTCCCTGTCCCCGTTCTATCTTCCTTTTTCGTACCATTAGTAAGAATATCTTGTAATAGTTCTTGATAGGCTTTCAAGCTTATGAACCTCCATCTCTATGTTACACATGTATTTATCTATTTTAACCGTATGTAAGTACACGTACAATCCTAAGTTTGAAACTGCTCAGCCGAGAGTGAACTTTGTAATCTTGTCCATTCTGTGGTATCTACAATCAGGATCAATTTGAGACTTTAGTGTTGAAAAACCGGCCCTCTCCACGAAATTCCATTAGCGACGAGGATGCATTTTGCGTGCGTATATGGTACATTTCTAATGAAAAATACAAGAGGTTCGCAAACTCCCTCTCTAAAAAACTATGAAATGAGGAACCACCCATGTCAGCAGGTAGAAGCAATGAAGATTTGAAAGAGATTACCTTATTAGGCAATCAAGGAACCAAATATGTGTTCAACTATGATCCCACTTTATTAGAAGCATTCGATAACAAGCACCAGAACAGAGATTACTTTGTTAAGTTTAATTTCCCTGAATTCACGAGCTTGTGTCCCGTAACTGGACAGCCCGATTTTGCTACACTCTACATCTCCTATATTCCGAATATTAAAATGGTGGAGAGCAAATCGCTTAAGCTGTACCTGTTCAGCTTCCGGAATCATGGTGATTTCCACGAGGACTGCGTCAATATTATTATGAATGATTTGATCGAGCTGATGGCGCCTCGTTATATCGAGGTTTGGGGCAAATTCACCCCGCGCGGCGGCATTTCTATCGATCCTTACTGCAATTGGGGTCAACCCGGCACGAAGTTCGAAGCGATGGCTGAACATCGATTGATGAACCATGACCTCTATCCGGAAAAAATTGATAATCGCTAATTGGCAGATTATAAATATGAAGCTTAGTCAGTCCCTTAGGTATTAAGGGTTGGCTAGGCTTTTTTTGCTAAGCTATTTAAGCTGATAGAAAAGTCCGTTTGAATCGGACCATTCGGCAAAAAGAACCCGTTCGTGATGGCTGATTCCACTCAGCTGCAGAAGCTGCTTCAGCCATTCCTGATCACGGCCGAGACGCTGTAGTGCTGCTTCATTGATACTTCCATTCTCAATAATACTCTCCGGCAGGCAGACCCTTTTCTTAGGCGAATCTGCCTCACCATCATTCTGGTTTCCCGGATCCTTTTGACGTAGAACGCTAATGCTGCCATTCGTCTCAAACAACGCATAAGCAACTTCCCTCATAGAGAACACATCATTTTCCCGCAGGAGCATACTTAGTTGAGCAAAGTCCATATTGTTACGCTTCATCGCCTTGAAGTCGATAACCCCATCACGGATCAGTAAATCTGGTGTTCCCGATGCATATCGTGAAATCCAAGGGACAACCCATATAAATTTCTCGAGGCCAAGTGCAAGCAGTGTCCAGATCACAAGCGCGAAAACGAGATGGCTGAGATGAACATTGTCATCATAAATCGTATTTCCAACTAACTCACTGAGCATTAAGGAGGAGACAAAATCAAAAGCCGTAAGCTGAGAAATCTCTTTCTTTCCCAGAAGTCGTGTCATGATCAGCAATCCAACCAAAGCAACAGCTAACTTTACGGCTATGCTTACATACATGGTAATTTCCAACATATCACTCCCAGAACTGTCACTTAAAATGGTATGACCCTTACAAAGGCAAAGTGATTGTGACAGTCGTACCGACACCTTCTTCACTTTCGTAGTTCATTTCCCCATTCATCGTTTCTATAATCCGAATGCTAACCGCGGTCCCTAACCCCGTTCCAACATCTTTCGTTGAATAGAACAAATTACCGATACGAGAGAGCTGATCCTTCGTCATTCCCTTACCATTATCAATAACCTTGATTTCGGCTCGGCCAACCAATTTTTTCAAGCTTACTTGTACCTCTCCGCCCGCAGGCGTCGCTTCAATGGCATTTTTAATCACATTCACCAAGGCCTGCTGCAATTGTCCACGATCCGAAAAGATATAAATATTGTCCTCAAGATTGACAGTAATCTCAACACCATTCTTCATCGCCATTGGCGTTAGAAGCACAATAATGTTGTTTAATACGTCAGAAAATGAAAAAGATTCTAATTTGGTTAGTTTCGGCTTGGAAAAATTTAAGTAATCATTAATAATCGATTCTGCTCTAGCAAGCTCTTCCATGGCAATATTCAGGTATTGTTGATTCTTCCCTTGCTCGTTCGGGCGCATAAGCTGCAGAAACCCTTGAACAACAGTTAAAGGGTTACGAACCTCATGTGCGATGGATGCAGCTAACTCGCCAAGCGTTTTCATTTTTTCAGCTTTTTGAATTTGAACTTTCATTTTAAATCGCTCTTCATGTATTTCTTGCAGCATGGATGATAACCAGGTTCCTAGAACTAGGAGTATGCCAAAAGAGATCATAGCAGGAATAGTAGCAAGATCAAACGATTCAAAACCTTTGTAAAGAGAAACATAGCTCAATAAAATGAGCAGCATAACCAGTAATGGACTTAACGAAACCAATATAGCTACCTTTATTCGTGAGCTTCCTGTTAATTCTTTGATTTTGAAAGAAGCTATAAAAGGGATAATGAAACTCAGTGTTATACTGATGTACCCAAATATAAGCGCATCTCCACCAAGATACGTACGCATCAGCAATATCATCATATAATTAACAATACCTGCTAAAGGTCCCCAATAGATGCTTGAAATGACAAGGGGAACATAACGTAAGTCCCAGTACAAATCAAGTTCATAATAAGAAAATAATAAGCAAAGTGAAGAGGCTGTGCCATAAAGTAAGCCCATCACAATCGGTGACTGATCATTGCGCCATCGATCTCCAAAGACACTTTGTAATAATACAGGAGCAAGGACGATAAGGATGTTCAAAAATAATTTTTCTATTAACATAGCTTACACTGCGCTCCCTTCTTTCCACACTTCAAATGTTTCTGCAAGGGTAAGCGTTATCCTTTTTCTAACAGGGAAATATGTTAAAAAAGGCTGCAACTGAAGCAGCATCTTACACTGCCATTCAGTCATAGCCTTAACTTTTTAACAAATACACGTCTTTTTCTTCGTTCCTACTCGGCCCATCGATTCCACTTTATGAATATATTCCGTCGCGAGCGGTACTTTACAAGCCGTTTGACCGACGTCGACATGAACCTTGCCAATCTCACTAGCTACTTCCGTCGCAGCTTCAAATAGTGGAAAACAATACGCACCCACCGTAATAACGAAGGTGTTCATTGTATATCTAACGCGATTTCTTTCCGCATGAATCGTTGTTCTCACTTGCTCCAACAGCTGGGCAATTTCCTGAAGATCAAGCTTTTCATCTGGTGTGATGCTAATATAATTGGCATAAGTGCTCCATCCGCATGTGGCTATTCGTTCATCAGGTGACTGCAGCCACTCCCGTGCCAATTCAAGCGCGCTGCTGCTTTCTGCCGCAACGCCCGCTACCGTATATTCACTGAGCATATACCAATAGGCTTGCTTCGCCCAATTCTGTAGTTCTTGCTTCGTCATTGTTTTTGGATCAATGGAGAGTCCGGCCAAATACATCGCATCCGTATTGCCTGAATCATACAGAGCGAGGGCTAGCTCACGGTCTTTTTTGATCAATTTGACCAGCTTCTTCAGATCGCCTACTTTTACTCCGAAAAAAGGCTCCTGCGCGCCATGCCGAAGAAACGTTTTCTTCGTTTGCTCGCTTCCGAGCTCCTCTAGGTTATTCATTACCTCTTCAAATGTCATAGATTCACCACTCAACATTCATTTTTCCGTATTGTATCATAGGGCAGGTCTTCATGCGAAATTCTTTGGCCTTTGCAAACGTAAAAGAGTCGAGAGGAAAACCTCGCCGACTCTTTTACGTTTGTTATTTGTCCTTGTCTTTATCCTTTTCGCTGCCTCTCATCACAATGAGCCTGTATGTTTTAGTGGAGTTATCCTCAGCTGTCACCTGAATCTCAATCGCGTTCTCACCTTTTTTCAAGTGAATAACGTCAGATGCTGCTCCATTTACAATTAATGCTCCGTTTATCGTTACCATTGCCCGGCTATCTGCAACAGTTGGCGTGATGGAGATCTTACTGGTTCCATTTGACACCAAAGCCGTGTATGCTGTTACATTCGCTTCGAATCCCGGACTTAATGTTCCCGCACTAATCGTCAAGCTGCTTAGATTCGCATTGTTTGATAACAGCCGAGTTACTGTCAGCTGATATGTCTTTGTAGAATGATCTTCGGCCGTAACAACAATGTCGATCCTATTCTCGCCTACATTTAGCTGAATGTCACTGGAAGCCTCTCCGCTAACGACGAATGCCCCGTTCACCGATATCTTTGCTTGACTGTCTGCTGCCGTTGGATGGATGCTAATGTGAGCTATCTCATTAGGCACACTGGACGTATATTCGGTTACAGCTTCATCAAATGTAGGACTTAATGTACCTGCATTGATATTCAATGCGCTTAAGGAGTTGTCCGTCGAAGGCCATATTTCCGTAGCTGTTACACCAGCTGCCTTTTCATAATTGGTCCCGATATTGTTCAAGAAATTCTTACTGACCGTAATATTTAAGCCTGCCTGCAGCTGAATCCCATTCGTATTTCCTGTTAGCGTATTCCCTGTAATTTGTACGTTTTGAGGATCTCCCTGTCCCACACTATTGGCATTTTGGTCACCATTGTCGTGTTCGAGCAGAATTCCCCAGTAATTGTCCGCTGTATTATTACGAATAAGATTATTGATAATCCGAGTACCTGGTCCGTTTAAAATATTGATCCCAACGCCGTTATTGACTGTTGTCGTGTTTTCTATCGTGTTGTGCTCGATCAACGTATCCGGAGTACCCATCGAAACGACTATGCCTTCGCGTGAGTTTTGAATGACATTGTCATGAATGTAGTTATTTGGACCCGTTTTACTGTGGTTGCTTGGCGCCGTACCGCCTGTGTTTCCAAGCCCTATGCCACCGCCGGTAAATATGTTTTCAATCGTATTACCGTGAACTTCGTTCAAATATTCCAGCTCACCATGAAGATCTATAGCATCCAATTTGGTATTGGTATAGTGATTATTTCTCAGAACGTTATTGTGCGCTACATTTTGGATGAGGGAACCATGACGCAAATACGGCCCTTCAAACGTAGAATTTTCCACCACATTCCAATACGTATCATTATCAAAACCGAGCCTATCAACCTTAGGGATTCCTTGGATCGATGTTCCATAGCCTGCTCCGCCGCCACCGAGATCGGTTGCATTGCGGAATGTACTGCCGCGAACTACGACATCATGGCTGTTCTCAATCCGAATCGCCATTCGTCTAAATCGTTCAACAGTAACCTGATCGATGGTCACGTTATAGGACGGATTCTCGCCATAGTTCGCTATGGCAATCATGCTGTCGGGTCCCCCGGCCTCTGGATTATTCGTTGTATGCTCTAAGGAAAATGTACGATTCCAAGTTGAAGTCACTGTCAGGTTCGATACGACTATATCGTGTTGATTGGATGATTTCAAGACTGAACTATTCTTGACATCGTCAATACTTGATTTCAGAAGAGTGCCTGTTTGGCTTTCTCCTCTTACGTTCACGCCAGATTTGAGTTTTATGTTAATAAACCCGTCAGGCGATGTTTTCAAGTTATACACACCATTCGGTAAAAAGACTTCATCGCCGAAAGCGGCAGCATTGATCGCATTTTGAATAGCTACACGGTCATCTTGTTCATTATCCGCTGGGTCAGCGCCATAATCTACCACATTAATCGTATTTCCCGTTACAGCATTAGGTACATGCATGGGGTGATCGGAACCATCGGGTTTCGTCAAGCCAGCCTTCGTGAAAGGAACTGTCCCTGGGGGAGCCGTTGGTGTAATATTCGGAACAATAGCAACCGGTGTATCTCCGGATAAAAAAGGTGCATAAATCATCACTTCCGTTAAGCTGGTAAAAGTACTGCCATCCGAGTTACCGTGTCCTACTACTCTTAGGAAGCGAGCATTGGTATCTGGGAAATCAAATGCCTGCATATTAACCGTACTCGCGCTGCTGCTGCCACTAAATACACTCGTCCATGTTGTAGCGTCGTTTGAGGTTTGAATATCGATAAGGGTAGCACGTTGATCTCCTTTATAAAAAGCTATGCCCACGTACCCGATACTCTTCGTTTGCCCTAAGTCAAACATGACATATTGACCATCGCCAGAAGCTGACCAACGGCTGTATAAATTGTTATCCAGTGTATTGCTCTCTACATTTCCATCGCTGCTGCTAGCATTAACTTCTACAACCTGCAAGGGAGTAACAGGTGAAGTTAACGTTGTCGCGCTATAAGTCAAAGGGGTTGAGGAATAGTTCCCAGCCGCGTCTCCGGCGATGATTTTATAGGTATAACTCGTATTTGGTGTTAATCCTTCGACGTTATAATATGTACTGCCATAAACGGTAGAAAGAACGGAGTCATTTTGATAGACCAAGTAATTGGTTACTAAAGTATCATCTGAAGCTGCTGGCCAGGTTAATTGGACAAAGTTCGTTCCCAGATTGCTTGACTTTAAGACAGCGTTGGATGGCCAAGTAGGCGGTGTATTATCGCCTTGAACCACTCGTTTCACCACCAACTGCGGCTTAGGATTGGATGCCGTCGTTTCTTTGGAATACACATTAACCGATCTGCCTAAGCCTAGTGAATCACCGACAACAAAGGACACTGCGCCATCTGATAAATGCTGTCTTACATAATCAGTCACGTCTACCGTATATAGAGCCGGCTTAGATATGGTATTTGGCTGAGTGACCGTAATCTGCCCGAGTTGAGCTAATTGAGCCAAATCCGTTTGGGGCGCTGTATTCCAAGTAATTGCTGCTTCCTGCCATGTAATATCGTTTTGAGCGAACACCTGTAAGGCGGTGTCCACGTCATTTGCACCGCTCCCCCGTTTTGCGGATATCTGCAAATAATACTTGTATGCGCTGTCCGAAACCGCAGCCACGTTAAATTTATAGTAGGCCTGTCTTTTGACTGTGTTGCTGGACAAAATGTTGTATATACCAGTTGTTGAGCTCGTTTTGGTATCAAAGTTGGTATTGGCAATTGCTGCATTCGTAGTGTCCATAGCGATAGCCGCATCTGCTGTAGGCAGCAGGGCAGCTACATCCACCTCAACATCAGTCGCCTTTCCTGGCGAAGGGATGAGGAGTAATGAGAATACCATTGAAATCATTAACATCATGGCTAGCTTTCTTTGAATGAGATGAATTTTCATGTCAACAAGCTCCTTATTCTGTTTAATAGTTTGGACACATATGTAAGCGTATACAAATCACTTTTGACCCTCATCATACTCTCTTTCAATCTAATTTTATTGTCATTTATTTAGGTCTTAGAGGGGTATTATTGGGATTTGGCTGACATGGCGGTAAGCCTCGTGCAGCCTCGAACAAATAAGCACGAAAAACGCGCTTTCAGAGAGTATTCCGCGAGCCGAAGCTCATAGATAGTACATCAAGCTAACTACTCTAGTTAATATCTCAAGTTTATATAATCCTCTGCGTGTTACCTAATTGGACAATTATGGAACAGCGGGCTGAGTTATCGAGCAACTCAAACGACAGATTTACCTAGGCGGCAAAAAGCAAAAACCGATCCACGAGGATCGGCATTCGGAATCTTTATTAACTAACCTTCTTTTTAAACTAATAGATAGGTTTCGGTTGGTACACAGGCGGTTGAGGCTGAGGGCATTGCGGGAAAGGGAGAATATCTCGTATTTGATTGAAGGCATAATGTTTGGTAGCAAATTGGGTGTGGTATAAATATTCAATTATATAAATAGACCCACCTTGAATGCTGCACAGAATACCAGAAGCACCGGTGCCGTCCATTAGGGATACACCTACTGGGCTTCCGATCCAAGCATAGGCTTTATGCTGTAATGACATAGGCCATCACCTCCTGAATTACCTTATGCGGCGAGGCGCCCAAGGGTTCAGTTTACTTCACGCTTCTGCACTCGCACACGGCCCGAGAAGAATGTAGCGCCGCCGCCCATATCGGCTACTCGGTCTGGCGTAAGCGCGTTAACCAACGCTTTGTTCCCCGGCAAATCCGCCCAAAGTCCTTGGCTCACAACCACGCCCGGGAGCACATCCGTGCCAGCCGCTACGATTAATTCGCACTCTCCGCGATCATTCCAAACACGGGCAACATCACCACTGACCAAGCCTAATGCGGACGCATCCGCCTCATTCATATGAAGCTTAGGCGTTTTCTCCATTCGAATATGCTTCTCATTATGCGCAAAAGTCGAATTCAGGAAGTTATGATTCGGTGCTGGAACGAACAAGAATGGCAGGTCACCCTCATCCACTAGTGGCTTATATGTCGGAAGTGGCGGAAAGCCTTTACTCTCCATCTCATGAGAATACAGTTCGATCTTCCCGCTCGGTGTCTTTAATTCCCCAGGGAATAACGGCTTAACATCTGCCTTGATAAACTGTTTTTCGAGTAATGTTTCATACGATATGTTATTCAGAGCTGGGTTCCCGGGATGATCCAAAGCCTGGCGAATCAAAGCTTCATCGGTATCCCTCAAAGCTTCATCCTCATAGCCCATCTCCGCCGCCAACAAACGAAACACATCCACATTCGCTTTGCTTTCCCCATGAGGAGCCATGACGGGAAGCTGAAGGTGCACATATTGATGCCAATAGGAGCGGTAAAAGTCCGTGTTTTCAAATGAGGACGTTGCTGGAAGCACAATATCCGCGAACTTCGCTGTTTCGGTCAGAAACAGGTCATGAACAACGGTAAACAGGTCCTCCCGTTGAAGTCCCTCTCTCACCTTATTCGCATGAGGAGCAACTAACGCCGGATTGGAATTGTACACATAAAGCGATCGAATAGGCGGATCAAGCTCCAGCAAGGCGTTCCCGAGTAAATTCATATTGATTTGCCGAGCTTCCTTCTTCCGCAAGTCAGGTCGCTGTAAAGCTGGAATATTGTGCTCCAAGTAACTGCCATTACCTTTAATCGCGCCGCCGCCTTTATGCAGCCACTGTCCCGTTAACGCCGGCAAGCAGGCTATGGTCCGCACACACATACCGCCGTTATCATGGTGCTGAATGCCGTTTCCAATCCGAATGAAAGATGGTGAAGTCTGACCGTATAAGCGAGCTAATCGATAGAGGTCATTGACAGGTACGCCCGTTATTGTAGATACCACAGAAGGTTCATATTGACGCACATGTTCCCTTAGCTCCTCATGCCCAGCGGTATATTGCTGCATAAACGCTTCATCTACTAAATTCTCAGCGAACAAGATATGCATGATTCCAAGAGCAAGCGCAGCGTCTGTTCCTGGCAAAATCGGAATAAACCAGTCCGCCCAGCGGCCTGTTTGGTTCTTATGAGCGTCAATCACGATGATTTGCGCGCCATTCTTACGGGCTTTTTCAGCCAACATAACCTGATGCATATTCGTGCTGACCGCATTAATGCCCCACATGATGATCAGCTTGGCATGAACCGTATCCTCAGGATCCGTCCCGAAGCTGCCTCCCATCGTATACTTGTAGCCTTCTGTGCCTGCTGATTCGCAGATGGAATAAAGCAGTCGGCTTGCTCCCATCCGATTGAAAAAGCGGCGATCCATCCCTTCCGTCCCAATCCGTCCCATGTTGCCATAGAAGCTATAAGGCAGAATAGACTCGGCTCCCTCATCTGCGATTAGCTGCTTCCAGCGACTAGTAATGGTTTCGATTGCTTCTTCCCAGGTAATTCTTTCAAACTGGCTGCCTTCACCCTTAGGCCCCACGCGCTTCATGGGATACTGCAGCCTTTTATCATCATATATACGAGCCGTCATGTTGCGTACTTTATTGCAAATAGCCCCTTGTGTTACCGGGTGATTCGGGTCTCCCTCTATTTTAACGATCTTTCCAGCTTCTTTATGAAGCAGCAGGCCGCATTGATCTGGACAATCCAGTGAGCATACGGCTGGGAAAATACCATTTTGTTCATCACGCATCGTTGTAAGCATTTGGCACTCCTTTCAACACTTCAATTCTTTTTTACTATATACCGAAATGAAGCGAAGCGAAAGCCTCTTTACATTTAGTACAACTGCTCCACGGCCCAATCCCCTTCCAGTGGTTCGCAGCTCAGTTGGGGCAGCTTTAATGCCTTAATGGCTAGTTGCAAATATTCACCTTTGAAGCAGACTTCTTTGGATAATGGCAGTGATAGCTGCTGTAGAGCGTTCATATCCTTCGAATAAAAAGCAGCGTCCCATCGTACTTTAGCGATTATGCATGCTGTAATTTCTGGAGGTATTCCTTTGGCCCTGGAAATAAGCTCGGCAGCTGCATAAGGATTAGTGCGGATAAAGGCATGGACCCGTACATGTGCTTTTAAGTAGGCAACTGCGTCACCTTCATGATGTCGCGCCCAATTCTCATCAGCAACAATTCCCGTTAAATAATTCTCCCCCATTCCCTCTGGAAAAAGCACCTGACCTACGCCGTGGTATTGAGCCAAGCTAATATACGGCTCCCACATGACACTTCCGGCAAGCTTCCGCTTCACGATGCCCGCCATACATTCATCCATTTCTTTATGTTCAAAATGATTCTCATCACCTCCAAGCGATTGAAGCAGCTTCGATAAACGATAACCCGCACTCGATTGCGCTGCCGATGAAAGCGGCCACTGGCAGATCTCCGAAATATCGTTGATCTCCAGCCCTTTGCGCATAACAAGTGAAATCCCTTGCCCACCGGAGGTTTTGCCGTCAAAGGCTAGTAGAATAGGACGAAATGCAGGCAGCGTCTGACTGAGTGATTGACTAAGTACAATCGGATAGTCTCCCATGGAAGCAATCTGAACGCTGCCCCCAATCAATCCCTGCAGCAGCAACGTTCCGTTAGCTGCATCCAACCATTTTACATGCACAGGACGGCTAGGATTCGCTAAGATGAGCTCTTCCTCCAACCAGCCAAGCTCTTTCATGATGAGCGCTGTCCACATATGGGCCGTTCCGCTTTGATAACCAACTGTAATCGTGGGCTGATCCTTAGAAGCAACGGTTGTTGGTGCGCCCGAGGCAAGTGACGGATTCTGTATGCGAAAAGAGTGATGACGAACCCACTGCTCTAGCTCATTCTTATCAATTAAGATTTCTTTCCCTATTTTCACAAAAGGAAGCTGCTTTAATTTACGCCATCTGTCAAAGGTGGATCTGCTTACACCAAGCAAATCGATCGCATCATGCAAAGAAATGAGGTTGAATCGCTGGTTGGTCATGGTCATCGCGCCTCCTGCCGGGGTTAAGATGGTCATTCATCGTCATTCATGTTCATGTGTTTCCATTTCATTGACAGTTGGGTGGGCTGAGATTATATTTCATTATAGAAATATATTCATAGTAAGTCTATAGGAATTATACAATTTAAAACCGAGCCATTGGAGATAGCTTGGTCAGAAAGTCAACGAAAGCAAATTATCATTAGGGGGATATGAACATGACTCATTTCGCTAAAAAAGGTTGCATGACAGGCATCGTATTACTTCTTGCTTCCTCATTACTATTGACAGCCTGCGGCAAAAAAGAGGCGACTGCATCAGCGAGCGGCGGCGCACCTGAAGTAACTGAGCTTCGCTATCAAGGAGGTGTTGGCTCCGTTACTTTTCCAGAGTTAGCTGAGGACTTGGGATACCTTGCCCCTTTGAAACTGAAATTTATCGGTAACACGATTAGTGGTCCTCAAGATATTCAAGCCGTCGTTACGGGGGATACCGACTTTGGCGGAGCTTTTAATGGTGCCATCGTGAAATTGATATCTGCCAAAGCTCCTATTAAGCCAGTGATTGCTTATTATGGTGTCGATGAGAACACGTGGACGGGATATTACGTTTTAGATGGCAGTCCTATCAAGTCTGCAAAGGATTTGATTGGCAAAAAAATCGCGGTGAATACACTAGGTGCTCACCATGAATTCGTCATTAAGGAATATCTGCACAGAGCCGGCTTAACGACGGAGGAAATAAAGCAGGTAACGCTTGTTGTCGTACCGCCGGTCACAACGGAACAGACGCTGCGCGCGGAACAGATTGATGCAGCTGCACTAGGCGGTGTACTGCGTGACAAAGCGCTGGAGCGCGGCGGCATTCATCCTTTGTTTAAGGATATCGATCTGTTTGGCACCTTTAGTGCCGGCAGTTATGTCCTGACTGATAAATTCATCAAGGCGAATCCGAATGCCTCTCGAAAATTTGTTGAAGCAACCGCCAAAGCGATTGAGTGGGCTCGCACAACACCGCGGGATGAAGTCGTTGCTCGTTATGAGAAAATCATTAACGCACGAGGCAGAAAAGAAGATACTTCTACTGTGAAGTTTTGGAAAAGCACCGGTGTTGCCGGTAAAGGCGGTTTGATCTCCGACAAGGAATTCGATACTTGGATCCATTGGCTTGTGAACGAAGGCGTCATCAAAGAAGGGCAATTGAAGGTCAAAGATTTGTACACGAATGAATTCAATCCTTTTGTTAACGAGAAAAAGTAACTGCTTATAAAGCCAGTCCCACTGGCGAAACCATTAAGGAGGTGCTGTAAATGACAGCTAAAATAAGCATTCAGCATGTGCAGAAATCGTTTCGAATCCAAAGAAACCTGGGGCATTTGAAAGAGGATTCACAGCCTATTTCCGCCCTAAAGGATATCAATCTGGAGGTGAAGAAGGGCGAATTCATGGTTATCGTCGGCCCAAGCGGCTGCGGCAAATCAACCTTGCTAGACTTACTTGCGGGCTTAACAAAGCCAAACAGCGGGCAGATTTTGTTAGATGGCAAGGCCATTACAGGACCGAATCTGGATCGCGGTATTGTGTTTCAGCAGTATGCGCTTTTCCCTTGGAAGACGACGCTGGCGAATGTAGAGTTTGGCCTCGAAGCCAAAGGGGTGGGTCGCAAAGAACGCCGCAAAATTGCCCTAGAGTTTATTCATCTGGTTGGGCTTGCCGGCTTCGAAAACCGTTATCCCCATGAGATTTCAGGAGGCATGAAGCAGCGGGTTGCGATCGCCAGAAGCTTGGCCTACGATCCCGAAGTGCTGCTGATGGATGAACCCTTCGCTGCGCTGGATGCGCAAACACGTGAAACCCTGCAAAGCGAACTGCTGCGTATTTGGGAGGCTACGAAAAAAACGATTATTTTCATCACGCATGGCATTGAAGAAGCGGTTTACTTAGGCCAGCGTGTCGCTGTAATGACCTCTCGTCCAGGGAGAATCAAGAAAGTCATTGATATCCCTTTTGAATCACGAAGAAGTGAAGAAGATTTACGATCTCATCCTGACTTCGTCAAGCTGCGCCATGAGGTGTGGGATTTGCTTAAAGACGAAGTAACGAGAGCCCAGGAGCAAGAGATAGCCAAGAGCTTGGATGGCTTTGAGCACAATAAATCTGAATTAATAGGGGGCATTATGAATGGCTAGTGTGAATGCGGGGAAAGCCCTAGTTCTTCGTGAAAAAGAAAGCTTTGATGTCGTCAGTTGGTCCTTAGCAAAGCTAAGAAAACTGTTCAAAAATGCGATTGTCATCGTGGCCTTGCTTTTCGTATGGGAAGTGGCACCTCGCGCAGGGCTCGTTGATCGAACGTTCTTCCCTCCAATCTCCGAAATTGCGGCTGCTTGGTGGCAGTTGCTGCTGTCGGGAGATCTTATCGAGCATACGATAGCCAGTTTATCGCGTTCTTTGGGCGGATTTACACTAGCAATCGTCATCAGCATCCCTCTTGGTCTGGCCATCGGTTGGTGGAAGCCCGTATCGGAATATCTCAACCCACTGCTCGAGTTATTGCGAAATACGGCCGCACTTGCCATACTTCCGGTTTTCATCCTATTACTCGGACTTGGTGAAACTTCTAAGATTGCTATCGTGCTGTATGCCTGCACGTTCCCGCTTCTACTGAACACCATAAGCGGCGTCAAAAATGTCGATCCACTTTTGATCAAATCAGCTCGTTCCATGGGTTTATCGCCAGTCAGCTTGTTTCGCAAAGTGATTATTCCCGCTGCGACTCCGACTATCTTTGTAGGTATTCGGCAGGCTGGAGCCGGCTCTATTCTAGTGCTCGTTGCCGCTGAGATGGTTGGTGCGAAGTCGGGTCTCGGTTACTTAATTCAATACACACAGTTCAGCTTTCAAATCACGAATATGTACGCTGGCATTATCTCTATTTCGGTTATTGGTTTAATCATTAATTATCTGCTCGTTACGCTGGAGAAGAGATTAACGGGCTGGAAGCAAACCTATAGTGAATAAAAAAATAAAAGGTGCGTGAGTGATCATGAGTAAAGCGAAAAGACAACTGCATTTAAATGTATTCATCATGAATACGGGACATCATGAAGCATCATGGAGACACAAGAACACAGAGCCGGAGAATATTACGGATATTCGATATTTTCAACGGATTGCGCAAATTGCGGAACAGGCTAAATTCGACTCCCTCTTCTTGGCGGATGGGTTAGCGGTCAGTCAAAACATTAAACATGGCGCGTTTGTTGGGCTTGAACCCTTCACTTTGCTATCTGCCTTAGCGTCGGTGACCGATCATATCGGGCTTATCGGCACCGTCTCTACAACGTATAACGAACCCTTTCATGTTGCGCGCAAATTTGCCTCGTTGGATCACATAAGTAAGGGGCGCGCAGGCTGGAATATTGTCACATCCGGAAGCTCCTTCGAGGCTAGCAATTTCAGCAAAGATGACCATTTGGAGCACAGCAAGCGCTATGAACGGGCCAAAGAATTCTTAGACGTAACGACCAGTCTATGGGACAGCTGGGAAGATGAAGCCCTGATCATTGATCGAGAATCGGGCACCTTCGCAGATCGAAGTAAGGTCCGGGAAATCAATCATGTCGGCGATACCTTCAAAGTGCGCGGACCTCTGAATATTCCAAGGTCTCCGCAGGGATATCCTGTGCTTGTTCAAGCGGGCTCTTCCGAATCCGGCAAAGAATTCGCCGCTCAGTATGCAGAGGCCATATTCACTGCTCAACAAACACTGGTAGAGGCCCAACAGTTTTATTCCGATGTAAAATCAAGACTTGCCAAGTATGGTCGATCTCCTGACCAGTTGAAAATCTTACCGGGCATCTGCCCCATCATCGGTCGCACCGAATCGGAAGCCAAAGAAAAAGAGCAGGAATTAAACGAATTAACCGTTCCGGAATATGGGCTAAATCAGTTATCCAATATGTTGAACATTGATTTATTCTCCTATCCGTTAGATGGACCTCTGCCAGAGCTGCCAAGCTTGTCCGACATCAATGGGAATAAAAGCCGCTTCCAGCTGGTCGCTGATTTAGCGAAGCGCGACAATTTAACCATTCGCGGGCTGCTTCACCGTCTAGCTGGCGGACGCGGTCATCGTACGTTTGCTGGTACGCCTATCCAAATAGCTGATCAGCTGGAAGAGTGGTTCTTACACGGAGGCAGTGACGGCTTTAATGTGATGCCGCCTTATTTACCTGCCGGATTGGAAGAATTCGCACAGTTCGTCATACCCGAATTGCAGCGAAGAGGATTGTTCCGAACGGAATATTCAGGAACTACCCTGCGGGGACATTTGGGCTTATCTCGGCCTGCTAATCAGTATGCGACTGCTGCCGTTGGAGGCGCATAAATATAATTAAAATGGAGGTAATTCGTATGAGTACAAATGAACAAGTAAAGGTAACTCCCAGTCACATTGAGGTGCTTCCGGTTGCAGGCAGAATTGGCGCAGAAATAAAAGGGGTGAGCCTTAACGCTGATCTGGATACTCAGACGGTTAGGACGATCCGCGAAGCGTTATTGCAGCATAAAGTCATTTTCATTCGTGATCAGCATCAGCTGGATGACGCGGGACAGGAAGCTTTTGCTCGCCTGCTTGGTGACCCTGTTGCTCATCCGACGGTGCCAATTAAAACTGGAACTGATTACGTTCTTGAGCTTGATTCCGCTCATAGCGGGCGGGCCGATTCTTGGCATACCGATGTGACCTTCGTCGATGCTTACCCTCAGGCCTCTGTACTTCGTGCCGTTGTAGTTCCCGCTTCCGGCGGCGACACGGTTTGGGCAAATACGGCTGCAGCTTATGAGCACCTCCCCTCTGAGCTGCGTACCCTCGTGGACCAGCTATGGGCACTGCATAGCAATGACTACGATTACGCCGCGCAGCGTCCTGAAGTCTCTCCCGAGAAAGAACGTCATCATCGGGAAGTGTTTGCCTCCACGGTGTATGAAACCGAGCATCCGATCGTTCGCGTGCATCCCGAGACGGGTGAACGCACCCTTGTGCTTGGCCATTTTGCGAAGAAAATCCTGGGCCTTTCTTCCGCGGATTCTGCCCAACTATTGTCTCTACTTCAAAGCCATATTACCAAGCTGGAAAATACGGTACGTTGGCGCTGGTCTGCCGGAGATGTCGTGATCTGGGACAATCGCGCAACGCAACACTATGCGATCAACGATTACGGTGACCAGCATCGGATTGTGCGCCGAGTCACCGTTGACGGCGATGTTCCGGTGAGTATCGATGGCCGACAGAGTGTAACACGAATCAAACAGCCATCCGAGTCGTTAACCAAGACGAGTGCTTAGTTGAGATAAACAAATGCCCAACTACTAGGTTTTTGGCCTTGTAGTTGGGCATTTGTTAGCTAATCCAATATTCCGCCGCCCAGAATAAAGCGGTACTGCAAATGAAAATGATTTTTAATAATCTGATCGATCCGAACCCCGCCTGTTTTCTTCGAAGCCGAATGAATGATCTTCCCGTCACCTAAATAAATTCCCATATGACTAATGGGCTTCTGTGAAGCATCCAGCCCTGCATAATCCGCTGCCCGATTGCCTCGAAAACTCGTAAAGAACAATAAATCTCCCCGCCGTGCTTTGCTTATATCACGGTACTTGCGTTTAGACAAGGCATCTACATAGGCGGCCTGATTTTTGGCATCCCAAGGCAAATCCATCCCGAGTGCATACAAATACACCCAACGCGTAAAATCAGAGCAATCAAACGAAGAAGGCTCCAATCTGTCAGAGCCATACACATAAGGTGTCCCCAGATAACCGATGGCCGTATCTATCACGTTCTCTACATAGCTTCCTTGTTTGGGAACAATAGCGGGATTGGGGAAAGCCTGAATCAACGGGAAGCCGTTAGGTAAGAGCGCCTGTTTCGTACTTCCCGTCGCCATGCTCCTCACCTGGTTTGTCGTGAAGTGCTGTTCTACCCCCAAATCCCCTATATATAGCTCCGAATCACTGCTCGTTAAATTCCAGTCCGACATTCTGTTATCGGTCTCACGCTCCATTGCAAGGTTCGAATGCTCCTTAATACCCTGCTGCTCCATTTTTGATTTCTGGGAGCATCCGCTAAGCATAGAAAAAGTGCAAGCCAGCAACAAACTAAAGACGATTTTTCGCATCATCAATGTCATCCAATAAACCCCTTGTCCAGTGATGCTGTTAGGATGCCAAAATTTTGTAAAAACAAACATGATGAAAACATCGTCTCAGCTACTCTGTGCCTGATGGGGTCGATTCTAGCGACTTTAAGGATGTTTTTCATCGTTACGGAGYCAATTTCTYGCRCTCCCACCACTGTAACGATGAAAAACATCGTCTCAGCAGCATTCTGCGTCAGGTGGGRTCGACCCCAGCGACTTTAAGGATGTTTTTCATCGTTACGGAGYCAATTTCTCGCGCTCCCACCTTTGTAACGATGAAAAACATCGTCTCAGCAGCATTCTGCGCCTGATGGGGTCGACCCCAGCGACTTTAAGGATGTTTTTCATCGTTACGGAGTCAATTTCTCGCGCTCCCACCATTGTAACGATGAAAAACATCGTCTCAGCAGCATTCTGCCTCAGATGGGGCGAATCCCAGCGACTTTAAGAATGTTTTTCATCGTTACGGAGCCAATTTCTCGCACTCCCACCACTGTAACGATGAAAAACTTCGTCTCAGCAGCATTCTGCGCCTGATGGGGYCGACCCCAGCGACTTTAAGGATGTTTTTCATCGTTACGGAGTCAATTTCTCGCACTCCCACCACTGTAACGATGAAAAACATCGTCTCAGCAGCATTCTGCRTCAGGTGGGGCGAATCCCGAATTTCCTGGGAATATGATCACCAGACTGTCTTAAGAATGAAACATCCTTCGGATGACGAACAAAAAAAGCCCGCAGGCGAAAACCCCACCCACAGACTTGATTTCTAACGCTGCTTCTTACCCAGATTCAGCTCTTTCATGATTTGTTGGCCTGTCGGTGTCTGAGCTAAGCCGCCTTTGGCTGTCTCCCGGTGTTTCTCCGGCATTGCCGTGCCTACTTCATACATCACTTGAACGACTTCATCCGAAGGGATGACGGATCTGACACCGGCCAAAGCCATATCGGCTGCTGCCATCGCATTAACCGCACCGAATCCATTACGGACAATGCAAGGAATTTCAACCAAACCGCCAACGGGGTCGCATATGAGCCCCAATGTGTTCTTCAGAGCAAGCCCCACTGCGTGCATCGCCTGTTCCGGCGTACCGCCGCGAAGCTCCACTAACGCACCAGCCGCCATACCAATGGCGGACCCAACTTCAGCTTGGCATCCTCCTTCAGCACCGGAGACGAAGGAGTTGTTGGCGATGACATAACCGATGGCACCGGCGCTTAACAAGCCTTTTACCATATGGTCGTCATCCCATCCAAATCGCTGCTGACTGCTAATGAAAACACCCGGAATAATTCCGCAGGAGCCAGCCGTCGGCGTAGCGATAATACGTCCCATGGATGCGTTGACTTCTGATACGGCGAGTGCATAGGCCATCGCTTTGCATGCTTCTTCGCCTAAGGACGCTTCTGTCGTTGTCATATAGCTCGCAACACGCTGAGCATCTTTTCCTGTCAACCCGCTTCGGGATGTTGTATCTTCCGTCAATCCTTTGGCGACAGCTTCTTTCATGATTTGGTAATACGCCCGCATCTTCTCGAATACATACTCAGGTGATTTACCTGATTCTTGGCTTTGGTCAGCAAGCATGACTTCTGCAATAGTTAATCCTTCGGAAGCACATACTTCCGTTAATTGTTTCAATGTCCGGAATCTCATTTATTCGCCTCTTTCTGCGAGGTCTACTTTTTTTATTTCGAATATCATACTTAAATTCTTAAGCTCTTGGATTAGAGAATCCGGAATCGATACATCCGTTTCAATCACTGTCATCGCTTCCCGGTCGCGGCCTTTCCGATCCAAATCCATGAAACCGATATTGATTTCGCTGCGCCCCAATAAGGCAGTAATATCTGCAATCATTCCTGGACGGTCATGATGGGAAATAACTAAAGTAGGGTATACCGCTGTAAATTTCACATCAAATTGATTCACATTAACGATCTCAACATTGCCTCCGCCGATTGATGCTCCCGTCATACTCAATTCCCGTGTATCCGAAGAAAGTATGAATCGAACGGTGTTGGGATGATCAGCCTTATCTTTACTTGTAAGGAAGGCAATCTCCACACCAAGCGCTTCAGCCTCTTCGGCAGCAGCAGGAATACGCGGATCATCGGTTTCATAATCCAGTAGACCGCCAATGAGAGCCAAATCGGTGCCATGCCCCCGGTAAGTATCGGCGAAGGAACCGTATAGTATGATTTCAACCTTCTTCGGCTGTTCACCAAGCAGTTGTCTGGCAACACGTCCTAGCCTGACCGCTCCCGCGGTATGAGAGCTTGATGGACCGATCATAGATGGTCCGATGATCGAAAACACATCTTTAAAACGCATCATGCAGCTCTCCTAACATATAGTGTCGTTACCTTTACTCCCATTGTATGAAGCCAATACAATAAAGACAAGTCTTCAATGCGTCCTTATATTCTCATATTATCACAATCTCATTCAGCAATTGGAGTGGCTTGGAGCAAATTCAATTGTGTGGCCACAGTGACTGCCTTCACGCGGTTATTGACGTGCAATTTACCGAAAAGATTTCGCATATGCACCTTGACTGTCCCCGCGGACATCACTAATCGCACTGCGATTTCTTTATTGGATAATCCTGCCGCCATCCACTGCAAGACTTCAATCTCCCGTTCTGTTAAAGGGACAATGGGAGACGTAAGTGCTCCTCCGATCTTAGGCTCTTGAATGCTCTGCGAACTGCCGTAATAACCTAGCAATCTTTGCACATAGTTGATTTGCGAAGCCAGCATGTGCAAGACACCTAACCGCTCTGCAGCAAAAACACCAGACGTCAAATTATTTTCCAAATAAAGCACTCCCTGCAGTTCCCCTTGTGCAATGATAGGCAGCCCTAATACGGATTTGGGTTTATGCAGTTGGACATAGGGGTCTTGTGTAAATAGTCCTTCCCTTACTGCATCTTCCAGGATGACAAAATGACGCTTAATGGCTACATAACTGATTAAGTTCTGGCAAACGTTCTCATACTGACTTAACGGAATTCCTCCCCTTAAGGGCTGTTCTCTGCTTTCCGCTTCCACAATCTGCTCCACATAAAGTTCCGCTGAACGTATGGCTACGAAACAACCTCTTTGCGCCCCAGCAACCTCGATTAAAATACTCATTAATTTAGAGAGGAGATGATAGGAATCCGTCTCTTCTGAGAAAGCTTGAGAGGCTCGCATGACGGCCGCTAGTTCTAGCACCTGTGAGTATCCGTTGCTTGTCTCGCTTGTCTCAAATTCTGTTCTCTCTGATAACATGATAGGTTTATCCGAAGAATCACGATTTATCTCTAACAGCAGCGGCCCATCTTGCTGAGCAATCCTAAATCGCTCACAATCGCCGTTTGCCTCCCACTGCTGCAAGCAATTCTCTAAATCCATTCGCAATCCATACGCACTCTTATATCTGCGATCCATTGTTTTCTCAAGAAGTTTCATTATGATCTCATCGATAATCGCAGGTACTTGCGAATTGAATGTTAATAATGGAAGAGGCGTTTTGGCTAAGTGAGCATGAGCCCATTCTAGCGGATCCTTCGCATGAAAAGGAAGTTGACCTGCTAGCATTTCATAGAAAGTTACCCCTAAAGAGTAAAGATCGGTGCCTCCATCCACAACGCGGTTCAATTGCCCCGTACGCTCTGGTGCCATATAAGGGGGAGAGCCCTCAATAAGCGGCATGTTCCTTGCTTGTCTGCCCCCGTCTATCGATAACACGGAGTGTCCCATGCCCGTCAAACTAACTCGTAAAGAGGATGGCACTACGACAATCGTATCCGGTCTTATATTCATGTGTACGATATGTATTTTATGCAGTTGCTCCAGCACACGCGCTATTTGAATCGCAATCTTAAGAAAAACAGGAATAGATATCTGACCAGATTGAGCAAAATGACGCAGTGTCAATCCATGTACCCATTCACTAGCCAAGACTAGGACATTTCCTTGTCTTAATAAGGCGATTGGTTTGATAACACCTTGTATATTTAAACTTCCGGCTATTTCATATTCATTAATAACCTTCGCATTTTCTATAATCGCTCTATGGCCTTCCTTAACAATCTTTAAAAGCACCTCGCAAGCATGTTCATCAGAGGTAGCGTGGCAAACGATAATCGTTGGGTCTTCAAAAATAACTTGATGAATTTGATAACCAGTTACGGTAATCATGATGTCGGCTCCTTTAATCAAAAAAGGTAGAGTCTTTCATCATAGTAACATATTCGACGACAATTCGCCCTTACATGTGAAAAAGCGATCCCTCCCTTGTGGAACTAGGAGAAATGATCGCTTTTCGAAGATATATGAACATTTATTTAATTTGGCTGTCCACACTCATTTTGCGAAGATATTGTTTAGGTGTACATCCGTTGAATCGTTTAAACAACTCGTAGAAATGAGCCATATTCTCTATCCCAACAGACTCGGCAATTTCGTTCACACTGCGGTTTTCGGTAACAAGCCGCCGCTCCGCTTTGGAAATACGCTTTTGATTGACATAATCGGTAAACGAGGATCCCATCTTTTTTTTGAAATATTTGGAGAAGTAAGTGTAACTCATACCAGCGATTTGGCTCACTGCTCCCATGTCTATTTTCTCTGTCAAATGGTCATCCACATAAGCAACAAGCGACCGAATGATATCAACATCGGCATCCACATTGACATGCGTCGTTAACAACTCCCGGTTGTCATTGCGAAACAGCATCAAGAGTAGATGCTTGATATGCATGCTGACTGCGATTTCATAGCCTTTATTTTTGCCCATAACCTCATTATGTGTATCCGTGATAATCATGCCAATTTTCTTCTTCACCTTTTCGTTTTCCTGAAAAATGTAATTCAGCTCTTCTAATGGATGAAATATTTCTAAAAAATGCCGGTAATACATCATCATAGCTGGATCGAAATAAGGTTGAAGGTCGATGTGCAGCACGATGTAGACGAGATCCTTATCGCCGATCTTTCGTCCTCTGTGCAATTGGGAAGAACCGATAACCACCACATCCCCGGCATTAAGCGAGTAGACATGATTAGGCGTCTGAATTTCGTGAGTCCCTTCTTCAACCAGTATCAACTCAACCTCTTTATGGTAGTGCCAGGGATTCAATTCTTTCTGTTCTTTTCCCGACTGGGTAAATCTCCACACCTTCATACATAACGACGCGTTTTGATAGGGGATCGGCTCTTTAAAAATTTCCATAGATTTCAATCACCGCACTTTCAATCAGCACTAATATGGATACAAAAAGAATAAATGTCCGCATATACGGTAACCTGTAATACGCATATGATAAAGATTAGTTAGAAATAATTATACATCAAAGTGAGGAGTGAGTTTGCATGAAAGTAGCCATTATCGGTTGCGGGGGGATGGGAAATGTACACGCCCTTAGTTACGTTAACATGCCCGATGTGCAGCTTGTTGGCGTCTGCGATACAGATTTCAAGCTAGCGCAAGAACTTTCCACGAAAACAGGGGCACGTGCATTTAATTCCTTTGAAACCATGTTGGAAGAGATTGATTTCGAAGTCATCAGTGTGACATTACCAAGCTTTTTACATAAAGAATATACGTTGAAAGCGGCAGAAGCCGGTAAACATGTGATTTGTGAAAAACCGCTTGCGCTTCAATTAGAAGATGCAGAAGCTATGATCCAATGTTGCGAACACAATGGCGTTCGCCTTTTTGTCGGACACGTTGTTCGTTTTTTCCCCGAATATGTACAAATGAAACAAGCCATCGATGAGGGGAAATTAGGCAGAGTCGGCGTAGTTCATGCCAAACGGATAGGCTCACATCCCGGGAATCTCAGACCTTGGTTCTACGAAGCGGATAAAAGCGGCGGCGTTATTGCCGATCTAATGATACATGATATTGACTTTTTACGTTGGGCGATCGGAGAAGTTAAGTCGGTATATGGCTTGAATCAACGTGTTAATGACATCGACTACGCTCTGGTCACTCTTCTTTTTGAAAACGGGGCAGTTGCCAATCTCGAAGCATTCTGGGGATATCACGGACCTTTCCAAACCGCCGTGGAAATTGCGGGCAGCAAAGGCATCATACGAAGCGACAGTCAAAAAAGCAGTTCTCTGCAAATCTGCAAGGCCCCTTCCGATTCAGAAGACAGACGTTTCGCAGAAGTTCCGCAAAGTCCAGGCTTCTCTAGCCCCTATGACTTGGAGTTATCTCATTTCATTCAATGCATTCGAGATGGAAGCGAATCCATCGTAACGGCTAACGATGCTTATAAGGCGCTAGAAATTACCATGGCTGCGCTGGAATCGGTACGGACAGGGAAGTCTGTGGGGCTGCAGCTTAGCTCAAAGCTCGGGGAGGAAACAGCATGAAGAAATTAAAAGTAGGTATGATCAGTTTTGCGCACGGCCATGCATACTCATATTTGAATTCGTTCAGGGCCATGCCAAATGTCGAAATCATCGGTATCGCGGACGAGATCAAAAGCCGCGTAGCAGAAGTAACGACCAATTATGGACTGCCCTATTATGAAAATTATGAGGATTTGCTCGCTACAGATTTTGACGCAGTCGTCATTTGCTCGGAAAATGCCCATCACGCAGAGTTAACAATAGCGGCTGCGAGATCCGGCAAGCATGTGCTTTGTGAAAAACCGCTTGGCATTTCCGTCTCCGAAATGGAAGCCATGATTACCGCTTGTAAGGACAACGGCGTTCAGCTTATGACTGCGTTTCCATGCCGGTATTTGGCTTCGGTTATTAAAGCGAAGGAAGCGGTCGAACAGGGAGAAATTGGCGATATCATAGCCATTAAGGGCACAAATCGCGGTTCGCTTCCCTCCGGTTGGTTCCTCCAATCAGAGTTATCCGGTGGCGGAGCTTTGTTGGATCATACCGTTCACGTCATGGACTTGATGAATTGGATTACCAAATCCGAAGTGAAAGAAGTCTACGCCTATTCAGCCACTTTATTTAATGATCATCTGGATATCGATGATGCTGGTATGATACATGTTAAGTTCGCCAATGGCGTGTTTGGCGTCTTGGACACAAGCTGGTCGCGGAACGCGTCATTCCCTACTTGGGGAGACGTGACAATGACGATCATCGGTACGAAAGGAACCATTGCGATCGATGGTTTTGCTCAGAAAAACGAGCTATATAGTATGGATAATGGAAAAGGCGTATGGAATTTCTGGGGTGACTCCATGGATGATTACTTGGTGAGGTCATTCGTTTATGCGCTGCTGAATGGCGAACAGGTACCGATCACCGGGGAAGATGGATTACGTTCAACCGTTGTCGCCTTAGCGGGTTACAAATCCGTAGAACTGGGGCAGCCCGTTTTGTTATAAGGTTACTTCCGTACAGGCATGGAAACAAGCGAGAGAAAAGCTTCTTCTCCACTCGAATGGGAACGTCGATGCTCTAGGAGTCCTCGGTACAGCATAGTTCAATACTAAATTCCCAAGAAATATAAGAGCCGAATGGATCGTTCTCATCCACTCAGCTCTTAGGGTTATTTTACAATAATTTGTATAACATCACTTACCGTTGTTCCACTTCCATTCATAAACTCGCCGCGATATTGATAAATGCCAGGAGCTTTTCCTGAAATTTGTGTAATGGCCGATTGGGCACTTGGTGTGTGTGAAGATAAAGATTGCGTTTCAATAAGATCGCCATTTTCATATAATCGATACTGTGTTGCGTTCGTGCCCCACCACATATTAGCTGTAATGGTATAGTTCCCATCTTGATCCCAGTTGTCGCTGGATAACACAGGTTTGCCAGGATTCGCATCAGCCACGGTGACGGTGTGTGGATCACATGAAGTCGTTCCATACAAATTCGATAACAAGCATGTATACACATAGGTTCCGTTTGGCTTACCTTGAATTGGAATAATGGAAGTCTGGGCTGCTGGCGATGCATCGGCCAGCGACTTCGTTTGGATCAATTGGCCATTCTCGTACAACTTATACAGTGAGCCATTGTTTCCCCACCACATATTCATCGTAACCTCATAATTGCCATCATGTAAGCCTGTCGCAACACCACTATTATTCGAAAGTGTCGGTTTACCTGGCACCCCGTTCGCAAGCAATGCCGGACTGACGGATTGCCGTTCGAACTTGACTGCATCAGCCCTCGTATAAATCATGTCCGCAGGAAGAGTTGGTGGATCTACCGTAGTCGGAGTCTTCCTGGTTAAACGAACATACTCGCTGCCGTCTCCTGTAAAGTCGAACGTTCCAAGATTAACCCAACCCGAAGACCCGGCTGTCGCATCGATATACGTGACCTCGGTAACCGATTGATGTTTCACTTCCACTTTGACATGATTATCGTTTGCCGTCGTATGAACGATTTTGTAGATGGAGACATTATATTTTCCCTCTGGAAACTGGGCCTTCCACGTTGCCGATGATCCTTGAACTGTAGAGTAACGGGACTTAACTCCAATTTTGTAGCCGGCTAAATTGCTTTGGCTCCATGACCCTTCTGTCGTGTAAAACCCGGTCGTATTCGTACTGTCCACAATAACCGTCAGCTCCCTGATGGGTATTGTCAAAGACGGTGTTGTTAAGGTCACTCCGTCCATCGTTACCGTGGCCCACACCTCGATATGATCCGTGGCTCCATCAAGGCTTTGAAGGGTCAGCAAACCGTTACTGTCCACTGTGGCCAGATCAGTTCTATCAACGAAATACTGCACGTTTGCCTGGGTTAGATCACCGATCAGGCCGTTTTCTAAATAGCCGGTTACGCTCAGTTGAGCAGCTTGAGTCATCTGCAGTTCGTCCCGATCCGACTTGATGGCCACCGACTCCAGTTGCAGCATCCGATTAGGGTCCACCCACATCATGGCATCGGCAACTACCCGTGACTTGTTGGCCTTATTGGTTAGTTCGACATACCCGCTATCCCCTGCCGCAAAAGGATAGGCTCCCAGGAACACCCACGTCCCATTGGCCGCAGACTCATCAACGGTAACCGTCTCGGAGCCCCCGCTATAATAAACGGTAAAAGAGGCATTGGTTGCCCAGTTTTCGCTTGAAGCTGTTATTTGCGGCAGCTTGTAATACACGCTGTAAGTGACACTTTCAGGAAGATCTGGTCGCCAGGCAATCTTGCTTGTCGCTGTACCGGCAGTCGATTTGGCATACACATAGTTATCGTAGTAATAGTCATTGGCTGTTGTATCTCGTATCCAGACGCCTTCTGTATCCGCCTCCGTATTATCTACAATGATGGATGATCCATCGTGCCATAACGGTTGGACCGGCGTTGCCGCTACCTGATCAGGCAGGTATAGCGTCCGCTTGCGAGTCTGTTTGCCGTCCGATTCCACATAATACGTGAAAGTTTGGGATAGATCGTTGACCCGTATCGACCATTCCATCGGATAGATCGTATCTGGAACGGTTGTGTACGTGGCTCCTCCATCCAAGGAGTAATGGATCGTCGCCGGTTTCGTCGTTTTTGCCTCCACGTAAGCATCGTAGGACGTTTCGTCGGGCTTGACGATTAGCATACCTTTAACAGCATCTATTGGACTGTGAACATCGAAAAAATAGCTTGCATCCGATGGATCGGCCGTTCTAATCTGGTGCAGCGGCACATCTATGTCTAGTCCCTCCACAATGATAGCTGTTATTCCCTTGCTTGATACTGTGGCCTGAATGATTCCACCACTCATAACCGCTTGCTCTGGTGTGCCATTATCGCGGATGATGGTTACGGTATAATCTTGTTGCGGGTCGAACCCAATGATTTGCGCATTCAATTCGATCGGAGTCTGTACCTCAGCAGTTGATTCGTTACTTAATCCGATGTAGAACCTATTCCCGCTCTCCCCTGTTATCCAGTTCAATTGCGGATGGTTGGTCTGGATAATCCCTTTGGGCATCCAGAGCCAAACGTTCGAGTTGCCGTAGAATTGACCTGGTTTATTCCCGTATAGGTGATATTTGAACCATAAAAAATTAGTTTCGAATACGGAAGGGAATGTAATACTCCCATTCGATTTCAGCGATTGTTCGCTGATCAGATAATCCATCGTTTGCCCGAGCTGCGCTGGCATATGGTGATAATAGATGGATGTAGCCCCGCTTGGACCTTCCAGAGGAAAATCCGGCTCCAATTGACTAACGGCGAAGCCTTTATAGTAATAACCTGGATAGCTGGAATATCGCCCGATGACCGCATTATGAGCGATATCCTGCAGCAGTTTATCGCCTGTATAGAGCGACAATCTCATCATGAATGGCGCTTCCTGCGCGTTCATCCGATAATAGCCAGTTGTACTTCCTGCTTCAAACGTCAACCCATTAGGAGAAACAAGCCAACTGTCCGCTTGTACGCCACCAGCTACATCTTCAGGGAGCTTGCTCCTAGGATATGCGTATTTACCACTTTCCGGCCAGTGGAACGACTCCGCGTAATTATACGTCTCCGGTTGCGGAATCGTAACGGTGCCTTCAGGAACCGGACGAGCAACGAACATGGTCGCGTACTGTTTGGCTTCCTTGTACGCGGCATTCAAGTATTTGGGATCTTGCGTTTCCTCGTACAGCTCCAAGATCTCCATCCACAATTTGCTATAATAATAAATAAACTCATTTTTACTCACATTTACGGATGCAGGTGTATCGATATTTTGAGCGATATAGCTATCGGCTGCATCCTTGGCATCCTGTAAATACTGCGCATCTCCGGTCATACGATACATCATAAGTGGCTGAATGACTGGCCCCCGATCCTTCTGGTCCGGATCTCGCACAAGATACTCTTCCTGCCCCAGCGCCCCAATGCCTGCCGAAGTGCCCAGCATTTGATTGACAGCGGCAACGCTTGACACATCGAACGGCAAGGTTGCCATTTTCCATAACGACGGTACGCTATATACGGGCTTTTGTGTCGGTGACCAACCGATGCCATTTCGTGATACTCCGTACTGAATGGACGGCAACGCCCTCGTATCGTAAAGTTGGTCATCCCCGGTCAAATAATAAGCACCCAGAAGAGCCGCATTCGATGTTGTTCGCACACTATCCTCATTCTCGATATCAATGAAGCCCTTAGCCCGGTTCCACCAACCGCTAGGTGACGGAACATAATTAACAGAATCGTCCCCCTGCGGTTCTATCTTAAGCAGATCGATCATATTGAACATCGCGTCAGTAAGTGACTGATCTGCGACATTTTCCCGGTATGCTGAATAACCGTATTCACTGCGGAGAATATCCCCGTAGGCCTCATACAGATTACTGCTTTGAGCGATTAGCCCCATATGAAACTGATACGTGCTTTCCGCGGTCATTTGCGAATAAGTCCCTAGCTGAGGAGCATAAAGGATCGGCTGCACGCTGCCTTCGTTGTTGACAAGACTCATGCCCAGCCGCTGTTTGGTAACGCCTCCCGTCGGTTCAAACTCGACCGGAAGCTCTTCCGACGGTACAAATACGCCATACGTCAAAGCGTTCCCCGCACCGTCATTCTTTTCAACCAGACTCATCGGAGCGCTCAACTCCCTTAAGCTTGTTGATTCCACCGAACCCACCATTTTTGCATGCGACCTGAAACCATTTAACACTTCATTGACGCCAGAGATTAGCTCTGTTGTGAAAGACTGATAGCCGATCACATAATTGCCATCCCGGCGAGGTGTAAAGGCGAAGGAAATATCAGGTTTATCCCCTGACATGGACCAGTTCACTTGCAAATCGTAATCGTCTTCATGCAAAGAATCGGTTAACACCGCCGTGTGGCTGTCAGGGAAATGAACCCCGTCGAATGTAATCCAGCGTTTGTTCATTGTATCGTAGTAATTGGTTCGACTCCCCGCATTCCCATCCAATAAGACCCATTGTTCTTCAAGTCTTTCCGCCGTATTATTGATTGGCACCCAGTTCCCCGTATCCGTGTCCTTATAGAACAGATCACGAACGATGGATTTGCCTCCATCCCAAGCAGCTTCATAGAAGGTCGCCTTATAATTTGTGTTTTCGATGCTGCCTTTTTCCGTATAACTGAGATTCGCCAATGTGCGGCTGCGCAGCGGAGGCAACGGTGGAGCTTGCTGCCGGATATTTCCTTCGAACTTGACCGCATCTGCACGGGTAATGATGGTCCCCGTCGTAGGTTGCGTTCGAGTTAGCCTGACAAATTCGGTATCATTACCGCTGAAATAATACTCCCCCAAATCTACCCATCCGACAGATGGGCCCGACGAAGGCCTGAGATCCATAAACATGACATCCGTAATCCCGTTGTGCACAATTTCGATTTTGACATTACTATCTGCTTTATCCGCCCAATTAAGCTTGTAGAACGATATTCTCGCCGTTCCTGCTTCCAATCGCGGATTCCATGTGATGCTTCTTCCCACCGCATCCGTATAGTTGGAGCTGGAATTATTATACCCCTTCACTCCTGTACTTGTGCTCCAATAAGGAGCCGAGTATCCGTTATTCTTGTTATCTACATCCGTGGTGACGACATCATCAATCGTGATGCTTCCATCATCAATGATGATCGTCTTATGAGGCTCTTTCTGCTGAATATTCCCTTCGAACTTGACCGCGTCAGCACGCGTAAGTATCGTGCTGGTGGTGCTGGTAGACCGAGTCAATTTAACGAATTCTTCACCAACCCCGGAGAAATAATACTCTCCCAAATCTACCCATCCCGCAGGCGCCCCGAATGAAGGCCTCAGATCCATAAATAGGACATCCGTCGTTCCATTATGAGCGATTTCGATTTTTACATTGCTATCCGCTTTGTCCTCCCAGTAAAGCTTGTAGAACGATATTCTCGCTGTTCCTGCTTCCAAACGCGGATTCCACGATATGGTTTTCCCTACTGTGCTCGTATATTTGGAACTGGAATTATTATACCCCTTCACCCCTGTACTTGTGGTCCAATTCGGTGCCGAATATCCGTTATTCACGTTATCCGCATCAGGGGTCACGACACCATCGATCGTGATGCTCCCGTCATCGATGATGATCGTCTTATACGGTATGGTCTCCGCATTAGCGGCCCTTATTCCGAATAAGCTTAAAGGAACTATCATCGTCATGATGAGAACAATCAAGAAAAACAGCTTCCTTTTTATCATACAACTCATCCTCCCCTTATTTTGATAGCGCTTTCAAAACAATAATAACCTCCTTTGTTCGAATGATCGTAAAGAAGCAATTATCCGTATCCTGCTGGCTAATCCCCCCTCCGTCTTTGTTATCATAGCATCTCACATAACCATGAAATTTCTTTAATTTCAAGAATTTCTTATAAGATTTTAAGTAAAAAAAGAAACCTACACGGTATTAGACTGCTCAACTGCAATCAGATACGTTGTAGGTCTTACACTGGGAACAAAGACGGTTTTAACTATGATAATGGCGGCTGCACCAACAACAACTTCCCAAGCTGGATCACCGTTTGATCGTACCAATACGGATGCTGCCGAACATGCTCCCTACTTCGTTCATTGCCGCATGCCTCAAACACGGCCGCTTTATCTGTCTTCTCGGTATCGATTTCGAAGCGAACCGTATGTTTCCCATTCGGGAGCTCCGGCAAGAAAATATACTGATTCCGATTATGATCGTTGTAGGGTGTGAATCGGTCGACAAGGAAGGGGGTCCCGCCATCCACCGTCACCTTCAATCTGCCGGAATCAGGCCCCCCGATATCGAACAACCCGATATGTGTGCCTTCGAACTGCACCGTGATAGCCTCTCCGGGATCGACTGATCGCCATAGGCCGGAGAACAACCAATCGTACTCGCGGGCCAAAGCTGAATCATCGGGAGTCACGTAGGACCATCCCGCTGATAAATGGGCATGGCCATCCAGCGGCTGCATGGCTGCGTACTCCCACGGATTGGATGAGACCAAGGTGGCTTGAGGCAAGTTATGTTCAACACGTCCCGAACCACCCCCAAGTTCACGAATCCGCTCAAATGACCGAGTGATCGTATCCGTGTAAATCTGGTGACCTTCCGGAATTGTCGGATGGATCGAATCATGCGTAAAAACAACAGCTCCGGGAATGGACTTGTCTGCCCCTGAGCCCCCTGAGGTAAAAATGAGCTTTCCCTCCGACACCAAATGACTGACCGCTACGCCCAGATGAATCGAAGGAATACCATAATAGTCAGCTACATCCTCTTGCATAAGAGCTCCCTTCTGGTATTCCCCGGACTGAAATCCTACCACATCTCGCTCTTTCAGCGTATAAACGAACAGGATATCGGTAAACCGGCTTCGCTTGCGTATTTGACGGACGATCCCTTCGATCCGTGCCTTGGACTCGGGGACTCCGCCATCGTTACCGACAAATTCAACAAACACGAGATCAGGCTGATGACGAAGCACATCCGTCTCCAAACGGGCACAGCCCAAATCCGATCCAGTTCCGTCAATGCCTGCATTCACACAGCGGATATCCGCTTTGGGATATTGCTCACGAAGCCATTCCGCCGTCATGACCCTGTATCCTTCAGAACGGGTATTACTGCCGCCAAAATAAACGATTGTCACTGTTTCCCCATTTTCCAACTTCTGAATGACATTAGGGAGCCCTCTTCGAGGGAATAATTCCTTCATCGTAACTTCACCTGACCTCACTTATCGTTTTTAGGAGCAAACAATTTTACAGCAAATACTTCATGATAAGGCGAACCGTAAGTTGCGCAGAAATTAATCCGGATTCGGGTTACACATTTCGCATCCACCTTATGTTTATTCAACGTGAGATAATTTCCACGGATTATGATTTCACTTTCGGTTCCATCTTCTAAGGTCAAGATCACATCATAATCTTGGATAAGGGACTCGATCGGATCGTCGAAATGCTCCAAATCCAGCTGTGAATTGAAAACAAGATGGATTTCATCTACATTTTTAGGGCTTGCAAAAGAGAATTCCAACCATTCCTGTCCTTCCGTACGTTCGGAAATCCAGCCGTTCGGCAGACCATAAGGCCTGGAGTAGCCGTTGACGAGATTCTCGGGATTATACATATTCTGGGATGGCAGCAGGTCCTTAAAGCAAATGCTCTTATTGAATTTCTTCAGCCTGGACGGCACTTCCGGCCTAAAATGGAAGCTGACTGCTCCTGTCATTTTCTCTTCATTGCCGTATACGGCAAGTCTCTCCGTACCTTCCAGTACGATGTAAATTTTATCGTCTGCCGGCTTCTCTAAGCCTAAGTCCAGCGTAATCCAGTCGTCATGACCAGCTGTAATAGCTAAGCTGTAATCTTTCAACTGGCTGGTGGGAATGTAGTTTTCCTTTCGATCTCCGCCAAACAGCTTCACATACAGTGTTTCCGAATGCTCGGAAATATTTTTAATTTTGATCCGTACACTCTCCGCCACGGATGTCTGAATCGGCAAGACCAAACATAACCCTTTCTCCAAAGGAATCGCTTCGGTTGGATGAGGATTGGCATAGCTGCGCTGAGACGAGGTACGAATATGTAATCCGTCAGCGAAGTAAGGATCCAATTCCTCTTGAAGCCCTACAATCGTTTGCCCGTCTCGAAGCAGCAGCGCCTGCAGCTCCCCCATATGAGATTCGACTATGGCTGCGGGGTCTACCTCATATTTCAAGCATAACGAAGCTGCCGTTCCAACCGCCTGCCCCATACAACCACAGGTAGCCATTACTCTTGTAGAACCGAAAGCAACATGGGTAGCACTTATATTGCGACCAGCGAACATGAGATTAGGAATATTGCGGGAAAATAAACTACGGAACGGAATATTGTACAAGCCAGGCACGAAATTCCAGGCTGTAGCCGGCCCCTCATCGTAGATGCCCTTAGCAGCATGTAAATCCATATACCATCCCCCGACGGATACAGCATCTTCGAAATGCGGCTTTGCTGTAAGATCGTTCTGAGACAACATGTGATCCCCTATAAACCGCCTCGACTCCCGCTTTCCCGGAATCGGGCAGACATAATCCAAGATGAGATTGTCCACATCGTCAAATTCGCCGCTATTTTTGATATAATCCCATATCCCGTAAACCAATTTCCGCAGCTCCAATGCGATGTCTTCATTGTTTGCGATAACATCCATATGTCCGCCGTATTCCAGCCACCACAATCCGCCGAGCCCGTTGATTTTTCTTGGAAAAGCCCGATGGTTCAAACCTTTTCTGATACTTTCAAAAAACGGCAACTTCGTAATATCATACGCAAAGCCCGGCCTCCTGTAAGGAACCGAATATTCTACGTTGCGTGCTTGGAAAAGGATTGTGTCTCCCATGGTGTAATGGTCAGCCACTTCTGGAGCCAAATCTTCCTTGTATTCATGTTTCGCTTCTCGCCCCCATCGGAAGAGAGCACCTGCCTGATATCCGACAACCCCGTCTCCGGAGCAATCGATGTAGGTTCGGCTTTCAAAACGGAATTTTCTTTCGGAAGCCAATTGAAGGCCCTCCACCCATTTGATTCTGCCATTCTCCATGCCCGTTTCATGCACGCATGTATTCAGAAATAGAGAAATGTTAGGCTCATCATAGACCATATCCAACAAGACCGTATCCGAAAGCGAGAGCATAAGCTTCTTGTTATATAGCGGATTATAGTGGAAAATCTTCAGCTTGAGTTCTTCCACCAACCCGCCCTCCCGTGCATAATAGGATGGACTGTTTCCAAGATAGGCCGACCCGTTGATATGAACCCTGACCTCGCTGCTGGCATTCCCCCCAAGAACCGGTCGATCATTAATAAGTGAAACTTGCAACCCTTGACGTGCGGCGGCAATGGCGGCGCATAGCCCAGCAATACCTCCGCCTACGACAGTTACATCCGCTTTAATAAGCTCCATTTGGATAACCTCCATGATTAGATACATCTATCATGGTAATCCTTTTGAACCCCGTTTTTTTACATGATTTCGCGAAAAATTCATACATTTTTTTGCAACCTTATTTGGATTCATACCGTGTCATTTTTATCCGATATTGCTTAGGTGTATCACCTGTATATTCTTTGAATAATTTGCAAAAATACCCTTCATTTACAATACCAACTTCCTCGCACAATTCCAATAAAGAGTAATCCTGAACATTTAACAGCTCGAGAGCCAATTGAATTTTTTTACGGTTGATGTAGCTGATAACGCCTTCGTTCATTGTTTTTTTGAATAGACTGCTAAAATACGATGGGGCTAAATTCACTTCCTCAGCAATAGCCTCCAACGTTAATCGCTGTTTCAGGTTTTTCTCTATAAACCGCATGGCACTCATGATTTCTGCACGATGTAAAAGTTGGCCAGCGTGTACATATTCGAAAGTGAAGTCGCCAATATACGCTAGCTGCTCCCGAAATGCCATAAATTCTAGTGGAAACTCAGCTACATCTGTGGTCATCGTGTTCCCCGATTTAAATTTCACAGCAATGTCTCTGTACAAGTCTCGAAGCATTGGTGCCATGATGGACTTATGGATTTTATGATCCGTAACAAATTGGTTTAAATCAGCAAATTCTTTCTCCAGCTCTTCCTTGGAAACCTTTCTCTGCACCCATGCAAGAAAATCAGCCAGTTTCTGCTGAATGTCCTCCTTTCTGTCATTATGGTATTGGAACCGATGCGCGGGTGTTTTCACTACTTTCTCTGTATGATAATAGAAATCCTCACTCACATTTTGAGCTTCCGTGTAAGCTTGTTTGATGGATTCCCAGCCTCGGTGCGGACTGCCAAAAGCGACGGATACCCTTTGATTCAAATATTGATGCAAATGAGAGACGATCTGACTCCCCAATGTCTGGCAAGCATATTCCGTATCCATCTCACTGCGATTATTTTCCCAGGAAAGAAAGCCGATAAAACGATTATCGGAGAGATCCGTAGCTACACCCCTGCCACAATTCATCACCGTTTCTTCGATTACATTTGTAATCGCATATTTCAAGATGTTTTGGTCAACCGCTGTATATTCATTTCGGAAACTTTCGTACAGATTCATTTCAACAATAAAGCAGCAATAGTTGGCTTGAAAGAAATGGAACTGCATGCGATTAGCGAAATCCGATGCCCGATGAGTTGGTATTTCGCCTCTGATCAGCTCGTTAAAAAATTGCTTGCGGACTCTATATTTATTTTCAAGAACGGATACGTTTAAAGATTGCAGTTCCTCTTCTTTTTTCTTAACCTCATCCAGAATTCCGGCTGCCTTATCCAAAGCTCGATCCAAATCCGCTTCCCTGAGCGGAACCTTAACAATATACTCCAATACGTTGGCATGAATAGCTCGCTGTGCGTATTCAAAAGACGAATAGGCGGTCAAAAGAATGTATTGGGTATGGGGCAGCTCCGGCTTTAACTGCTCAATCATGGAAATCCCATCCATTCGCGGCATGACGATATCGGAGATTACGATATCTGGTTTAAGCTTTAAGATCTCCTCTATCCCCTTAAGCCCATTATTCGCTTTGCCCACCAAATGGAATCGTCTTTCCTTGTGGGAGAGCTCGCTAAAATATAATTCCAATCGTTGAATGATTAGATCTTCATCGTCAACAATGAAGCAGGTGTAGTCTCTCACCATCATGCATCTCCTTTAAACATACCTGCCGGGAATATTGCGCGGACACGGGTTATTTCCTTAGGTATGCTTGTGATTTGGAGCCCGAACTGTTCTCCATAGTGAAGTCTTATTCGACCATGAATATTGTTTAACCCGATTCTTTTCCTTTTTACTTCGTGATCACTCGGATCTGCGACTAAAATATGCTGTATGCGATCCGCTGGAATTCCTTCGCCTTGATCAATGACTTCGATCATGACATTGCAGCCCTTCCTGTACGCATGAATCGTAATCGAGCCTTCGATTCCACCACCGTTATAGCCATGGAAGATACTATTTTCCACAATGGGCTGCAGCAGCATTCGAAAAACCGGAAAATCCATTAACCCATCTTCGATATGTTCAATCAAGTGGAAGTGCCTGTTATAACGAATGTTCTGGATCGCTATATAATCCGATACATTCTGCAGCTCCTGACGTAGTGAAACCTTCTCCGAAGCGTCGGCGATCCCGTATTCCAATATGGAAATGAGAGACCCGATTACCACATCTACTTTCTCTATTTGTCCGAGACGTATGACATTGCTGATTGATCCAAGCGTATTATATAGAAAATGAGGGTTTATTTGAGATTGCAGCACTTGGATTTCCAGTTTCCGCTCCAGTTCATTATGAAGCTCGACTCGCCGAATCAGCTCCACAATTTGCTGAAGCATACGGTCGAATGCTAAGGAAAGATCACCGAATTCATCATTTCGCTTAATGGTAACTGTCGTGGTCAGATCGCCTTGCTCCACCCGCTTCATTTTTGTTTTGAGTGCATAGAGCGGATTCCTTATATATTTGGCGATAAAAAAGGAAATGAACAGACTTAATAGAAGACCTGCGGCTAGAAGCCCGATATAATAGGTTTGCAATCTGGACAACGCAGCTTCCAAGCGAGATTCATCGTTGATCGAGATGATGGACCAATTGAATTTCTCCGTCGGTTTCTTCAGAACGGAGACCGGCATGCCATCCTTGGTATGCAGTTGAAGGCTTGTTCCCGTCGTATCCAGAATTTGTTCCGCCGACGTTTCCCCGATTGAAAAAGTATGATCTTGAATACTGAGGGGTCCTCTATTTTCCGAAAATCCAGCAATGATTTTACCCGATGTGGTGATCAGAGCTAGATTCATTTGTTCTTTTTTATTAATCTTAAACAAGGTTTCTTCAATTGCATTGAGATCCAAATCTACGGCAATGGCCATAGGAGTCGAAGCGCCGTTCAGATATCGCACCATCGTAACGGTCCAGCCGGAATACTTCGATTTATAAGGATCACTAACAAATGTAGTCCGTTTGTTCTTGTCGGCCGCATCAAACAAAGGTTTTCTATCAGATAAAGGTTCATCGAAAATTCGCGTAGTCGTACTTCCGCCTAGAATAGATAAATCACTATTGATCAAGTAAATGTTACTCACGTAGTTACTATTGAGTTCATAGAGCTCTCTTAATTGCTTTTTAATCACTTCCGTATTGGCAATGTTTGCTTTCACCGAAGTTTCGACCGAGAACAAGATCGTCTGGAAGGAAGAAAAATTTACCGTTAGATACTGGTCAACTTTGTCCAATATTTGGTTTGTGTAATAAATGTCATTGGTTCTTATTTCCTTCTGGACATAGCGATAGGACAATTGGCTTATCAATATGATGCAGCTTAATACGAACGCAAACACAATCATAAATAGTTTTATAGGCAAGCTGATTCTTCTTCGCATCGGTCATCTTCCTTTTAAATCTGGATTAAACTAAGCATAGCATAGGACAACAAAGAGAGGGGCTATTTATCGCCACTCTCTTCGTCTTATTACTTGATTAGGCCTGCTTCTTTAAATTGTTTAACTGCTGTATCCTTATATTTCTGCATGTCGAACTTGGTATCCAATGTTTTGAGGAAATTGTCCCAGTTCGTAAGAGGGTCTTTGCCCGACATAAATTTGACTAAGCTTTCATTAATGAAACGTGTGCGATCTGCCGCCAAGGTGTCGCTCGGGTCTGCAGTCAACAAATTTCCAGGCAAAGTAGGACCCACATACTGTTGATTGTTCGTGAAAGCTTCTGCTGTCTTCGGATTCTGGAAGCTGAAGTACTCGGCATCATCGCCACGGCGCGGCATTTTATAATGATCGACCCATAGATACTTTTCTTTAACTTCCTTCGATAATTCGGAGGTTTTATTTTTGACCTTTCCATCTACCATATCCCAATGAATGCCTTTAATGCCGTATGCGAAATTCGGATAGGCTTCTTTATCCGTAAAGAGATATTCCAGCATAGACAAGATTCGAATAATTTTGTCCTTGTCCGCTTTCTTGGAAATGGCCCATGAATTGCCTTGAAATGATTTTTTCTCAACGATTTGATCGCCGTAAGGCCCCTTCATTGGAGGAATGACGATCCATTCCGGTACCTCTCCGCCAATTTCTTTCATTTTCTGCTGGGCATCCGGTTCCAGTCTGCGGGCATCTCTGATCATGAAGCCAACTTTACCTTTAAATAACTTTTGGTCCAACAAATCAGGCGTATTCATCGTCACCCAGTCTGGGTCCACAACTTTTGCTGTCATCATTTTATTGATGTAAGCGAGCGCTTCCTTCATTTTAGGATCAATAAATAGGAATACTGGTTTATTGTCTTTCACTTCAATAGCTGAAGGAGGATTGACGCCAAACATCCACATCAAGCTATCGAAGCCGTAGGTTTGCAGATTACCTTCTTTATTCATACCGCCGATGAATCCGTACGTATCGTTCTTACCGTTGCCGTCTGGGTCTTTCTCCGTAAAGGCTTTCATCACTTCGAACAGCTCGTCAGGGGTTGTCGGTACTTTCAAGCCTAGCTTTTTTAACCAATCATTGCGGATGAAGAAGCTTCGACTGATACCGTTTACATTATCATAACCTGGAACTCCAATCGTTTTGCCCAGATATGACGTCGCCTCCCAGGAGTCTTTACCAAAACGCTTCTTCAATTCGGGAAATTGATCCAAGTATGGGGTCAAATCCGCAAGAACGCCTTGGTCATAATATTGCGCGAGATCGGATCGACTCTTCAAGAACAGCAAATCTGGAATATCTCCGCCTGCAATCAGCGTATTCAGTTTGGTTGTTGCCTGCCCAGCTTGAGGAATCGTCATATCCAAATCGATGTTCATCGCCTTCTCCAACATTTGACGTTGAATATCTTCCTCACGTGGAGGTATCGGAGCGGCAGCATTGAAAGTACCTTGGTTAAACATCGAGATCTTCATTTTGTTCGCAAACTTGTTAGCCTCGGATTGAGGGCTGCTCGAAGCTGTCTGCTTAACTTCTTCTTGGTTCCCACATGCTGACAATAGCGTTCCCAGCCCTACGATAGCAGCCAGAACAGTAAATGTAATCTTTTTACGTTCCATATTGACCTCTCCTTTTGCTTGTATATATATTATCACGGTGTCCCCGTAACAACCTAGGTAGGAATTGCCTTTTAACCTTTAATCGATCCCATGAGTACACCCTTCGTAAAATGCTTTTGCATAAATGGATAAACAATCAAAATCGGAACCGTCGTCACGACAATAGCAGCCATTTGCACAGCGAACTTGCTAACCGTTCCGGAATTGGCCATCGAATCAGCGCTTTGTGTTGCGACGTTAAGCAGAATGTTGCGCAAGACAACTTGCAGCGGCATTAAGTTCGCATCATTCAAGTAAACAATGGCATCGAAATAACTGTTCCAATGCCCCACGGCGTAAAACAAGGAAATCGTGGCAAGAACGGGCAAAGACAGGGGTAAAATAATTCTCCAAAGTGACTGAAGTTCACTTGCGCCGTCGACCCTCGCCGATTCCTCGATTTCAGCAGGTAATTGCTCGAAAAAGCCTTTAATAATGACCAGATTAAATGCACTAATGAGATGTGGAATAATCAATACCCACGGACTGTCTAACAACCCCAGTGAGCGGATTAACAAATACGTTGGAATTAATCCTCCGCTGAACATCATGGTAAATACAATGAATATCAGAAATGTGCTGCGCCCTGGCAAATATTTTTTGGACAACGGATAAGCGGCTAGGACCGTAAATAACACATTAAGCGCAGTGCCTACGATCGTTCGAAACAGAGTAATTTTATACGCCTGCCCTATACCATGAGAAATGAATACTTCTTTATAGGCTACGAACGTAAAGGTTTCTGGAATAATCACAATTCCCTTTCTTAACACTTCCGATTCTGGCGTCATGGAAACAGCAACAACATACAAAAAGGGAAGTAAACAAAGTAGGGCTAGTATGCTAAGAATAAAATATACGACTGCTTGCCATATTTTTTCCCCGAGTGTCATATTGATCATTTATAAAACCACCTCACCAAATTTGCCCATCGAATTTTTTGGCAATCTTGTTCGCAGCCAATACTAAAGCAAATCCGATGATAGCTTTAAACAATCCTACAGCAGTAGCCAAACCAATCTTAAGACGCTCTAACCCTTCTCGATATACCCATGTGTCGATAATATCGATCTTCTCCTGGTTAAAGCTGTTGGCAAACATAAATATCTGGTCAAAGCCAGCATCCAGAATATGACTTAATTTGAGGATCAGCATCAGAATAATGACGCCTCGAATGCCGGGTAATGTAACATGCCATAGCTGTCTCCACTTGGAAGCTCCGTCAATTCGAGCTGCTTCATATAAGCTAGGATCAATGCCTGCTAAAGCGGCAAGGTACAAGATCGCTCCCCAGCCAATATCCTTCCATATTTCCGATAAGATGATCAGCAGTCTGCCCCAAGCTGGTTCCGTTAGAAAGGAGATCGGGTCAACACCATTTTGCTTCAAAATCATATTAAAAAGGCCATCTCCCGGGGCTAATAATGCCACCATCAGTCCATAAACGATGACCCATGACAGAAAATGGGGCAAATAAGTGATCGTTTGTACAATTTTCTTAAACCATTGGGTATAAACTTCATTGAGCAGCAAAGCTAGTACGATGGGAGCGGAGAAACCGAACAATAGCTTATACAGCGATATGATAATCGTATTTCTCATAATGTCCCAGAAATAAACGCCATTGATAAAATCTTTGAAATTTTTCAATCCCACCCATGGGCTATCCCATAGTCCCAAAGCCAGGTTATAGTTTTTAAAAGCAATAATGATTCCCGCCATAGGAATATATTTGAATACGGCAAAGTACACTAATGCCGGAAATAAGAGAGCATACATTACTTTATATCTTTGTATCGTTCTTATCCATGAATCCCGCTTTTTGGGGGTGGGAATGGCGTCCGCTGCCAATTTTGCTTGCATATCATCACCTCATCTTTGTTTATATTTGTATAATAGCACCCCCCTATCGGATAAATTTCTGTGATTTCTTGAATTTCTTATAAGATATTAAGTAAGTACAGCCTTGGATAATTCCAATGCAATAGGCATGAAAAAAAACGGACAGAGTGAGCTCCACCGTTTCTAGGTGCTTTCACTTGTCCGTAAATTATTTCATATTCACTGCAATCCAGGCCATTGCTTTAATTCAATTTCGTATCGATCATTCTGCTAATCATTGCCACTGCTTCCTCGCGCGTAATCTCATTATTCGGCCTTAACGTACCATCCGGATATCCGCTAATAATCCCTTGCTCAACGAGCATTGGAACGTATTCGTTCGCCCAATTCGGGATTTGGCTTCCATCGAGGAATGAACTACCCGCTCCGGCTGCCTTGCTGTCTCCAGCTTTCAAGATGCGTCCGATAATCGCGATCGCTTCAGCTCTTGAAATGGGCACCGAAGGCGAGAGATAAAGCTCGTTTTGACTGGAAGTTCCCCCCAGCCATTGGTTCGTAAGTGCCGTAGACATATAAGGCACTGCCCATGGTGCTACATCGTCCCGATCCGCGTATTCCATCGGAAGGTTACTGGATGAAAGCACAGTGCCCATTGCCCCAACTACGATCTTGGCAAACTCTTGCCTTGTAATGGATCGCGTAGGTGCAAAGATAAGGCCATCCCCCTGATTAATGCCATTCACCGCACCAATCGATGCGAGACGATAGACCATATCGCGAGACCAGCGATTGTTCATATCTTTGAAATCCTGCATATCTGCGTTATACAGGAGAGCATACTTGCTAAAATGCGGAAGTGTCGCAGTTATCGTACCTGCTAGCGGATTCATCACGCCGCCGATATATTCCCACTTCTTCGTTCGCTCGTTATACCAATAAATACCAGCCTTACTTGGATCCTGAATCTCTTCTAAATTAAAGCGGATCGTAAGCTCCGCAGGCTCTTTCAGCTTAATCGGTTTATCAAACTTAAATTCATAGATATCGCCTATGACTTTCAAGCCTTCACTTTCATAGGCTTTCGGGTTCCGCACTACGCCAATCCCAAGACCTACGTTCTCTTGCATTGGCTGCGCTGCAAATCGAAGTGCCGCTCGATCACGAATTTTCACAATCGATTCTTGATTAGGCACAAGCTTAGCCGAGGTGACGAACTCCACATCCTGCTCCAGCTCGATGAGCCGTTTCAGGATATTTTGCAAGGTTTCCTCCACTACTTTATCAGCTTGCTGCTGCGAATCACTGGAAGAACCGTCTCCGTCAGGATTCGGGTTCGGATTCGAAGGCGTCGGCGGAATATACCAGTCATCATAGTTAGGTTTAGATGGCGGAGGTGCATCTGACTTCTTGCCGACTTTAACGATGAGCGTATCCTCAAATGCGTATTCTGTCGTCACGGCATAGGAGGCTTTGACAACCAGCTCGCCCTCATAGTCTGCTGCAACCTGCCCTTGCTCCGAAACGGAGCCGTTGGCGTCACCCAGAATCATACTCCAGCCTACTTGACTAGGATCAATAACTGTAGATACGCCGTTCTTATCCACACCTACGAGCTCTAACGATTGCTTGCTGCCTGCCGGAAGGCTGAGTTCTTCTCCATCAGCCGCTAGCTTTCCTGAGGCTTCAGCAACAGGTCGAAGCTCCACCTTCACGAATGCATCCACGGCTTGATTCATAACTTCGGAGCTGTATGTCGTCTCATTGTCGGCATCATCCTTTGCGGTGATGACAATAGCCTTCGACAAGTAACCCTCGATCGGCAAGGCATGTTCGAAAGCCCCATCCGTTTCAACGGTAATAGGCTGCCCATTGATGCTTACTTTGCTTCCCGGCTCTGCTACCCCTTTGACCAACACCGTTTTATCGGTAGAAATGGAGCCTAGTCGCTCAATCTTGAGGTCCGGTGCTGTTGTATCTGAGAATACCCTTGTGCCGCTGCGTGTTTGGTCCCCGCTCGCATTCGTGGATAGGAGTTCAATCAAATTGGTCCCTTCCTCTAAGGGAATAGTTTTCTTCCAATCAGCTCCCGAGAAAGTGCCTACGTTTTTATCATTCACACGAACGATTGTGGAAACCGATTGATCTGCATGCAGCTGCAATTGGAAGGATTTCTCATTCACGACATAGGTTTTCTGATCACTTTGTCCATTTTCTCCATACGAATTCGTAATAGGCTCGTTATTCATATTCAGTTGAGTTAGCTCAACCTTGGCTGGGTTAGGTACCGGTAAGTAAGCCCCAGCAGAAATAGCTGGTTCACTATAAACCTTGCCACCTTGGACCTTCTTGTACGCACCGATGGATACCTTATAGGTCGAGCCAGGAACGAGTCCAACCGTTGTGCCAGTGTCATCTTTGATCATTCCGCCAAGGGTTGTTTCCTTAGCGTCTCCTGGCACATCCACGGTGCCTATGCCTGTTACAGGTTTATTATTCTCATCCAGCAGTTGGATCGTGTAACCGTCTACCGCCTGCGGCGTTTTCCAAGATACGCCCAGCAAACCGCTGCCTGCGGGTACTGCTTTAACCTCTTGCGGTTGTACAGGCTGATGAGGATTTACAATTGTGATGGCTGCAACGCTATATCTGCTGTCCAGATTCGTGTCGCCTTGCGATAAAACGGCTTTGACGTAATAAGATCCGCTTGCTATCGTCTCAGGGAGTGTAATCTCCGTAGTCCCATCCTGAACAGAAATGTCTTTGACTAACAGGCGGCCTGGATCATTTTCGTTATTCGTGCTTAGGAAAAGAGACACTTTTTCATTCGTCGTATGATCCCCTTGCCAGTTCACCCTGACTTTATTGCCACCCTCAGGATCAACCGTTGCGTTTACATTCGACAAGGTTGCAGGTACGGTTACATCCATCAATGACCATTCAAGCGGTTGGTCGGACTTCACTTTCCAATTCCCCGCCATGTTACTTACAAGCTGCTTTTGGATTGAAACGTACACGCGCTTCTCTAGCGTTCCCGATTGCGAATCCTCTGGGGTAATTTCCTGTACCAAGTAGTTTTCGTCGATCGTAAGCGGATAATCCTGGCCGCTCGGATCTGTGACTTGTAGATTTGGCGGCGTTTCCCCCGTGTACTTGAGTTCAAACAACGCTGCTTCTTGATCAGCTGTGACCGGAATTTCATACTCGTTGGGGTTAGATAAAATACTTACACGATCAGCAGATTTCATCGATACTGCAGGTTTCTTCGAGCTTGCGACGCGTTTAATGTTCGTCCCGAAGGTCATCGCTGACACATTCCCGGAATCATCGATGTACTCCTTTTCCATCAGCCCTTCCGCTTCCGGCAGCATGTCTGCCGTTAACCGCGACGATGCGAGTGTCGGCCTGCGGCTTCCCCAAGCATATTGATAGCCAAACGGAATGCCAATAATTCTGACCTTCCCCCAAACCTTCTCGGAGCTGATCTCTCCTGATGCATGAGCGATTTCTTTGCCGCCAACGATCGGAACCGCTCTAGGGATTCTGACTGTTAATGAGCCTCCACCCGCCATGTAAACAGGACCTAACAAGCCATGCTTGGACGAATCATATTCGAAAACAACATAGACTTCACCTATAATCGCATCGAAAATTTCAAGCCTTGCTCCAGCCTTAAGCGCAATACCGAAGTTGGTTAATGAATCTTGAAAGTCGACGCTTCCGTACACTTCTTTGAGAATCGGAAACTTCAGAATCTCAAATTCACCGGAAAATTCCATCCCCCGCATTGATAATCCCAGCGTCACATTATCTGCCGTTATAACCTTGGCAACACTTAGCCCCCCAATCATGACAACTTTCAGTGGAGGCAAAATATTAAAATTGCCTGTAACCGTGTCATACAGATTACGGAACCCGCCACCGCCTTTGGTGATAAAGGCCACAGGTGCTATCGGGATTAGCGGAATTCCAGGCTCCCCGCCAACGACGAAGACGAAGTTATCAGGGATTGGCACACCGCTTTCCGTAAAGCGCAGCGTCAGCAAGCCATCCAATTCAACAACCTGGAATTGAACATGCCCCTCGATTTCGAATTTCTTATCAAAGGTATCCAGCATGACCCTGCCGCTTGCGCCAAAATCAAGCCCAGGCACCATGCCCTCCGGCAATCCGGCATAACCTTCCGCGCGGAGTCCCATGAAGCCGAAGGTGTTTGCCCGCCCGAACATATTCGTCTCTTTTCTCATCCCGAACTTCGCTTCATCCAGGGATAAGCCCACCTTAAGCATTTCATCGGTCTGGTCTTTCTCAGCCCCGTCTCCCTGCCCATTTCCTGGCGGCGGAGGCGGTGGATTCTGATTGTTATTCCCGTTCGGATCTTTCTCCTCTTCCTTTTTCTGTCCTGGGTTGAAGTTCATCGACACCGACCCGCCAAAAGAAACACTCTCATTCCCAATGACTGCATTCTTAATCTCCACTTGGAAGAAGGACATATGCTGCAATACCGACAAACCTTTCAGCACTTCCCAGTTAATTTCGATAGGCTTCTGCCCATCATCTTCGTTCGCATCCAGTGAATAGCGGCTTCCATCAACCAATTCGATACTAAACGGACCAAACGAAAACGGAAAACCAGGAATGGACAGCACGCCGTTCCCTTTCAACTCAATGTAGTTTCCTTCATGGGAAAGGTCCTGATCATTTTTTTGAATCACCATTTTTTGCGAGGCTTGCCCGAAAATCGCGCTCAATTCCTTCGATGTATCGTGGCGGATGACCGAATTAATGGTCGCTCCCGCTCCAATTTCAAAGTACGAATTGTCTCCAGCCAGCGAGCGAATCGGCCCTCGGAACTCAAGCAAGGCTTCTTTCGAGGCACTTGCATACTGATGCTTCAAATCAGCTAGCTTGGACTCATTTTCAACCGGAACCAGATTGTAAGTCTCATTTCCCTTCCCATCCATGTTCTCGCCAACGACGAGCAATATCCCGTAGTCTCTCGTTTTATAACGCTTGTCTCTTGTGAATTCGACCTTCTTCTCGAACGTACCGATCACGCCGGCATTAATTCGAATGATGTAAGTGCCTGGCTCTTCCTTAAGCGGAGGCCACAGCGTGTCTTTCAGCTGGACCGTGATTTGTTTATCATCCACAACAGTGACATCCGTACTCGGAACGAGCACTTGCGCCCCATCACGTTCACGGATCATCTGCACTTGCCATTCGTTTGAACCCTTTAGAACCTCGAACCCTTTGCCTTGCAGAGCTATCGTAGGATTCTCATCCAGCATATACAGTTTCTTAGGAAGCGCCTCTAGAACCTGCACTTCGGGAATTTTGCCTGATAAGGCTGGCAGGACGACAAAGGAAGCTTGTATGTTTTCTTCGCTGCCGGCTGCTTGTACAATAACTTGAAATTGTGCAGCTTTATACACTTTTTGCGGCTTTGGCCTCACTTTCCAAGTAACCGTCTTGACCTCGCCAACCTTCATGCCTCCTACCGCTTTCGTTGATCGTTCTCCTTGTACTAGCTCAAGCTCAGCAGGTAATCCAAGAACGGCCTGAACATTCTGCTGCTCTACGGAACGATCGATCGAATTGTCGATATCCACACGAACCTCGAACTCCGCTTCCTTATAACCAGTCCCATTTTCATTAACCTTTAATTGTTTCGGCGCCCCAATTTGCAGCCCGTAGGTCGCTTCCTTTTGAGAGGTAAAAAAGCTGCCTAACCCGTAGTAAGTTTCAAACACAGCTTCCTGACCAGGAGCAAGATTCGAAGGATCCCAGTACATGGCAACGGCACTGTCCGCCGAACCATAAGCATTTTGCGTACTTGTAAAATCCAGCTGCGGATTCACCGTGTAATCCCATTTGGTCTCGGAAATACCATTCCAATGGGCAAGAATCATCCGATTCGGCGATTTATTTCCCCAGCCCTGCATGAAGCCGTATGACATCACCTTTGGATTCAAAGGGTTGTCTGTCGCTCTCCAATAATACGGAAGTGACCCTTCGATTTTCGTTTCATTTCGAATATACGTATTGCCGCCTGATAAGGAGATGGGAGAAGCATCCTGCGGTCCCAGCATCGTATCAAGCAGAATGCGAGATCCGACATTTTGATCTTGTTTCGTCGTGTTTTTAACCTTGTAAGAGACTTTTATGTTACCCGCATTCGGGTTCGTTTGGTCATCTACTAACGTTAGCGTCTGAATAATATCTAGACCCTCGATATGCCAGACGGATTGGTTCGAGAGGCCTTTATTCTCAGGCGAAAAAGTAAAATAACCATTCGTCCCTAGAAATCCGTAACCATTTCCATAAATAAAATCTTTGCCATTAATGCGGAATGTCGTAAACGATGTTTCTGGCAGTTTATCGCGGAACAGCAGCGGTTTGTTGTCGTCGCTTGTTTTGAGCGGAGACCCCATCTTCGTCATCACGCTGAAGCGTCCTGTTTGCTTATTGACACTTACATCCATGAAATCATTCGCAACCGTGAGCGGCTGAATTTCCGCATCGATCGCAAGCGCCAGCTCTCCACCGATAGGCAGACATAGTACAATTGTCATCATAATGAGTGCCAGTTTCTTCCAAATCCTTGCTTGTACCGCCTTCATGATTCACTCTCCTCTACAAATGAGGAAAAGCATCAACCATCAAAGAAAAGTTGATGCTTCCTCGTTATTCTGAAGATTTCGTTGGTAAAATGTAGACATGAACGAGCTTCGTCTGACGTTCTTGGTCTTGGATAAAGAACGTATATAAGCCATATTCCTTAACCGGTAAATTGCCATTTGCTAGAGCTTGCCCAAAGGTCTTAAAATCGCCTTTATTTTTATATCCTCGGGCCCATTTCACTTGACTTGACCCTTGTTGTCCGAACAGCTTCAATTGAATCGCATCGCCATAGACCACTGCTTCCGTATCCTGAAGCTGCTTCGAATTGACATACAGCGTGAAGGTCGTTGGCGCGATAACAATCGCTTTGCGCACAACAACCATTTGATTACCGGCGCGATCCGTCGCTTTGTAAGTAATCTCGTATTCCCCGGGTACCCCGGCTTGAATATTGTGGGACACACTGAGCTTTTCCTTCAAGTTGCCATCAAGATTGTCAGATACTTCAACATCGGAAGCTGGGTTAATAGCCGTTGTTCCAACATCGATTAGCAGCTGCTCTCCGCTTAAGAATCGAATCTTCGGCGCTTCTCGATCGATATTGTTCACATCGATTCGCAGACCATATTTGTTATTCAAAGCATCTGCCGCTTCTACCCAACGTGTTCCATTTTCCGTGAAGGTTACGACATTTCCTGTAATTCCTACATATGTCAGTGCCCTGTCAGCTGTTAATGTGACCGTGACGTTGTTTTTTGTAGGCATTGTTTCGCTGTAAGCATATGTAACCTTCGCCGTTGCTCTTGTGATATTACTTACCGTCGCTATGGCTTCAGCGGTGTTACCGGCTAAATCTTGAACGAGGAAAGTAAAAGTTCCATTCTCTTTGAAAACAATCTGGTTGGATCTGTTATTATTCAGCACTTGGATGGGCTCATTTGCTTCTACTGTTACAATAACATCATCCTTCGTTGGTGCTGTCTTGCTGTATGTAACGTTCAAAACGGGGCGCGTACGATCGATATTGTATACATTCGCCGTTACTGTCGCTTCATTGCCCGCACGGTCTGCTACACGGAATACATAGTTCCCATTTGCTGTGAAATCACGAGAAGTACTGCCATTATTGCCGATGATAGTGATCGGTTCATTGGCTTCAACGCTTGCGCGAACGTCTGTATTGGTCTTCGTCGTCATGGACGTTGAATATTGAACACTAGCCACAGGTGGCGTCTTATCAATCCGATCCACATTCGCATTAATCTCACGCTGATTGCCCGCTGCATCTTGGTAAACAAACTTAAATGCACCATTCTGCGTAAACGTATATGTCGTCAGTCCTTCGTTATTGACAACGGTTGGCAGTACTCCGGAATTATCCTGAGCCACTAACATAGCGACCACATCATGATTCGTCCATCCCACTTCGCTGTAATTCACGATCGCCGTTGGGGGAGCTCGGTCGATTACGGTTACCTCCGCTGTTACTTGACCTTCATTTCCGGCTGCGTCTCGATAATAAAACACAAAACTTCCGTTTTCTTTGAATGTATACTGCGTACTTCCTTCATTGTTGATTACCGTTACAGGATCATCTTCACCCGTGAAGGAAAGGGATACCGTAACATCTTGCTTCGTCCATGTATTCTCGCTATACGTAAGCACTGGCACTGGTGATTGTTTATCAATAAAATTGACCGTTGCCGTCTTTTGAGAGATATTCCCAGCCTCGTCTTGAAAAATAAACGTATGCGAGCCGTTTTCCGTAAAGGTATACGTATCGCTTCCAGCTATCGTAACTACGCCATGATTGTCATCATAGGTAATTAAAGTCACGGTCACATCTTCATTCGTTTTACTCTGCGTGCTGTACATCAAATCTGCTGTAGGAGGCACCAGATCGATATTTTGGACCACGACCTCTCCCTCGCTAGTCAGTGAAGTGCCCCCATCCAGCAGCGAATATTGAAGTGTCCCATTCGTTTTAAAATCATAGACCGCCTGCTGAACCGTCTGTGAGACCAGAACTGCATCTTCAGGTACAACGATATGGCTTACTGACAGCGCAGGATTGCCAGACGCATCTACCGTCACACGAACGGGGCCGTTCGTCCAATCGCTAGGAGATAAGGTCACCGCTGCATAAGGCAAACTTCGATCAATTCCATTCACCGTCGCCACAGCCTTACCGACATTACCTGCGTCATCTACAAATTCAAACTCAAAAGAACCGTTATCCGTAAATAGGTACTCCTTGCTCCCACTGCTAGGTTTCGTCACCCTTACCGATTCGTTAGCAGCTAAGGTTGCTTTCACATCGCTAGCGGTGCGCCCTGCAGGACTATAGGAAACCACGCCTACCGGGTTCGTATTGTCGAGCTGGAACAGCGAGTTTGTGCGGCGGACAGCCTCATTCCCTGCTTTATCCGTTACCTTTGCCCACAAATACCAGAGGCCATTCGCCCCGCTCAATTCGGCCTTATGATCTGCACCTAGCGCGGTCCAGGCAGTCGGAGCCGTACCTGCATTCATCGACCAGGCATAGGCATAAGTAAGCTCGTTAGCCGCAGTCATATTATCCGTTGCTGAAATAACTGAGCTTGCCGCTTTCTTTTTGTCGGAAACTCCCTCTACACTGAACTGAATCTGTGGCTTCGTCTTATCGATCCAGGTCACGGTTGCGACTGCCGTATTCTCATTGCCTGCTTTATCGCGAAATACGAACGTGTACGTTCCGTTTGCTTGGAACATATAGCTGAATCCGCTGAGATTGACTACATCGATATCACCTGAGGCTGTATTCGTATCCGTTGCTGTCAATGTCGCCGTAACGGACTGATTCGTGATTTGTGTTGTGTTGTAGGTTATTTTCACCGCAGTCGGTTTCGTTACATCATAGATAACCGTATCCGAATAGGTCGTACTGATGTTGCCAGCCGCATCACGGTATCGGACAGAGATCGTCCTTACACCTTCCGTTTCCGGTATGGTAACGAGCTTGGAAGCGGTAAATGCTTCCCAGCTCCCCCAAGTTGTGCCTCCGTTCGTCGACAGCTGCATATCAATGGGTCCATGCAAATCTGTCGCTGTGAGCTCTACCGCTACAGACTTGTTGTTCGTTTGTTCTACAGGGATATGTATCGTACCGGTGGGTGCGAGGTCATCCAGCAAATATGGACCGCCCCGCGCCAGCTGCCAGTTGCCGGCTTGATCATAAACCTTGGCATGAATGTAGTACGTACCCGATTTATTTTCAATTTTAAAGGTTCCGTTCGTCGAGCTGCTCCATGTCGCATCGTTTCCGTCGGTTATCGCTTGATTCGAGACGGCATACTTAATAACATAATTCCCAAGCGCTGCCGTGATATTATCTGACAAGCTAAGACTTGTCGTAACCGATTTACTGTACGTGCTCGTGCTTGGATTGCTAAAGGCAACTGTTGGTTTCGTATTATCCAGCACAAAGCCCTGTGTTGTACTTGCATAACCGATGTTTCCTGCGCTATCTGCAGTCTTGATATGTAAATATTGCGTGTTATTCGCATTCGCTGGGGAAGATAGTGTTGCGCTGTGAGACGTTTTGGAGCCTGTTCCATCATAAAATAGCTTCCATCCCGGAGCGCTAGGACTTGGGACTGTTACACTGCTAGACCACAAATAGCTTGCCTGGCCGAGCGTTCCTCTAACTTCCGCCAAGGATACAGTCACTTGTCGCGCATTGGCTGGCGTGCTATTCCCCTGCTCAGAGAAGGTTATCGCCGGTGCTGTTTTATCAATGACATAATCCAGACTTTCCAGCGTCCTCACATTCGTCGCATTGTCCGTTGCCGTGATTTTCAGCTTATAATTGCCTTCCAAGCTATTCGGTACGCTTAACATTCCTACAGCGCTGCTTGCGGTACCTGTCGAGTAGGAAACCCCTTCCTTGAACCATTCGTAGCTCCATTGTTTCAAGCCCGAGAAGGCGTCGAGAACCGAGTACGTCACGTTTTGACTTTTTTGGGCGGTACTTGATATAGGTCCGAGCGTAATTTTGGGCGGTTCATTGTCAAACATAATCGAGCCAGACGACCTGATGGTCGTATTGCCGGCAGCGTCCACAGCTTTGGCGTGTAAAAAATAGATGCCTGTGCCTGGAGGATCTAATGCGGCCGCTCCACTCAGAATGCCCGTTGAAATCTCCTCGTCTCGTGGCGGCAGCACTTTCTGAGTCCACGTATAATAAAGGTTGACATTCTCATTCACTGGCGTGTCATTTCCTGTTATAGTAACGCCATGGCTTTTCTTAATAATGCCAATCGCGTACTGCCCGAATGCTATCGTTGGCGGTTCATGATCATAATTGAACGGTCCAGCCGAGCTAATCGTTTCATGCCCGACCTTGTCTACAGCTCGTGCATGAAGATAGTAGGTCCCGTTACCTGTAGGGTCGGGAGCCGCCGTTCCGCTCACTATGCTGGTATTAATTTCCGCAGCAGCTGGCGGCGCAGCGCTTTGCGTCCATGTGTAATAGAGTGACACACTCCCTTCAACGGGCAGATCAGTCGATGTTACCGTCACGCCATGGCTATTCTTATAGTCTGAATTGGATGATTGGCCAAATGTTATCGTAGGAGCGGTATTATCAATATAAACTTCGGTCTTGAACAAACTTTTGAAATACGTCACGTTATCCATGGAGGTTCCATCGCTAAAGTTCGTTTTGTAATTCGAGAAAGAATGCCAAGCATTTTCCAATTTGTTTGTATAGCATAATTCTGGCCCTTGCTTCATGATGAGTCGACCGGAGGCCATAGAAGCTCCGACCGTGTACTTAAATAAAGAGGGATAGCCCATATATTGGGGTGGTGTTTCAGGAATTCTAAAGATAGCCGGTGTTGTTTGGCTGCCTACCGTTTCCGTTATAACAATGCTGTCTTTGTGACAGGCAGCGCCACCATTCTCGAATTGCACATTCAAGTAAATGGTGTCCCCTGATTTGAGAAAGTACTTCCTCGTAAGTGGATCCAAACCCGGTGTTGCAATGACAGATATCCCGTCAGGCTGATGCATAGGGGCCGGCAATAAGGTGGCCGCCGCACTTACTTCACTCGCATACGGTACAAGTCCCCCAATCAAGAGGATGAGCGCCAGTATGATTGAACTTATTTTTTTCATAGTACCTCCTATTTATCGATGCCATTTCCCTATACTAAATTATCAAATTACGACAATATTCCACGTTTTCTCATACTAAAAATACCTGTAAATGCGACTAAAGCACCATACCCCAAATGGGGTATTATTGGTGTTTTTATCGAAAAAAGAAAAAACACCGTTCCACATACGCAATAAATGCGTACATGAATAGGTGTTTTAGGTTATTCGAGATCATTATTTCGACTTTTTCGTTCTCTCATCCAAAGCATTCAATTGATCTACATGATAATGCATATCCTGTAAGATTTCACTTACTTCACTATTTATCGTCGTTTCAACTTCCCCAACTTTACTCAAATCAATTTGCGCTTGGTGCTGGCTATCCTTGATGTGGTTCAGTTCGGTACCTAGCTGCAGCGTGTCATTGGCGATCACTTTAACGCCATCCGATATCGTAAGGATATGGGCTGAGTTGACGGAAATTCGTTCTCTAACTGTATCCATCGTTTCTTCAAACGTAGAGAAAGACGAAAAGCTTTCATTAATTTTCTCATCAATCGCTTGCAGCTGCGCTGTAATGTTACCTGCGGACTCCTCCGTTCCATGGGCCAGTTTGCTCACTTCCTGGGCGACAACGGCGAAGCCTTTGCCATGCTCGCCTGCTCGGGCAGCTTCAATGGATGCATTTAGCGCTAGAATTTTGGTCTGTCTGGAAATTTTGGAGATGACCTCACTCATCTCATTAACGACAAGGGTCATACTAATTAATTCATCCATCAATCCGCGTGTCGTTTGAATGTTATGACTTAATTGTTGATTCAACTGCTGAATATCCGTGAATTCATCGGATGTCATGTTCAGCTGATGACTGTATCGGTTTAATTCCTCAGACTTTTTCTCATAAACGCTCACAAACTCCTCTAATTGCTCATAATTACCTAGAGAAGCTTTCTTAAGTCCTTCAATATTATGTAGATTGTCCTCTATACTCTTCGTCACATAGGCAGCAGAAGTATTCACGTGCTGTAGGGTGGATTTCATATTCGCTAAGAAAACCGGAAGCTCCTCTTGAATCGAGTTGCCTTGGTCAGAGACAATAGAAAGGGTATCAATCACTTCTAAAATTTCCTTCGCAGATGGTCGATCCGCTTGGTTCTCACCAATATAGGAATAACGAATCGTTTGATGTTCATCAATAATATACGTGCTTGGAATCGCAATTCGGAATGAGTCCCATTTAATTGGCGTGAACACCTCATAAGACTTTATGACTTCTCTCGTTTCGTCCGAAAGAATGGGGAATTTGATGCCGTTCGCGTTAACATAATCTTTGATGTTGGCTAGCTTTTGTCCAGCGATGGCAATGAGATTTACGCCCTTTTCCAAAAATCGTTCGTAATACTCATTTAACTCTGGCATCTGTTTCTGGCAATTATGGCACCATGTTCCACGCAAGAAAATAATAACTAACGGCTTGCCCTTGAAATCTTCCAAACCCTTAATACCTTGTGTAGAATCTAGTCGAAATGGTGCTGCCTTTTTCCCTATAGATAAACCTTTCTTAGCCATGCTGCCACCCCAATTTAACATGATATTCGTAAATAACTTCCTTCAGTCTAGCTGAAAACCAGTGGGAATGCTACCTTATTTCAGATAAAAAGTTTATATATTCGACAAAAAATGACCCACTTTTAGGCCACAGCCTTAGCGGGTCATTTCATCGTTCTATCAGTAGAGCTCCACCTCTGCAAAAGCCATCCGATACCGATTAGCATCACTTTCAGCATCATTTATAAGTTGTTACGCTCTATTCTTATTTTATTTCAATTCAATATACGGCGAATCATCTAAACCGAATCGAACGAACGTATATCGATCCGTGTAAATTGACGTATTCTTGTCTATGTCTTTATCCGTCCACCCAGGCTTATCCGTAAAGCTGTCAGGTCCTACCTTATAGAGCTCGCCTTTTATGTGATGATGCGGACCTAGCAAATTTCGGCAGCTGTTTGCCATTTCTACCTCGATTACATTTTCGCCTTTACGCAGGAAGGAAGTGATATCTGCCTCGTAAGGCTCCCAGAGAAACGTTCGAACCTCTTGACCGTTAATATACAATCGACTGACAATGGTATTTGGCGGTGTGGAAAAGCTCCATTTCGCCTCCGTCCAATCGTTTCTATCGATATACACCTTTTGCTCAATGTGAATTTTACCGCTATAGAAAGGAAATCCTTGACTAACGAGATCCCCCGTACGCACGGAAACAGGTAGTTCCGTAAGGACAAACGGACCCATCGTATGAACCGCTTGACGCTCTCCGCTCAGGTATGGCGAGCTTGACTCTACACCGAAAGACCCAATGATATAGATATTTTCGATTTCTGTTTCGAACGTCAGCTTATTTCCTTCCGATTCAAACAGTTTCGCATGCTCAATTGCTGCGTAAGTCTGAGAAGAGTTGTAGAAATAAGATTGAAGTCGAATTCGATTTACTCCTGGTACGATCCTTCCACTAATATCCACTTTCTGGAAAGAAATATCTCGCCACCAGCCAGAGCTTATTGATTCAATTGGTCGCCCGTTCAATTCGATTTTGACATCTTCCGGCTTCTCTAGGACCACATATACATCGCGCGAAGGATCAACATCAAACGCAACCTGGAATTCGAATTCTAGTTCGATATGAACAGGTCGTCCAAAAGCTAAAAGCAGTTCTTGAACGAAAACCACGGGCTGAGGGTCTGACCAAGCACCGTAATCAACACGTAAACGACAAGTATCTAGCGTCAAACTGTTTTCCTCACGACTAGAAATCTGCCAAGTATGATCTAAAACGATTTTCGATTCTGTCTGCCAAGAAGTCGTTCTATTTGTATCAAACATCTCTTCACTTTGCGCTGCTTCTTCAGGTATGATCTTCACAACATAGGACTGTCCTGGATGAAAGGTCAATGAAATGCGTACGCCGCAATCTGTATCTTCCTGTTCGATAGGTATAACCCCACCTGTCTCCAGGTCAATTAAGGATACTTTTCCTTTTCGGAACAGCTCTACCTGCACGGACTCATAGCGTTCCTTACCGGAATTTACGATGTAGTACATAATCGCGCCGTCCAAAGCTAACGTCTGGACATTCATGGTATCCTCTGATACGTCTTTTCCGTCATGATCCAACATACGGATGGATGGAGATACGGTGCTGGACAAGGCGTTTAGCAGCGAACTAGAATTCCATTCGGGTTTCAGCGCTCTCTCAATTAGCTGATCTAACTCCTTATCCAGTTCTCCATTAATAAGCGTTGGAAATGGCGCAAATGCAACAAGGCAGCCGCCTTGAAGGACGAATTGCTTCAACAAATCAACCGTAACGCGGTTCAAGGTTACACTTGGCGGAATGATCACAACTCGGTAGGATGCCTCGCCTACAATAAAGCTCCCGTTGCTGACACTACCGTGACGTTCAATAATGCTTTCACTGCCATAATCGTGCTCTACGAATGTTTGGCACATTTGGCGGGAAAGCTGGGTAAAAGCCTTATGGTAAGGCTCGATTTCTGACGAATCCTCACCACATTGATGAACCCAAGCAGAGCGGATTGGGTGCAGAAGCAATACTTCGGGTTGACGTGTTCCTTTGGAAAGTAACATCGTCAGTCTCGCGAAGTAATCATTAAAACCTTTATAATCCTCCCACCAAGGCTGCTGATAAAATAGGGACGGCGGATAGTCACGTTTTCGTAGGCCTCTCAAGCTATATCCTTGCAAATGCTGACACATCAAATTAATCCCGTGGACAAATTGCCATTCGCCTATTCGCTTAAGATCCTCAAAGCTGACATTCCAGCCTGAACAACCGAAGCTTTCCGTAATGGTCATCTTTTTCCCAAGTTGATGGGCTGCTGAACCTACCTGTTTCGGAACAATTGGCTCCTCGCTAATAAATCGGCCTAACCAATCACAGCCCGGAATTTGCAAAAACTCATAAAATGCCATTGGATCCCCGACTGAAGTCACTTGTTGCATGAGCACTTGTTCATCTACAACGTGACCTGTTGCCGACCATCCCTTGCTATCACACCAATCCCCAATCTGTTTCGCATAGCTTTGACTGAACATCGCGGTTACGCATTCCCAATAATCATATCTTGCTTTACTGGAGCCCTCCACATTCATAAACAAAGCGGGTAGAGCTTCCTTCAAGTCATAGCCATATCTAGACTCAAATGCTTGCTCCAGATCAAACGACCAAGGCAAATGCCCGCGAGCGAACTGCGGTTCGTCCGTAAACACGCCTTTCAGATCGTCTCCAAACTCTTCGCCAAAGCGTTCCCAATAGGCTTCGTAGGTCGATTCAATGAACGCCCGTACGGTTTCCACACTTAGTGTATCAATATAATATGGATTTATTTCATAGAAAAACCTTAAATCTGCGCTGCTCTCTTCTGCTGCTGACAATAAACGATAGCCCTGCTCGGATTTGGCATAGAAACCGATCGTTCTCTCAGCCGGGTTCTGAAAGGGGGCTTGCTCATAGGCCAGTCTTTTTTGCTGGTAAGCGACCCCCAGTACTGGAACTTTTCCATCTGCGAAGCCACTGGGCCATCCGTTTTCATCATATAACCATGGGGTCATACCAAGTTCTTTGCTTTTCTCGATACAAGTCCGTACAGCCGACATCCACTCTTCACCCATATACGGAGTAAGGAGTCCTCCTCTGGCATGCATAAAAAATCCACCTATCCCGGCTTTATGCATCTCCTCAATCTGCCGTTCTAACTCCTCCGTTTCCAATTTATCATTCCATGACCATAACGGCACTGAGCGATATTGGACAGGAGGATTATGAAGTTGATCCCAAATCGTCATCTTACCTTCACCTCATGCTTTCAAGCATAACTGAACTAAATCATCCACATGTGCTGTAGCCAAACAGACCACCGCATCAGCAGCGCCATAATAGATTTTCACTTCACCCGATGGTTCCAAAATCATGCCTCCAGGGAAAATGACATCGTTGCGGAATCCGCCGTCGATCTCATAGTTGGCTTCCGGCGCAAGCAAGGGCTCTTGATACATGCCGATTACCTTTTTCGGATTGTGGAGATCGAGCAGCATGAGACCTGCTGTATACCTTTTTTTCCAAGTAGGTTCCCAGCCGTTCTTTCCTCTTGCAGGATCGATATCCACTGCATGAAACGTGGTCAGCCAGCCTATTTCTGTTTTTATAGGAGGAGCGGCAGGCCCGATTTTATCATTGGCGAAGGGAACGTGCTCAACCGCCAGCAGAAGATCGGAATTACCCCAATATTTCAAATCCGGAGAGTCGGAAATCCATGTGTCAAATCGGTCTGCCCCCCCACGGCTGTATACGGTAAAAGGCCTTTCCAAACGAACGTATTTGCCGTCGATTTTCTCGGGAAACAGCACCATATTACGAAGATCCGGCGTCGATAAACTGAGCACTTCGAAGTTTTCAAAATCATCGGTAACCGCGATACCGCCTCGAATACCATGCTGCGTATCCACTGCAAAGCACATGTAGCATCGGCCATCCATAACCGTCAATCGAGGGTCATAGGCCCGAATGATTTCTCCATCATTCATCTTGAAGCAAGGCTTCGGCCCAGCCTCCCAATGGATCCCATCACGACTGTACGCAATCCCAAGATCCGTTGTGGAATGCGGCTCAAGTGTTTGTTCGCTTCTGGAACCATAATCATTGCGGAATACCATAACATATTGACCATTGAATTTGGTAACGCCCGCGTTAAATACAAGCGCAGTAGGGTAAGGAACCCTATCCGCATCCAAAATCGGATTAGCAGGATGACGACGAATGAAAGGACTCGACTTTAAAATTCCAGGTACAGGTAAGACCATAGAAACAACCTCCAGATTGATATTTGTATTAGGCAGGTGTCTGCCCCTCCTAGCCCTTCAGTGAACCAGCTGTCATTTGCATAAACGATTTATTCGCGATCATATACACGACCAGCAGCGGTAAGATCGATAAACAAGCCCCTGCCAGCATATAATGCGTTTGAACCGCAGCCGATGCCCCATAGCGGAGATAAGATAATCCGACAGTTAACGTTTGGAGTTTGGGATTGGTCATCGTAAACACTAACGGGCGTAAATATTCATTCCAAGCTCCGCAAAAAGTAAACAGTGCCCCTACACCCAATCCCGGACGCATCAAAGGTAAAATAATTCGCCAAAATATCCCGCCGTTCGAGCAGCCGTCAATTCGCGCAGCCTCATCTAATTCCCGGGAAATACCTTGTAAAAAGCTCAGCAAAATAAAGAAAATATACGCGTGACCACTCACCAGAATGAGGACAACTCCCCATAAATTCGTGTGCAGGTGGAGCTTAACCATAAGCTCAAATTGTGGCCGGATGACAACAGCGCCTATCGATATGAACATGGTAGATGCCTGAATCGCGACGAAAATGGCTTTACCCGGAAATTTAATCCGGTCAACCACATAAGCGGCCATCGATGCTACGATCAGCGTTCCGATGGTTGTTGCTCCGCTCAGAAATAGACTGTTCCATGTAAAACGAGCGAAATTAGCTTGCACCCAGGCTTCTTTGTAATTCACGAGCTGCCAGGAGGATGGGAAAATCTTCCCGCCTTTCGTAATCTCGATATTGGACATGAAGGAGCCAAGAAAAGTTACAGCAATAGGAAACACAATCAGTAAGGCTGTAACCAGTAAGAAGATCCAGAGCAGTACTCTTCCGCCTATTTTCGCGAATGAAAATGGCTGGGTTTGTTTATTTATCCGTACATTCGATAACGTTTCAGTAACTTCCATTTTTCCAGCACCTTCCCTCATTGAAGTTTGTTCAGACGTCTAGACATCGCATGATAAGCTAGTGTGATGATGCCTACAATGACGGCTGTAACGAATCCAACGGCACTTCCGTAGCCGAATTGCTGGTCCACAAGTGTCCCTGACGGTGTCGGGAAGAAGAGTTTATACACGTACAAATACATCACTTCCGTCTTTCCTACCGGACCGCCTTCGGTCAACACCATAATGCTCTCGTACCCTTTAAGCGAATTAATGATTGCCAGCATGATCACGATTTGCAGCACTGGCCCCAGCATTGGAATGGTTAAGTACCAGAATTGCTGCCATTTATTGGCGCCGTCCAGCGACGAGCTTTCATATACATCGTTCGGGATATTTTGAAGACCGGCAAGGAACAGCAGCATGTAATTGCCTACCGCACCCCATACAGCGATGAGGATCGTCGTAAACAGGGCGTGTTTGGGACCGAGCCAATCGATTCTTTCGGAGATGATGTGGAACTTCAGCAAATATTGATTGAGAATGCCGTTATAGGAGTTGAAAATAATGAAAAATACGACAGCCATGACAGCAGAACTAATAATCGTCGGCATGAAATAGATGGCTCTTAGCCAATTGCGGCCGCGCAGCTTTTGATTCAGAATAACGGCTAGCACCAAGCATAATGGCAAGGTAATAATTAACTTACCTCCTGCATAAATGAATGTATTCAAGACAGAGTGCCAATACTCCGTGTCCTGCCAGAGCCTCCTGAAATTATCAAACCCTATAAATGACGGTTCCCCGAAACCCTTGTAGTCATAAAACATATATCGGATAGCCCAACCAATCGGATAGACGCCCAGCACCATGGTCAGTAGAAAGCTTGGAAATAAAAACAAATATGAAAACCCGATCTGGCGTGTCCTGTTCATCCCGTTCCCTCCTGTAATATCTATACTTAGAGAGCGAGAGTGGAGCTATTCACTCCACTCTCGCCGTATTCATAGCTATTATTTCATCATCAGCTTCATCGGATCGAAGCCTAGATTCGGCTGCACCTTCACTGTACCTTTAGCTACCGCTTTATCGAGAGCGTCATTGTAACGCTTATTCAGATCTTGAATAATTTGATCCAAATTCCCGCCACTGATCATGTATTTGAAGAATGCATCATCTTTTTTCATGCCTTCAACAGTTACAGTAGGCTGCAGCGGCCAAGTGCCGTCGTTTCCAACTGGTAGGAAGCCGTCAATACCTTTGATTTCCGGTTTCTTCGCCACGGAAGAAACAGATGGCACCATGGAGAGACCGAAGCCTTTTTCATGATACGTTTTCAAAACTTCGTCCGCATACATGAACTGCATGAATTTCCATGCTTGGTCTGCATTTTTGGTTGTATTGCTTATGGCTAACCATTGCCCGCCTAAGAAGGAGGTAGCGCCTTTAATCGTGCCATCGATCGTTGGTACCGGTGCAGCTGCCCATTCGATTTTGGCCGGGAACTGATTCGCATACACGCCTGGTTCCGATGAGAATGAGATGTACATCCCGATTTTACCTTCTGCGAATTGCGCGCGCAGCGGGTCAATATCCAGTGATTCCATACCTGGCAGCGTACTGCCGTCATCTACCATTTGTTTGAACGCTTGAATGATGTCTTTGAATCCTGTGAAATCAAACTTCGCAGTTTTGAAATCAAAGCCAAGTCCGCCGTAACCGCTCGCTTCAGCGATAACCCTTGCCGAACGTCCTAGAGCGCTTTCAGGGCTTTTAAAGTTTTGAGCAAAACCATAAGAGCCAGAAGCTTTACCTACAGCTGTAATTTTCTTCGCATCCTCGACCATTTCTTTCAATGTTTTCGGAGGAGCAGCAATGCCCGCTTTGGCGAAAAGCTCTTTATTGTAAACAAGTCTCAGTGTTGAACCATAGTTCGGAAGGCTGTACATTTTCCCATCAATCCGGTTGAAATCATCAATGATCGGGAATTTCTTCTTGATAGCATCAGTTAGGTAAGAATCAATTGGCTTCAAATATCCTTTTTGGGCAAAAGGTTGGATCGTATTTTCCTTCACGCGGATAATATCAGGTGCCTGTCCGGAAGCGAAAGCCAAATCAATCGCTTGGTTGAAATCTTCCGTCTTCACAACCATTTCGACTTCAATGTTCTCACCGTTCGTTTCGTTAAACTTCTGTACAACGCCTTTAATGTAATCCATATCATGACGGTCACCCGTCCAATAAGTAAGCTTCGTCTTATCTTTCTTCACAGGCGCTGCGCTAGCAGTTTGTTCAGATGGCTTGGCGGATGCTGCCGGGCTGGTTGCCGCATTGTTGCTTCCGTTGCTGCAAGCTGCCAGGCTGCCAGCCAGTAAAACGCTTAAAGTGACCGTCCCAATTCTTTTTATCATTTGTAAGCCTCCCTTTTGTTTGCGAACACTTGTATCGTTCTGGAATTGATTTTGTTTACACTTTTATACTAAAAGAATTCGTTCATTCTGATAATGAGGTCAACTCATGAACAAGGGCAGATATTTCTACATTTTACCCCATCCAGTCAGGGATAAACGACTCCGTCGTCCTTCAGGGACGAGCGCGTTTGTCAAGACTGATGACGCGAAGTGTAATAAAACTTGTACTCTCTTATCTACTAAAAAAACTACGATTGACCAATCAACATACAGCTGTTGAGTAAGGAAATTGGTGCGAAATCAACTTTAGATCGATTGGAAACGAATAACGGCGCTGAAGTCCGTAAGATCGGAATCATCGCTCTAAATAGGCATTTAACGGCATCCAGGTCCGTTAAACGTCTATTTAATTAAAAAAGAGCAAACCCTCATGACTTCGAGGACTTGCCCAGAGACATATCTTTAAATTCAGTCGGCGTCAGGCCCGTTTGTTTCTTGAATACTTCACTGAAATACCGCCTATGCTCATAGCCAAGCTGCTGCGCGATTTCCTGCACTTGGTAGTCTTCAATGAGCATGGATTTCGCCCGTTCTATCTTCGCTATAGTAACAAATTGCTGGAAGGCAGTTCCAGTTACCTTTTTGAACAAATTCGAATAATAACCCCAGCTTAGGTTTGCCTGCTTTGCGCAATGCTCCAAGGTTAAATCCAAATGAAGATTCGATTTGATGTACTCCACAGAGCGATAAATGATTTTCTGCGACTCGCTTGCTCGCTCCTGATTAATCATACGACAGCCGATATCGCACAATTGAACGAACCATTCTCGATACTCTCGCAGATCCGCCCCGCTCTCGCCTCTAATTTCATGGACTTTCGACTCGAAATCGGTCATGTTCGCCCTAGGGAATTTTTCCATCAGGACCCGCAGCATCCGTAACACGAGTCCTTGCAGCAAACGTTCGACAACACCCGGCTCAGGTAAGACAGACGCTTTGCCCATCTCGTTGAATATGCCCATCGCCCATTCCACACATTTATCCAAATTGCCTGAACGGAAAGCGAACAGAAACTCATTCTCGCTGTCCTCGGTATAAATCCACTCCACAGGGAGCTCTGGCGAGTCAGCGTTGTAACTGAACGCACCATTGCCGCCTGTATAGAAGTGATAAGACAACGCGCTTAACGACTGCTGATAACTCTTCGGAAGCTCCTGTACCACGCTCACTATTTGACCGATACCAATTGAAATTGTGAACTTAGTATGTCTCGCGATATTTGCGCAGCAGTGATCCGCAATTTCAACCAAAGGATCGTCAGACGCCATATTCAAAATGCAAATATATCGATTAAACGCTTCCCTGAACACGACAGCTGTCGTATAGAAGGAAATCGTTTCCTCCACGATATTTTGCAGAGAGAACCGTGCAAGCTCAAGCTCCTTAACAGGAACCTCGCCATATTTGTCCGTGAACTGATCAATCTGAATCGTCATCACCGCAAAGGGAGGAGTCAGTTCATTAAGGTCCAGGAAGTCCGACAATCTAGCCAACTCCGCTTCACTGGTTTGATGATGAACGAGCAGAGATAAGTATTCCTGCCGCAGAGCTGGCATACTTTCTTTGATCTTCTGCTGAAGCCCAAGCACGTGCGTACGGCTAAGATTTTCCTGCTCCCATACTTCTTTGGCTTTCACAACGGCTTTCACGATTTGATCAACGGAGAAAGGTTTTTTCACATAATCAAGCGCGCCATATTGAATGGCTTTTTGAGCATATTCAAAATCGGTATAAGCACTTAATATAATGACCTTACTGTTCGGCAGTACCTCTAATATACTGCGTGTCATCTCTAATCCGTCCATCTTAGGCATCCGAATATCGGTTAGAATAATATCTGGCAAGCTTTCACGAATGACCGACAACCCTTCCTCTCCACTGGTTGCGCTTCCCACGATTTCGATGCCGTGATCCTGCCAAGGGATCTTCTTCGTAATCATGTCCACAACGCTTCGGATATCATCAACGACACATAATTTAACCAGTCGGTTCATGTTCATGGAAATCCTCCTCTCCTTCATAGCTTGGGATCCATAGTTCGATTCGTGCTGCCCCTAAGTCGTTATTGGTGATCTCCATTCGCTGCTGATCGCCAAAATACAGCTGTAAACGGGTATAAATATTGCGCAGCGCGTAGCCATGCTTGGATGTTGTCGGGTGAACAATTCCCTGAAGGAGCTTCTCAGGCACTAGACCATGCCCGTTATCTTCCACCGTTATATACAGCCAGTCCCCTTCGGTACGAACTCTAATCTGAATCTCCCCCCCTGAGGTCATATCTTTAAATCCGTGTAAAATACAGTTTTCAACAAGTGGTTGAATCATAATCTTAGGTACCAAGCATGTGAGCAGCTCCGGCTCCACCTCGAATTGGCACACGAACAAATTCTCATAAGACCTTTGCTGAATGGCCAAATATTGACGAACATGCTCCAATTCATCACCCAGTGTTATTAGATCGCGCCCGCCGTTAAGGCTTAATTGGAACATTTGCGACAGCGCCAGGATCATTTCGTTCACGTCGTCGTTTTCTCCCAAAACCGATTTGCAGTAAATGGTATTCAGCGTATTATAGAAAAAATGCGGGTCCATCTGAGCCGATAGCGCCTTAATTTCAGCCTTCCGCTTATCACGCTCACGGTTCTTCACATCTTCAATCAGCTGCTTAATTTCGTCCAGCATCCGGTTAAAACGGAATCCTACCTGGGATACTTCATCCTTATAAACGCTTTCAAAACGAACAGAAAGATCATTCTCTTCCACTCGCTTCATCAGCCTTTGCAGTCTGTACAACGGTTTTAAAAGCAGATAGGTTAAATTATTCGTTATAAATAGCGATAAAATAATAAACCCGATAATCACATAAGTCGTTGCTCTCTTTATCCCATTTAATTTGGCCAACAACTCATCCTTCGCCTGAACACTGACAATCATCCAATCGTCCTTCACATCCAAACGCGAATAATTAACTAAATAGTCCTTTTTATCATTCGTGTAGAAAAAAGAACCTTTCATTTGATCACTCAATTGCTCAAAAAATGCGGGCTTTTGAATGAAATGGTCTTTACTCGTCCTATCTGAGTAATTCACATCTTCACCTTTGGCATCAATGAAATAATATTGTTTGTTGGTTTTGGTCAAATTCTCCATAAAGAGATCACGCAAGTCATCTTCTTTCACATTGACTACGACATATACATTGGTCGGTTCATAAACCATAAAAGAGTCTTCGCCTACGCCTTCTGTAACGAGTGATATCACCCTTTGCTTGCCTGTAAAAAATGGATCGACATGCCCTTTACTCCAGAAACCACGATTCAATTGCTTGAAATGCTCATACATGTCCGATTTATAAAATGAATTCGCCGTGTTCCGCACACTGGAGGTCGGATAAAAATCCCCGAACGGTGTGGCGATCAGAATGCTATCAATCATCGAATCGTTGAATTTTACCTGGGAAAAGACATACTGCAATGAGGTCAATGACTTGTAGTAGCTAGATCTATCATTAGCTTGTACATCCTTCATTAGTTGCTTAAAGGCATCACTGAACATCAATGCTCTTACGGCAATACCAATGTTCTTCAACCGTTCATTCACGATTTGCGCCGATTGATTAACGGTATCTTGACTAGACTGCAGAGCATTACGCTGAATTTCCTTGGAAGCTATCAAATATGCAATACTGCCCGTTGCCATAAGTCCTAAGGTGATTAGAACAACAAAGGTAAGCCATATTCTTTGCTTTAAGGAGAACGAATGGAATATTTTTTGAATGGGCGACCACATGCGAGACTTGTTCATTGGTGTCTCCATCACCTTTCGTGTTGTGAGAATACGGACTTCATCTATTTTATTATAGTATAGGACGCTTATTTTCGACATGAGGGAAAATAATGAAGGAGGGCAACTTTTTCAATATGTGGAAGAAATGATTAAGATTTCATAAATACGAACAAATGTTCTTTATTTTTTGATGAGTTTATGGTAATAATAAGAGGTAAACAATTTTAGTGTAAAACCAAGGAGGCATTTATAATGACAGTAAAATTAACAGCTTATTTAGTGATGGACGGCAATGCAGGGGAAGCTATTCAATTCTATGAAAAGGCATTGGATGCCCAAGTTCTTTTCACGCAATCTTTCGGCGAGATGCCGGCTAACCCAGATTTTCCTTTACCAGAGGATGCTAAGGGGCGTATTGGACATGCCATGTTGCAAGTTGGCGAGTCTAGTTTGATGTTTTCCGATACATTTCCAGGTCAGACTGTTCAAAAGGGCGATAACGTGACTGTCTGTATTACATCGGATGATAAGGAAAAGTCACAACAGTTCTATAATGCCTTGAAGGAAGGCGGCCAAGTCATTATGGAGCTCCAAGAGACTCATTTTAGCCCCGCATATGGACAGGTAAAAGACAAGTTCGGTGTTACCTTCCAAATATTCACTGAAGGCGCATCCATGAATTAAGGTATAAGCCACAAACGGCCCTGTTCGCATCCATTGCGACAGAGCCGTTTTATGTTTAGGAGTACCAATAAAGCGCATACTCGGTCATCACAGATGCATGCCCCATTTGACGCAGCATAGCCGTAATATTACCGCGGTGATAAGTTGCGTGATTAACGACCTGCAGAACCATTTCAGATAAGCTGGTATCACGCTGTCGCGTATAAGGATTATCAAGCATAATCCTTTTTTCCATATCTTCCTGTTGGTTCAAAAAAGTTTTAAACCGCTCTGATATCTGGACGTACAGCTTCTCCATCTCCTCGATCCCCTTGGACTCTACGTCAGCAGTCAATTGGGCTGAATCGGCCATGGCTTCCCTCATGCTTTTACCGGAGATAATGTCTAACCAGCACGCATCTACCAAGTAAATATGAGCGATCGCCTTCGATATCGTAGAAAAAACGCTTTTAATCTCCTTATTGTAAACGTCCTCTGGAAGTTCTTTTAATCGATTCAACATGGTTTGGTTCGCCCAGACGTGGTAATTGTACATTTCTAGTGCAGGATGAGTCATAGATATCGTCTCCTTTTTCACTGTTCATGCGTCATTTCAAGTGTTACCTTAATCATACCGCAAATACCCTGACAGCATTATGTCAGGGTATAAATAATAAAAACCCCATGTAGGGGTTTTTTTTTCTCATACAGTCAAAGCGTTGGATCTTCGGTTCACACTTGTTCGCGTTCGCGTTGTTCCTGAACCACTCGAAACCAATCCCAGCCAAATACAAAAATGATATACTTCTCATCTCATTTAAATATTCGTGTTCGGCGTATCGACAATATCCGGATCTATGGTATTGGTGCTGCCGTTTAGAACACTTTGGACACTTCCAAAACTATCGCCTGGGGAAAAGGAGTTAGCTCCTGCGAAGATTTTCGAATTGCTTGATAGGTTAATAATGAAGGTATCTCCGATCTGGACATTTGAACCAGAGGTGACACTATTGATCTTGATAGCACCATTAACAATTGAAGGCATTCATCAGACACCCCTCTCAACCCTAAGACAGTGTATGTGCACTTCTGCCTAATTGTCACCTCAAGCTGCCAACTCACTTCGCTTTACTCAAAAAACCTCGGACAATCCGTACATATCAGCAATTTTAATCGCTTATTCATCCACATGCATTAATTCTGGTAAAGACAGCGCCATTGAAATATTGCACAACATCCCTTTAGCAAGAAAAATCATGGTTCTCTCATGAGGTTTTTCGAAACCTGCCCGCTTAAAAGCTTCTAGCACCACTTGCTGAACATCCCGATATCCCTTTTGCATGACCTCTGCGATCATGTCCTCTTTAATCGTTTGAGCTTGCATTTGCAGCAGTGTTTCATTTTGGTAAGATTTCATAATATGAATATAAGCATCGACCAGTTCTTTCTCAAGCTGATCAGGAGCAACGGTCTCAATAACCGCGCGGAAAGCCTCAAGAATTCGTGTCCATGACACCTCGAGCGCTTCTTGCAGCAGTGCTTCTTTTGTTGAAAAAAACCGGAAAACATAAGGCTGAGAAATTTGTGCGCGTTCCGCAACTTTTGCTGTCGTAGCACGGTAATAACCAATTTCAGCAAAAACTTCGATGGCAGCGGATACAATATCTGCTCGTCGATTCACTGAAGTTGAAGAATTCTTTGCCATCATTCATTCCACCTTTAAAGTTACATACATTAGTTATTGATCAATTACTAATCTAATAGTAACTTATCAGAATATAATTTGCAAACTTTCATTTCAGGAGAGGCTAGCTACGTTTTACTTCATAGTAGAAATCGGAATTTTAAAAAAGATGATCAAAAACACAGTAGTCACAAAACAGAACAGCCATGCCCACAATGGTTTTGTATACAAAGAGGCAAGTTGCAATAGCAACCTGCCTCTAACCAGTTAGATACTTACAATTGTTCATTAAACAAGAGGTGCTTGAATCAATGTAGCAAAATTAAATTGGTGTACATGACCATCATTTAAGGTGGTTTGGCCAGTAACAAAATGTACGTGTTTGCCATTTCCGACTGAAATAGCCGGTCCAGTTCTAATCCTTTTCAGATTATGAAAATGATTTAAGAAATCAGTTTTCGTGAGATCAATTTCATGGACATGACTTGTTCCTACTCGAATCGCTTGCCCTGTAACACCTGCAAATCGATGGTTATGTCGATCAGAACCTTCTTCAGCTAGTTTTGTACTACCTTCAAATTCATGAACGTGCCTCTGTACTACTAAGTTTGTTTTTCTCTTTATTGTTAGCTTTTTCTTCTGCATCTGTTGCATGCCTCCTAATGATGTGATTTCATACATCCTATTACGGGAGACAGATATAAGTGCTGGGTAATAATTTATTTGTGGATTTCATCTTATTAAATAGATCATACAAGACTTCTTTCTCATGCAGTTAACAGCTATCTCTAATCGAAATCATACCTTTGCTCTCTAAAGGGATCGCCAACGCAGCCAACGCATCTCAAAGAGGTCAATAAAATGAAAAAGAGCCTATCGATGATAGACTTCAAATGGTGTAATTTTTCATTTCATGAGTTGATTCTGTTCGGGATGTTTATTCTCGCGCTGTTGACGTATATGAAAAGAAAATAACCCCACTCAGGTTAGCGTGAACCGTAGGGTAGGGGTTATTCATTCCGGTATCTCACTCGGAGTGTCTATACCCAAGTGTTGTGCAGGAGACGGACCGCGAATCCGTCTCTTTGTTATTTTTACTCTAACATATCCCAAACATACCCGCAAATTATTTTCGATCTATTCGATTTCTTTATTTCTTTAATCAAAATCATATCGCTCTTCGGCCCACGGGTTACCATACATATGATACCCATTCCGCTCCCAAAAGCCCGGCTTATCCTTCGGCATAAACTCGATGCCGCGCAGCCATTTCGCACTCTTCCAGAAGTAAAGATGCGGCACAACCATGCGAACAGGAGCCCCGTGGTCAGGTGTAAGCAGTTCGCCATTGTGCCTGATGCCCAGAAAAGACGTCTCACGGAGGAAGTCCTCGAGCGGAAGATTTGTCGTCCAGCCATGCTCCGCGTGCAGCATGACATGTGTGGCCTCAGGCTTCAGCTTCACTTTGCTCATAAGCTCAGAAACAGCAATGCCTTCCCACACATTGTCTAGCTTGGACCATGTGGTTACGCAGTGAATATCGTTTGCGAACTCTTTGCGTGGAAGAGCCATGAAGTCTTTGTATGAGATCTGAAACTCCTCCTCAACCAAGCCAAAGACACGCAGATTCCATTTGCTCATATCATTATAATAAGGCACAGACCCGTAATGAAGCACAGGCCAGCCTTGTGTCAGCGTTTGGCCAGGGGGAACACGGTCATTCGGCTCCTGTGGCTTTTGCCCAAATAACATGAGAAAACCTCCATCCTAAAAACTACTAGTCATTACCAATGTAAGATGCATATTCAGCTGGCGTAAGTAAGCCTTCCAAAGCTTCAGCACCTGTAACTTCGACTTCAACCATCCAACCCTCACTGAATGGCGCACTGTTTACCAACTCAGGTGAACCTTCCAGTGAACTATTTACTGCAGTTACTTTGCCCGAAACAGGTGAGAAAATATCCGAAACCGTTTTAACCGATTCCACACTGCCAATGCTTTCATTCGCGGTAACGGATGTTCCGACTTTAGGAAGCTCCACAAACACAATATCCCCCAATTGATCTTGGGCAAAATCAGTAATGCCTACGCGAACCACTGTATCCGACAGCTTCTCTACCCACTCGTGCTCTTTGGTGTATAACAAATTGGCTTGTACTTCACTCATCGTTTAACGCCTCGCTTACCAGCAAATTTTGCTTTTAGCTTAATCTAATGGGAACATCAAAGTCAAGGTGGTCGCAGTAAATTTTGCCAACACAGCCGGACTAAGGCGGCTAGTCTCACTTTTCAAAAGTTGCAGTTGACAATTCACACCAATTTGGGCACATAATAATACTATAAACTAATTAAATATTGGCGAATGATGGTATAGGGAGAGACCGCAAGGAAAGCTCGCGGCGCCGAAGGAGTAAGCCCTAGTGTGGTGAATCTCTCAGGCAAAAGGACCTGTATCGGACGCATCTCTGGAGAGCTTCGGATTTCCGCAAACAGCGGCAAAACGGACACCCAAGGGGAAACTTGACGGACATGAAGTTCGCGCAAGGTAACTCTCAGGTAAAAAGGACAGGGCAAAAGGTATGTTTGTGTTGCATACTTTTTGCTCTTTTTTGCATTTTCTGGCTTATATTTCGGGCAAAATAGTAATGTCAACAATCGAAGGTGAGGTTACGAGCATGCTAAAACGAACACCGCTCTTCCCGATTTATGCGGAGCATGGAGCGCGAGTCATTGATTTTGGAGGCTGGGAGCTGCCTGTGCAGTTCGCAGGTATTCAAAAAGAGCACGACGCCGTCAGACAGCAGGCTGGGCTTTTTGACGTGTCCCACATGGGGGAAGTCCGAGTAAGTGGAGAGGACGCCCTCCCTTTTCTGCAAAAAATAACAACAAATGATGTGTCCAAGCTGGAAGCAGGTCAATGCCAATATAGCCTAATGTGTTATCCAACTGGTGGCGTTGTAGACGATCTGCTCGTTTACAAACTTGGTGATAACAACTACATGCTGGTCATCAATGCATCCAATATCGATAAAGATGTGGAATGGATGCAGATGAACCTCACGGGCCGTGTGGAATTGACCAATGTCTCTGACGAAACGGCCATGCTAGCCCTCCAAGGTCCCCATGCGGAACAAATCCTTGCTAAAGTTACAGATGCACCGATTCAATCCTTAAAATCGTTCCGCTTCCTTCAAGATGTGGAAGTATCGGGAATTCAGGCACTCGTTTCGCGCACAGGCTACACGGGGGAAGATGGATTTGAGCTGTATGTTGACAAAGACGATGCGATAAAGCTCTGGAATCTGCTGCTGAGTGCTGATCAAAATCTCAGTCTTGTACCAGTTGGCTTAGGCGCTCGCGATACGCTCCGTTTCGAAGCTCGTCTCCCCCTTTATGGGCAAGAGCTTTCCAAGGATATTACACCACTAGAGGCTGGACTTTCGTTTTTTGTGAAGCTGGATAAGGGAGATTTCATAGGCCGCGACGTGATCGCTGGTCAAAAGGCAAACGGTATACCTCGCAAGCTCGTAGGCATTGAAATGGTCGAACGCGGCATTCCCCGTCCGCATTATGCTGTTTTCAATATGGATGGGAAACAGATCGGTGAAGTCACAACAGGGACGCAATCTCCAACTTTCAAAACGAATGTGGGCTTGGCTTTAATCGATTCCGCTTACAGTACGCTAGGTACGGAGTTGAATGTGGAAATTAGAGGGGCTCAGGTCAAAGCAAAAGTCGTTTCCACCCCTTTTTATAAAAGAAAACCGTAAGCCATTCGTCTCAAGAGAGGAGCAAGCCGCCATCATGAAGCACCGCTATTTGCCTATTACGGAGCAGGATCAGAAAGAAATGCTGGAGACCATCGGCATCTCATCCATGGAGGAGATGTTTCAAGATATACCCCAGAAGGTTCGCTTTCAAGGCGAACTGAACGTATCGAAGGCGCTGGATGAGCAAGGACTTCTACGCTATATGCGCGGTCTGGCGGGTCGCAACGCCGACTTTGACCGGTATGCCAGCTTCCTCGGCGCTGGCATCTACGATCATCACCTTCCGGTGGTGATCAATCATGTCATCTCGCGCTCAGAGTTCTACACAGCGTATACGCCCTACCAACCGGAAATCAGCCAAGGCGAGCTGCAGGCGATTTTCGAGTTTCAGTCGTACATCTGTGAGCTCACCGGCATGGCCGTAGCGAACGCCTCGATGTACGATGGCGCAACAGCGCTGGCCGAAGCCGGCGCCCTGGCTAGCGGAGCGACGAAGCGCAGCCGTCTGCTCGTCTCTCGCGCGGTGCACCCGGAAGCGCGCGCGATTCTGCGCACGACCGCCCGCGGGCTGAACTTGGAAGTGGTCGAGATCGGGCTTACGCCAGAGGGCGTGACCGACTTCGAGGACCTCACTTCCAAGCTTAGCGACGAAGCGGCTGCCGTCATCCTCCAATCGCCGAATTTCTTCGGCTGCTTGGAGGATATCGGGGCCGCTGAGCCCCTCGCGCACGGCGCGGGCGCACTGCTCGTCGTGAGCGCGAATCCGCTCACGCTCGGGCTGCTCGAGGCGCCGGGCAAGCTCGGCGCTGACATCGTCGTCGGCGACTGCCAGCCGCTCGGCATCCCAGCTGCGCTGGGCGGGCCGACGTGCGGCTACTTCGCCGTCGCCGAAAGCTGGATGCGCCGCATGCCTGGGCGCATCGTGGGCCAAACCGTTGACCGCGATGGCAAACGCGGCTTCGTCCTTACGCTCCAAGCGCGGGAGCAGCACATCCGACGTGAGAAAGCCACGTCGAATATCTGCTCCAACCAAGCGCTTCTCGCGCTTTGCGCATCCGTGTACTTATCCACGATGGGCAAGCAGGGCATCCAAGACGTTGGCAAGCTCAACGTCCAGAAAGCCCACTACGCGGCAAACCGCTTAGCCGCGTCTTCTAAATTCTCGCTGCCATTCGCAGGCAGCTTCTTCAATGAATTTGCCGTCAAACTGCCCGACGGCACGAACGTGCAGGAGCTGAACAGTAAGCTCCTGCAGCATAACATCATCGGCGGCTACGACCTCGGCCGCGACTACCCCGAGCTCGCCGGCCATATACTTATTGCCGTTACAGAGCAAAGAACGCGTGAAGATATCGATGTCTTCGCAGCTGCACTGGAGGAACTCGTATGAGCGAAAATAACATAAACGTGAAATCAGACGCCAAAGCGCTCATCTTTGAAATGAGCCACCCAGGTCGTGTCGCCTATTCACTTCCTGAATCCGATGTGCCAGAAGTCAATTTGAACAATCTCCTGCCAGCCAAGTTTAGGCGTCAGACTGAACCCGACCTGCCAGAAGTGTATGAAGTAGACGTCATCCGTCACTATACGGCCCTTTCCCGTCGCAACTTCGGCATCGACAATGGCTTCTATCCACTTGGCTCGTGTACGATGAAATACAATCCAAAAATTAACGAAGACGTAGCCCGCTTCCCTGGCTTCGCCAAAATACATCCGTACCAACCGGAAGAATCGCTGCAAGGCGCAATGGAGCTGCTCTACAATCTCCAAAATGACCTTGAAGCGCTCACCGGTATGGACCGCGTAACCCTGCAGCCGGCGGCTGGCGCTCATGGTGAATGGACCGGACTTATGATGATCCGTTCCTACCACGAAAGCCGCGGCGAGAAGCGGACCAAAGTCATCTGTCCCGACTCCGCGCACGGCACTAACCCTGCCAGTGCGACTGTTGCAGGTTTCCAAACGATAACCATTAAATCCAACGAGCGCGGCCTCGTGAATCTCGATGAGCTTCGCAAAGCCGTTGGTCCCGATACCGCGGCGTTAATGCTTACGAATCCGAACACACTCGGCTTGTTCGAAGAACAAATCGTTGAAATCGCCGAGATCGTACATGCAGCAGGCGGACTGCTTTACTATGACGGAGCTAATGCCAACGCCATTATGGGCATCACTCGCCCCGGCGACATGGGCTTCGACGTCGTGCATCTCAATCTGCACAAAACCATGAGTACTCCGCACGGCGGAGGAGGACCTGGAGCAGGCCCCGTTGGCGTCAAAGAAAAGCTAATCCCGTTCTTACCCACTCCACTCGTTGCGAAACGGGAAGACGGAAGCTTTTATTTCGACTACGACTACCCGCAAACGATCGGTCGTGTCAAAGGCTTTTACGGCAACTTCGGCATTCTCGTCCGCGCGTACACCTATATTCGTACACTCGGTCCAGAAGGCTTACGCAAAGTATCCGAGTATGCCGTCTTGAATGCGAACTATATGCTGGCTAGATTGACACCCTACTTTGATGTGCCTCACCCACGTTACTGTAAGCACGAATTCGTGCTTTCCGGCAACCGCCAGAAGAAGCTCGGTGTACGCACACTCGACATTGCCAAAAGATTGCTCGATTTCGGCTACCACCCGCCAACAATCTACTTCCCGCTCAGCGTTGAAGAATGCATCATGATCGAGCCAACAGAAACCGAAAGCAAACAAACCTTAGACGAATTCATAGACACGATGATCGCCATCTCCAAAGAAGTCGAAGAAAACCCGGAGCTCGTCAAAAACGCTCCCTATACCACCGTCGTCAGCCGTATGGACGAAGCGCTCGCTGCCCGCAAGCCTGTCCTGAACTGTTCTTGCGGATAAATAACCAAGATACAAAATACCCGCCTTTCAAGCTGTTTCAGCAGCTGAAGTGGCGGGTTTTATTTATCTTCCTATTTGCACTATCCCTTATACTCAGAAAGGAAGAGTAATTGGTTTAGCAGTGCTATATAATTGATGTGTATAGTTCGTTGACGTCGTGGCGAGGCGTTATTCTATCTTTCTGGAATGGTTTTGGTTTACGTTAGTACGAATCAGGATAGGTTCTAAGCAGTTTCGATAGCTCCATGTAGTTTGATTAGTTCTATTTAGTTTGATTAGTTCCACACAGATGTAGGAATATCATTTTTATCCAGTTTATGATTCCATTGATTTCAATTAACTTTTTCTTGTCTCCTTTCTTCCCATTCAATCCTTTTCAAAAACCTTTTTCTGAGCAGTCTACAAAATTACCTCTTTAGCTTCTTCGAACTTGAACCAAAGGGATAGTGCAAATAGAAACACTCAATTAAGACTAACTCTCTTCACTGAGCTTATCCTGAACCAAAGGGGTAGTGCTCATAGAAACTCTCAATTAAGACCTAACTCCCCTCACCCAGCTTTTCCTGAACCAAAGGGGTAGTGCACATAGAAAATCTCAATTAAGACCTAACTCCCTTCACTGAGCTTATCCTGAACCAAAGGGAAGTTCACATAGAAACTCTCAATCAAGACTAATTCCCTTCACCGAGCTTTTCCTGAACCAAAGGGATAGTGCTCATAGAAACTCTCAATTAAGACTAACTCCCTTCACCAAGCTTATCCTGAACCAAAGGGATAGTGCATCTAGAAACTCTCAATTAAGACTAACTCCCTTCAACAAGCTTTTCCTGAACCAAAGGGATAGTGCATAAAGAAACTCTCAATTAAGACCAACTCCCTTCACCAAGCTTTTCCTGAACCAAAGGGATAGTGCATATAGAAACTCTCAATTAAGACCTAACTCCCCTCACCCAGCTTTTCCTGAACCAAAGGGATAATGCCTGAAGGTTAAATTTATAGTAATGCCAGTATCAAGCAGATTAAGCAGATTCACTTATACAAGCATGATACCTGAATATTTTGCATATAACGTACGACAGTGAACAGTCGCAATAGGAATGCGGCGATACTGTTATTTCATAGCACTTGGAATAAGTTAGAGGAGCGTTTTTATGACCAAACCATGGTTTTATCGGCTTCTGTTTTCCTATTTGCCTGTATTTTTCATGATCACTTCCGTCCTCATTGTGCTTATTATTCTTTCGATCAGCCAACTGTCCAAAAAAGAAGCTGAAAATGCAAATAAAACGTATGCCTTGCATATCATGCAGTCGGTTGACTATGCCTTGAAGACGATAGACGAATATGTGATCAAGGAACTACAGACAAATGAGCGGATTGACCAGTTTTTTGACAACAAATTTGAGGGAAATCCCTATTACTCGGCTTATGAAGTCACCGAATTGATTCGGGGGATGATGAATTACAACAAGTTTATTGATTCGGTTTATTTTTACCGTGTTTCTGATCAAATGGTCATTAGCCCAAACACGATGATAACGGCAGACCGTTTCGGCGATAAAATGTTCATAGAAGAGATGATGAAGAGCCCTTCTCAGTATCAGCTGACGAATCAGCGGGTCTTTAAAGAATTTGCTGAGATGGATCAGCGTAAAGTCGTCATTTCGTTAGTACGCAAGATTCCTCTGCTATCCGGGCAAAAGGGCATCGTCGTTGTCAACATCAGTATGGAATCTATTGTAAGAATGGTCGGAGATATGTCCAATTCAAAGATCAGCTTCATCGAAGTATACGACCCCGAAGGCAAACAGCTGATGGCATCCGGAAACGAAGATGGCGCAGCAGGATTTAAGAAAAGAGGGTCCGAGCTTACCCGAATCCATTCTAGCTATACAAATTGGGAATACCGAAGCGGCCTCAACGATGACTATTTATTTACATTCACCTCTGTATTCTCTTATGTATGGATCGGATTGGGACTAGTTATGGTTGTCCTTGGCGGGGTCTGGATGACCTATGTGACCCATCGCAATTATCGGCCAATTCAGTTAATTATGTCCCGTATCCATGCCTATTCCGAACTGAAGTCGATGGGAGTCGAGGGCAAGAAACAAGACGAATTCCAGTATATTGATCGAGCCATCCGCAACCTCATGGAGTTATCCAGCCGCTATGAGAAGCAGCATGAGGAAGATATCGTCTTCCGGCGGCGGCACTTTTTCAAAGAATGGCTGGAGGGCAGCCGGGCGGTCGATTATGAAGACTGGAAAGCCGAGATGAATCGGCTGCAATTGCCTTCCGGCTTCGGTCAGCTTGCTGCAGCGGTCATCGAGATGGATAAGTATATGGAAGTATGCAGAATGTTCTCTCACAAGGATCAAGAGCTGCTGAAATTTGTACTGAGCCGTGTCGTTTATGAAACGGCTGAACCGCTTGGCCTTACTGTATGGGCGGAATGGACAGCTACACATAGGCTTAGTGTTGTGTTATTTGCCGATGAGAATGCCAAAAACAGCGAGAAGCTCGCGGCCAATCTGTGCGAAAATGTTCGCTCCTGGGTCGAGCAGCATCTGCATTTCCGCATTACGCTTGGTGTCGGGCACGTGGTTGGACAAGTTCAAGAGCTAGTTCATTCCTACGAGGCTGCCGTCCATGTTCTTCGCTTTAAATCGACCTTAGGAACGAATCGTGTCCTCTATCATTGGGAATCCGAAGCGTCCTCGGAGAAGGAAATGTATAAGCATTTGCCCCTGGTCAAATCACTGGCTCAGTCATTTCGCTTGGGGGACAAGGGTTGGAAGCAAGCCTTGGAGCAAATTTTCACCGAATTAAAAGTCGGGTTATTCTCCTATGATGAGATCCGCAATCTCATGAATTATTTAATTTATCATTTACACCGGGAGATGATGGAGCTATCAGCCGAGCTGCAGGAGTTATGGCAAATCGCGCTGCCCCAGCTGAACGACGCCATTGAACAGTTCGATACAATCGAAGAATTATATGCAGCGTGGTTTCAAATGTTAGAAGAAGTATCGCAGCGTATGACTGCTATTCGTGAAGACAGAAGCACACATGCGGTCATGAACCAGATTCGCACCTACGTGGAGACCCATTATGCAGATCCGGAGTTGTCGCTTACTTCGCTAAGCGAGCAGTTTCAGCTTCATGCCTCGCATGTCAGCCGTGCATTCAAAGAAGAGTTTGGTGAAAAATTCGTCGATTATCTCGTTAAGATCCGGATGGAACAAGCGAAAAAGCTGCTCCAGAGCAGCCGTTACTCCGTCCAGGACATCGGGGGCATGGTTGGATACACGCATGCTATTTCGTTTATACGCGCCTTCAAGAAGTATACCGGCGTCACGCCAGGTGATTACCGAAAGCAAGAGTAATCATGCCATTTTTCAAGAAAAGTATATTGTTAATTGTTGTTTATTCACCTCTGCATCAAATCCACTAAAGCCTTGTACAGCAAGGGGTTTCAAAAGAGTTTATTCGCTAATTCATGTATATTGTGAAGGATTGCACCTCTGAGTTACATTGATTCCATCGACGGCAAGGGAGCAAAAGATGGTTCAATTTTCACACTAAAGGAGGTGACACACGATGCCACATACACCGCTAGATAACATTCAATCAGCCCCTATGATTTCTACTCGAAGAATTGCCCAACCTATCGCCAAGTCGCTGCACCCCCGTCGTCGTTTCAAGCAAAATATGCCGCTGTTGATTATGTTTGTACCGGTTATCGCTTACTTTATTATTTTTCGATACTTTCCAATATTAGGAAATATTATTGCCTTTAAGAACTATAACTTGATGGATGGCATATGGGGAAGTCCATGGGTTGGCCTAAAGCATTTCAAGGCACTTTTCACCCAACCCCAGACGCTGACTATCATCCGCAACACGGTCACATTGAGTTTATTAAGCATTGTCGCTGGATTTCCCTTTCCGATTATCATTGCCATCCTACTGAATGAAGTTCGCGCCATGCGGTTCAAGAAGGTTGTTCAAACGCTAATCTATGTTCCTCACTTTTTCTCATGGGTCATTGTCGGAGGCATTGTCGTTACGATATTTTCGCAACAATCCGGTATCATTAACAAGCTGTTGGAGCTATGGACGGGTCACACTACTGCCTTCTTGTATCAGGAGCATAGCTGGATAGCCATCTTCCTCGGATCTGGAATTTGGAAGGAAGCTGGATGGGGAGCGATCATTTATCTGGCTGCTCTTACCTCGATCGATACGCACCTGTATGAAGCTGCCAGCATCGACGGTGCGTCCAAATGGAAGCAGATCTGGCATGTCACGCTGCCAGGTATTCGCAGCACAATTATTCTCATGCTGATTCTGAGTATGGGTACTGTCATGGAAGTTGGGTTTGACCATGTGTACACGCTCCAAAATGCAGCCGTTTCGGATGTCTCGAATGTCATCAGCACCTATATCTTTATCGTGGGTGTCCAAGGAGGACAGTTCAGTTTAACTACGGCGGTCGGGTTGTTTGAATCTCTGGTCGGCTTCTTCTTCGTCGTCCTTGCGAATCAGCTTGCCCGTAAATTCGATCAAGGACTGTGGTAAGAAAGGAGCCTCCCCATCATGAAACCAACATGGGATGAGAAAATCTTTTACACGATCAATTATATATTCCTTAGCTTTGCAGCTCTAAGCTGCGTTCTTCCCTTGATGCATATCGTATCCCTATCCTTGAGCAGCTATCAGGCAATTGTATCGGGACATGTAACCCTATGGCCGCAAGGCTGGACTGTAGAAGCGTACAAAGCCTTATATGTTGGCACGAATATGGTCAAAGCCTTTCGTAATAGTGTCGTGATTACTGTTGTCGGCGTTGTGATAAGCATGTGGTTTACGATCATGGCGGCTTATCCGTTAGCCAAGAAATTTTTCTACGCGCGTCGCTTTTTTACACTAGCTATCGTATTTACCATGCTGTTCGGAACACCGTTAATTCCTCTGTTTCTGATCGTAAAAAGTCTCGGCTTACTGGATACTTACGGTGCCATATGGATGCCGGGACTGATCAGCGCGTTCAATATGCTTGTGCTTCGGACCTTCTTTATGAATGTGCCTGAAGAGCTTGAAGAGGCAGCACGCATGGATGGCTGTGGAGAATGGAGACTTCTCACCCGGATTATTCTTCCGTTATCCCTGCCAGTACTGGCTACGTTGACTTTATTCTATGGCGTCGGGTATTGGAATTCATTCTTACACGTACTTATGTTTATCAATGACAGCACACGAATGAATTTGGCGGTTATGATTCAACAGATGGTCGCCAGCCAATCGATTCTTCAAGAGCTTAATTCCGTGAGACCGGATGATTTGCAGCAAATGACACCAGAATCCATCAAAGCGGCCGGAGTAATCGTACTCATTGTGCCTATGCTGATCGTCTATCCTTTTTTGCAGAAGTATTTTGTTAAAGGGGTCATGATCGGCGCGATTAAAGGATAAGACGAAGGACAACACAACCTAACTTAAGCTGTTTTAGGAAACGAATGATCTAAGGGGGGTATATCCATGTTTATATTACGTAGGGGTCATAAGAAAGCTCTACTGTCTACACTAGCTTGTATCGCGGTATTGGCAGGCTGCTCCACAGCCAAAGTCAATGATCCAGGGACATCGTCAAGTCCGAATACGACCCCAGCAGTCGAACCGGCTAAAAGAGGTGCCATTAACGTTTCCGTCTATGATCGGGGCAATATTCCTCCGGAGGAAGGCAACTGGGATAAAAACCGTTGGGTGGATTGGATCAACAAGAACGGTCCTGTCGATGTTAAATATACACCCGTTCCCCGCTGGGAATCGTTCCCGAAATTTAATGCCTTGCTTGCCTCGGGAAGCGCACCGGATTTGATTCTGGAGTATGATGCCAACTACAGGAACAGCTGGTATTCGCAGAAGCTGCTGATGCCCATCGATGAGATGATTGACAAATACAGCACAAACTACAAGCAAATTCTAGAGAAATACCCGCTGCTGCGCAAGATTGGAACGAAGGAAGACGGCAAATTGTATGAAATCGGACGTTTAAATGTTGTGGCCCCGCATCATCGTCTCTTAATCCGTGAGGATTGGCTCCAGAAGCTGAACCTGCAGGTTCCGACGACAACCGAAGAATTGTACAACGTAGCCAAAGCGTTCGTGAACCAGGATCCGGACGGCAACGGTAAAAAGGATACGTTCGGTATCAACCTGAGCGGTGTCGGCTTCTCCGTGATCAGCCACATCTTCGGTCGTTCGATCGATTGGGCCGAGCAAAACGGTAACTTTGTACATGACTGGGAACGCCTCCAAGCATCCGTAGAATTCCAGAAGCGTTTGTTTGACGACGGTTTAGTCGATAAGGATTTTCTCACAGATAAAAACGGACAAAAGGGCATTCAAGATTTTATGAATGGAAAATTAGGGATTTTCGCGATCGACAGCGCATGGTTTACCATTTCGAACTATGAAACTTTGAAGAAGAACAACCCTACGGCTAAGGTCATTCCGATGGCTTTACCGAAAAGCCAATTCGGGCAGTTCAGCCCGATTATCAGTACACCTGTGCAAATGGTCGGTGTCGTTAATGCCAAAGCGAAGGATCCGAAAGCGATTATGCAGTATATTGACTGGATGGTGGATCCCCAAAATGCAAGCCTGTTGAAAAACGGTATTGAGGGTACACATTCGCAAAAAGGTTCAAATGGCTGTTTGCAGCCTATCGACACAGAGAAAAACAAGAAAGAACTGTACACCGATGATCTGAATATGATGAGATCCGATTTGCTGCTGGGCAAATGTGCGGAAGTGTATCTGGTGAACCTGCGTCCAGAAGTGCCAACCCAGAAAGAACTGCTCGACATCAACCTCAAATCCAAAGAAATCTATATTAATAAAGATCGTCCTATTCCTTCGCTTGGTTATGACTTCTTACCGGTACTGCCTGATGATCTGCAAGCGATTGTCAAAAGCACAAGCAAATCCAACAACATCGATAAAGGCGATATTTGGTTGAAAGCTCTGGTAGGTGGCACTGGCTACACCGCACAGCAAGCTGTGAAGGATGCTAAGGATGTATGGGAAAAAGCAGGCGGCAAACAAGTCGATGATTATTACGCCAAATGGTATGAGAACAACAAATCCAAGGTATTTAGTATTGATGATCTGTACAAATTCGCTGAACAGTCTCAGAAAGAGTTGAAATAGAACGAAGGAGGAGCGGCGCTTCAATGTTAGATGGATCGGAGCGCCGTCTACACATGACGTGGACCCCGGATAGGATTAGGGAATCCTATTGATAATCTCTTAACCTGGAGGTAATTATGAGATCCCTACACAAGTCAAAACTCCTTGTTTCAATCCTTCTGTCGGCAATCATTGTTTCACTGTTTCCTCTCCTTCCAGCGCATCGTGCAGCTGCGGCTGCAGCAGGTATTACCCAAGACTATTGGAATAACGTTCCTGGGGGGAAGGTGGAACAGATTCCTGTAAAGACCCCTCCATCGGGTTCGAGGTTACTCGCTAACTTCGAGACACCGAACAATACGGGGGATCTCTATGGTTCTCGTGTTTATGGTTTTCTGACGCCGCCAGTCAGCGGAGGCTACACCTTCTGGATCGCAGCGGATGACAGCTCCGAGCTATGGTTGAGTCCGGATGGCGATCCTGCGCACAAAGAGAAGATAGCGTCTAATACCGTCTTCGCCAAGCCCAGAGAGTGGGGTAAATCTCCGACTCAGAAATCGGTGATCATTCCGCTATCCAGCGGAAAAAGATACTATATCGAGGCGCTGCACAAAGAAAACACCTCGAATGACAATCTGGCTGTCGCCTGGCAAGGGCCGGGAATAGTCCAACAGGTTATTCCTGGCACTTACCTGACACCTTATGTGCTGCCTGATGCGCCAACAAATCCGGTGCAGGACGACACAGCGAATACATTCGGATGGACGCCCGTTCCCGGTTTTCCAGATGTGGCAGCCTATGAATACACCACAGATCGCGGTTACACGTGGCAAACCGTAACAACGAACCCGCTTCAACTGGACAATGTCAACTACACGACGGGACAAATACAGGTTCGGTTGAAAGAAACGACGGCGCAACCTGCCGGAAAAATTCTGTATTCAACCGCCTTTTACACGCTAACTTCCGTAGAACAACCTGCGCCGGTTTATACAACGCTTTGGAAGATCGGGCTTGATAATCAGCAGTCGACCGAATTTGGCGATTATAAATCAACACCCGTTGAGTCCTTCAGCCTTCCTTCCGACTGGGCTACTCGCACAGATTGGAGTTCGGTGTCTAAAGGACTGAAGCTTAGCCGCAACGGTTCTATGGTTATTACTTACAACTTGCCAGAGATCCCGGAGCATGGCGTGCAGTTCAGCTTCAGAAGCTTGGACGCGTATGTATCCGTTCCGCAATTAGCTGTATTTTCCAATGATACGATGGCCGGTTTAATCCAAATTGTAGGCTTGAACGGCGGAAATACGACTCGAAAATTCAAAGAAACTTACGAGCTTTATATTCCGAAGGAAATGCTGAAGGTTGGATCTAATGAACTGAAGCTGTCTTTGGATCGAGGCTTGTATGCGGGAACTGAAGGCGATGAATATCATTGGTTTGAATGGGATTATGCCAAACTTGAGGCATTAGGAGCTCCAGCCGTGGAACCGATTCACGGGCGTTATACCCATCTTGGAACAGCACTTGTCTCTCATGTATTGAAAGACCGCGATCTGCAAACGATGGAAGTAACGAAGTGGCTGGGACTCGCCTACAGCGGGAACGTCATTCGTTCCAGTCAATTTTCGCGGGAATGGTTGACCGCTTTGCGCGATTTGAATTTGGCACCCGTGCTGCTGCCATTCGGAACCTATATCAAGGATCCAGAGCTTTCATCGGGGGTCGTCCCTGAGAAGGTCAAAGAGTATTACAACAATCTCATTGCAGAAAATGGGGATTTGTTCGAGTACTTGGAGCTTGATAATGAACCCGGCGTGTTTAACAATGCATTTGCCGCCGATTTGGCTCTTGCTAAATATGTTAGTGAGCAGAAGCCTTTGCTAAACCCTTGGTTGAAAGCGGTTTCCCCAGGCTGGGCATACTGGCCCTCCAAAGGAATTCCCGATGGCTGGGAGCGTGATCCTGCCTACCGCAGGCAGATTGAAGACTATACCGATATGACGAACGGACACAGCTATACCTTAAGCGGGATTTCGAGTGGTGATGGAGGCGCTGTCGTTGAGACGTTAAAGACCTTTCCTGAGTATCAGGGTGACGGAATGGCAAAGCCGATGATGATGAGTGAAACGGGAGCTAATGATTTTCATACCGACAATAACCGTTACGATACGTTCACGCACCGTTTTGCCTCCATCTTTGATCGAGAAACGCGCAGTACCATCGGCTATCTCGATTACATCATGCAGCATGCGGCTTACTTCCGAGAGTACAGCTTGCTCAAAGAGGACATCGAAATGAAGTCCGCAGACGATGCCGAAGCATGGATCAATACGAGCGATCCCGATGAAACGCGTTTGAAGGTTTTCCGCCGTTTAGCGCTAGCCTACAGTACGCATGGCAAACCACTCCCTTATGTGTATACAAATCAGAATGAGCTTGCCGGGAAAAAAGCTTATTTCCGCGCGGTGGATTCGTCAAGTCTTGGTGTGAGCAGCACCGGCGCGAAGTCCAATAAAATTCTGCTCAATTTTGTTAATTTTGAAACGACACCGGTTACAATGAACGTCAATGTTACGCTGCCTACTAACGCCCAGTATGCGGCAGAACGCTTTGGCGCAGGCAACACGTATGCGGCTGCACGCAGTTTTACGACCATTGACGCCGCTTTGGGCGCGCAATTATCAGAAACACTTCAACCGGGCGAAGCCGTCGAATACATTTTGACCCCGTTGGAACATTCAGCACCAAGCAAGCCTACGCTGCAAGCACGGGCCGTTTCGTACAAACAAATCAAGCTAACTTGGCAGCCTTCTACAGATAATGCGGAAGTCACCGGATATAAGCTCTATGATAACGGCGTACTGCTCGCTAAGCTGCCGAAAGCCGTAACCCGTTATTCGCACCAAGACGTTAGACCGGAAAGCGCACACTCATACACGCTCATCGCTTATGACGACTCTGGCAACGAATCCGTGCCGAGCGACCCTTTGGCCATATCCTCCTTATCGTTGCCGGCATCTCCTTTTACCACAACGTCTACGGGAGCTTTGCATGTTGAAGCGGAGCAAACAGAGCTGGAAGGAGTGACCCATCATGGTACATTCGTCGGTATGTACTTTACACAAGGACGGATGAACATGCTGAAACCTCCTGTCAAAGCAAATACCAATTACATTCTTAAGCTTAAATATAGTGCGGCCGCGAACAAAAAGGTGAATCTCGTTATCGACAATCAGCTGATACGGACGCTGGATTTGCCTGGAACGGAGCCGAACGTCTATACAACAGTCGAATATAACGTCATGATGCCTGCGGACATAAGCAACCTTGTGCTGTCCATCGTCAAGAGCAGCGATAATGTGTTCGCCTACTTTGATTGGTTCGAGTTGAAAGAAGGCATCTTGGATGAAACGCCTCAAGCACTCTGGACGAACGTCATTCATTCCAGTACAAATATGTATTATTCCGCCCCTACCTTCGCTCTTGGCGCCAATGGAGCAAATCTCCATGAAACGACAACCCCGGGCGATTACACAGCTATGGGCTTTAAGGGTACGGGAATCCGTTGGTATTCCGATATTGAGTCATCTTTAGGTGAGGCAGATGTTTATATCGATGATGTCCTGCAAGCAACTGTGGATTTGAAAACAGCAAACACACAAGGCGCGAAGAAGGTTGTTTTCGAAAAGACGGGTCTCCCTATGGCAAACCATATCATCAAAGTTGTCGCTAAGAACGGCCGGATCATCCATCAATCGTTCGAGTTTTTGAGTTTGGAACGCCAGCCCCTAACGCCAGGTCCTGATCTTATCGTAACAGATCTTGGAACGGATCCAGCAGATCCGTATGCCGGGCAAACGGGAATTCGATTCTATGTTACGGTGAAAAATGTCGGTATTCTCCCAACCCCAGACGGCAAAATAACCGGAGCCGTGTTTGGTTTGAACGGCGGTTCGTTTGGTTATACGGATACGTATAATCAATCCATCCCTGTAGGCGGCAGCGCAACACTCTACACAAACGCAGGCGGTGAGAACGGATATTGGGAAGTTCCTAATGGAGAAGCCACCTACCAGTTAAGCGTCAATATCAATGATATCGGACGATTCACTGAAATGGATCGCACGAACAACACCAACGAGATGACTTTCCAGGTGAAGAAGCGAGATGTCACCCCTCCTGTGACAACAGCGACAGCGGACGGTGCAACGGGGTCAGGCACATTCAATAAGCAAGATGTGCATGTTACGTTTACAGCCGTGCATCCGACTGTTGGCGTTGGAATCCGGCAAACGGAATACCGAATTCAGGGTGGAACATGGCATCCTGTCACAGCTCAGCCGGTCACCTTCAGTGATGAAGGGGTATATCAAATCCAATACCATTCGATTGATGTGTTTAATAATGAAGAAGTGCCTAAAGATTTGATTATAGGCATCGATAAAACAGCTCCAGCAACCACGGACACATCAATAGCGGGGTGGCAGCGAACACCGCAAACCGTCACATTAGCGGCTTATGATTCTTTGAGCGGCGTACAACAGACCTTTTACATCCTAAATGGGGGAACTGCCACTGCCGGAACTTCGGTTACGGTAAACACCTACGGTGTAAACACGATAAACTATTATAGCGTTGATTTGGCAGGTAATCAGGAAGCTAGTCACTCTGCGGAAGTACGCTTCGATCCGCAAGCACCTGAAATCAACATACCCGGTCCTTTAACTGTATTTTTGACGGATCCGATTGTATGGAATGTTGGTATCACGGATGCCTTAAGCGGAGTGGCCTCATCTGTGGTTAAACTGGATGGTGCCGTTGTTAGTCCTAACATTAACCTCCAACCTCTAAGCTTGTGGATTGGTCAGCACACGATTGAAGTAACGGCTACAGATAACGCGGGCAATACGATCGTACGTACCTTTGTATTGAAAGTGATCATGGATCTCGATCATTTGGACGATTTACTCCGTTTGTTATGGAATTTAGGATATTTCCCAAATCAAAGCACTTATAACAGCTTGCAGAACAAGGTGACTCAGCTTCAGAAGCTGCTAAACCAAAGTCAGCTTAAAGATCCGACTATCTTCGATGCTGTCATCAAAGATGGCAAGTATACGGATAGTACGACCGCCAAGCTGCTTCGGGATGCCATTCTATATCTGCAGCAAAAGTCAGGGAAGTGAATAGTAAAGAAGGGGCCTGTCATCCAAAGTCACTTTTGGATGATTGGCCCCTTATCCTTTTCTTTAACGATGCTACAGTAACCAAAATTTCCCGAATATAGAGGGAAAGTCGATCCTCTATTTGAACGAAACGCCACGAAATCATGAGGTAGAGGAACAAGTGCGATATTTCACTGTTTTTGCCTCTGAATCGCTCATTCCGCTCAAATAGCGCACTGATGGAGCCTCTCGATGAATGATCGATAGGCTCTTTCTTCGTACCTCCAAAAATAATACCTTCCTTAGAGCCTCTAAAGTACATTCTTAGGATTGAAATATATGTTCCAAAAGCGGCGCTTGAGCTTGAGCAATTAATAAGATTAAAACCATTGGAGCAAATACAATGAAATCCAACATGCTATTCGTGAATACATGATTCCATTGGACACTATGCAATGGAATTTTCCATCATGAACTTCTGTCAAGAAAGTAGACACAACTTTATGAAGCCTGAAGTTGCTTGTAGTAGTTTTTTTCGAACCAATACGGGGACTTATTGCCTAATGTAGAATGGNATGCGGCAAGCAAAGCCTTTTGCGAGGAGCATCCGGAGTGGGCCTCCAAAACCAGCTCTTCTGAGCTATTTTGAACTTCTGTCAAGAAAGTAGACACAACTTTATGAAGCCTGAAGTTGCTTGTAGTAGTTTTTTTCGAACCAATACGGGGACTTATTGCCTAATGTAGAATGGATACGAATTCGGTTATAGTCGATCTCGATATATCCATGGATGGCTTCATAGGCCTGTTTTCGGGTGCGAAATTTTGTTTGATATACAAGTTCTTTTTTTAGAATACTGTGAAACGATTCAATGCAAGCATTGTCGTAACAGTTACCTTTACGACTCATGCTTCCCACCATCTTGTAGTGATCGATCTGTGCTCTGTAATCATTCGACGCGTACTGGGATCCACGATCGGAGTGGTGAATGACGCCCTCACAGGGTTGCTCACGCTTGTGAGCATCGTCAAGTGCAGCTAGCACAAGTTCTTTAGTAATTCRCTCTCCCATGGCCCAACCCACGATCTTGCGGGAGAATAAATCCATTTGAGTTGCAAGGTACACCCAACCTTCTGATGTAGCTACATAAGTGATGTCGGACACCCACGCTTTGTGTGGTTTGTCTACCTTGAACTCGCGGTTTAATACATTGTCGTAGACCGGCAGGTTATGCTTGGAGTTTGTTGTGGCTTTATATTTCCTAACGGTACACGAAACCAGGCCCAGCTCTTTCATAAGCTGTGCTACGGTCTTGGTAGCCACTTTCCAACCGTCTTCACGCAGCTTGGCTGCGACCTTGGGACTGCCGTACCGCTTCTTGTATCCGTAGAAGTGATGACGAATTCGTTCTTTAAGTTTTATAATGCGCTTGTCACTTTTACTTGGTTTCTTGTGAGTCCACTTGTAATAACCGCTTCGGGATACACCCATAACGATGCACAACTTCTCGATCCGGTACTTTGAGCGGTGTTTGTAAACAAACGGATAAATCAGTCCCGGTCTTTGGTGAAGAAGTGCATCGCCTTTTTTAAAATTTCATTTTCCTCTTTCAGTTCACGGTTTTGCTGTTCGAGCTTTTTCATCTGCTCGTAATCCACCAGTGGCTGAGTACTTTTGTCCTTGTTATTAGCACCATACATTTGTTTCCAGTTACTCAGGGTCGTCACCCCGATATCCAGTTCCCTAGATAACTGGGTCAACGACTTATGCGTTTGTTCCAAATGCTCGATTGTTTTTCGCCGGAACTCTTGCGTATAATGTTTGCGTTTTTCTCTCGTTTCTCCCATGCCACACCTCGACCTTATTTATATTTTTAGTATACAGGTCTTCCATTA
>NZ_LMRY01000035.1:0-39976 GCF_001427935.1 Paenibacillus sp. Soil724D2
TTTTCTCTCGTTTCTCCCATGCCACACCTCGACCTTATTTATATTTTTAGTATACAGGTCTTCCATTAGAGTGTGTCTACTAATTAGTTTAATTCCATCAAGCCTACTCACAAGCCATTTTCGGAAAAAACATTGTATTTACTCCAATGGAAATGCTTATAAACACTTTATTTCGGCAATTCCATTGGATATTGTGCAACAGAATTGCGGCGGTGCTACAACGCGCGTCCAGGATTCATGGCGCGTTGAGAAATGATGCTTGCCGTCCTGTCTATACGGACAATCGTTCCACTAATTGATGTGACGCAAGAACAAGGTCTCCACGGATGCTGCAGGCATTCGGATTGTCCAAGCTGTCGAGGAAATGCTGTACAACGCCAGCAAAGCCCCTTCTTTCAAGCACCGTGTCCCAGCTGCCGAAGGAGCGTACGCGTGGTGCGGCGCCTTTTTCATAAAAAACGGCTGACTCTAGGTTCGTTACTTCTACCGATCGGCCGCTCCCGTGCAGCTCAACTTTTTCTAAATCAACACCAGCAAGTCTAACCATACTGTAATTGCCTAACGAAGAGCCGAATGCTAGCGTCCCTGATGCGTGGAGCAGTTTGCCTGCTTCATCGACTTGTTGGTTGTATGTACTCACTTCATACGGGCCGTCTCCTAACCATAGTAAAAGGTCCAGCATGTGAATCAGGTCATCATACAATGTCTCTTTGGCGCTATGACCTTGCTGCTTGATGCGATGCTTGACTGCTGAACACCAGTCGAAGCCGCCTGCCTCCTGCAGCCATCGCTTAGCCTCCATATAAAGAGGAGCAAACCTGCGGTTAAACCCCGCTGCCAGCAAAACGCCTTTTCGCTCCGCATATGAAGCCATCTCAGCGGACTGTGCCCAATTGTAAGACAACGGTTTATCCACATAAACAGCTACACCCCGTTCTATACTTTTCATCGCAATATCGTAATGGGTAGATGTCGGACTATGGACGAAAACTGCATCCAACTCATGTGCAAGAAGCTCATCTAAGCTTGTTGTCCCGTAAGGAATGCGATACTTTGCCCTCATCCGTTCTACCGTCGCCGGGGTGGAGCTCATAATCCCTGCAATTTCCACTTGCTCGTTGACCGATAAAAGAGGCAGATACACTTTTTGTGCGATATCACCTAGACCAATTAATCCGATTCTTTTCTTCGTCATTATGCTTCACTCCTTATTTGTTTTCCCAGCACCATACGTCCAACCAACAGTCCAAGTACAAGTAAAACAGCGCCAACCACCGTAGAAACACCATATATTTGCACCCACATCGGGGCATCCGTAATCAGGGCATATACTTTTCCGCCAAAAATCGGACCCAAGAAAGCGGCAAAGCCAGTGATAGCCGAATAAGTAGCAATATACATCGGACGTTCGCTCTTCGGTGTGTCGCCAATCGTAAACGTGAACACCATCTGATTAAACCCACCCAGGCCAACGCCAAGAACGATATGAACGGCATATAGAACAACAATGGCTGGAATGAAAGCAATTGCTCCCCATAATAAACAAGCTAGCGCAATGATCGGTAAAGACCATAGCAGCAAGGTTTGAGCCGTATAACGCACATTCAGATTGCCCCATACATAGTAGCTGGCCATCATGACCACGGTATGAACGACCGTAATTAACGAGACCGTTTCATAATTAATTTTCATCAGCTTGAGCATGACATAAGAGAAGAGCGGCACGGTTACCCCTTGCACGAATAAAAACACAGCCAAAAAAAGAATCGCTTTAAGAAAAGCGCGATCCTTCAACGGCTTCCCAATCATCCCAACCGGATTCGATGCCGTAGATGGCTCGAAGGGTGGATTCGGATATAAACCGAAGGCCAGAATATTTAAGACCACACAAACACTGCATATAATAAATAAATAGTTAAAACCTTGCCCGCCTGGATACCGATCCAATATTTGTCCGCCAATGAAAAGAGCTAGTGAACTTACCCCGCCTAAAATCGTATTGCGAAGTCCAAAATATCGTCCTCGAACCGGACCCGGCACCGCATCGCTAATTAGTGAGGTCCAAACGATTCCACCCGCGGCATTTCCCAAATGAGCAGCCGTATAAAGCACAATATACATCACAACCCACAGATCTTTGGGAAATAAAAAAGGAATCAAGCCAACAGAGGTCCAAAGTAATCGGTGTGAGGAAGCAAATATAAGCAGCATTCGTTTGCGGTTTCTGAATTTTTGCATGACCACAGCCATCCCAATTTGAATAATATTGACGACGGTGGTAATGGCCAACACTAAACCAATTTCAGTTGAAGTTGCTCCTAAATAAAGCAAATAACCCGTTAGAAACGGACCGCCAAGGAGCTGGAAAATAATAACCGCCGGAAACCCCTCCAACGTTGCGATGAGCAAGCTTCTTCGGTAGGAGGATACTTTTTTTCTGGGTTTTCGTACATAATCCGCAATTTTCATTGCCATACTCGCCTCCTGATGTAATTCTTATGATGAATGACTGATCTTAAAGTTTACAAACTATAGGGCGCTTATGGTAAAATAGGACTGACTACCTAATCTATCATGTCAGGCGGGATCACCCAAATACTATGAAACCAAACCATTTTGGTCTTATCACAAGCTCATTACTCTTTTTGATTTTCATTGTACTCTCTCTCATGTTCCAGTCAACCATTTATTTGTATATCGCCAGCGTATGTCCGCTGCTCATTGTTCCTTTTCTTCCCGATATTCGATCCAATCAATTCATTAAGCCGAATCAAGCTAAAGGTGCTGTAAGATTGATTACCATGGAGAACAAGGACAAGGCTGATTCCGATTTTCTTGTTATCTTGTTTGAACCAGGGTATGTAAGATGGAAGCGTGGGAAACTTTTTTTCAAAATGGAAGATATCATGAAAGATGTCTACATCAAGCCAGATCCCCTCGCCGCCACAATGACGGTGTTAAAATATGATCTATTTCTACATCGACGCAAGAAAAATTGGATCGGCATTTCCTTAACGCAGCTTGAACAGCGCACCGAGCATCTCTCTTATACGACAAATGAAATCAACCGTCTGGTCATTCGGATGTCCGATGTGAATGAATTGCTTCAAAGGCCGGTAAATCAGCCAGCCGCAGCTGGGCAAAGTATTGGCGCCTAGGAAGATTAAAAAAATCACCCTGCCTTCAGTTAAAGACCTGCCGATCATTTGGCTGGCGATAACTCGATGACGGGTGATTTTTTTGTGTTCATGTTGGATAAACCCAAAGATGAAGTCTTTTGAGACTTCTATTTGCTGCATGCAAGCTTTTTTTGGGCAAATAAGAGCTCTTAAAGGCTGCTATTTATAGAAAAGTGCTTACAAACCGCCAAATAAGAGGCCTTTGAGACTTCTATTTTCATCAAATGATGCCGATTTCTGCAATTCTTCTGTATATTAGAGCCTTTAGGGACTTCTATTTTCTGCTTGCAAGCTTTTTTTTGGCAAATAAGAGCTCTTAAAGGCTGCTATTTAAGTTCGTCCCCACACAAATAAGCCGCTAAAGTACGAACCATGACACCTGTTGCACCTTTAGGCTCGATGCCTTTGGCCGACCATAACCAAGCCGTGCCGCCGGTATCCAGATGGATCCAAGGTGTTTCTTCGGCGAAGAAGCCGATGAACAGGCCTGCTGTAATGGCTCCTGCCCAGCGATCAGATGAAGTCGCATTCTTAACATCGGCGACATCACTCTTTAGCATAGCGCGATACTCCGGATAGTTTGGCAGCTGCCATACTTTTTCACCGGCTGCTGAGGCTGCCTGAAGCAGCGGCTTCAGAAACTCGTCATCATTCGTAACTGCGCCAGTCGCGACATCGGCGAAGCAGATTAATATGGCCCCTGTTAATGTTGCAACATCAATCAGGCGATTCGCTCCCAACTGCTTGGCGTAGGTCAAGCCATCGGCCAAGATAATACGACCTTCCGCATCCGTATTCAACACTTCCACCGAATGTCCACTGAGCATTGTCACGATATCGCCAGGGCGATAGGCAGAACCAGACGTCATGTTCTCCGCCGCCGGGATAACCACAACCAAGTTCACCTTCGGCTTCAGTTGACCGACGACGTGCAGGGCACCGAGCAGTGTAGCGGCTCCGCCCATATCACTGATCATTTCTTCCATGCCGTCGGGTTTCTTCATCGAGATCCCGCCGGTATCGAAGGTCACGCCCTTGCCGACGAGGCCCAGCACATCGGCGGAATCTGGATCACCCTTATACTGAAGGGTGATCATGCGCGGCGGGTTGACGCTGCCCGCGCCAACCGCGGTAAGCCCGCCCATCCCGCGGGCGGCTATCTCGTGCTCGTCCAGCACTTCGCAGGCGAAGCCGTAGTGCTGGGCGAGCCTAACGGCTTCCTCTGCGATGGAAGCCGGAATGAGCTTATTGCCCGGGAGGTTCGTGAGATCCCGGGCATAGTTCGTGCCCTCCGCAACCGCCTCAGCGGCTGCGATCGCCCCCTCCAGAAGCGCTGCATCCGCAGCCGCTTCTGTGAGGAGCACCGCCTGGCGCAGCTCCGCGCGCGCAGGCTCGTTCTTACGGTACGCCGCGATGCGGTACGTACCGAGGAGCAGCCCTTCGGTCAGCGCCGAGGCGGCTGACCGGCTGTCGAACCCGCTTGGCAGCTTCAGCGCCAAGCGTTCGAACTGCAGCGCGAGTGCCTTGCGCGCTGCAAACACCGCGGCTGCGCGCAGCGTATCGCGTGATGCTGCGGGGCCGAGCCCCGCAACGAATACGTACGCGTACGGCAGCAGCCCGTGGGTCGGCAGCGCCTCGAGCTCGCCTGAGGCGCCAGTGAATAGGCCCTTTGCGCGCATGCGCTCAAGGACCTGATCGAGCTGCGGCAGTCCGAGGACATCGTCCTGGCGCAGCTCAGCTTCACTTAGGCAGACGAGGATTGCGTCTGCCCCGGCTTCATTATCCATCAACGACGTAAATACACCCGTCGTTACATCCGTAATTTTATCAAACATAAGTACTTCTCCTTAGGTTCAAGTAGTTTCTGTGTTTCTGTAATTTTTGTAATTTCTGCAGTTTCTGTAGTTTCTGTGTTTCTTTGTTTCTTTGTTTCTGTGCTTCTGCAATTTCTTGCAGTTTCAGTAGTTTCTATAGTCTTTCAAATTAATAAAAAGATGCGGCCTTCTGCACCACTGACTGCATGGGCAGCTGGTAAGGGCACTTCTCTTCGCAAAGCGGTTTCTCTTTGCATGGATCATGGTCTGCACAGCCTACTATTCTATCCTTTTGTCTTTGGAAAAATCCGTCACCCTTCGGCAGCAATCCGAATTTCTCTCTAAATCTACTCGCAATCATCACATCCGGAATGGAGATTTCGAGCGGACATGAACAATAATTGCAGCGTCTGCAATCGTGTTGACCCAGCTCTATAGCCAATTGCTCCAGCTCCTGGCGCTCCTCCGCTCCTACTTCCTGCTCCTGCGCAGCCAAGTTTTCTTGCACTTCCTTGATGCTCACCATCCCAGAAATCGTTACGTGCACGTCTTGACTATAAGGATAGCGGATCGCACGGTCAACCGGTTGAATGAACCCGCCGGACAAAGGCTTCATCGCCACTTTCATTAAATCCATCTCTGTCGCTTTTGGGATCAGCTCATCAAGTGCAAACGGCTGTGCCAAATTGAGATGAAACAAAATCTGCGAAAATTGCCCTTTGGCGATCCATTTCGCAAGTAAATCTGGACGGTGGCCGGAAATGCCGATAAATCGCACTTTCCCTTCCCGCTGAGCCTCAAGAGCAGCTTCATAGGCGCCGCCGATATCCATCGCTTTCTTAAACTCGCTAACATAGTTCACATAATGAATTTGCAATAAATCTACATGGTCTGTTTTCATACGAACTAAGCTTCGCTCAATCTCCGCTTTCGCCGTCTCGTAATCACGTGCTCCTGTCTTCGTCGCTAAGAAATACTCACTTCTGCGATGGGAGATGCACTCGCCGATAATTTCCTCGCTGTTCCGGTATGCTGCTGCCGTATCGATATAATTAATGCCGTGATCCAAGGCGTAGTTTAATGCTTCTCTTGCTTGTTCTAAAGGTACACCTGGAAGATTCATAGCCCCAAATCCAAGTGATGAAACGTTGTAGCCGGATTTACCGAAAGTCGAATACCTCAAGCTAAAATCTCCCTTCCAACTTAGAAAAATCAATCATAATTGCGCTTGCAACTATTGTAATACAACTCAGTCCTACTTTCCATGAAGTAGGCGATTGTAAACGCTATCATCTCGTTCGATGACTGTAATCGCAAATGATTAGCCATAAATGTATTGACAATGAAAGTGATAATCATTATCATTCTAAACAGATTCATGATTTTGATAATCATTCTCAGTTATGGAAGGGGCCATTATGCGTAAATTAATGTTACAAATTCATCTTTGGGTAAGTTTACTTCTAGGCTTATTCATTGTTTCCATCTGTACAACAGGCAGTCTGCTTGTTATTGAAAATGATGTAGAGAAATGGATACATCCACAGTTTTATCAGCCTACGCCAGGTTATGCCTCACTACTCGACGTTCAGCAAGGTGCGGAGCAAGCTTTTCCAGGGTTCAAAATGGATCGAATCGAGCTTTCGACAGAAGATGGTCTTTATCAGGTAAGACTATCCAAGGACGTGAATGGCAAAGCTTCGACTCAAAATGTTTACATTGATCCAGGCTCCGCCCATGTGCTTGGGCCTGTTGGACCTAATCGAAATGTTTTCTTTACGAAGGTTCTGCAATTACACCGTTATTTACTTGCCCAGGATGTACTTGGTAAAGCAAATGCTTCCATTGTCGTTGGCTTTATGGGTATCGGTCTCATCATCATTCTAATCACAGGTGCTTATCTATGGTGGCCCGGCCTTCGCAAATTTGCTCGTGGCTTCCGAATTATTCGAAACAAAGGTAAGCTTGCCCTAAATTTAGGTCTACATAAAACGGTAGGTATAGTAACCATTCCTTTTCTTCTCGTATTCGCCCTCACAGGAACAGCTTATCAACTTGATAAATATGTGTTTGGATGGTTCGGACTGTCGACCAAAACGGAAGCAGCTGCCTCTTGGAGCAAAGCAACAAACATGAACGGTTCACCGCTTTCTCTTGACACCATCGTTCAAAATGCGCAAGAACGATTTCCCAACCATAAACTGGTCCGAGTCCAACTACCCACGAAGCCTGATCAAACTTATCAGTTAGCTATGAAAGAAGGTTACAGTCCGGCTGGTTCCAGCAATGTTACCGTCTTTGAAGACCCCTATACGGGTGAAATTTTAGGTAAAACAAACCCAAATGCTCCAATGGCGTTTTACAGTGCTTGGAAAAAAGGTTTGCATTTCGCAACTTGGGGTGGTGAACCTGTAAAAATCGCGAGCTTTCTCATGGGGATGATGCCCCTTTTCCTGATGATTACAGGTCTAGTTATTTGGCAATTCAAAGCTAGAGCGCGTCGCAGAAGTAAAAGCTCTTCCCGCATCAAAGAATCTCCTCCAACAATGGTTCCTTCGATGAGCTCTGCCGAATAAAACATACAGAAACACCCCAGGCAAAGCTTCACATAAAAGTGAAGTATGCCAAGGGTGTTTCTTTATGTATATATTCTATTCTTTTAACTCTTACTAATCTCTATTATCATCGTGGTTTTTTGAATCTTTGTTCCGATCGCTCCAGCTCCAAGGAAAAATGGTGCTTCTATCATTTTCTGATTTTGATTTTTGCGTTGGCTTGTCAGATGGCTTATCCGTCGGTTTGCTTGAGCTTGTAGGCTTACTCGAAGGTTTTACAGTAGGCTTAGGCGTTGAAGTCGCTCTAGGTTTTGAGGATGATTCTTTCTTAGAATCATCCTCATTGCCATCACCCGAGCGGTTCGACTTCGGCGTTGATTGGCTGTCATTATCATTATTACGATCATTGCTGTTTCTATCGTTTTTGTTGTCGTTCTTGTTGTCATTCTTATTATTATTGTCGTTCCTGTCGTTCTTGCCATTTTTCGAAGATGGTGTCGGTGTTGGTTTCACCGTAGCCTTGCCGTTCTTACTATTGTTATTTTTATCGTTCTTATCATTTTTATCGTTGTTCTTGTCTTTGTTCGATTTCTCGTCCTGAATTTGTTGAATTTTCTCGCTGAGCTTTCCGGATTTTTCATCTGCGATAAGCTTCTGCAGAGACGATTTATCGATCGGCTTATCCGGCTTTACCAATTTGTCAATCCCGCCGTTATCCTTCGCGAGCTGATGAATCGACACCGTTTTGATGTCGTCGAGAGATACTTTCGCACCATTGTCTACCGCATTCAAATATATCGCGTACTTCCCGGCCGATACACCGCTTGCCTTCGCCTCTTGTCTTACTTCTTGCGGGGCAGCGAACGCGGTCACTTCATAATTTTTCACTTGATCCGGATGGGCTTGCTCTATATGCTTACTGACCTGAGCTTTCAACTTCGTTGCAATTGCCTGATCATCCACATCCGTTTTTTGTTCTACAATCGTAGAACTGATGATGATATCTCCTTCACCTCTAGCAAGTGCTCCCTGTTCGGCTTTGTCTAAAATATCAGATGTGACAGCTTCTAACGACTTACCCTTATAGACTAACGTTTGAATTAGGTCAACTCCATCTGAATTTAACCCAATTAGATCCTGTACAACTTCATCATTATCAATTCCTATTTCTACACTAGGATTGATATCTATGGTTACATAGGCAACCACTTGGCCCCCAGGAATGGTTCCTGTCAACGTTGATACTAAGACAAAGCATAGGACGATTGCGGCCGCCAGTCCCGATGCAATAGCCATTTGCGGTACACGCATACGCCGCTTCGCAGGTGTGTACAGTATCTCTTCCCCAACTTCACAATTCCGCGTTCCCCTCGGAAGCTTATCAAACCGACCCTCTGGATTCATGACAATAATGGAGCTGTCGCTTAATTCCATTACGATTCCCTTGTTCATGCGCTGTTCTTCCTTTCTTTATGCTTTCCTCATTCTCGAATATGTAAATAATCTCGCAAGTAAGGGTAGGGTCCGTTAAAGATGAGAGCTATCGCAATCAAATACTTACGGTTTCGCTCCAATGTTTTTCTCGAAACCTGTACTTGTTCCAGCAGCTCTTTAATCGGCAGCTGCCGTTTCGTCAGAAGAGTACGCATAAGCTCTGCATCCTGTGCTAGCGTGCGGCCGATACCGAATAGCATTTGCCTGGAATCGTCGTGTTTAGGGGATGCTTCTGTCAGTTCAGAGAAATCGATATCAAAATCACTTAAACATCGGCTAAAATCCATAATTTCACTTCGCCGTTCTTCAAGTCCCTTTTGCTTTTCATAAGCTTCGATAGCTTGATGAACCTCAATTGGATTGAGTAGGTTATCTTCATCATCTTCTTGATCGAACGAGCTGTAAGGAATCTGTCCTTTGAAACGTTGTTCTTTGCGTAAGAAATCAATTAATCTCCTCCGCATGACCGTTTCTGCAAAGCCTAGGAAAGACCTTCCCATAACGGAAGAATATTGATTAATAGCTTCATTAAACGCTGCTAAAGCGATACTGAATTCGTCATCTCGTGCCGGGTCGATATATCGCTTGCAGAACCTACTTGTAACTTTAGCCACATAAGGCTGGTAGTCAGCAATAAATTGATTCCTAAGTCGTAGGTCTCCTGCTTGAATTTGATGTATGGTTACCTCAAGGGAAGAGGCATGCGGTTCACTTTGTCCCTGGGATTCCTTCTTTCCAAGGAATTTTTTGAATAGTACCAGTAGCACCGTTCCACCTCACAGTATAGTAGTTTCGTCCCTATGTATAACAATTCGGGGGGTACAATTATATGGAATCAGAAATAAAAAGTAAATTTATTATACCATAGATGTTCAATCGGGCACCTAATGGCAAATAAAACCTAACGTACGGTTTCATTTTAACCTTGAATCCTTTACAATTAAAGGCATGGGAGGTGTTTCATTTGGAACCCGGCAATCACTTTGGTAAGTTTCTCGAGACGTTACGAGGTAAATTGTCCTTGCGTAAAGTTGCAAGTAAAAGCGGCTTGTCTCATGCCTATATTAGGGATCTAGAGCTCGGACGTAATCGTACCACGAATGATGTCATCAAGCCATCCCCTGACACCTTGAGAAAGCTATCACAAGCATACCAATACCCTTACACAGATTTACTAATAAAAGCAGGATATTTAGAAGAAGCCTCATCTTCGCAAACTTCTTCTCAAGTCCATTTAGATAACGTCTGGTATGTTGAGTTTGGTATCAAAACCATACAATATGTTTCGTCTGACGGCATCATGGAAGAGAACGTAGAATCTCTTGTGGCGTTCACGAGTTTCATAGAAGCATTAACTGATCACCATTTTGTGAAATTGGACATGCATCTTTTCGTCAATCTGAACAAAATAAAAAAGTATGCCCCCGCAGAAGGCAAACTTTATTTTAATGATTATGAAGAAGGTCCTAGTGTAACCATCGCCGCTATGCCGCAAAAGAAATATCACCAGATTCTTCTCGAGTATGAAGCTCGCAATAAAGGATTTGTTGTGGAAGCTGATTCTAGCTCCCGGCATTCATCTTTGAAAGCCAAGTTCCTTACCTAGCATGACATAGATGAAGAGAACCGTTGCCATACCTAGCATTTGGATCGGCATTAGCGCGCTTAGCACGCTATCCGGATAGGAATGACGGTATGCAATTCCAATAATTACAACAATAATGAAGAGATAAAAGCCTGCATTTTCTCTAGTCAGCGGTATTCTCGTATAATTCGAGAGAAAAGTAAAGCCGAGCCGAAGCTTATGAATAGTAAGAAGAACACCGCACTTAGCCATAATGGTCAAAAGTAATATCAAATTAGTCGTTAAGGAATCATCCTTGATATCTGTATATGCAGCGAGATCGGTTAAATCACAACATAAGAGAACAATCGTAGATACGATGACCGACAGAATATACCCTGATAATGCTATGATTAATGTAGGTACAAAGCTAAATTTCCAAACCATCATAAGCAGTGTACAAATGATACAAACGTATAATAAAGGCCAATTGTCGAAATAAGCGACCATCGTTCCTGCGAGTGCAGCGAGCGTTATTTGTATCCAATACGGTTTCACTCTTTGTCTGAATAGTAGTAATGCGAATAAAATCATAGGTACAAAATCAATACAGGTTAGGATAAATTTCACCCATGTAAACAACTGCACGTTCCCTCATTTCTATGCTTGCTCTTAAGCAGCCTACCTATTTGAATCCACACCTAGAACTATACAAGATAACCGTACTTTTGCCTTCAAAGTGGACTAAGTTGGCTGTTTCTGAGCATAAGTTGACAGGATGCAAGGGCCCATGGGTGAGAGGATTGGAGTGCGATGAACATATGGGACACCGTTTCACAGTGGCCATCGTGGAAGATAACTATTGGGCAGGCAAATTACTCGAAAGTTATTGCCAACAATGCGGGTTAAGAGTCATATCTATCGTTTCTGAAGGTGAACAATTTATACAATTATACGATCAGCTTCAGCCTGACATTATGCTAGTGGACATAGGACTGGAAGGAAATTTAGATGGCATCACGATGGTTCAATCCTTGAGAAGAGCTGGATATCAACAGAAAGTCATTATGGTTAGCGGAACCACGAATATTGACCATGTTTTGACGAGCTTTCATGATCTAGGTTCCCTCTACTTTCTGTCCAAGCCAGTGATGCTGCCAAAGTTTCAAGCGGCTATTCGGAAGGCCATTGCGGAGATTCAACTAGAACGCAGTCAGCAGGTACAAGCCCCAAAGCCTAGATCTACAACATGGATTACTGTCAAAAATCAAAAATCAGAGCTGCCTATCTCCGAAGACTCCATCCTCTTCATTGAGAAAGAAGATAAACGTTTGACCAGAATCCATCTCATGAATGGAGCACATATGGAATCCAGCACGAATTTAACGGATATACTGGCGCAGAGCTCTCCTCATATGTTCAGTCCATTTAAAGGTTTTCTGGTCAATTTGCGCCATGTGGTATCGTATGTGAAAGAAAGTGGATTTCCCACTTCGAGAAGATTTCTAATTCATTTGAACCATACGCCTGTGAAAGTTCCACTAAGCAGAAATCTACAAAAGGATTTTGCGAAGCTTCTGCAGGAACTTCAATAAGCACCAAGTACTTACCATATACATGAGTTAGGGATGTGTGTAACAAAAAAAGAAGACGTTATGGGCAAAATAGACCCGAACCGTCTTCTTTTCAACAAACCTCTACGTGTGCTTGGAGGTTTTTTTGTTTTTTAGTTTATCTCGGCGTACACTCAGCATTTTCAATCGTTTCTTAAGCTGATCTTCCCATTCATTATCGCCAATAGATTTCGCGACCCCAAGCAAATCAAGAGCCATATCAATTTGACAGCGTACTATATCTAAAGGCTCTTCACCCTCATGGTTGACACAATTATCATGCAATAGATGATCCTTACCATCTACATATTCCGTAAAATCAACCTCAGGAGCACCGTCTCCGTGAGCATACTCCGCTAATATCTCGTATTCGTTCTCCACCAGATAGTGAACTTCAATGCGATGACATACCGGGCAAAAAAGAATGGGCACATTGTGAATTTGTGTACGAATGTGCTTCAAGGTACCTTTCGTTCCAATCATACTGGCTCCACAACAAAAACTCATGAAAAACCCTCCCTTAGAGCTTTCCGTTAGGAAAGCTTGCATCGTAAGCATAAACTTCTTAACCCGGATTAGTCCAATATATTCGCCAGAAAAGTTTGAAATTCCTTTTTTTTAGGACAGTTAGATTTTAGCAATCTACGCATATTTTTCTTTGGAAAAGCGAATGCTTTTACAGTGAAAAGGTAGTCATTAGTATTAGAAAAGAGGAATTCACCTTGAAGGCATTACCTACCGCAGGGTTTGAGGTTCCCGATCGGTATAACAAGGACATACTCCATCTTATGATCGTGGATGCACATTCGCTCTATGTTTATTGGGAAATTAGTGATAGGCGGAGATGGCTTGTTTCTCAGCATTTTGAATGCGACTATGCGTTAATGCCCAAAGTGATACGTTTGTACGATGTAACCAGCCTATATTTCAATGGCAGTAATGCACATGGATTCTGGGATGTAACAACGACGTCTGAAGCTAACAATTGGTATCTTCACCATCTAGGTGCAGCCCGTACCTATCTTGTAGATATTGGTACTTACACTTGGGAGCGCGAGTTCGTTCCTCTTCTTCGTTCCAATTGTGTCGCAACACCTAAAGATACCGAAACTAAATGGGGAGAACCGATACAAACGGTTGTTCCAGAAGCCCAAGCCGAACGTGTCTATAATCGAATCAAGCCATCTTTTTTTGAAAATATACAAGCCTACTCTCCCTATGTGAGGTGACGTTATCTCTTGATCAATCGCATCAAACCGAAGCCAGAGCTCAAGGGATATTTCGTTCTCATGCTGCATGCTCATCTTCCCTATATTCGTCATCAGGATCAGAACGACAATTTGGAAGAACAATGGTTCTATGAAGCCATGACTGAAACGTATTTACCCCTAATTGAAGTCATGAATCGTCTAACAAGTGATAAGATAGATTTCCGCTTGACCTTCTCCATAACTCCGACTATCTTGTCCCTGTTCAGCAATCCATACTTCCAAGACAACTATCACGCTTACCTAAGTAAGCTTATTGAGCACGCAGTTAAGGAACAAGTCCGGTTACAAAAAAAGCCTTCTCTTCTTCCTCTGGCCAAACGTTATGCCAAACGATTCCGTGAGCTTCTTACACTATTTGAGAGCTGCAAAGGAAATGTTATTGCGACATTCAAACACTATCAAGATTTAGGCTGTATTGAAATTGTTACATCAGCCGCTACGCATGGATTTCTTCCACTAATGAAAACAGAAGAGGCAATAAAAGCACAGATTATGACGTCTGTTCGGGATTATGAACGTTATTTCGATCAAAAGCCACGCGGCATCTGGTTGCCTGAATGTGGCTATACGCCGGGTATTGACCGCATTTTGAAGCAGGCTGGGATCCAATATTTCTTCACTGATTCCACAGCAGTCGCTTTCGCTTCACCGCAGCCGGCTCGAGAATTGGCTTCTCCGCTAATGACCCCCTATGGGGTAACTGCCTTTCCTCTGGATCCGGAATCCACCAGTCAAGTAAGTGCCGAGAACGGCTACACAGGAGACTTCAACTATCGAGAATACTACAGTGATATCGACTCGGCAACAGGGTTTAAATATTACCGCAACACAAGCAAAGGCAGCCACAAGGAGCCTTATCAACCAGAGCAGGCCCTAGAAAAAGCAGCTGAACATGCCGATCATTTCTTGGCAAATTGCCAGAAGCAGGCCGCTCATTGGGAATGCTGGCTGGATCGCAAACCCCTCATCGTTTCGCCCTATGATGCGGAGCTATTTGGACATTGGTGGTATGAAGGCCCGCACTTTCTTGAGCTGCTCTGCCGTAAAATGTTTCTCGATCAGCAAACGATTAAAATGATTACACCTAGTGAATATCTAGAGGAATATCCAATAGCTGCTGTCGGAAATTTAAACGAATCTAGTTGGGGCCGTAACCATTCCGCCGAAATATGGCTGCAGGGACGTAACGACTGGATTTATCGTCATCTGCATCAAGCCGAAGAACGAATGATCGAGCTTGCAACGAAACATAAGCATCTCTCTGGCCATGGTAAATTAAGCGCCAGCGTCCTGAAACGGGCTTTGAATCAAGCTGCAAGGGAACTTATGCTAGCTCAAAGCAGTGATTGGGCGTTCATGATGGAGGCACAGAGCGACGTCGACCATGCCGTTCGCCGTACGAAGGATCATCTAGGCTGCTTCTACCATCTCTGCGATCAGGTGGATCGGGAACAGGTTGACGAGGTACTCCTTACCGATTTAGAGGAGAAAGACAACTGCTTTCCAGCTATCCAATTTCATGATTACGTAAGCTTAGAGCAGCTTTCCCCTATCCCGATCATTCCAAACTTGAAGGAATGGGAAACATTGCTGGAGGAAACCAAACACCGTCCGAACGTATTCATGCTAGCTTGGGAATACCCGCCCAAACATGTCGGCGGCTTATCGAGAGCAGTCCATGAACTATCGGAAGCTCTTGTCGCTCGCGAAGAAATTGTGCACATCATCACAACCTCCTACGATGGTGCGCCAAGTTTTGAGAACATGAATGGCGTTTACGTACATAGGCTCCCTGTTAACCATTCCGGTGATACTCACTTTTACCACTGGACGTTCGAAATGAATCTTGCCATGACTGATCATCTTGTCAGATGGAAAGAAAATGGCGGACGAATCGACCTTTTACATGCGCATGATTGGATGGTTGCTCATGCGGCAAGAGAAATAAAAACCAGCTACGGCATCCCTTTAGTAGCCACGATTCACGCAACGGAATGGGGACGAAATCAAGGAAATCTATATTCCGACCTGCAGCGAAAGATTCATCATTTGGAGTGGCAGCTGACATATGAGGCTGATCGTGTCTTTGTGTGCAGCTCCTATATGAAAGAGGAAGTAGGACGTATCTTTAATCTTCCTTTCGATAAAGTGAGTGTACATCCGAATGGAATTCGGACTCAAAAACCAAACACAAAGACAATAAATCGACCCGATTTCGTGGCAAAACAAGATAAGGTCATTTTCTTCATTGGAAGACTTGTTTATGAAAAAGGCATTCAAATTCTGCTGGCAGCTTTGCCGAAAATCATTTCACAAGTCCCGCAAGCTAAGCTCATTATCGCCGGTTCTGGGCCTATGGAAGGTGAGCTTCGCTCCCAGGCTGCTTTTTTGGGAGATCGCGTCTTGTTTACTGGCTTTGTTGATGATGCTTATCGCACACAGCTTTATCAATCTACGGATGTTTGTGTGATTCCGAGCTTGTACGAGCCTTTCGGTATCGTAGCGCTGGAAGCCATGGCCCACCGGAAGCCTCTGGTCCTCTCCGATACAGGCGGTTTAGCTGAAATCATTAGGCATGGTGTGGACGGCTATAAGGCTCTCCCAGGTCATGTCGATTCATTAGCTTGGCACATTACGGATATGCTGCTGCAGCCAAAGCAAGCCGCCAAGATGGCTGATAGCGCCTACCAGCTGCTGCAACAGCACTACCAATGGAGCCATATCGCTCAAAATATCCAGAATGAGTACCAGAAGCTTACCCACTTTCAACCTGCCATTCAGGTCAAAGCAACATTTTAGCCTTAGCTGCTTTTAACCAGCCATTCAGGTCAAAGCAACAAGCTGAGCCTTTGCCACTCATTAATGAGAGGGAACTAGAGGACGCTATTTCTTTAAAAATGCCCATTTTTCTTTCGTTAAGGGAACTACGATTCGCTATTTAGCCCAAATTGGAGAAAATTAGCTCTATTTATAAGGAATAGCGGAACGACGTTCCTCAAGGTGCAGCATTTGGGGGGAAATCACACAAATAGCTGATTGACGTTCCCTTTGCCTACACAATTACGGGAAAACGATCTTACTATGCCAGTTTGCTCAAGCAAAACTCTAAAGTTAATGCTTACGATGCTAGTTTTCTACGAAAACTCTAAAGTTAATGCTTACGATGCTAGTTTTCTACGAAAACTCTAAGGTTAATGCTCACGATGCTAGTTTTCTACGAAAACTCTAAGGTTAATGCTTACGATTCAAGTTTTCTATGAAAACTCTAAGGTTAATGCTTACGATGCTAGTTTTGCTAAAGCAAAACTCTAAGGAGGTACCACAATGAAGGCTGTTATTATGGCCGGAGGCAAAGGAACTCGACTTCGTCCCCTTACTTGTCATCTCCCCAAGCCCATGGTGCCTCTTCTCGGTAGGCCCTGCATGGCCTATATCATTGAATTGCTCCAAAATCACGGCATTCAGGACATAGCAATTACTATGCAATATAAACCTGAAGTGATACGCAACTTTTTTGGCAGCGGACAAGCTTTTGGCGTCAATCTCCATTATTTTGAAGAAACAAGTCCCCTAGGTACAGCTGGGAGTGTCAAGCATGCGCACGAGTTTCTTGACGATACTTTTATTGTCATAAGCGGGGATGCATTAACTGATTTCGATTTGAAGCAAGCACTCGCTTTTCATAAAGAAAAGCAAGCCAAAGCTACGTTAATCCTGACTCGTGTCAGCCATCCTTTGGAATATGGTGTTGTTATCACGAATGAAGAAGGACAAATTACTCGTTTTCTGGAAAAACCAAGCTGGGGTGAAGTTTTCAGTGACACGGTAAATACAGGTATTTATATTTTGGAGCCCGAGCTGCTAGAACGCATACCGCTGGGGCAAGAATTTGATTTCAGCCAGCAGCTTTTCCCTGCCTTGCTCGAAGAAAACAAAGGGCTCTATGGTTATATCAGCTCTGGATATTGGACGGATATCGGCAACCTGCAGCAGTATCGTCAAACCCAGTTTGACATGCTCGATGGGAAAGTGAAGCTCGACATTCACGGAACACAGATCCGCCCCGGTGTCTACATCGCAGATGATGTTGAAACCAGCGCTACCGCACGTGTGATCGGACCAGCTTTCATTGGGAAAGGGAGCAGGCTGGAAGATGAAGTAGAGATCGGTGAATACTGCATCATCGGGCAAAATAATCGACTCTCCAAAGGGAGCAAATTAACGCGAAGCGTGCTGTGGGATCATAACCATATTGCTGAGCACAACGAATTGGCCGGTTCCACACTGACTAGTCGGATTATTTGTAAAGAAGCCTCCTATTTGGGGGATGGTTCTGTTGTTGGCAACCATGTGGTCATCGGCGCGAAAAGCCGCATTGAACCCAACGTGAAAATTTGGCCCCATAAACAAATTCGTGATAAGACCCTACTTCATACCTCCTATATTTGGGGAGATCATGCAACCAAAACGCTATTCAAGACAAGCGGTGTAAGTGGTATTCCTAATCTAGATTTAACACCGGAATTAGTCGCTAAATTCGCCACAGCCTATGGAGCAACCTTAGCCCCCGGCAAAACGCTCATGGTAAGCTGTGCTCCCCATACGTTCACTCGTTTATTAAAGCGTACACTTACAGCGAGCCTACAATCTGTAGGTACGCATGTTATTGATTTAGGGGATTGCTTTGCACCTGCGTCTACCTTTGCTATTCGTCATTTAGGTGCTGCTGGGGGAATTCACCTCGAGTGGTCCGGCAAAGAAAACGATGTATGCAGCCTACTCTGTTTGGACGCTGAAGGAATGCCTATTCCGAAATCAGCAGAGCGTAAAGTGGAAAACAGCTTTTGGCAAGAAGATTATGGACGGGCCACTATGAAGCAGATTGGCAGTTACAAAGAAGAAGTGCACTGGTTACAAACTTATATAAATGCTTTGGCCCAAGAAATCGCATATGAACGCGATCATCCGTTTGTATCCCCTCTTCGCATCGTCATTGAAGCGAGTTCTTGGCTGCAGCCTTTCATGGTTCCATTTTTCGAAAAACTGGGGCTTGAAGCTATCCATGTTACTTCTACAAGTATGCAGGATCCGCTTCACGTCTTTATTCCGCTATCTGGCGCAAGTCTCGGTTTACGTGTTCACGATGATGGACGAACCATACAGTTAATAACAGAAAAAGGTGAGCTTGTAGACAGCGATTTACAAACCGTTTTCCTCTATCTTTGTTACCTGCACAGCCGTCCAGGAGCAACCATTGGTGCTCCCGTCAGTGCCCCCCAGCTTCTAGAAAGCATGGCGGAGGGACTTGGCGGGAAGATCGTTCGTACGAAGGAATGGTCACGGGCCATCATGGAAGCTACACAAGAAGCGAGGATACATCCCTTGTTCGATTCTCTCTTTGCCATTGGACTGGTGATTCTCCATTTGGAAAGAACCGGCATTCCGCTCTCGGATCTGCTCTCCTTGTTTCCTAGCTTTCATCTTCTACGTGAACGTGTCGATTGTCCTTGGGATTCCAAAGGAGAGGTTATGCGGAGCATGATGGAGCGGACGAAAGATGTACCCGTTGATCTAATCGATGGCATTAAGTTTTACCATGAGAATGGGTCTGTCCTGCTGCTGCCTGATGCCGATGATCCTGTCTTTCAGCTCGTAGCCCAATCGGCGGATCCTGAGCTTGCTGAGCAACTTGTCCATTCCTACCGTGGACACATTCTAAACGCACTTGTGTAAGCATAATTATAGTATAGATATATCCGATACGTGGTTCCGAAGTCTTATGATGAAGGGGAGAGCGGCGTGAATATGATTCCAAGCGTTTCTAGACAGATCGCTTTTGTGCAGTATGACGATCAATCCTCAAGTATGACCGTGCAATATCATACCGGTTTCAAAGCATCGTATACCAATGTCAAACAGGATGAATACCTTTTGATATTTTCTTCGGTGAATCGGTACGATTCCTTAATGAGACTTACGGAAAACCGGTACATGGAAGGGCAAAATCCAACCAAGTAAAGGATATACATGTGATCTCCCCCTTTTACATAAGGGTGGAGATTTTTCGTTTGTATAGTGCATATGCTACAATGTTGCTCAAGATCTTTGCAGCTTATTTTCACTAACTACCCTGAGAAAAGGTGAGTCCGATACCTACCCAAGCTCTCTCTGTTGATCCTATAGATCGGGATACCTTTCACTTACTAATCCAGTCTCCGACTGTTCTTTTTGCCTACTGGCAGCTCTCTGTCCGAAAAAAGAACATGGTACAGGAACATTTCGATAAAGACTGGAAAGAGCTTCAGCCTACTTTGCGATTTTATCATGCAACCAATCTACCTATAGATAGCTACCAAGCTGACAGCGTCTCAGAACTTCATCTCCCCTCAGGAGAATCATGCTTTCTGAGCGGGTTCCACCCAGGCCAAATTTACTTTGCGGATCTTGGCATTGTGAATGAACAGGGGCAGTTTCTCCCGCTTCTGCGTTCCAATACGATTCAGACTCCCCCTATAGAAACGAATCAAGATATTCCTTATCACCAAATAACGAATGATCAACTAGATACGTACCGGCCTATTGCCGTTTCCTTTCAGCTACTGACGCCTGAAGCTAATGAGCATTTCTCTGCCTATTCGGTGTATTCACCGAAGACCGCATACTCAGCAGATACGGAATCTGGAGGCGATACTGATTGAGCACAAACCTAAATGCCAACGTGAGCACCAGCTCTAATGTACAAGGTTTCGTTGCCTTGCTTTTACATGCCCACATCCCCTATGTTCGACATGAAGAGGAGAGCATCACCCTAGAAGAGCGATGGTTCTTCGAAGCCGTTGTCGATAGCTATCTTCCTTTGATCGAAATGATGGACCGGCTTCTTGAAGATGAAGTGCCTTTCCATCTCACTTTGTCTTTGTCCCCTACGCTGCTTGCCATGCTCGAGGATTCACGTTTAAAGATGAGGCTTCGCAAGCATCTGACCTCGTTGTGCGAACTGGCTCAGCGTGAAGTTATTCGTCTATGGGGCCATCCCGACTTCGGTCCTACGGCAAAGCTCTATGCCGACCAGTATCATCGGCTTATGGCTTTGTACGATCGCCTTCGGGGCGATCTGATTGGTAAGTTCCGCAGCCTAAGAAGCACTGGCTGCTTAGAATTAATCACGTGCGCCGCGACGCATGCGTTCTTGCCGCTAGTCAAGAACGACGCCGCGTTGCGCGCGCAGCTCGAAGCCGCCGTAACGGAATTCCGGCGGCATTTTGGGTCCGCTCCGGCTGGTATCTGGCTGCCGGAGTGCGGCTATACGCCTGCGTTGGAGCCCCACCTGCAGGCACTTGGTCTTCGCTACTTCGTAGCGGACGCCCATGCGCATGCGCAGGCTGTGATAACGCCGCAGGAGGACGTGACCATAACGAGGGGCCCGGTAGTTGAGGGCACCACGAAAGCGAAGGACGCGGCGGGGACACCGCTGCGCACGCAGAGCGGCGCCTGCGCCTTTGCTCGGGACCTCGAAGCCGGCGCCCAGGTATGGAGCGCCGAAGTCGGGTACCCGAGCGATGCCAATTATCGCGAGTATTATCGCGATATCGGCTACGACCTCGGCCAAGACGGCGGGGCCGAGTGGGAGTACTTGAAGCCCTATGTGCTGCCGGACGGCGCACGCATACACACGGGCTTCAAGTACTACAGCGTCACCGGCGCAGCCTCAGGTGACGCCAAAGCGCCCTACCACCCGGCGCGGGCCGCTCAGAAAGCTCAGCAGGATGCTGAGCATTTCGTCGCCAGCCGGGTGGCGCAGCTTCGCCGCCTCGCTGAGGAGCGCGAGGCGTTAGCTTTGGCCGCCGGCGACCGCGAAGCGCGGCCGGCGGAACCGCCGGTCATCGTATGTCCATACGATGCCGAGCTGTTCGGGCACTGGTGGTACGAAGGCCACCAGTGGCTTGAGGCTGTGCTGCGCGGGCTCGCTGCCGCGCGCAGCCTAGAGGGCGTAGTCGTGGACACGACTACGTTAGGCGGCTACGCCGCCGCCCATGCGCCGACCACGGAAGCTGCGCTTCCCGTGTCGAGCTGGGGCCGAGGCGGCTACGCTGAGGTCTGGCTGCAGCCGCGCAGCCAGTGGGTACATCCGCTGCTGCACGCGGCGGAGGATCGTATGGTGCTTGCTGCGCAAAAGCACCCGAACCCCGAGCTGCTCACGAAGATGCAGCAGCGTGCACTGGATCAAGCCGCGAGAGAGCTTATGCTCGCGCAAAGCAGCGACTGGACATTCATCCTAGATGCGGAAACGGTAACCGCCTATGCGGCTAACCGCATAGAAACGCATTTATCCCATTTCCATAAATTACTTAACGGGCTAGAAACAGCAGCCTCAGACAAAGAGCTATCCGAATTTGTGATTTCCTTAGAACGGAGGTCCCCTTTTCTGCCGGAGCTCCATTACCATCTTTTCCAAACTAGCACTTCCATAAGTTTGAATAGCTCTTTGAACAGCTCTTTGAACAGCTCTTTGAACAGCTCTTTGAACAGCTCTTTGAACAGCTCTTTGAACAGCTCTTTAAATAGTACTTCATTAAAACTCTCATCCAATGCCAAGTCCACACCTCTGCGTATTCTTATGCTCGCATGGGAATATCCGCCGCGTGTCATCGGTGGTCTCGCGAGAGCTGTTTGTGACTTATCTAAGCATCTTGCTGCCTTCGGCCATGAAGTTCATGTCATTACGTGCCTTGCACCCGATTGTCTTCCCTATGAGCGGTCTGATGGGGTGCATATTCATCGTGTAGAAGTTCTCCAGTCCACTGGAGCCATTCACTTTCTGGATTGGGTATTTCAAATGAATATGACTTTCACCGATGCTATCCACCGCTTAACTTTGCAAGGCATGCAATTCGATCTCATTCATGCTCACGATTGGCTTGTCTTTTACGCTGCCAAAGAATCCAAAAATGCGCTTCATCTCCCGCTCCTTGCAACGATCCATGCCACCGAGTATGGCCGAAATGAAGGGAAGCTGGATACCCCTGTGCAGCAACGGATCCATGCCTTAGAAAATAAGTTAACCGACGAAGCCGATCAGCTCGTTGTCTGCAGCCTATATATGCAGGAAGAAGTCATTCGCCTATTTCATGTACCTATCCATAAAACGACTCATATACCTAATGGTGTTATTCCTTTTCGCGCAACTCCTGTTTCCCTTGAGACTGTTAATCCGCTTCTTTCTAATGCTCTTTTTAGCGGTGAAGAGCAGAATCGAATTATCGCTTTCCTTGGGAGGCTTGTTTATGAAAAGGGCGTGCATATCCTCATATCTGCCATGCGGCTTGTACTCAAACGTTACCCTGAAGCTAAGCTGATTATAGCGGGTACAGGACCCGAGCTTGAAGGATTAGAGAGACTGGCCGCTCCGTTAAGTGACCGCGTCAGCTTTACAGGATTTCTAGATGAGACCGATAAAAGTCAGCTTTTGTTATCCGCGGAGCTTTGTGTAATTCCAAGCCTCTATGAGCCATTTGGTCTTGTAGCCTTGGAAGCAATGGCAAGCGGTACGCCACTCATCGCATCGGATACGGGAGGTCTTGCTGAGATTGTCGAGCATGGCATTAACGGCTGCAAAGTGCCCCCGGGGGATGCAAATGCACTAGCTTTTCAGATTGCCCAATTTCTAGAAAAGCCTGACGACGCAAACGAACTCGCTGCGGCTGCTTTGAGCAAAGTCAGCGAGACCTTTCACTGGGAGCAAATCAGCGCGTTGACAACAGAAACTTACGAAAAATTGATTCTCCTTCACCCACAGCGGTCAGGTATATTCCCCAACCAGAAGGAAATAATGAAATAATATGGATAACTATGCCAGTTTGTAAGCGTGACCAGTGGGAATTTTCAGAATTTTTTCAAACAATCATTGATTCCTTGGTAATAATTAGGTAACCTATTGGCAAGCCCTGTGCTAACTATGTCCTAGTCACTATCGAAACGAGGACGCGATATCCCAAGCTGGATACCTCAAGGACGGGTTCTGAATCGCGCGATCAAACAAACGAGTGGGGAAGTGATTTTATTGCCTAGACATCTGGTCATCGGAAACGGAAAATTTCTTATTAACCTCGATCAGCATTCCTACATGCGAGATCTGTATTATCCTTTCGTAGGCCAGCTTAACCATATTGGCGGTTATCAATGCCGTGTTGGTATATGGGTGGATGGTTCCTTCGCCTGGCTGAATGCCCCTGAATGGCAATTTAAACTTGCCTATGTCGAGGATTCACTCGTCACCGAAGTGACAGCTACGCATCCCGGTCTTGGTGTCACTCTGCTTATGAATGACGGGGTTCATCAGCGCGAGGATATTTATCTCAAACGTATCCAAATTACGAATCACAATAGTACCGTTCGCGAAATACGTATGTTCTTCAATCAAGACTTGCTCATTAATGAGACAGAAGTTGGGGATACAGCCGCTTACTATCCAGCGAATAATACGGTATTCCATTATAAGAAAGACAGATATTTTATGTTTAACGGCAGTACAGGAACCGAGGGCATTTATCAATACTCTACAGGTGTCAAAAGATTTTATAATGCCGAGGGAACTTGGCGCGACGCGGAAGATGGGCATTTGATGGGCAATGCCATTGCTCAAGGATCTGTCGATAGCACCATTTCTTTTCGACTCTTCGTACCGCCGAACGCCAACCAAACGCTCTATTATTGGATGGGTGCAGGCAAAACGCTGGAGGAAGTCAAGAAGCTCGATGCCTATGTCAAAGACAGCCACCCTGGTAAACTCCTTGACCGCGTAACCGTGTACTGGCAAAGATGGGCAAACAAAATTGAACGCGATTACGGCGATCTGCCGCTCGAAGTCCAACGGCTTTTCAAACAAAGTCTACTGCTAGTCAGGACCCAAACGGATGTAAACGGTGCGATCATCGCTGCGAACGATTCCGATATTATGCAAAGCAACCGCGATCATTACAGTTATATGTGGCCTCGAGACGGTGCTTTAATTGCTTATTCCATGTCCATGGCCGGTTACCAAGGTATGATTATTCCTTTCTTTAACTTCTGTGCGAACGTGCTGTCACCCGAAGGTTACTTGCATCATAAATACAATCCGGACGGCACCGTAGGCTCCAGTTGGCATCCATACATTCATTCCGGACGGGTACAGCTCCCTATTCAAGAAGATGAGACTGCCCTTGTGCTATATGCCCTTTGGCAGGATTTCCAGAAAAATGGAAGTCTTGAATTCGCCCAATCCCTCTATCGCAATCTCATTCGCAGAGCGGCCAGATTCATGTCCACTTACATTGATCAGGAATTGAACTTGCCGAAGCCAAGTTATGATCTGTGGGAAGAACGCTACGGTATATTTACGTTTACAGCATCAGCGGTTTATGGCGGACTAATTGCCGCTTCCAACTTCAGTAATCTGTTCGGGGATGAAGAGCGAAGCAATCGTTACAAGCATACAGCGGAGAAAATCAAATCCGGTATCCTCAAGCATCTGTGGGACGAAGGAGAACAACGATTCGTTCGCGGCTTGTATATGGAAGATGGCGAATGGGTAAAGGATATGACGCTCGAAAGCTCCGTTTACGGCATCTTTGAATTCGGCGTTCTGCCTGCTGATGATGATCGTGTGGTGAGCACGATGAAAGCCAACAAAGCTGGACTCATGATCAAAACCGAAGTAGGGGGGGTCGCTCGTTATCATCACGACTATTACTTCCAACGCTCTACGGATATTGAGAACGTACCAGGCAACCCATGGATTATTTGTACACTATGGATTGCCGAATGGGAAATTGAGTACGCCAAGTCACTGGCGGATCTCGAAGCACCGCGTCAAACGCTTGAATGGGTTGTCAAACACGCAATGGAAAGCGGCGTTCTGTCGGAACAATTAGACCCTTTCACAGGTGAACCGGTATCCGTTGCTCCACTCACTTGGTCACACGCCACTTATGTGCTGACCGTCGTAAAGTACTTGAACAAATATAAACAGCTTACCAAGTAAAAAAGCTTTAACGTATTTTACCTCCTATGGATTTGAACACTTGTTCATTCTGGGAGGTTTTTTCATTTCATTTTGAAAGCAAAATCTCCTCGCGGTGCAGTTGACATCTCTTTTTCCAATATGTTACACTTTTGTTGTACTGACCAGTCAGTTCTACCTTGCGTATCGAAAGGCGGATATCCTTGAGTAAAGAGAAAATTATCCAGACAGCGGTTGAAGTATTTTCAGAAAACGGTTACCATCGGGCGAGTATGGATGAAATTGCCTTGAGAGCAAATGTCGCCAAAGGTACGCTTTATTATCACTTTCCAGGTAAAGCCCAATTGTTTAAGACGCTTGTTAAGGATGGTTTTCAGGAGATTATTGATAAAGTACAGGCTGATCTTAAAGCCAATCTTACTTTGGAAGAACAAATCAAAAGGATCATCAGGCACAATCTCGATTTGTTTTTGGAATCAAGCAGTTTAGCGCATATCGTTTTCAATGAGCTATCCAACGGTATCGATCAGGAAGTACTGGAAGAACTGAAGAAACTTAGGAACGACTACATTCATTTTCTTGCCGACGTTTTGGAAGAAGGGAAACATGAAGGCGTGCTTCGTGATGTTAACTGCAATTTGGCCGCGGCGGGGATCGTTGGGATGCTCGACAGCGCATCTAATTATTTTTTGAACAACAACAACAACGAATTGTCTCGTGATCATATTGAACAATTCTTTTATACGATCATTACGTCAGGTTTGTTTATGACTAACGGTGAGTAACCGCCCCTTTTTTTGGAGTTATTATACTGACTAGTCAGTTCAAATAAAATAAGATGGAAGCGATGGTGAAACATTTGGATTCGAGAACGGTTAATGAATTGATCCCTTTGTCTTATTTTAAAGAAATGCGTGCCTCCTCCCCCGTATCGTTTAAAAAGGAGACCGATTCCTGGGACGTTTTCAAATACGAAGACGTCAAAGCGATTTTTTCCGACCATGAGCATTTTTCTTCGCAAGGTGTAGGAACGATGAAAGATCCGATTGAGGCGAGTGTTCTAAGACAGGATCCGCCTAAACATCGGCAATTGCGGATGCTTGTTTCTCAAGCTTTTGTTCCTCGGGTCATCGAAGGATTGACGCCAAAGATTGAGGCGATAGCGAATGCGTTGTGTGACCAAATGGAAGCAAACGGTAAGATGGATGGGCTTCATGATTTTGCAAGTCCGCTGCCGATTATCGTCATTGCCGAAATGCTAGGTATTCCTCAGGAAGATCGAGAGCGTTTCAAAGAATGGTCAGATGCGCTGGTCGGAAACAACTCCGAGCGATATTATCAATGCCAACAAGAGATGAGTGACTATTTTACCGCTATAGCAGATCAGAGACGGCTTGAACCGCAGGATGATCTGATTAGTCGTCTCGTCCGCGCAAAGGCAGATGGTGAACAATTAAGCGATCTGGAAGTGATCGGCTTCTGCATCCTGCTGCTTGTAGCGGGAAATGAAACCACAACCAACCTCATTTCCTCCGCACTGCTCCTCATCGATAGCCATGCAGAAGTAAAAGAGCAGCTTTTGACGGATCGCTCCTTAGTTCCACAAGCTCTTGAGGAAGTTCTTCGTTATTGTTCACCTGTTCAAACGATGATTCGAACGGTAAAAAAGACCACAGCTCTACGCGGGCAAACACTAACTCCCGGACAAATGGTCAATATCTGGATTGGCTCGGCCAACCATGACGAAGACATATTCGATCGCCCGGACATCTTCGACATCCACCGGAATCCTAATCCCCATCTTGCTTTTGGTCACGGAATTCACTTCTGCTTAGGAGCACAATTAGCTCGTTTGGAAAGTAAAATTGCTATTCAAACGCTGCTTACTCGATTCCCTGAGTTCCACCTTGATCGCTCCCATGTGTTGGAGCGGATCGACAGTTGGATGATGTTTGGAATCAAACAGCTGCCTATTATTTTGCGGTAATCATTGAAGTTGTGTTCAGAGTACTGGTTTTAGTTCGACTGATTGATTAACATAACTCTAAAATGCGATGGTCATTCAGTTTTTGTGAGTGAAGATAGGCTATATTGATTACCAATGTTGTATGTTGTACAACAATTCACACGTCAAAGGCTATATTACAGCTTGAAGTTGCATTTCGTACAACATTTTGAGCATATTTGTTGCGAAATGATCTATTGGGGGCCAAATTGTTGTACATTATGCAACATCAGGGATGAGCGGCTGGATCTAGGCAGCAATTGTTGCACTTTTTACAACATCAATCTACCGTGAAATCAGGGAAATTGGCCACAAACTTGATACGCTTTTTACAACAACATTGCGTTAAACAGCCCGTTAGAGGAGTGAAGAAAAAGGCTGCCTCGCGGCAGCCCTTCCAATGTTTAACTATCGTTTTCCTTTTTGAATTTTTCAACCGTGGGAGCCGAAGGGGACTCACTACTCACTACTCACTTCTCACTCCACTTTCCTACCTTCCGGCCGATGCTCCGGCTGCTCCTCCACGACGCTTCCGTCATTCTGGCGAATCCACGTATCGAACCGGCGCTCCCCCTCCTTCAGTCGAATGACTCTCGCTCCTGTAGGCAGCAGATCGTGACGCACGCCATCCACGTAGCTTACATATCTCGTCGAACGTCCGTAGCAAAGACGAATACCATGTAGCGTTCCCCAAAAATCGTTACCATGGTCGTGACCGACAAACGTCCCCATCACATCACCCATCTCCACCATTGCCGCAAACATACCTGAATTAATCGCTGGAGCAGAGCAGCAAGAGTCATAACGATGCCCATAGCATACGTGGAAATCCCATACGTCATTGTACTCTGGTAGAGGAATGTGGAAGAAGGCAAGCGCAGGCAGCGGTTGTTCACCGATTCCCCTTGTCAGCTCTTGCGACTTGCCCACATACCAATTGATTTGATCTCTGCGAATCCAGTCATATCCGCCTACCCGATCACCGATTATTGAGTAGTCGCCGCTATCCAAAAAATACAGCGCCGCCGCCGTTTCGCCGGACTTACCGGCTACAGTTACGACAAAGTTCCCGGCCCCATTAACGCCTTCTGGATCCGGTTCCGCTACACAATATTCATGCTGCAATTGCAGCTCATGCATCGTTTTCCTCGGCACTTCACCCTCCGAGTCGTGATTGCCGAACACGGCCGCCCATGGAATGCAGCTCTGCTCTGCTGCATCAACGGCTCGGCGGAACGATTGAATCGGATCTCTCGCCCGGTTACTTGCGATTACATCGCCCGCAAACACAATGAGATCAGGCTTCTCGGCCTCGATGATTCGTTCCATAAGAGCTCTTGTCTCTGAATCATACTTCGGTGTTTCCGGGTCATAATCAAATTCGTCGAGAAATTCCACATCGGAAAATTGTACGATGACAAACGTACCATCGTCTCGGTATTTTAGTCGTTTTTTCATAACTCCACCGCCTATGCTCCATCGAATCTAAATTCTCTCATATTAACCACTCTTCGATCTACCCTTGACCGCTCCGCTGCAAATGCCATCAGGTGACTCTGTACCGAATGAGCTGCAGAAGTTAACCCCTTTCCTTGCCCGCCCTGCTGAACCAGCTTCACAAAATCGCGGATCAAGCCGAAGTCACCGCCTCCGTGACCAATATGCCCTCCCGGTGTTTCAAGTGAGATTTGCTTGGTCGTGCCTGTTTCGAAATCAATCACTTCAATTTCATTTTTCTCCATGGCAGCGCGAATTTCGCCTTTTGTTCCCATCAGTTTAAGGGTTCGACTGCAGTCATTCGTAAATGCACTCATCGTAAAGGCAGCCGTCGCTTCATTGGCAAACTCCATATTAACGACTTGATGGTCAACTACATCATTGTCGCAATGATACACGCATTTGCCGTACGGCCCCTCTTGCAGCGCTTTCGTGCGGGCTTCCAAGCTAAGATCATCACTGATCGCTGAAGTAGGCCAGTGTATATTGTCCGTAAGGTACACTTTAGGCGCATAATATGGACATGTATCCGAGACAGGGCATCCGTCCAAGCATCGCTGCGGCGCTCCCTCCGGGGCATTCTCCTTTTTGAAATGAGACAACGATCCAAATGATGAAACATGGGTGCAATCCGCCCCAGCTAACCAAAGAATAATATCCAGGTCATGACAGGATTTGGCCAAAATCATCGGACTCGATTCGGCGGTTTTGCGCCAATTGCCTCTGACAAAGCTGTGCGCCTGATGCCAATACGCTACATTCTCATTATGCTGAATGGACATGAGCTGGCCAATCGCCCCCTCGTCCAACAACGTTTTGATTGTTCCAAAGAAATCCGTATAGCGGAGAACATGACAAATCGAAAATACTCGCCCATATTGCTCCGAACGCTCACCCATACGGATACATTCCAGCGGATCGGGGGACATCGGTTTTTCGAGCAGTACGTGATATCCCGCTTCCAACGCTTTCATCGTCGGTTCATAGTGCATGTTGTCCTGCGTACAAATAAGCACGGCATCTGCCAGTTTAGGTCTGGCCAATAAATCCTCCCAGTTCTCAAAACACATCTCATCAGGCAATCCATGCAGCAATTTAAACTTATGGCTTCTCTGTTGGTTCGGTTCCGCAACGGCAACGACCTGCAGCTCATCCGGATGTTCAAGCGCATATCCCGTATAATTGACTCCTCTTTGTCCAGCTCCGATTAATGCAATTGTTATTTTCCCCATTGTCTATCCCGCCTTATTTTTATTCCTTCACACTGCCTACTGTCATACCTTTGATAAAATATCTTTGCATGAATGGGTAAACCATGAGAATCGGCAGCGCGCCCATGAAAATCTGCGCAGTTCGGAGCGTTTTCTCGCTGAGATTCTCCAGCTGTTTGAGCTGCTCGACGTTAACGGACTGCATTTGTGCATTCATAGCTGTTATTAACGTGGAAAGGTACGTTTGCAGCGGATATTTGTCCGGTGAGTTCATGTAGAGAATGCCGTCAAACCAAGAATTCCAGTGTCCTATTATGGTAAAAAGCCCAATGGTTGCAATCGCTGGCAACGATACAGGCAAGTATATTTTCCACAGCAGCGTCCAGTGATTGGCTCCGTCGATTGTAGCCGCCTCTTCCATTTCCTTCGGAATGCCTCGGAAGAAGTTCAGCATCATAATCATATTCCATACATTCAGTGCTCCAGGTAAAATAAGCGCCCAAATCGTATTAATCAACCCGGTCGATTTCACGATCATGTAGGTCGGAATAAGTCCTCCGCCCAAAAAAATCGTAATCGCAAAAAACCATACATACACGGTTCGGGAGCGAAACTGCTCCGTTTCTTTGGCAAGCGGATAGGCCGTAATAAAAACTAGAAACATGTTGATTACCGTTCCGAGCACGACCCTTTCCACCGAAACACGTAGTGACCTAATAAATTCCACCTTATGTCCGAGATACACGTAAGCATCGAGTGTAAAACCGATCGGCAGCAGCTTAACTTCGCCGGCCATCGCCGCCGTGTTGGAACTTAACGATACAGCCAAAAGGTGAATGAAAGGCACAATACCTATAATAGTAATGAATGTCAGTACCAAGGCATTCATCACGACAAATAGCTTTCTGCTAAACGATGGTTTATAAACCATAAGAAGTCCCCCAGCCGTCTAAAATATTCGGTAATTGCTGAATTTATATGCAAGGTAGTACGATAACGATACCAATCCGACGGATATGCCCGACTTAAATAAACCCACTGCCGCCGCAGGCGCAAACTGTTGGCTGAATAGACCGAGCCTGTAAGTGAACGTGTCAATAATATCAGCACCCTGATAAACGGTTGGATTATACATGATCAAGATTTGATCAAACCCTGCGTTCAATATATTGCCCAGACTTAATGTGCTCATTAAAATAATGATGGGCATCATTCCCGGCAATGTGATATGAATCATTTGTTTCCATTTACCAGCACCATCTACTTCTGCAGCCTCGTATAGACTTGAGTTAATGCCTGTGATGGCAGCCAGAAAAATGATCATATTGTAGCCCATACCTTTCCAAACATCCGAACCGACCATGATGGCTCGAAACCAATTGTTGCTGCCCATGAACATAATCGGTTCCAGACCGAAGCTTGAGATCAGGTCGTTAACCGGGCCTCTCAATGAAAATAACTCGAGAATAACCCCGCCCAGCACGGTCCACGCGAGAAAAAACGGTAAAAAAATGCTCGTCTGGATCATTCGCTGAAACCATTTTTTTGTAATCTCATTCAGTAAAAGTGCCAATACGAGTGGAACGAGCAAGGAAAAGGCAATTTTCAAAGATGAAATGAGTATCGTATTCCACATGACCTGATGAAAGTCCGGCAGATTGAATACATATTTAAAGTTTTTGAACCCGACCCATTTCGATTTAAAAAAACCAAGCACCGGTTCAAATTTTTGAAAAGCCATCACGACTCCAAGTATAGGGCCATAAGCATATACAAGTGTAACCAACACGCCGGGCAAAAGCATCAGATGCAGCGGCATTTCTGTTTTTATTCTCAACTGTGAAGCCTCCAATCGCACACAAATTCAAACGTCCCATTTTAATGAAATGGGGGAGAGATTGTAAGTAACTCCTCTCCCCCCGTTCTATGGTTCACCTTATTTTACGGCATTCTTCGTGTACCACTCGTTTACTTCCTTCGTGATATCGTCTCCGCCAAGCTTCTTCCAGCTCTCAACGTACTTATCGAATTCGCTTATCGATGCGCCCATAATGATTTTGGTATAGGTTTCGTCGAGAAGCTTATCCAGCTGCGCTCCCTTTTCGACCTGTGTTTCCGTCGGAACACCGTAAAACTCGTTAAAGAACACTTGCTTGCTGTCACGAATTTGGCGCGTTATGCCCCAACCGCCATTTTTAGCTGCACGGCTATAGTATTGGCCCCAATTTGAACCTTTGGTTGCGTTCGTCGTGTCGCCTGCAAGGAACTCCTTGGTTGCCTTAAACACGTCTGCGACATTTTTGTAGTTATCATCATCAAGCGTAATCGCCTCTTGCTTGGCATCCAATGCCTTGTTGACCTCTGTGTAAATGGTTTCAATTTGAGCAGGGTTGTAGATTCTAGGCACGAACCAATTGTAAACATACCCGTTTTCCGCTTTGTTTTTCTCCAGATATTGTTTTTTACCCATTTCGAGATAGAAATTAATCATCTTAATCGCAGCTTCTGGGTTTTTCGCTTTTTTGTTTACTGCAATAATGTGGCTCATCCGCACCTTGCCCACCATCGATTTCCCTGGCTGACCATCCAGCGATGGAATTTGATAAGCTTCCCACTCTGCATTTGGATCCTTATCCTTGTTAATATTGAGCGGCCAGTTCGGGTACCACCATTCACCGTACGAAATGCCAACCCTGCCGGCAACAATATCTTCCACAACCTTGTTCTCATCTTTCAGCGCAAATTCCTTATCAATAAGCCCCTTTTGATACCAGGACTGCAGCTTGGCCAAAGCGTTTTTCGTTTCAGGCTGGATTTCACCCGCTGCAAGCTTGCCGTCTTTCCCTTTAATCCAAGCTTTTGGAGCCGTACCATAGCCATTGAAAACACCCCTCGCGTCAAATCCCCAACCAATGAGGGCTTTCTGCATCGCAATGCCATATCGATCATTTTTACCGGTTTTGCCAGGGTCATTTTTGACAAAGGCATCAGCTATTTTTTCCAAATCGTCAATGGTTTTCGGAGGCTGCAGGTTGAGGTTGTTCAGCCAATCCTTCCGAATCCACAATAGCTGTGTCGATAAATACGGATCCTCGAAACCAGGAATACCCAAAAGTTTGCCATCGGTTGTTGTGGTCTTCATAGCAAACCCGCCATCCACCTGCATATAATTCTTCAAAGCGGGTGATGCGTATTTATTGTAAGCATCCGTCAGATCTGCAAGCATGCCCTGACTTTTCAATTTCTCAAATTGCAGCGAGTCCAGATCCAAGATGTCAGGCAAATCTGCGGAAGCAACAGCAAGAGAAAACTTTTGCTCGTATTGTTCGGTCGGTACGCTCCACAAGTATTTCAGATCAATATTCAGCATTTCTTTCAAATCTTTCAGATAGGCATTCTGATCGGGCGTAATTCCCTTTGGCGTTTTCGGGTCTTCCGGAGGGCGGTAACCTAGCACTTCGGTAACGGTGATCGGTTGAGCGTATTTCCCCAATGGATCTACGGTTTCGTTTTTTTGGGTATTGGTAGTTTGCTGCGGTGTACTCGTCGAGCTTGAAGCGCTTTCATTATTGCTGCAAGCTGCTAACGATGCAACCATCAGTGTAGTCACTAGAACAGAACTGACATGCTTTCTTTTCATGTTTTACCCCCCATATTTTCGTAAATTGAGAACTAACAGTGTTAACGATCTATGGTAAAGGCTCGAGCTTTACACTATTTATTGTAATGCTGGGGGGCGAATGATCGCTATAATAAACTATTTACATCGTTCTGTTTTGTTTACTTCCTCGTTTTGTGAATGATTGAGTCCCGATATTCCTGCGGTGACACTTCTTTCATTTTCCGAAAAAATGCCGTGAAGTAAGAAGGAGATTCAAATCCCAGCTTCAAAGCAATTTCATTGATCTTCACCTGCATGTCCTCTAGCATATTCACCGCCGCTTCCGCTTTGGCTGTATTGATATAGTCAGAAAGATTGCGCCCTGTAAGCTGCTTATAAAAACGTGAAAGATACGAAGGATTAAAATAAACCACTTCAGCGATTCTCGCAAGAGAAAGATCTCCACCCAAGTTTTCGTTTATAAACCTATGAATTCGCTCAACTAACAAATTTTCGCCCTTGTCAACTTGCTCTTTTTTCTCCATGCATATCTGTTTGCCAAGCTCTATATAAAAGGCTTCCGTAGTTAGCCAATCACCGGGAATGTCCATCATGGCAAAATTCTCGAAATGTCTATGTTCCTTGATTCTTTCCGTAATGTTTTGCCCATTGATATAGGCTAGGAAGACGAGTACAAACATATAGTACCTTTCTAGACCGACAAGGTAATTTTGAGCCATATCATGTTTCAAACTGCCGATCAGATCCCTGCAGACGATTTCAGCTTGCTGCTCGTCCCCTTCATCCAGCCTTTTTTCAAGCAATCGCAGTTTCTTGTTGAATTCATCCGAGTAAGCGGAAACCTTCGCAGGTTCTACTTTGAAAAATTCGTTCGTCATGCCGAGGTCCATGATCGTCATTTTGAGCCCAGCAGCGGATCTTTTCTTCATCATCGCTTTCATAAGTTCGAATTCCTTATGGATGCTGTCCCATTCGACTGCTCCCCTAGAAATGATGAAAGATACGTCCATTTGAAGCAGATCGCGGCACGCATTTTGAACCGATTCCAGTATTCCTTTCAAATAGGTGACTAGGCTACCCCAATCGATGGCATCGTCTTCATTTCGAAACCTGTCCGTATCGGAACTCAGCTGGATGAACCAAACAATTGTCGAATTTTCATATACAATGTCTTCGTTTATCATCGAGGAAGGCAAGTATTGCTCAACTAAGTTCCTAACGGAATAAAGCGCGTTTCGTTTATTGGCATACGACATGCCTTCTGGCCAACAGTCCATTTTGCCAACAAGGATCAATACAGGGGAATCCCCCTTCAGCTTTAAATCTTGTCCCGCAAATAGGTCTTCGGCTAGAAGATCGGCTACATTTTCGCCTAAAAGTAAAGCCTCGAACATTTCCTTATTCAATAGCGGTGCCATGACCAGCATTTGCTTCCGGGCCTTATCAACAAGATCATTGTTCTTTAGCTCATCCTCTATTTTCATTAACGCATTTGTAACCGCACCGATGACAACCTTATCTTCTTCGGTTTTCAGAATATAGCTTTCCACATTTTTTTGAATAGCGGTGTACACATAATCAAATTCGTTGTGCCCCGTCAAAAAAATAATTTTACAGGAAGGCCAGTAAAATAAGATCTCATCCATCAATTGCAAACCATTTTTCTCCGGCATGCGAATATCGCTGAGAACGACATCAATCTTCGTTTTTTTGATAATTTCAATCGCCTCAAACGCGGAGTAAGCCTTGCAGATGTCGAGATCTAGCTCCTCTCTTTCCTGAAATATCTGTACAAGTCCCTCGACAATTGCCGGCTCGTCGTCCACAATTAAAAGTCTATACATCGCTGCCGCCCCCATAATTGAATTGAATGATGATTTCTGCTTTAAGCCCCCCATAGTCACTTCGGGATACAAATAACCCGCTCTCCTCGCCATACTTCAGCCGGATTCGATTACAAACATTGATGATGCCTGTCTTTTCAAGCACATTGAAGGAATTCGCGAGTTTCGCATCCAGGGAATGAATGAACTCATCCGTGATTTTATTTCCATCATCTTCCACACATATGCACAACCTATGATTCTCACACGTAACTTTGATATGGATACTGCCGCCTTTGCGTTCGTTCTCAAAAGCATGCTCAAATGTGTTTTCGATGATGGGCTGCAGGATTAGTCTCGGAACCATGAGATGTTTGCACGCATCGGGAATTTCTTCCGCTACGACTTGAATCCGATTGGAGAACCTAATACGTTGGATTTCCACGTAATCCATGGCATGTCGATATTCCTTGGCAAACGGTACTTCATCCTCTCCGCTTCTTGTAACAAACTGATAATAGCTGCCCAGCTTCTGAGCAAATGTGGCAACCGTTTCGTAATCTTTGGCCTTGCACATCATGTAAATATTGAAAAATCCATTGTAGAGAAAGTGTGGATTGATCTGCGACTGCAGCTGTTTTAATTCAGAATGCTGCAGCGCTATTTTCTGTTCATAATTTTGTTGAATCGATTGCTTTAGCTTGTCTATCATCTTGTCAAAGCTTCTATAGAGGTAACCAAACTCAATGTCATTTTTCGGCCTTATCGAAATGTTCAGGTTATCCGTTTCCAGCGTTTTGAACGCGGCAATCAACTCTTTTAGCGGATTGTGAATCATCATTTTGACTGAAAATGAAAAAACAAGAATGATCGCCATCGAGACCACAGACATAATGATTAACCAAACATTGAATTTCTTGAGAGACCCGGTAAGTTCATTTTGATTTACATAGGAGAAAAGGGTTAGTCCTAGTGTACTTATACGGGTGGAGGTGACCCAGTAACTTTGATCTCTGACTTTAAGGATATGACTATCCAACGTTTTGTTACTCTGCTCTTTTGAAACGATATTGAATATACTTTGGACAATGGCATCTTCATGCTTAGGTGATATATCAAAACTAAACGATTCATTGGTGAGAACAGCACCGGCATCGCCATAATTTCCTACTAGCTGGTTCAGTGTTTTTTCCAATTTTTGGACGGATAGCTCCAAATAGACGATGACACTTGAATTGTTTGCAAACTCGATAAAAAACAATCGGCCATTGCTGTAGTATAAGGATGGTTTTGGCGAATAATTAAAGAACTTTTCAATCACCTCATACTCCTGATTCGGCAGCTCAGTGATTCCGCTTTGCGTGGAGATCGTCCTTCCAAATGATTTCAAATATACCCCAGTATTGAGCAAATACTCACTGGAGTTCTGGATGGTGGCCAATCGTTCCTTTACCCTTTTTACGAGTTGGATTTCTTCAAAGTCATCAAGTGTGCCTGATAGAAAGTTTAGCTTCTGAAGATCGGAATCGTTGATAACCTGCAGCTGCTGGTTTCGGATGAAAGAGATTTGATCATCTAACTGGTTCGAGTAAAATTGCACTTTGGACTGGATTGAATTCGAAAATTCCTGTTTGATAAAGGATTGCCCCATCATATTCATCAATAGATTTACCAGATAGACAGGAATAATCAATGCCGTGAACACGATAATGACTTTTTGAAAAACGTACAATTTGGGCAGCTTTGTTAGTCTTTTCACATTTCCTCCCTGTTGGACCGTTCATAGTTCAATCACCTCCCATCATACCAAAAATTTTTATGGAAGCGTCTACCTTTTCACCATCGCTTACTTCCCAGCACATTTTCATTTCGGTTCATCGTACTCCCCAATCCTTTCACGCTGCGCTTCCAAATTTGAACTATAGTGATTTTCAAAATAAACAGCAGGGACAGGCAACCGCGGCTTCGTATATTCGTCTGTTGATCCGGTACCCGCTACCCTCAAAACCGTCGATTCATTCATCCAATCTCGCTCTACATGGAGGTGGCTTAAATCGGGATCAATCGTCACATGAAGGGTGCTAGATGAATGAATTTATATGCGCGGTTGAATGATGTTGTAGATAGTGCAACAATTGCTGCCTAAATCTCGCTCCTCTCTCTTCGTTGTTGCATAATGTACAACATTTCCGCCCAATACGGGCGATTTTGCAAAAATAGGCTCGAAATGTTGTACAAACTGCAACTTCAAGTGGCAAAATAGCCTTTAGGCGTGTGAATTGTTGTAGGAAATACAACATTGTTAGACACTATAGCCCATCTTCTCTCACGAAAGCTGAATGACTCTAAAATCGGAAACTTGCACTTCTAATTTGCTTATATACAAAAAAAGAATGCTGGACCCCAATGAAGTGGTCTTGCATTCTTTACTTTTTATGGCGCAGCACTCAGTCTTCCAGCGAAAAATCCCGCAAATATGTTTCCTCTTCCCATAGCTGCTCAAGCTCAGACCCTTGACTCCACTGAATCGTAAATAGCCAGCCCTTGTCATAAGGAGATTCGTGAATCAGCATCACCGCTCTTTCCAGAAGCCGATTGACTGATGTTATTTGGCCGGATAATGGGGCTAGCAGATCGTGTTCGTCATCCGCTACAGTCTCAACAGAACCCATGAATTCCCCTTTTCTCACATGAGTATCCAGATCAGGGAGCTCGATAAAAACAAGCATACCCAGCTCGCTGATCCCATACTCTGTTAACCCGACAACAGCTTTTTCCCCTTCGAGTCGAATCCAGTAGTGATCTCTTGTATATTTCAAATTCGTCGGAACCGTCATGTCCGCTCTCCTTCATGAAGAAAAGCTCCCCTGCTCGCATTCGCATGCCAACCAGAGGAGCTTCTCTATGTATTCAAAAAACTTATTTTACAACCAGGTTTTTGTCGCCTGGTTTCCAGTTCATTGGGCACAATCCGCCGGATTGAAGCGCTTGAAGCACACGAAGTGTTTCTTCTACGCTGCGGCCTACGTCGTTGTGGTTAACAACTTCGTATTTCATTTCGCCTTCTGGATCAATGATGAATAGACCGCGAAGCGCGATACCTTCTTCTTCGATCAGAACGCCGTAGTCACGAGCTACGGATTTCGTGATGTCAGCAGCAAGTGGGAATTCCAATTTGCCAAGACCATTATCGTTGATTGGCGTATTGATCCAAGCTTTGTGCGTGTGGATACTGTCGATGGAAACACCAAGGATCTCAGTGTCCAGTTCTTTGAACTGACTAGCAGCATAACTCAAAGCTGTGATTTCTGTAGGACATACGAATGTGAAGTCCAATGGGTAGAAGAATAATACTAACCATTTTCCTTTGTAATCAGACAAAGAAACTTTACCAAATTCTTTACCGTCACCTGTAGCGGTCTCCATTGTAAAATCTGGAGCTTGTTTACCAACTAAACGCTCTGCCATGGCTATGATTCCTCCTCAAATCTATCTTATTCGTATAAAATGGTACCATCCGACTAGATGAAAGTCAATAATTAGATCAGATACTACATAATAATTATTATAATATATGAAGAGCTGATGAACATGAATAAAAATCGATTTACGAGCAGTAGGGGCTGTCCCAAATGTCATAAATAGATGACTTTTGGGACAGCCCCTGCTAATACTTGAAATAAACCGTTCCTACGAACCGGCGCTGCCAAATAATAGGCTTAATGTGTTCCTAGGTAGCCTTTGACGATGTTGTCGTTGCTGCGAAGCGCTTCCGAGCTTTCTTCCATTGTAATGTTGCCTGTTTCCAACACATAACCCCGGTGGGCCAGTTTGAGCGCAGCTTTGGCATTTTGTTCTACCAGCAAGATCGTTGTCTTGTTCTGTTCGTTAATGTTTTTAATGATCTTCATGATTTCTATGACGATAATGGGAGCGAGCCCCATGGACGGCTCATCGAGCATCAGCGCCCTACCGATCGCAAGCATCTGCTGCTCGCCTCCACTTAACGTACCCGCCATTTGCTTGTGACGCTCCGCTAAGCGGGGGAACATGTCGAAAACTATAATCCCTATCCGCGGCAGATTGATGTTGTAAAAAGTGCAACAATTACTGCCTAGATCCAGCCGCTCACCCCTAATGTTGCATAATGGAGTCAATTTCATAATAAAAGTCCGATTTTTCCAAGTATGGTTTCGGAAGAAATGCAGTTGGATAAGAGCCTTTAAAGACTGCTATTTCTTCATTTCCAGCGTATTTTGTAAAAATAGGAGTCCCTAGAGACTCTTAACCTTCAAGTGAAGTGTAGATTCGGTAGAAAAGCAATCGG
>NZ_LMRY01000035.1:39995-76624 GCF_001427935.1 Paenibacillus sp. Soil724D2
GAAGTGTAGTTTCGGTAGTTACAGAATTCAGAAAGGGATTTATCCGTTTTAATGCCCTGATTTGTAATGCTTAAACGGAGAATAACATGATATCTTGGAACCTAATGGATGCCTTGGGTAGGTGACTGTTTTTGAATGCGCTATAAGTCCTTATGTAGCAAGAGGTTTGAATTATGAAATTGACTCTAATATACAACAATTAGGCCCCAAATAGATCATTTCGCAACAAATATGCTCAAAATGTTGTACGAAATGCAACTTTAAGCTGTAATATAGCCTTTTGACGTGTGAATTGTTGTACAAACATACAACATATAGCCTATCTTCACTCACAAAAGCTGAATGACCATCGCATTTTAGAGTTATGAATGCCCCTAATCGAATGATTATGCACTTCTTCCACTACTCTATTTCACTTAACCTAGCATAAATCCGTAACTTACTATCCTATCGAAAATAAGCTTCGTCACCTCCCCCACCCTCTAAAAAATATAAATCATGAAAAAGGTTAGTCCCAGAAGTAGTCAAATCTCTACTTGCATAGCGTGTAAGAAAATAGTTATTCAACGAAAATGTTCAACAATTTTATCCGAATTCCCTTATTTTTAAACAATGACTGTTCAAAATAAAAATAATGGTGTATATTTCTCTCATACAATTAAACAACATTGTTCAATTCTTCTGGGGGAATCATACATGGAAATGATGCTGAGAAACATGTTTCAATCATTGGGCAAGAGCCGTTCTGCGAATCGATTAGCCAAAAAGTACGGCCTTCGTTTTGGAGCCGCCCGCTTCGTAGCTGGTGAAACCATCAAACAATCCATTGATGCTGTAAGCGGGCTCAATAAGGATGGTCGAATCGCGACTTTAGACCATCTAGGAGAATTCGTCTTTAGTGAAGAAGAAGCTACATTGTCCGCTGATATGTGCATACAAACATTAGATGCCATTGCCAGCTCAGGTGTACGGTCCAATCTTTCTTTGAAAATGACATCACTCGGCCTAGATATCAGCAGAGAGCTTTGCGTAAACAATATGAAACGAATTCTGAATCGAGCGCGCCAATATGGCAATTTTGTTCGGATTGATATGGAGGATTACGCGCACTGCCAAGTTTCGCTGGATATTTACCGGGAGCTTCGAGAAGAGTTCGATAATGTAGGGATCGTGATTCAAGCTTATCTGTTCCGAACGGAGCAAGATATCCAGGATTTGAGTGCGCTGAGTGCCAACTTGCGTCTTGTTAAAGGGGCATATAAGGAATCCCCTCAAGTTGCTTTTCCAGTAAAGAAAGACGTTGATGAAAATTATAAAAAAATCATTCAAATGCATTTGAAAAATGGTCATTATACGGCTGTTGCCAGCCATGATGAAGTGATCATCAACTTCACGAAACAATTCGTAAGTGAGAATGGAATCTCCAGAGATCAATTCGAATTTCAGATGCTTTATGGCATTTGTGAAGAGATGCAGAAGCAATTGGTTAAAGAAGGCTACCGTGTCCGCGTCTATGTTCCCTATGGTGTCGATTGGTTTGGATACTTTATGAGACGGTTAGCCGAGCGGCCAGCGAATGCCTGGTTTGTTCTTAAAAATATGTTTAAATAGGCCCGCAAAGGGAGAGGAGAATGAATATGAGCACATTTACAAAAGTAACCCCTTATGCAAACGAACCGTTCACTAATTTTTCTTTGGATGAAAATAAGCAAACTATGGAAGCCGCTATTGTGAAAGTGAAATCAGAATTAGGTCAAGAGTACCCGCTTTATATCGGATCTGAGAAAGTAGTTACTGAAGCGAAAATCAAATCCATTAACCCAGGCAATGTGGATGAAGTGATTGGTTATGTGAGCAAAGCGAATCAAGCACTAGCGGAAAAAGCAATGGTCGCTGCTTTGGAGACTTTCGAATCTTGGAAGCGTGTTCATGTTAAAGAGCGGGCGGAATATTTGTTTAAAGCGGCAGCGCTTATGCGTGAACGTAAGCATGAATTTTCTGCACTTATGATTTTGGAATCAGGTAAGAACTATGTAGAAGCTGACGTAGATACTGCGGAAGCTATTGATTTCATCGAGTTCTACGCTCGGGAAATCATTCGTTTGAGCGAAATCAATGAAACTCAACCGTTAACCAAAATTGCCGGTGAAGACAATAAAATTTCCTATATCCCACTTGGCGTTGGCGTCATTATTCCGCCGTGGAACTTCCCACTCGCTATTTGCGTGGGCATGACGACTGCTGCCGTTGTATCAGGTAATACGGTTCTTCTTAAACCTGCTTCCACAACGCCAATCATTGCGCACAAGTTTGTTGCTTTGATGCGAGAAGTAGGACTTCCAGACGGTGTTATCAATTTCATTCCGGGAAGCGGCGCTGAAGTTGGCGATTACTTGACGACACATCCGAAGACTCGTTTCATTAGCTTTACGGGTTCCAAAGAGGTTGGTCTACGTATTAACAAGTTGGCCGCGGACACGGTTCCAGGTCAGATTTGGATCAAACGCGTCGTTGCTGAAATGGGTGGAAAAGACGGCATTATCGTCGATGAAACGGCTGATCTGGATGCAGCAGCATCCGCGATTGTCGCATCAGCGTTTGGATTCCAAGGTCAGAAATGTTCAGCTGGTTCCAGAGCGGTTATTGTGGAATCCGTGTATGACCAAGTTGTAGAAAAAGTAGCCGTTTTGACGAAACAACTGCAAATCGGGCTGCCAGAAAACAATTTCGCTGCAGGTCCAGTTATCGATAAGACTTCGTACGAAAGAATTTTGGAATATATCGAAATCGGGAAACAAGAAGGCACTCTGCTTGCCGGCGGTGAGAAGGCTGAAGGAAACGGCTATTACATCCAACCGACCGTGTTCGGTAATGTAAGCGGCAAAGCGCGGATTATGCAAGAAGAGATCTTCGGACCCGTGCTCGCTATTACGAAAGCGAAAGATTGGCAGGAAGCAATCGCAATGTACAATGACACTGAATTCGGTTTGACCGGTTCTTACTTCTCCACGAACGAAGAACGTATCACTGAAGCTCTTGAGACCGTGCATTGCGGCAACTTATACATCAATCGTAAATGTACAGGTGCATTAGTCGGTGTACACCCGTTTGGCGGATTCAATATGTCAGGTACAGATTCCAAAGCAGGCGGTTATGACTACCTGTTGCTCTTTACACAAGCTAAATTAACGTCCCGCAAAATTTAAGGCAGTGTGGGGCCCTCTAATTACATGGAGGGCTCTTTTTTTAAGAGTATTTTTCAACATATAAAAGGAGAGACTTTGAGCTCCGCTCAAAGATCCCAAAGCGGAGAGACTTTGAGCTCTGCTCAAAGATCCCAAAGCGGAGAGACTTTGAGCTCCGCTCAAAGATCCCTAAGCGGAGAGACTTTGAGCTCTGCTCAAAGATCCCTATATTAGGAGGCTAATAAGATGAGCGTTAAGGTAGAAAATGCGCCGCGGCGAGAGCGATTGCTTCCGTCGTTTCAGGGGCAGAGCTCAACGAACATTACATTATCCCTAGTATTTTCAATGAGCAAGTTGTGATACAAGTGCGCAAAGCTGTGATTGAATCGGCCATTTTAACGCATGTTGCTCGGAGAACTCCGCCTGAGTTTAGGTAATAGGAAATAAACCAACAAGAGCAATGAGTAGTTTGCTACGGCGAGCCGCTCCTTGTTCTTTTTTTACTTCTCAAATCAATCGCAGTCATCCGTTGTCCTATTTTCACGACATCTGCATAAGCGCCTCCCGTGAAGATTATACATAGGGTATCAGACTACTTCTTGAGGAGAGTGTCAAAATTGTCAAATGAGTTCGTTAGTCGTTCATTGGATGAGATACGGTTCTGGTCACGTATTATGAAAGAGCATTCTTTATTTCTGAAGCTGGGATTTCGGTGTGAGGATACGCAATTAATCCAAGAAGCAGATCATTTTTATCATACTTTTGAACAAATAGAAGGCAAATCTCATGCATTCACAGAGTTAACTGATCCTGAGCAGATCATACGCTTTAACATGGAAGCTCACTTAGCGGCAACCCATATTTGGGCTTTTAAAAGAAGGGTTTTAGGTCTCATCATCCAATGTAAACTTCCAGGCGGTAACAATTTCCCTTTATTGGTTGATCATACCAGTAGAGAGGCCAATTATTTTAGAAATCGATTAGAGGAATTGAATGCTGGTCGATTAGAACCGCTGCCCGATGCAATCATTGATGAAAATGTTTTCTTTTTGAGAATAATGGCTGACCATGCGAAGTTCATCGGACATCTCCTTGATCCGTCCGAACGACAACTAGTTGAGCAAGCTCGCCACTTTAGTCAAGATTTTGACCAACTGCTCTTTCAAGCTGTTGATTTAAGCGGAATGCGCCCTCAATCTCAAACGGAGCCGCTTCTCGACCAATTCCTTGATCAGAATCGGGTTTCTGTTGTTTCTCTGCGAGATTTCAAAAAGACTGCAAGGGATTTGATCGAAGCTTGTCGTATAAAAAGCATCATTCATCCTTTACTTGCTGACCATGTGTTTCGAGAGGCCGAAAGATTCCTCTATATCATTGATATGTTCGAAGCAAGCTTAACAAGAAAACAAAGTTCATAATAGACGGAGTCTTTAATCAGGATCAATCGTCAAATAGACTCAATTGAGATGAATGAATCCGGTTCGTAGTTGAATGATGTTGTAGAAAATGCAACAATTGCTTCCTAAATCTCGCTTCTTTCCCTTCGTTGTTGTACAATGTACAACACTTCCACCCCATACAGGTGATTTCACAACAAATGGGAGCAAAATATTGTACAATCTGCAACTTCAAGTTGCAAAATGGCCTTTGGGCGTGTGAATTGTTGTACACCGTGCAACTTCCAATCTATTTCTCCATTTCTCCATTTCTCCATTTCTCCAAAAAATCCCTAACCCTCCAATAAAATTCAAAAAAAGCTCGCCCCCCGAAGCCTCTACGGCCTCGTCGGGCAAGCTCTTTATTATTTACGCATAGCGTCTACGATCAGTTGGCCCATTGCAAGAGTACCGATTGCTTTGCTCTTGTCAACCGCGATGTCGCCTGTACGGTGACCCGCATCCAGCACTTCTTTCACTGCACGCTCGATGGAATCCGCTGCTTCGTGGTAACCGAAAGTCAAACGGAACATCAATGCTACGGAAAGAATGGTTGCGATTGGGTTGGAGATGCCTTGACCTGCAATATCCGGAGCGGAGCCATGTACCGGCTCGTACAAGCCGAAGGCGCCTTCGCCAAGAGAAGCGGATGCCAACATGCCGATGGAACCTGTCAGCATAGCTGCTTCATCACTCAGAATATCGCCGAACATGTTTTCAGTCACGATGACGTCGAAGCTGGATGGGCGGCGCAGCAATTGCATCGCACAGTTATCAACGAGCACGTGCTCTAGCTCAACATCCGGGTAATCAACCGCAATGCGGTTCACAGTTTCGCGCCATAGACGGGAAGTTTCCAGAACGTTCGCTTTGTCTACAGAAGCAAGCTTCTTGCGACGTGTCTGTGCGATTTCAAATGCTTGACGAGCAATACGCTCGATTTCAGTAACATTATAAGCACAAGTATCGACAGCTTCTTGACCATTTGCTGTTTCACGACGGAATTTCTCACCGAAGTAGATCCCGCCAGTCAATTCACGAACAACGATCAAATCCGTTCCTTCCAGCACTTCAGGCTTCAACGTGGAAGCTTCTTTCAAGCAGTCAAAGATGAAAGCTGGACGAATGTTCGAGAAAAGTCCAAGCGCTTTACGAATACCGAGAAGACCAGTTTCAGGACGAAGCTCTTTGGAGTTGTTATCCCATTTCGGTCCGCCAACAGCTCCAAGAAGTACAGCGTCTGCCGATTGGCAAACCTTCAACGTTTCTTCCGGAAGTGGCGTCCCTTTCTCATCAATCGCAATCCCGCCGAATAAGGCGTGCTCTGTTTCAAATTGATAACCGAATAATTCTTCGGTACGTTTCAATACTTTTTCCGCTTCTGCAACGACTTCTGGACCAATGCCATCTCCAGCGATTACAGCAATTTTTTTCACATCTGCCATGACTGCCATTCACTCCTTAGATTAGTAAACCTGCTATTGAAAGCATTTACTATCGTTATATACTGCTAACATTGTATCATAAGTAGCCCCTCTTCTTTAGATATAAAAGCTATCGCATTTATAGGTATCACCTATTAACATTTCTCAAGGACTATTCAGAAACACCAATGCTTTTAATGATTACTTTAGGTGAAACATTGACTGTTGCTTCAGATAGCGCTTTTGCCCAGTTATCTTCTACCTTCTTCCAGTCTTTATTCTGATATGCGCGTACATAGATACCAAACTGAAAAGGATCTACTTGATATTTTTGAGCTTTCTTGATTAAAGCCTCGCATTCTTTCTTCAACTCTTTTTCAATGACTTGTTCCAGCTGTTTTTTCTTCTCATCTAAATCTAAGGTAAACAAGCGCTCCGTCAAATCGATCTGAACCTTCATCTTAATATCGATTGTAAGATCGCCACCTTCAAAATTCGCCTTCATCTTAGGCTTTGCCTTTGTTATATTGAAACCCACATAGGACAACTTTTCATCCGTATGGAACATTTCAGGAGGTAAGTGAAACGTTAACGGTATAGGGTTATTCACATTGCGCTGTAATAATAGGAGCAGAGAACTTTCTTGATGATTCAAAGAAGTCGCATAGGTGCCGTCTTTATGTAAAAGAACAGTACCTGAAATAACGAGGTCATTTTTCTCTACTTTCATCTCCGTTAAAGTAGGCGTCATTCCTTTATCCTTCATTTGTTGGTGAAATTGCTGTAGTGAAGTTTGCACGGTAATCCTGCTCTTATATGCGCTATCTAGCATTTGTTTAATCACATTGGAGATTATGCCTTTATCACTCATGTTCGTATACATCACATCTTTAATGGTCCCATCAACTACAATCACACTCGCATTAATCTCATTTCGGGAATCGCGGAAGAGAACATCCAAATAGGGGAATGCGTTTCTATGCAGCAGCAGTTTTTTTCCTATAAGCACATTTTGCGATTTTCCATAAGCAAGGTTGCCGCTTGTCTTACTATTAATTTCCCCTTTTGATTTGCGCATCGTTTTAGCACTTGTTGAAGTGATCTTATATCTATCCGTGGCTTCTTTGTTGAAGACAGGAGTTGACGTGTATACGATTAGCTTATTGTTCTCATCAAAATCTATAGCCTCTGTAAGAACAAACTGTTGATTCTCTAAATAAATGGCTTTACCGCACCCCGTTACAAACAATAAAATTACTACAGTTAAAAAAATGGTACTGAATTTCTTCATAATTGTTGTTCCTTTCTTCTGCGATGAAAAAGCCATCCGTAAATCCAAAGGAAAATGGGGAACACAAGAGCGAAGCATAAACCTATAGTCTCCTGTGATTCGCCCATTTTAATTATTTGAGAGGAAGTAGGGATAAAAAAGAATGACATTACGATCCATAGGATCATATTTATTCGTAATACATTTCGATGATCCTGCTTGCCAAACAATTGACTTGTTCCTAGCGCAGCCGTGTAGAGGTAAGGAATAATCGTCATAAATATGATAAACAAATAAAAGGACAGGCCGATAATCTCCAGCCGTTCCAAAAAAGGCAATCGGATAACTTTCAATAAGTTGAGCACAGGATAAATGTATTCTGTCACCTCAACTGGAGAGAATTTAACAAAACAGACGATTGTAGTCGTTAAATAGATAACCATAGATAAGGAATTTGCAATAACAATTCCCTTGGATGCTGATTTCTTATCCTTTAGAAAAGGATAAAGAATGAAAGCCAATTCAAATCCAAGGAAAGAAAATACGGTTGATTTTACATTAGAAAGAACAGGATACAATCCTCCTTTTCCAATCGGAAGCAGGTACATCCACTCTATATCCTTTAGTGTTAATAACAACATGAAAGGCATCCACAACGTGACCATAAATACAAATTCAGCAAAGAGCCCGATCACCCTTATTCCTTGCTTGGTAATCATATAGATGGGAACGATAAACAGGATCATTAGGATGAAGTTCCGTATATCCGGAACGATCCATATCTTTAAGATATGAATCGTTGCAAACATGATTGTAATTGCTGAATATGCCGCGAAGAGTATCCATGCTACTGCTAACCCTTTACCCACCCACTTACCAAAGTATTTAGATAAAAGTTCGAATAATGTATACTCGGGATTTCTCTCCATAATTCGTATGATGACCAAGCTAAACAGCATAGACAAAATCCAACCCAATATAATGGATATCCATCCGTCGGTACCCGCTGTTTTAGCTAAATCGCGGGGAAGGGATAAGACACCGATCCCAACTTGGGTTTCAAATATAATAAGGATGTATTGTTTCAAGGAGATCTGATTCATCGAATATTTGTTCATTCGAAAACTCCAATACTTTTGATGGCAACTTTAGGTGAAACATTAACTGTTGCTTCAGATAGAGCTTTTCCCCAGTTGTCCTCTACCTTCTTCCAGTTTTTATAATCGTGCGCTCTCACATAAATCCCAAAACCATAGGGGTCGACTTGATGCTTTTGAGTTTTCTTGATTAAATCCTGGCATTCTTTCTTTAGTTCTTGTTCAATCGCTAGTTCCAACAGTTTGCTCTGTTTTTCCATGTCTAAGGTAAACATGCGTTCCGTTAAATCGATCGGAACCTTCATCTGGATATCGATGGTAAGATGGTTTCCTTCGAACTTTGTCTTGAAATTAACCCTTACCTTATTCATATTGAAACTCACATAAGACATTTCTTCATCCGTATGAAACATCTCAGGAGGAAGGTGAAACGTTAACGGTATAGGATTGTTCCTATTGCGCTGTAACAATAGAAGTAGAGAAGTTTCTTGTTTATTCAAAGAAGCAGCATAGGTACCATCTTTATGTAAAAGAGTGGTCCCTGAAATAACGAGATCATTCTTCTCTACTCTCATTTCAGTTATGCCTGGCGTTATTGCATTATCCGTCATTTGTTGATGGAATTTCAGCAGTGTAGTTAGCACTGAAATTCTGCTTTTATATGTGCTTTCTGTCAATTGCTTGATCACAGCACCGATTCGGCCTTTATCACTCATATTCGTATACATCACCTCTTTCACAGATCCATCAACCACAATCAAATTTGCATTAATTTCATTTTTGGGATCGCGATAGAAGACATCCAAGTAGGGTATTACATTGGTTTGTTGCAGCATTTTTTTTCCTATAAGAATACTTTGCAATTTTCCAGCTGCAATATTACCGCTTAGTTTCGACTCGAGTTTTTTCTTCGATTCACGCATCGTATCCGCAGTTGTGCTTGTAATTTTATATCTATCCTTAGCTACGTTACTGAAGACAGGACTTGAAGTGTAGACGACCAACTTCTTTTCTTCATCAAAATCTATACCCTCAATAAGAAGAAACCGTTGAGTCTCTATATAAACGGCCTTGCCGCACCCGGTTAACCATAATAAAGCTGCCCATGTTAAGAAAATGCCATGCCATTTCTTCATTGTTTCTGTTCCTTTCTAGCGAGATGAAACAACCATCCGTAGATCCATAACAAAATGGGGAACACAAAAGCGAAATAGGTACCTGCCATCCCCCATGGTTTGCCTATTTGAATGATTTGGGAAGAAGAAGGGTGGAAAAAGAAAGACACTAAAATCCATAGGCACACGAGTATTCGTAAAACATTTCGATGATCCTGCTTGCCGCATAATTGACTTGCTCCCAGCACAGCTGTGTAGAGGTAGGGGATGATCGTCATAAATAGAAGAAACAAATAAAAGGAAAGAAAAGTGATCTCCAACCGCTCTAAAAACGGCAATCGAATGAGCTTCAATAAGTTGAGCGTGGGATAAGCGTAGTCTTTAATTTGATCTTGAGAAAACCTAACAAAACTTATAACTGTCACCATTAAAAATACAAACATGGATAAAGAGTTTGCAATTACAATTCCCTTGGTCGCGGATTTTTTGTCCTTTAGAAACGGATATAGAATGAAAGCCAGTTCAAATCCAAGGAAAGAAAGGATCGTTGATTTTACGGTAGACAGAATGGGAAGCAATCCTTCTTTACCGATTGGAAGAAGGAAAATCCAATGGGTATCCTTGAATGCAAAAAACAACAAGAAAGGCATCCACAAAGAAACCAGAAAAACTAACTCAGCAAAGATCCCGATCACCCTTATTCCATGCTTCGCAATCATATAGATGGGAATGACGAACAGGATCATCAAGATAAAGTCACGAATATCCAGAATGATCCATACCTTTATGATATGGATCGTTGAAAACATAACCACACTTGCTGCAAATGCCGCATACAGAATCCAAAAAACAGATAAACTTTTACCCACCCATTTGCCAAAGTATTTAGATAAAAGTTCGATTAACGTATATTCGGGGTTTTTCTCCATAATTCGAATGATGATTAAGCTTAACAGGATAGACAATATCCAACCCAATAAAATGGATATCCATCCATCCTTACCGGCAGTTTTCGCTATATCGCGGGGAAGGGATAAGACACCGATCCCGATTTGCGTTTCAAATATAATAAAGATGTATTGTTTCAAAGAAATTTGATTGAACGAATATTTATTCATGGTTGATCTTCACCTTCTCTGTTTGCTCCCTGTCTTTGTAGTTGAGTTGGATCAGCTGAGAGCGGGCGTTTTTTCATTTTCCACATGGGGACCCGAATCCATACGTCTTTCCAATCAGACAGTCGGATTGGAGCAACTGGACTTCCATAGGAAATCCCAAAAGATTCCATTGAAATCAGGTGTGCCCCAATAATCATCAGCCCTATCACAATGCCTACCATACCGAACAAAGAGGCCATAATCATCATGGGAAAACGGAGCAATCGCAGAGAAGATGACATGTCGTAATCCGGGATAATAAAAGAGGAAATAGCTGTGATAGCAACGATAATCACCATAATATTACTTACAATTCCCGCTTGAACTGCCGCCTGTCCGATGACAATACCCCCTACGACTCCAATTGTTTGTCCTATAGGGCCTGGAAGACGCAAACCAGCTTCTCTTAACATCTCTAGGGCTAGCTCCATGAGAAATGCCTCTACAATCGGAGGAAAAGGCACCTTTGCTCTGGATTCCCCGATCGATATCAACAAATCCAAAGGTAGTACTTCATAATGAAACGAAACAATGGCTATATATACAGCCGATAAGGAGATCGTCGTAATTAAGGCTAGAAAACGTAATAGACGTAGAAAAGTGGCTATGATCCAGCGATTGCTGTAATCATCGACACTTTGAAAGAATGCCGAAAAGGTCACAGGAGCAATGATCACACTGGGTGAATGGTCGACAATGACGACTATTCTTCCTTGCAAAATATGAGCTGCTGCAGAATCCGGACGTTCCGTCATGATTAATTGTGGAAAAAGACTTATTGGATGATCTTCTATAAATTCCGCTAATTCCCCCGTATTTAGAATGGCATCCACATCAATTTGCAGCAGACGGTCCTCCATTTCTTTCACGAAATCGGGTTGTACAACATCTTCGAGATACATCACAGAAACTCTCGTATTTCCCCGTGATCCGACGAAATATTCTTTTATTTTCAATTCGCGATTAGGAAGATAGCGCCTGATAAGGGCAATATTCTGCCCGGACGTCTCCACAAATCCTTGATGCGACCCCTTTAACGTCGATTCGATTTGCGGCTCTTTAATCGCTCTTTGAGGCCATCCTTGCGTATGTAAAACAAGCGAACGCATCTGCCCATCAATAAGCAGGATGCTCTTACCTTGGAAAATCGAGTTTTCAATATCTGACCATAAGCTTACAATTTCTGTTTTTGCAATCGTAATGGAAGAGTTCCAAATATCGTTAACCGATTCGATTTCATAGATGAGCGGTGTTAAGATGTTATTATTAATCGCTGATTTATCAATAAGCCCTTCCAAATAAACCAGTACAGCATTGCCCCCAGTTCTTAATTGAAACTTACGAGTAACAAGATCTGGGGCATGACTAAATAAGGCGTGTAGGATAATTAGGTTATCTTCTAGGGTCCCCGAAATCGGATGATTAAGATGATTAAGATGATCAGATGATTTCTTGACTGGAGCTGATTTTATGCCATTTAACCATCTACGGATCGTCCCCATCCTGCACCACCCTTCTGATATCATGTACCCAATAGTTTCCCATATATAGGCAAAATTATTCGGAAACCAAGGTCATGTAAACAAAAGCAAAGAAGCCATCTGGATTATCATCCAAACAGCTTCAATAGAAGGTTAGAATTCCCGTTTATCTTGGTTACAACGATAAATTTTCTGGATTTGCAGTTGATGTTGTGCCTTGCGGCAATAGAGGCTCATACATCATTATGGCATGATTCTCAGTCACCCATTCATCACCAATGATTTCACCTTCCGAGTTCAGCACTCTGCGATGTATCTCATTATGACGAACATAACCGCCCCAGTATTCGCGCGAGATCCAATGCTTGTTCTCGTAAATTTCATAAGTATGAATGGGTGGCCTAACAGCACGCCACTCCCCAACCAAATGAGTATCCGTTACCCGGATAACGAGTTGAAACTCCTCCGTCGTCTCATTAAAAATTTGCAAGTCTACATAATTGTAGAAACAAGTTGCTCCGCTTCCAAAAGGTTGACTCCTACCTGCATCCGGAAATACGTCATAGCTATGGCGATACCTTTCCTTTACGGTAAGTGGCGTATGCAGTGTCATCCAGTAGATTAAATTCGAAAGCTGGCACAACCCACCTCCGATGCCCGCCTGCACCTTCCCATGAGAAAGCATCATGCCTTCCAGATAACCTTTACGCCGTGTCGTACTGCCAATTAACCGCCAATAGGAGAATGTTTCTCCTGGCTTCAGAATGACACTGTTTAACTGCTTGGCTGCGATCTTTAGATTAATCACTTTATTATGTTGCAACCACATATCTACATCCTTCAGCTGTCTAAGGAGTGGTGTTTTATGTGAAAATAGGAGATAAGGGAGAGACTCTGCTTGCTTCTCCTTGGCATATGTCTTACCATCCAAAAACCACTGAAGATACCTTTTAAGTCGATACACTTTTTTACCCAGGAATATTCTTGCTCGGCTTCGGTTGATGGGTTTAAGCAAAGATAAGCCTCCTTCAACAACAGACAATTTCTTCGATCATTGTGAGCAAAAAAGCCTCCAATGCCAGTAATAACTTGCTGACTTGGCGGCTTTTTATGACCTTAGAGCTTTGAGATAACGATGGAAATAAGAATACCCGTAATGGATATCCAAAAGAGATAAGACTTTACGATTCTACCAACCAATGAATCTTGGAATTGAAAATGTTTCTTTTGATTATGTTCCATAGTCAAATCAGTGGCTGACCCGCTAGTGCCGCCCAAACCAGTCAAACTAGTAAATCCCTGACTCGATGCACCTTTTGCAATAAAAGTTACAATCAGCAATAATAAAGAACCCATGAACAAATAATTGGAAATCTGTATCCACATGAAGTCACCAATCCTTTCCATTGTCCTCCTTTTATCATAATTTGTAATATATTCCATGTCAATGATCCGCCAAATCCCTATAGAAGATACCTGGAGATAGGCAGCTCTTTGGATTCTGTATTTCCAATATGGATCACAAAAAAACACCCTCCTACTGATGGTCTTTGACGACCAATTCGCATGAGGGTGCGTTATCTTCTATGCATTTTGTAGATATGATTCCATAGCCTTAGCTAATTTCTGCATACCAAGAATTGTGTTCGCTCGATCCGTATGTGTGTAATTCAGGCGCATTGTGTTGTATTGTGGATTTTCGGCGTAAAAAGTGGATCCTGGTACAAACGCTACGCCTTCTTTTACCGCAATTTTCAGCAGATCTTCGGCACGAATATGCGTCGGCAGCTCCACCCAGATGAACATGCCGCCCTTCGGTTCTTCCCACTTCAGTCCAGGCCAGTTTAAATCTTTCAATAGGCCTGACATGAATTTCATTCGATCCAGATATTGCTCACGAATTAAGGAGATATGTGCGTCGAGATCAAAGTGCTCAAGCAAATGATACAGCGTTTGCTGATCAATTGTGCTGGAGTGTAGATCCGCAGATTGCTTAAAACGAGCAATTTGGCGAATAACGGTTTCATCGCCCATGACCCATCCTGTACGGAAGGCAGGCGCGACGGTTTTGGAGAATGTGCTGGTATAAACAACATTCCCGCCTTCGGCTTTCCCTCCCAAAGAGAAGATGGATGGGTATCTTTCGCTTTCGTCAAATTGGATTTCTCCATACGGATCATCTTCCAAAATAAGCACTTCCGCGCCGCGGCAAATATCCAGTAAGCCTTGACGACGTTCCAAGCTCCATGCACGGCCTGCCGGGTTAGAGAAGGTCGGAATGACATAAACCATCTTCGGATTGTGCTTCGCAATTTTGGCCGCTAGATCTTCAAGAATCATACCGTCATTATCGCTATCAACCGAATAAATCTTAGCGCCTTTGGCTTGAAATACTTGAATGGCCGCCAAATAGGTTGGGCTTTCAACAAGAATGACATCGCCTTCATCAATATAAACACGCGTAAGAAGATCAATCGCTTGCTGAGAACCCGTCGTCAGCAGCATCTCGTCAGGTGTTACTTGCATATTCTTAGCAGCCATTCGCTTGCATAAGGATTCACGAAGTGGCTTATACCCCTCGGTCAAACCATACTGCAGCGCTGACTTCCCGCCGCCAATCACTCTTTGAAACGCATCAGCAACCGCGTCCAAGGGAAAGAACTCTTCAGCAGGCAATCCGCCGGCAAAAGAAATAATCGAACTGCCTTGTGTCAGCTTGAGAATTTCTCTTACCGCCGAGGATGAGAAACCTTCAAGCGATTTAGAAAATCGATATTTCATAAATGGACGCATCCTTTCGCATTTGTAGAAAGCACCCCTCCTCGCTATGCTTGGAGGTGAGGTGCTTATCTGGGTGGTGCCGTGGACTCAAGGTTATTAAATCAACGTGACGTTGCTTCTGTTGCTTGTTGGGGTTTTGCGTTTATCAATGAGCCTGTTCACAGCGTCCAAATACGCTTTGGCGCTTGCTTCCAAAATATCCGTGGAAATACCGCGACCTTGAACGGCTACATCGTTCTGCTTAAGAACAACGTGAACCTCGCCTAATGCATCTTTCCCGTGGGATACGGATTTGATGGAGTAGTCATCCAGTTCGACGTCTTCCTTCGTTGCTTTATCAATCGCATTGTAAATCGCATCAACCGAGCCGTTACCGACCGCGCTTTCAGCCACTTCAGTACCGTCCTGGAAGCGAACATGTACCGTTGCTGTTGGTGTCATCTGGTTGCCATAAGCAACCTGAAGCGTGCCTAGCGCGAAAATTTCCGGCGTCTCGATCAATTTTTCTTCGATCAATGCGCGAATATCTTCGTCTTCAACCTGCTTCTTGCGATCTGCCAAATCTTTGAACTTGGCGAAAGCCGCGTTCACTTGCTCGTCTCCGAGGTCGTAGCCGAGATCAATTAGCTTCTCACGGAACGCGTGGCGTCCGGAGTGTTTACCCATTACGAGCTTACTTTCCTTGACCCCTATGGTTTCAGGGGAAATAATCTCGTAAGTCGTTTTCTCCTTGAGCATTCCATCCTGATGGATGCCGGACTCATGGGCGAACGCGTTAGCGCCGACGATCGCCTTATTGCCTGGCACCACCATGCCGGTCAGTTTGCTGACCAAACGGCTGGTGCGGTAGATCTCTTTCAGCACAAGCGATGTTTTCGCTTGGTAGAAATCCTGGCGCGTCTCGAGCGCCATCACAACTTCCTCGATCGAGGTGTTGCCCGCTCGCTCGCCGATGCCGTTAATGGTGCCTTCGATTTGATCGGCACCATTAAGTACTGCCGCTAGCGCATTAGCCGTCGCCATTCCGAGATCGTCATGGCAATGCGCGCTCAGTTGAATCTTCTCAATGCCTGGCACGGTCTCCTTCAGCATTTTGAAAATATTACCGTAGTCGTACGGAGTCATAAATCCGACTGTATCCGGAATATTCACCACGGAAGCGCCAGCACGAATAGCCATTGCTGTTACTTCTGCGATGAAATCCAGCTCTGTACGACCAGCATCTTCGAGTGAAAACTCGATTTTGCTGAAAAACTTTTTCGCATATTTAATCGCTGCTTCGGCTGTCTCCAGCACTTGGTGTTTCTCCATCTTCAGCTTATGCTGACGATGAATAGGAGACGTCGCTAGGAAAAGATGAATACACGGGTCCTGAGCGCCCTGTAGCGCTTCACGAACGGCCTCGATATCACTCTCCTTTGAGCGGGACAAGCCGATAACAGAGGCATTCCTGACGGCTCTCGCAACGGCATTCACACCAGCCAAGTCACCAGGTGATGCAGCCGGGAAACCAGCCTCCATACGATCAACGCCAAGCTTCTCAAGCTGCAGCGCGATCTCGACTTTCTCCTGCGTGTTCAGGTTCACACCTGGCGATTGCTCTCCGTCTCTAAGCGTTGTATCAAAGATGTAGATTTTGCGCACCATGTCACCTCCTAAAAGATTTCGATTGTTCTATTAACCATCGAAGCTGAAACCCCTGACCGTTCCGGTCTTCAGCATTTGCTTCCGATCACTTCTTGAAAACACGTCCCCTCATCCACTTAAACCAAAGGTTGGGACACGTTTTCAAAGGCGAACGCTACGCTTCTCCAGCAAACACTGAGCCCTCCACTGGGTTGTTCTTCGAAGGATTAAAAGGCACCTCGCCAATTTTTACTCGTCTTTATAGTATTCACAGGGAGTGATTGGGAAATTCTCCTCAATCACTCCCTGTGGAAGGTATTGCTATAAATAAGTACTTATGATTACTTTTTGATCCAGTGCATCATTTCGCGCAGTTCTTTACCAACCACTTCGATTGGGTGCTCTGCTTCATTGCGGCGAGTTGCGTTCATGAAAGCAAAGTTGGATTGGTTTTCTAAGATGAAGTCGCGAGCGAATTTACCTTGTTGAATATCAGTAAGAACAGCTTTCATTGCTTTTTTCGTTTCAGCTGTGATGATACGAGGTCCAGTTACATAGTCACCGTATTCAGCTGTGTTGGAGATGGAGCTGCGCATGGAAGCAAGTCCGCCTTCATACATCATATCAACGATCAATTTCAGCTCGTGTAGACACTCGAAGTAAGCCATTTCAGGTGCATAACCAGCTTCAACCAATGTTTCGAAACCTGCTTTAACCAGTTCAGAAGCACCACCACAAAGAACAGCTTGCTCACCGAACAAATCAGTTTCTGTTTCTTCACGGAAAGAAGTTTCGATAACGCCTGCACGTGTACAGCCGATACCTTTTGCATAAGCAAGACCGATTGCTTTTGCGTTGCCAGTAGCGTCTTTCTCGATTGCGATCAAGCCAGGAACGCCGAAGCCTTCAACATAAGTACGACGTACCATGTGACCTGGGGATTTAGGAGCTACTAAGAATACATCTGTACCTTCAGGAGCTACGATTTGTCCGAAATGGATGTTGAAACCATGGGAGAACATGATTGCTGCGCCTTTTTTCATGTTCGGTTGAATGGACTCACGGTAAACGCGAGCTTGTGTTTCATCCGGCATCAAGATTTGGATCACGTCAGCGCGTCTTGCTGCTTCTTCAACGGATACAACTTCGAAACCATCATTTTTTGCAGAGTTCCATGAACGACCTTCACGAAGTCCGATAATAACGTTCAATCCGCTGTCACGCAAGTTTTGTGCTTGTGCGTGCCCTTGGGAACCATAACCAACAACTGCAATCGTTTTACCTTTAAGTACCGCTAAGTCTGCATCTTTTTCATAGTAAGTAGTAACTGCCATTCGAATAAATCCTCCTTTGATATGATGAATCCGTATTGTCTACCCCTTGAGTGGGTGTTTCAACGATTTACCCTTTTCAAGCGCTAAAGAGTACACCGCTGAAAGCCCCACTCAAGGAGGCTTTACCTCTTTACCCAAACTGCTTTATGTCTTATTTAACTGAACCGCGAATCATCGCTGTGACTCCCGTGCGGGAAAGCTCACGGATGCCATAAGGACGAAGTAATTCGACCATAGCATCTATTTTATCTGAATCTCCAACAACTTGCACGATAATTGAGGCTGGCCCAATATCTACCACCGCTGCGCGGAATGTCTCTACAATACCGAGTATTTCCGGACGCATAATCGGTTCTGCATTTACTTTAATGAGTGCCAGTTCTCTGGCAACCATTGGGTTCGAGCTTAGGTCGATGACTTTAATGACGTCAATCAACTTGTACAATTGCTTGGAAATTTGCTCAAGCGTGTTGTCGTCCCCTGTGGTGACAATAACCATTCGGGAAAGTCCGAGTTCTTCGGACTCCCCTACGGTGATGCTTTCAATGTTAAAGCCTCTGCGTCCGAACAAACCGGATACACGCTGCAGGACACCAGGCTGATTGTTTACGAGTACGGAAACTGTATGTTTAGTTGTCATCATTCCGAATCCCCCATTAACATGTCACTAATTGTATCGCCTGCTTTAACCATCGGGAAGACATTCTCTCCTTTTGGCACGACGAAATCAATAACGACAGGACCCGGTGTATCGAGTGCTTCCTGCCATGCTCTTCTTGCTTCTTCCTTCGTCGTGGCACGCAAGCCTTTTACGCCGTAAGCTTCTGCCAGTTTCACGAAATCAGGGCTGCCAGCCAGGTCAATATGGCTATAGCGGTTATCATAAATGATCTCCTGCCATTGACGAACCATGCCCAGCACTTGGTTGTTAATAATAACAACCTTCACCGGAATGTTGTTAATCGCACAGATCGCAAGCTCTTGCGCACACATTTGAACGCCGCCGTCGCCATTAATGGATACAACGAGTTTATCCGGGTTCCCCATTTGAGCACCAATCGCTGATGGGAATCCGAAGCCCATCGTGCCAAGACCACCGGATGTGACCAAGGAGCGCGGGTTTTTGAAACGATAGAATTGAGCTGCCCACATCTGATGCTGTCCAACGTCTGTCGTTATGATCGCTTCGCCTTTCGTCGTCTCACTAATCATTTCGATAACGTATTGCGGCTTCAATTCCGTCTCGGTATTGCCATATTTCAGCGGGAACTTCTCTTTACTTTCCTGAAGCTCAGCAATCCACGCTCCGCTCTTCGCAGGCTTTGCTTTGGTATTCGCATATTCCAGAACAGCTTTCACGTCGCCAACACATGGGATATCCGTCTTCACGTTCTTGCCAATTTCCGCAGGATCAACGTCAATGTGAGCGATTTTCTTCACTTTTGGAGCAAAACCGTTCAAATTCATCGTCACGCGGTCATCGAATCGGGAACCGATAGAAATCAAGAGATCCGCATTCTGAATGGCTGTGTTCGCTGTAAACGTCCCGTGCATACCGGGCATTCCGAGCCATAGCTCATGTCCGCTTGGGAAGCCGCTTAATCCGAGCAAGGTCGTTGCAACCGGAATCTGTGTTTTATTAACGAACTCGATTAATTCTTTGGATGCGTCTGCGTATACAACACCGCCGCCTGCAATAATGACCGGATGTTCTGCTTCTTCGATCGCTTTAATCAGCTTATCCACTTGCAGTTTATTCGGTTGCACCGTTGGGTTATAACCGCGGATGCTTACATCCGTTACGGGTTTAAATATCGTTTTATTAGCGGAGACATCCTTTGGTATGTCAATGAGAACCGGACCTTTACGACCTGAGTTCGCTATATGGAACGCTTCATGAATGATGCGCGGTAGATCGTTTACGTCTCTAACCAAGTAGCTATGTTTGGTAATAGGCATCGTAATACCTGTAATATCTGCCTCTTGGAAAGCATCCGTACCAATGAAGTTTGTTGCTACGTTCCCTGTGATGACGACGAGCGGAACGGAATCCATGTAAGCTGTAGCTATTCCTGTGACGAGGTTCGTTGCCCCCGGTCCGGAAGTTGCGATACATACGCCAACTTTACCTGTGGAACGTGCATATCCATCAGCTGCGTGAATGGCTCCTTGCTCATGTCTAGTCAATAAGTGGTTAAAATCATCAAAACCATGCATTGCATCGTAGATGTACAAAACAGCGCCGCCCGGATATCCAAAGACGCAGTCCACACCCTCCAGCAATAAGCTTCTCAGCAGAATTTCGGAGCCTGTAATCAGGTCCGGCTTCGTAAGCTTCTCAATCAATTCTTCTTTTGACTTTTTTGGTTCAGTTTGAACATTCATTGTGATCCTCCTCTCAAAAAGTAAGTCCATGTCATTCTGCGAGCTTTCTTAGACAATAAGAAAAACCCCTATTCATCCCATACACGCACGTAACGTGTAAAACGGGACGAATATATTATTCAGCTGGCAGGCGAGACGCCTTCGCATATTATTATTCCGGCGATCCACAAAAATCGCTATCAGATCGCCTTCCGATTTCCCCTATTGCTTGCAGCAATGCCGCAGATTTCAGGAAAACAGCTCCGAGGTGACTTCGTACGTAAGGGATTAAGGCGATGGTTTCAGCAAGTCCAACGCTCTCTGCGCATAAGTGCCCTTATTACTTCTTCCTCTTCATAGCCGATTCGTTAGTGTAGATCACCATATATAATATGATTTAGAGATTATTATATGCATCCCCTGAAGAATAGTCAATAGTCAAACTGAATAAAACAAAATCAGGTGAGAGAAGATAATACCAATCTAGGAAAATTAGGGGGCTACTGATGAAATCGTCCCTGCCAATCCCATTCCCGCTTTCAACAGACCTGCAAGAGAATATTGAACGGATCCTGAAAAGGCTTGGGACAAGTTCTGATGTCATCATTCGCCGTATGGATGTTGGTATCTTTCCCGATACTAATGCGATTGCTCTGGTATACATAGAGGGTCTCGTTAAATCGGAAGCGGTTAATGATCATATTGTTAAGCCCCTTCTAACCTCTCAAGAAACCGAGTTTTACTGGAACCAAGAAATCTGTTTTCATGACTTATTGAGACAAGCTTTAACCATAAGTAATTTGACCGCCACAATTGAGGGCGTAGACCTCTTGGCAGCTCTCTTGGACGGTAACACTGCCATTATTGCTGACGGCTACAATGAAGCATTAATCGCCGGTACAGCAGGATGGGACAAGCGTGCCATAGAGGAACCTCAAACACAAACCGTCGTAAGAGGTCCGAAAGAAAGCTTCACAGAAGACTTGCGAACGAATACCTCCCTGCTGCGGAGGAAAATTAAATCCCCCGATCTTCGGTTTATTAGCCTGCGATTAGGTCGGTATACGCAAACTGAAATCGTTATCACCTATTTGGATGGCATTGCTGAAGATCATGTCGTTCAAGAAGTCAAGAATCGCCTAGACAGGATTGACGTCGACAGCATCCTTGAGAGCGGGTACATTGAAGAATTCATCGAAGATAGAACCTATACCCCGTTCCCTACCATTATGAACTCAGAGAGGCCAGATGCCGTAGCAGCCAGCCTTTTGGAAGGGCAAGTTGCCATTATCGTCGATGGAACTCCTTTCGTCCTGCTTGCTCCAGTAACCTTTTTTAGATTTCTACAATCGAGTGAAGATTACTATCAACGTTTTGATATTGCTACTTTCGTCCGCTTTATTCGCTATATCTCTTTTTTTGTTTCCATGCTGCTCCCATCCTGCTATATCGCCGTCACAACCTTTCATCAAGAGATGCTGCCGACAACCTTGCTAATCAGCCTAGCTGCACAGCGGGAAGGCGTCCCTTTCCCCGCTATTGTGGAAGCTTTCCTGATGGAAATTACGTTCGAGGTTCTTCGGGAGGCTGGCATACGAATGCCTCGTGTCATTGGTTCAGCCATATCCATCGTTGGTGCACTCGTATTGGGGCAAGCTGCTGTGCAAGCTGGTCTTGTTTCGGCAGCTATGGTCATTGTCGTTTCCTTCACGGCCATCTCCAATTTCGTTACACCAGCGTTAAACATGGGGATAGCTGCCCGATTAATCCGATTCATCCTTATGCTGCTAGCTGGTACATTTGGCTTGTTCGGGATCATGGCGGGATGCATGGCCATCTTGATTCATTTGGCCTCTCTCCTTTCTTTCGGAGTCCCTTATCTAAGTCCTGTTGCCCCTCTTGCTCTACCCAAATTTAGAGATATTCTCATCCGAGTTCCTTGGGCGAAAATGGCTGGTCGCCCCTTAAGCAAAAACTACACCAGACAAGCACCGAACATGAAGAAGTCTCCACCCAAGAAAGATAATCCCTGATATGCCATTAAGGAGGTTCTATGAATGGGAGTAAGCTTCCTTCACGGTTGGCTTCGATTACTAACAAGCATCTTCTTATGCCTACTGCTATCTGGGTGCTGGGATCGAGTCGAGTTAAATCAACTCGGAATCACATCGGCAACAGCCATCGATTGGAACGGGAAAGACTGGACTGTTTCTTACCAGATTGTCATTCCTCAGACGATTTCAAGTCAAAGCATGGGTGGAAATGCCAGCCAGCAAGCACCCGTCATCGTATTCTCTACGAGTGGTGATTCCATTCGAGGTGCGATTCAAAAATCAAGCTTGGAAATGCCGCGTGCTCTGTTTTTTGCCCATAATCGAATTGTTGTCGTTGGTGAAGAAGCGGCTAAGCATGGCATTTCTCAACTTATGGACACCTATTTGCGCAATGCGGAATCTCGAGAGACTGTCAGCCTATTCGTAACTAGAGGGGAAGGAAGAAGAATTCTGGAGCAGGTTGCGCCCCTTGAGAAGCTGCCTGGAGCCGCCGTTCGCAATATGATTCACAATGAAGACAAAAACGGTTCTAATTTTAATCAAGTCATGGTTCACAATGTCATGATGGGGATGACGAGTGACTCTTCCTATACTTTGATTCCTGAAGTGATCATTTCTGGGACCGGTATTAGGCCTGACTCTTCTATTGCTGAATTAAAAAAAACAACCTCTGCAAACAAATTAAAATTGGGTAGACTTGGTATTTTTAAACAGGATAAGCTCGTTGGCTGGTTTACATCCGATGTAGGATACGGAACTAATTGGATCCGGGATACGATTAATAAGACCGTTTTGTATATTGGCTGTTCCAAAGGAAGTAAAGATAATAAATCGGCGATTCAAATCACCAAGGCGACAAGCAAATTGAAGCCGATTCTTGCAAATAACGGACAATGGGTAATGAAAGTGGAAGTACATGCTGCTGGTGTTCTTGTCGAGAATGGCTGTAAAGAGGACCTCACAAAGCGAGAGGGCGTTAAAGCCACGGAGGACATTGCGAATGAGAAAGTTACGAACTTAATGACCAAAGCATTTCAATCTGCTATCGAGAAAAATGTGGATGTATTTGGTTTCGCAGATGTGATTCACAGAAAATACCCTAAGGTTTGGAAGAAAATTAAGAACGACTGGGAACAACAATTCCCTACCATCCAATTAGAACCCAGTGTTCATATTAACATTGACCGAATTGGAATGAGTGGTAAGCCTTTTAATCAACTGCTGCATGATCACGAATAGTAAGTTATGGAAGGGGGCTTGCTATGGAGCGCATTAGCAGTTACCAACTGGCCGTCACAATCATTCTTTTCGAAATAGGAAGTACACCCTTATTTGCATTAGGCAGCGGCGCTAAGCAGGATTCTTGGCTTGCCATGCTATTCGCCGCCGCAGCGGGTTTGCTTTTATTATTCATGTTTTTGTACATACAACGAATAGCACCAGAAGAGTGTCTGATCGGGCTCTTAAAACTGTGTTTCGGGAACAAAATAGGAACTGTGATCGGGGGATGCTTTGCCCTTTATTTTGCCTATGAATCCATGAGAAACCTTCGAGATTTTGGAGAGATAACGAATTTAACATTGCTGAGCTCAACACCCCAATATGTGACTATGCTTATTATTGCATTACTTGCTACTTACGCGGTTGCTATGGGTATCGAAACATTTTCCAGAGTGAATGAGGCCCTGTTGCCACTCATTTCCCTTAGTTACGGAGCGTTGATATTATTGATTTTGATTTCTGGAATCCTCCACAAAGACAACCTATTACCTATTCTTGATAATGGACTTCGTCCCGTAATCAAAGCTGCGTTCCCGGATATTTTATCGTTTCCATTTGGACAAATGGTGCTTTTTTTCATGATATGGCACCTGATGTCTGAAAAGCAAAAGATTAAGCGAATCAGTATACTCTCTTATCTCAGCGTTGCCGCTTTTTTAATTCTAATGAATATATTAAACCTGATGGTGCTTGGGACAACTATTGTCGCAAATAGTACCTTGCCTTTTTTGCAGGCCGTTCAGTTAATACAGGTTGGTGATATTTTGGAGCGACTGGACGTTATGGTCACTTTGCTTTTATTTCTGGGTTTATTTGTGAAAATGACCGCTTTCTACTGGGGAGCCGTTTATGCATGTACCCAATTATCGCGTTCAACAAGTAGACGCCTGTGGGTTTTCTATGTGGGTTTTATTATTTTTATCACATCGTTTATAGAACCGAACTATACCTATCACGTGTGGCTTGGCTTGAATGTTAGTGTAAAGTTTTTCCCTGTTTTTCAAGTCGTTATTCCACTGTTGATGTTCTTGGCTGTACTGTTTCGTAAACATCGTCGAGCAGAAACACGATCCAACGTTTAAACCTCGTCCATTTCATGCAAAAAGAAGCCTGCTCCCTAAAGGGAACAGGCTTCTAAGAACGCAATTACGCGTTTACTTTTGCTTTTGCAGCTGTTGCCAAATCGTTGAACGCTTTGGAATCATTCACAGCTAGATCAGCCAAGATTTTGCGGTTTACTTCGATACCAGCCAATTTCAGGCCGTGCATCAATTTGCTGTAGCTAAGGCCGTTTTGACGAGCGCCTGCATTGATACGTGTAATCCACAGTCTGCGGAAGTTACGTTTCGTTTGACGACGGTCACGGTAAGCATACACTAAAGATTTCATTACTTGTTCTTTAGCTGTTTTAAATAAGCGATGTTTGGAACCGAAATAGCCTTTTGCTAGTTTCAAAATTTTCTTACGACGGTGAGCGCGAATAAATCCGCCCTTGACTCTTGCCATTGTTAACTACCTCCTGGGATGTATAAATAATGTTCGAATATTAACCTTTAATGTTAGAAAGTTGTTGTTTCAGACGACGTACATCGCCTGGAGCCATAACTGGGTTTGTTGCAAGAACACGTTTAGTACGTGAAGATTTACCGGAAAGCAAGTGGTTTTTACCTTGTTTGTATCTCATCACTTTGCCTGTGCCAGTAATTTTGAAACGGCCTTTCAAGCTGCTGTGTGTTTTCATTTTCGGCATGGTGTTTTGTTCCTCCTAATTTAGTATAACGCCTAGGTAGTGACTTTCGGCGTTAAGATCATGATCATGCTTCTTCCCTCAAGCTTAGGAGCACGCTCCTGTGAGGAAATGTCAGCTGTTTCAGTAGCTAAACGTTCAAGCACTCTACGGCCAATCTCCGAGTGCGCTATTTCACGACCACGGAACCTGACGCTGGCTTTGACTTTATCGCCTTCGCCAAGAAACTTAACGGCATTGCGAAGCTTCGTTTGAAAGTCGTGCTCATCGATTGTCGCGCTTAAGCGAATTTCTTTGATATCCACGATTTTCTGGTTCTTGCGAGCTTCTTTTTCTTTCTTCTGTGTTTCATAACGGAATTTACCGTAATCCATAATGCGGCATACTGGCGGCTTAGCCGTCGGTGCCACATTTACCAAATCCAAATTCGCGTCAAGTGCGATTTGAAGAGCTTCGCGAATCGGCGTGATGCCGAGTTGTTCTCCGTCCGCCCCAATCAGGCGTACTTCCTTCACACGAATCTCGTCATTAATCATATGGTCTTTGCTAATAGTATTCCACCTCCAAAAAGTATGTAACGCTCTCTCTAACAATATAAAAAAGATGCGGGCGCAGTGGCCCACATCTTCATCAATAACAGGTTCATGCAAACCTATTGTACATTCATGACGATTCATTCAAACCAGCCAACGGTGTCGGTCAGGTGAGAAGCGGGCGCTTCTGCTTTTACTTGAAATATAATATCATCTCATTCAGAGAAAGTCAACTCACTTGTTTACTTTTCATTTCGTCTAGACGAATCACACGTGTATGCTCCGTATGGCTCCATTGTTTGTTGTTTTGCGTGAAGAACGCATAGAACGTAATTGGCCACCATGAAAGCATAAACACTGGATAAAGAATTAAATATTTATATACTTTGCCAGGTGCCTTCTCAACTAACATGGAAATAGGCAGCAGCACATAAATCGCTATGCTGACGGTGTTAAAGAAAATAGGATTGATATCGGCAAGCATAGGTGTGTCTGACCAACCCGGAGTCACCGATTTAATCCAAAGCAGCACAGAGATAATCGCACCGAAAAAGAAATTATATACGTTAGCGGAGTAGATAGCCGCGTCAATCTTCGTCCAGCTGCCCTCTTTGATACCTTGCCACAATAGGGGGAAGAAATAACGCTTGGCCACATCAAAATGTCCTTGCATCCAGCGCAAACGCTGTTTGGCAGATACTTTAAACGTTAGCGGCTTCTCATCATAAACAATCGCCTCATAGTTGTAGGTCGGCCTGATACCGAGCTTAATGCAGCGCATGGAGAACTCAAGATCCTCAACAAGGCTGGTAGCACCCCATCCAATCTGTTTAAGCAGCTTGGACTCAAAGCACATTCCTGTGCCGCCCAAGTAGTTAGCAAGCCCTAAGTTTGTGCGGGGCATTTGCCAGAAGCGGTTTGCAAAGTAGTACGAGATTGCGTAGGAACCAGTAACCCAGGAATCGGTAGGGTTCTTACTGTCTAAGTAAGCTTGAATAACTCTGGAACCGGAGCAAAGATCATTGTTCATATGGATCAAGTAATCAGGGCTTGAAAGATTGTCTGCATCAAACATGACAATAGCGTCATACTGACGCTCCCGCTTCCAAAGCACCTTCAGCATCCATTCGATCGCGTAACCTTTCCCTCTCAGGTTCGGGTTATGGCGCTCCATGGCATGAACACCATGACTGCGTGCAATATCCGCTGTATTGTCTGTACAGTTATCACAAATTACGAAGATGTCATAAAGCTCTTTGGGGTAATCCAAAGCCTTCAGATTCTCGATCAATGCACCAACGACCTGCTCTTCATTATGAGCCGCGACTAATACAGCAAACGATTTCTGTGGAGCGAATTTCTGTTTGTTTTTAGGACGGTACCATCCGAAAAAAGTTAAAAACAACTGATATGCACCGACCAAAGCCAAGCCAATTTGAAAGGTAAGCATAATATTGTCAAGCATGAAGCAAAGTCCCCCTTTTTTGTTTATGCACACAAGCTATCTTTTTATACGCGTATGCGCAGTTTTATGTACAGGTGAATTAATCGTTCTTGATTTTCCTCTCTTTCCATCCATTTGTCAAAGTCTACAATGACGAAAATAAGCCAATTCTCTGAGATTTGGGCGGAACGCGCACAGACTATGCAGCATGTGCTTGAAATCAGATCGTTAATGTCCTGTTTTCAACGTTTTTCATTTTATTGTGTACCAAAAGTTCACCATTTAGACGAACACGATCAAGCTGCCCCCATGTGATACGGGGTTTATTATAATTCACCTGAGCTCTTCCTGACAACTTTTGCGTGGCTGCCCCTGTTAACGGATCATACGGTTTGCATGCATGTGGGACTGATTGGCAGATGTCCTATAGACTACTTCTTCATAGCTGGTCAACAATTGATTAAATATGTGATCCCAAGATTGACGCAGGGCAAACTCCCTGCCTGCAATGGCCAGTCTGTGCCGAGTCTCCTTGGATTCATACAATCTTACGATGGCTTGTGTGAAAGCAGCTACGTCGCCAGAAGGACAGAGTAAACCCGTCACTTCATGCTCAATAGTATCTTGTACCCCGCCTGCAGCAGCTCCAATCACCGTTGTCCCAGAAGCCATTGATTCCAGAACGACATTGCCGAAAGTCTCTGTCGCCGAAGGAAAAAGAAACACATCTGCAGACGCATAGAGTTCAGCTAGCTGTGTCCCCTGAACGAAACCGGTAAAAGTAACTCCCGATGCCCCTCCATAACATTCGCGCAGCACTTCGGCAGACGGTCCGTCACCAGCAATAATGAGATGACAATCATCTCTGATCGCAGCTGGCAGTGCAGTAAAACTATCTAGTGCGACCTCTACACTCTTCTCAGGGGCTAAACGCCCGACATAAAGCATAACGAACTTCGCAGGATCTACACCATATGTCCCGAGTACTGACTTTCGGTCGACAATCGGCTGGAAACGTTCCGCATCGACACCGCGGCTCCAAATCTCTAAATGACTTAACCCTTTGGCATGCAAATGCTGCAAGGTAGACTTAGAAGGCACATACACCTTCTGACAGCTTTGGTGAAACCATTGCATGTATTTCCAGAGCGTAGGCTCCACCCAAGGTATTTTATAATGACTTAAGTATTGGTCGAAGTGAGTATGGTAGGACGCAACTATTGGCGTTTTGTGTTTGCGAGCATGGTGCAAGCCAAAAAGTCCCAAATTGAAAGGGGTTGCACAATGAATAATCGTAGGCTGAAAGGCATGGAGGGATTTGCGTACATTGAGGGGATTTGGGATAGCTAATCGACATTCTGGATACAATAAAAAGGGAATACTGTAAAAACGTTCTACACGGAACGGATCGTTGTCACCCTCTGTCATACTAGTAGGAGCAAACACTTTGCAAGCCACATCTTTGGATTCCAAAAATCGCGTCCACCTGCCAAGTGTCTTGGCAACTCCATTTACATCTGGCAGGAATGTATCTGTAAATAAGGCAACTCTCAACCTCATCAGCCCCTTTAACATTTACCTTCAATTCCCTCATTTCACATCATGCTAGCACAGGATTGTTATCGGGAGATCAGAGGAGCGTTAAATTGAATTTCTTAAAATTTATTACTGCGTTAATCTTCCTTTAATAAATGTCCTTTACAATAGACTTATGAAAGTAACGCAAGCAGCGAAGGAGGCTACTACTCATGAGCAGGGTCGTCCACTGGCTTCAGCATCATGAAACACGCGTATTCCACTTTGTGAATCAACGTATCCAGCACTTCTTCCTTGATCATTTATTTAATAAAATCACACACTTAGGCGGGGCCACAGCCTCCATTGCGATATCCTTATGCTTTGCATTGTTCGGGCAAGGCCCACTGCGTACAGCAGGTATTCAAGCTCTCCTTGCCTTAACCATCAGTCACATTCCAGTTGCTATTATTAAAAAGAAATACCCAAGACTTAGACCTTACCTGGTACACCCTCAAACTATTACTTATAAAAACCCGCTGACGGATCATTCCTTTCCTTCCGGGCATACAACCGCTATCTTCTCAATCATTTTCCCTTTTGTTACAGCCGTACCTGCACTTGGCCTTATTCTCATACCGCTCGCATTAATCGTTGGTCTATCACGTATCTACCTAGGGCTGCACTATCCTTCCGATTGTATCGTTGGATGTTTAATCGGAACGACGGCTTCTCTAGTGACAGTAGCATTCTGGGGGTAAACGAATGGATGTCTTGCATGGTAAAAAACGGGTTCTCATTCTTTCTGAAGGCTTCGGAGCCGGACATACGCAAGCGGCTTATGCACTTGCCGTAAGCTTAGAGCAGCGTTGCTCGACCATTGAGACACGTGTTTTGGAATTAGGTTCATTCCTTCACCCAACAATAGCACCATGGATTATTCATGCTTACAAAAAGACGCTAACCGCTCAGCCCAAGCTTTACGGTCGATTGTACCGCTCTCAATATAAAAAATCGCTAAACCGTTTGACGCAATTGGCCTTGCATCGCATTTTTTATGCACAGACAGCGGCGATTATCCAGCAGTGGGCTCCCCAAGCTATTGTCTGCACACATCCTTTTCCCAGTGTTGTGGTATCTAGACTGAAAAGAGCTGGCTTAGACATCCCGCTATGCACGGTCATTACGGACTACGATGTCCATGGGACTTGGGTCAGTAGAGAAGTTAATAAATATATGGTTTCGACAGAAGACGTCAAAAATAAACTGCTGGGCCGCGGTATCACGGCAGCTCAAGTCGAAATCACAGGAATTCCCGTTCATCCAAGCTTTCGAGTTGCCCACGATAAAGCGAAGATTCGACAGCAATTCCAGCTGGCATCACTGCCTACCGTACTAGTTATGGGCGGCGGCTGGGGATTAATCGGAGGCGATTCGCTCAGTGAGCACCTAATAACTTGGAGAGATCGGATCCAATTCATATTTTGCTTAGGCAATAATAAGAAAGCTCTGGCCAAGCTGGCGATGGACGCCCGCTATCAGCATCCCAATATTCATTTACTTGGATTTACCCAAGAAATTGGCAAGCTAATGGAAGCTTCCGATCTGCTCGTTACGAAGCCTGGGGGTATGACCTGCTCAGAAGGGCTTGCAAAGTCGATCCCCATGCTGTTCTATGATCCGATACCGGGTCAGGAAGAAGAGAATGTCCACTATTTTACCCAGCTTGGCTTTGGTGAACCGATCCGATCTGCAGATACGATTGCGAACTGGTTATCGATGTTGGCTAGCCGGTACACGGATGTAGAGGCTAAGCGCGTTTCTAATTATCATAAAAAGAAAATGTATCTTCCCTCAGCTGATTGTTCAGAGGTCATTATGCAATTACTTGGGTGATTCGCGTGCAAGGATAAACGACTCCGCCGTCCTTTTGGGACGAGCGCGTTTGTCAAAGTAGATGCGAAGCAAAAGTATAAAACTTATACTTTCTTATCTACTAAAAAAAGCTAATCTCCTACCGCAATTTATGCAGTGGAAGATTAGCCTTTGTGTGTATAAACTTATTCTGATTTAGCTTTGTTCAGCTGCTCTAGATGAGAAGCAAGGACATTTTCACCAATAACTACTTCACAGCGATGAATGTTCATCCCTTGTCCGGCGAACTTCGTTTCGTATTCGGTCATCACATGGTCAGGATGAATCCCATCCACATGCAGGTTTAATGAAATATTTCGCATTCTCAATCCCATATCTGCAAAAGAATTGAGCGAGAATTCGAACAACGATTGCGAATCAGTTTTCAAGTGAATTTCGCCGTTCGCATTTAATATTTGCTGATATTTCTGAACAAAGCCCGGATGTGTTAAACGTCTACGCGCATGCTTTTTCTTTGGCCATGGATCACTGAAATTCAAATAAACCCGCTCTAACTCACCTTCCGCAAAAGCTTCTTCAATATGTTCGATATTGAAAAGCATGAGCTTCAAATTCGGAATGTTTAGCACAGAGTCCGTCTCTTCATCCGTCTTGATTTCATGAGCATTCTTCGCTTTTTCACTTGCTTTGCGAATCAACTCGTCATACATATCAACACCAATGAAATTAATGTTCGGATATTTCTTACTCATCTCACTAATGAAGCGCCCTTTACCCATTCCAAGCTCGGCATGAATCGGGTTGTTGTTACCAAATAACTCGGCCCATTTGCCTTTATATTCCTTGGCATTCAAAACAACGAGTTCCTTCTGACGTTCTATATCTTCTCGAATTCCTTTTCTTCCCCGTAAACGCATCTACTTTTTGCCTCCTACACGTACAAGCTATCGAATACAAATCATAGACGATTCGAGGAAAAAAATCAAAGGGAATTACACTTCAAGGGCATGATAATCAATGGTATTCGATGTGGCTGGAAACAGCTTTTGATCCAAGGACCGCAGAACTTTTCGTCTTGCATCCTTCGATATGCTCGGGTCTGCTGCGAATTTCACGCCACTGCTTAAAGCGAATGCTTCTTTAATGGTCAACTCGACAGATATCGTATCGGTAGCTAGGGACATCTGAACCAACTCATTCACCTTCTTTCCTTTTGCCTCATTAATGATAGCTTTCGTTAGGATGATGTTCTTTATGAATGGCAGATCATTCTAGTGGTAAAGAAAAACGCCCTCCAATTGGAAGGCGCATTTGGATAACAGCTATTTATCTAGCTTCATCTCTTCGTTTGTCTTTACCTCTAAGTCCTGTTAAGCCTAATAGACCTAATAGACCGAGCCATCCCCAATTTGTACGATTGCCGTCTGTTGTAGTCGCGTAAGTCCGGTAAGATGATGTATCGTAATTTCCAGTGTGTGTACCCCGAGTAGTCATTCGGTCCATCATATTGTTACCATATCCACTGATGTGACCCGTAACACCAGTACCTGTTCCCGTTCCGGAATAGGACCCTGTTCCAGTGCCGTATCCCGTATAGGGGGTAGCTGTTCCAGTTGTTCCAGTTGTTCCCGTTGTTCCGGTTGTACCCATACCTGTCGTAGCATCATAATTACTTCCTGTATATCCCGATGTTGTCGTAGTTCCTGTCCCCATAGTTCCTGGCGTAGCACTTGACGTTGTCCCCGATGTGTTAGCAAGTGCACCAGTTGCCCCAAAACTTAATGCAGTTGTCAATGCTACCGCCAAAGTAATTGTACGAAACTTTTTCACTTGTTCAAAACCCCTTTCGGCATGTAATAGTTATGCAAAGTTATCATGCTCCGTATCGCTCTCTTTTAACGGGGAACTTCTTGGAAAGGCAGGGGTCGCTTTCATGCTTCAATTTCGCTACAATAGGTTGGAAAGAAAGGAGCAACCATATGTCTATAATTACTCAGGAGTCGCCTCAATTATGGGGGGACAAACGTTTCCATACATGGAATTATGAAATGCGTGAAGCTTTCGGAGGGAAGGTTTTTAAAGTCATGCTGGATGCAGGTTTTACTTGTCCCAATCGGGATGGCAATATCGCAACCGGTGGCTGTACATTTTGCAGTGCGCGGGGGTCAGGTGATTTCGCCGGGAGCCGCCGCGATGATCTGGTTACCCAATTTAATAAGATTCGTGATCTCCAGCATCTGAAGTGGCCTGAAGCCAAATACATCGGTTACTTTCAGGCCTATACGAATACGTATGCACCCGTTGAGGAGCTGCGGGAATATTATGAAGTTATTTTAAAACAGCCAGGTGTTGTAGGTTTATCCATTGCGACCAGACCGGATTGTTTACCAGATGATGTGATTGAATATTTGGCTGAATTGAATGAACGTACGTATCTATGGGTCGAAATGGGCCTTCAAACCGTACACGAATCAACCTCTGAAATCATCAATCGTGCTCACGACACACAATGCTATTTGGACGCGGTCGCTAAGCTTCGAAAGCATAATATTCGCACCTGTGCACACATTATTTATGGATTGCCTGGGGAGACCCACGAAATGATGTTGGACACGGGACGAGCAGTCGCACAAATGGATGTTCAGGGCATTAAAATCCATTTACTTCATCTAATGCGTAAAACACCTATGGTGAAACAATACGAAGCTGGCTTGCTTCAGTTCCTGGAAAAAGACGAGTATGTGAAGCTGATCGTCGATACACTCGAATTTCTCCCACCGGAAATGATTGTCCACCGCCTTACTGGAGATGCTCCCCGCGATTTACTGATTGGTCCCATGTGGAGCCTCAAAAAGTGGGAAGTGTTGAATGCCTTTGATAGCCTTCTGAAAGAAAGAAATACTTGGCAGGGTAAACTTTGGAAGGGTAAGGCCAACCAAGGTTAAATGGAACGAAACGAAAATAAAAACATATAAAACCTATAAACATATATACACATAAACATATAAACACATAAAACCAAAATAGATTATTATCCGTTTCCTTTATATAGGTAGAATGACTAAAGGAGATGGATAATCATGATGATGAAACGGGCTCAAACAGCCATTGTTGGGATGATGCTAGTTGTCGCTGGATGTGGAGGAGAGCCGGCCACACCAGTGAGTACGGTGGCGCCGTCAACGACACCGACGGCGGTAGTTAGTGCGTCGCCGGTTGCTGCAGCGACGGTAACACCGGCAGCCGCTACGGTGCAGCCGGCGGCAAGGAGCACTCCGCAGCCGAGCGCAGCGGCGACAGCGAAGCCAACAGCTGCTGCGGCAACGCCAGCACTGAAAGAGGCCGCTACGGCGAAGCCGGCGCCAACTGCAACGCCAGCGCCTGCCAGCGCGGCGCCATCCCCATCCCCATCCGCTAAGCCTGCGGATGGTGGCACCAGCACCGCAGCCCAAGCGCAGGTGCTGTATAAAGACAACTGCATGTCCTGCCACGGGGCGGGGCTTGCAGGCGACTTCGGACCGAACCTGACGAAGGTCGGCTCACGCAAAACCAAGGATGAGATCGTTGCGCAGATCCTTGGAGGTAAAGGCGATATGCCACCTTTCAAAAGCGCTTTGAAATCCGAGGAAATCGAAGTGCTGGCCGCATGGCTAGCAGACAAAAAATGATCGTATAAGCAGCATGGAGGGCTTTCATCGCATGGGTTTTGTTTCGGTACTAAGTTATGCTCATCAATTAATTAATCAGCGGGCACAGCCGGGCGATACAGTTGTCGACGCAACTCTTGGCAACGGCGTGGATGCCTTGTTCTTAGCGAAGCTGGTAGGCGCCCGCGGCAGCGTGTACGGCTTCGATATCCAGCAGCAAGCGCTGGATCAAACAAAGATGCGTCTGGAGAAAGAACTTCCAGACGCATCTTCTTGTGTGCATATGAGCCTATGCAGCCATGCGCTCATGGAGGCGGCTGTGCCGCAGGACCGCCATGGCAAGGTCGCCGCGGTCACATTCAATCTCGGCTACCTGCCCGGCGCCGATCCGGCAACCATTACGAAACAGGAATCCACGATCCCTGCTCTCGAGGCTGCCCTCCGCCTGCTCCGCAAAGGCGGTATCGTGACCATCGTGCTCTACAGCGGACACGATGGAGGATCGGAAGAAGCTGCGGCCGTCGAAAGCTGGGCCCAGCGCCTTCCGCTCGCAGCCTTTCAGGTGCTGCGTTACCAATTTATGAATACCAGCCCGCATGCTCCCTATCTCTTAGCTCTAGAAAAAAGATAGACGCATGATATAATGCTAGAGAATGCATTAGTTTAATTTTTGTAGGAGAAATTAGAGAAGAAAGTAGGGATAGTTAGTGAAATCATACCCGCTTCAATTTCAACCTGAAATGAAAGAACGTGTCTGGGGTGGAAGAGCCCTAGAAAAGTTTGGTTTTCAGCTTCCAGAAGGCGCTATTGGCGAAGGCTGGATGATTGGCGATCACCCGAATGGAACGACGAAGGTGATTAATGGCGAATTAGCAGGCCTTGGTCTCGACGAAATTCGCGAGAAATACGGCAAAACGTTATTCGGCACGAAAGGATTCTCCGAAAAAAACGGCCGTTTCCCACTACTCATTAAGTTATTGGATTGCGAAGACGACCTTTCCGTACAAGTACATCCGAATGATCATTACAAGAATTTGGCTGCCGGCGAGCTCGGCAAAACAGAGATGTGGTACATCCTTGATGCTAAGCCCGGCGCCAAAATTATATACGGCATGCAAGAAGGCGTTACACGTGAAAGCTTAGCTCAAGCAATTGCAGAGAACCGCATTTTGGATTGCTTACAGGAAGTGCCTGTTGAAGCCGGTGATTCCTTTTACATCCCAGCAGGAACGGTCCATGCTCTTGGCGCTGGTGTCCTAGTTGCCGAGATTCAACAAAATTCCGATACGACCTATCGTTTATACGATTATAATCGTCCCGGACTGGATGGAAAGCCTCGTGATCTTCATATTGCAGATTCGCTCAACGTTATCGCTTACGAAGGCTCCGGCTCCACTCGCATGAAAACGGATTTGAATGAAGCTGGCACTTGGTTAACGCTTGCCGAGTCTCCTTTCTTCACCGTGGAAAAAGGCCTTGTAGGACCGAAATGGGAGCTAAGCACTTCTCCTGAAAGCTTCGTCATCCTCGTTATTGCAGACGGTAACGGAACCCTTCAGTGGGCAGATGGCAGCATCTCCACGAAGCCAGGAGACTGCTTCCTGCTTCCTGCCGATCTTGGCAGTTATGCGCTAGAAGGCAGCATGACGGTTATTCGCAGCTACTTGCCTTAATAGTACTTTGTGCAATAAATCCCTCTTACTCAGAGGTAATGTACCTTTGGCATTGGCTTTTATTTTACTATGGCTTTAATTTGCCTTTGTTCTAATTTTTCTTTGACTTTACTCTAACTCTGCTCTGGCTTGCTTTGACTTTGCTTTGATTTTCTCTGGCTTGCTTTGACTTTGCTTTGATTTGCTCGACTTTGTTATCACTTTGTTATGACTTTTCCATGACTTTTCTCAGATTTGCTCTGACTTTGCCTTATCCTTGGCCCTTATCCTTACCCTTACCCTTTCCCTTACCCTTTCCCTTACCCTTTAAGTTTTGATTGTTGTATAAAATACAACAATTGTAGCTTAAAAAGTGATTAGGAGTAGAGAGTGCTGTAAAAAGTACAACAATTTCTCTTAAATAAGCTACTTTCTGTGAAAATCAGTCGAAAATGTTGTACAAAATGCAACTTTACTGCGATTTTATCGGTTTAGGATGGAAATTGTTGTATGATGCTCCTAGGCCCCCTAAATAAACTGGAGTCCTCCTTTCAAATAAATTAAACTTATTTACAAAGGGGATGATCCGGAATGGGAAAAAGATTAGGAGA
>NZ_LMRY01000036.1:0-33177 GCF_001427935.1 Paenibacillus sp. Soil724D2
GACTCAGTTAGCGTGCTTCGGCTCGCATAGCTCTGGCTGTAAGCGCGGTTTTCGCGCTWATTTGCTCTGGCGCTCCAGATTAAGCGCGTTTTCCGCGCTTAATCTGCTTTGATGCRCGAGATGATCTGCCTGAGAAGTCGATTTCCGACTTCTCRGACTCAGTTAGCGGGCTTCAGCTCGCATAGCTCTGGCTGTAAGCGCGAAAACCGCGCTTATTTGCTCTGGCGCTCCAGATTAAGCGCGGTTTTCGCACTCTTTCGTTTATCCTTGAGTTACTGAATCGGGTCAGGAATCATATTCTTTTCCAGCAGTTCGCTATTCGTCTTCATATATTTCATTTCATTTCCCAGCTTCTTCATCTCACCCATATCCTGTGCCATGGAGCCATTGTTGGCTTCTGCCAAGGTTTTGCCTGCTGAACCGTTACAGATCCGCTCTAATTCAATTAGTTTGTCCAACGCCGTCCGGCGAACTTGCAGAGGAACGAATTCGTTCTCTTGAAAGTCGGCTTCATGGAAATGAACGGTTGTATTCCCATGCTCAGAGGTGTATGTGGTTAATGTTAGCGGATAGGCGGCTGATGTGGCATCGTGATAAATATCGAATTTATAGACCGATTTCTCCGTGTATTCGATACGATCTAACCCCAAATCGGTTAACTGTTGATGCAGAGTGCTTTTATCCATTGTAATTCCTCCATTCAAGCATACGTCCAATCGTACGAAGTCCTTACGAATCTATGTGATACCTTAATGTTGATTGTTTTGGTAATTCGTTTTGGCAGCCTGCAAAGATTCAGCTACAAGCTGTTTGCTTTCTTTGGCCTTATCAGCGGCTTCTGAAGCTTGATGGCTAACAGAGGCTGCCATATCCTTTGTTTTCTCACTGACTGTTGAAGCAACTTCCTGAGTCTTCTCACTAACAGCTGATGCGATATCCTGTGTTTTGTCGCTTACGGTCGAGACAATATCCTGTGTTTTCTGACCTACAGCGGAAGCCAATTGGCTTGTTTTATCATTGAATGTGCGATACGTATTCGACAGGTCTTCACGCAGCTCCGACCCGGCTTTAGGGGCTAATAACAATGAGGTTATCGCGCCAACAGCGCCGCCGATTACTAAACCTAACAATAGTCCGCCTTTGTTATTTGTTCCGACTGCTTCACTCATGAGTCATCTCTCCTTTAGTTTGGGTGTTGTGGTGTTGCCATGCTTCATACTAGGATGTAACCTTCTTTCTTTCATTTGAAACACCAAAGCTCATTTTTATTTCCGTTTCATTATATAAGCAAGGTGGCCAAGCATCTTCGTGATTGAATTTTTTTCAAATGGGTAGTAGATAAAATAAACGATCAACATGTTTGATAATAAATTATGGTAAACTACGTTGAGGGTTTCCGTAAACTTTTACCCGAAAGGGGTTTGAGCAATGAGTATTGTAATAGTAGACGATAACGCGACAAATTTACTTATTATTGAAAAAATCCTGCTGAAAGCCGGTTACACCGATTTAGTCATGGTGTCCTCTGCCCGAGAGCTGTATCAATTATTAGATATGGATTCACCAAGCACGGTTGAAGTGCCGGTTGATTTGATTCTCATGGATATGATGATGCCGGAAATTGATGGGGTGGAAGCTTGTCGAACAGTTCAAGCCGACGAAAGGTTCCGGGATATTCCGATTATTTTCGTGACGGCGATGGGGGATTCCAATAAGCTGGCTGAAGCATTGGATGCCGGGGCACTCGATTATGTGATGAAGCCGATTAATAAGGTGGAGCTGCTTGCGCGTATTCGTTCTACGCTCCGCTTGAAATATGAGAAGGATTGGCACAAAGAGCGGGACAAGCGGATTAAGTATGAGCTTGATTTGGCCAAACAAGTGCAGCTTAGTGTACTGAGCAGCCCCATTAAGGATGAGCGTATTCAGATTTCGGCAGTCTATAAACCCTCTTCTGAGCTCGCGGGTGACTTCTATGCCTGGTATCCGATTGGGCCGAATCGGCATGGGATTATTTTGCTGGATATGATGGGACATGGCATTTCGTCTTCGCTTGTCTGCATGTACATTTATTCGGCTTTGAAGGATACCATCACGAACATTTGTGATCCGGAAGGCGTGATGCGTGAGCTGAACGGACGGATGAATCAGCTGCATCAATCTGATAATCTGATTAATTACTATTTTACGGCGATTTATATGGTTTTGGATACGGAACAGCGCACGATTGAGTATGTGAATGCCGGACATCCTGCTGGCATTGCCCTTCTGGATGGTGAAGTGGAATTGCTGTCAGAAGGATGTTGTGCACTCGGCTTTTTTGAGGGGATTGAGATTACCAAAGGTGTGATCCCCTATGAGAAGGAAGCCCGGATTGTCTTGTTCACAGACGGCCTGTCGGAGTGGCTCGATGATGAACAGGAGGACGGCATCACCAAAATCTTGGGAAGCTTGAAGGAGACGACGACGCACGATCCCGATGGCTTGGTTGAGCGTATTTATCCTTATGTCAAAACGGGTTCTCCGCAAGACGATATGTGCTTGGTTATGATAACAACGTAGTCGTTAGCGATGAAAAACATGGTACCAAACAGCGGATAGGCGAAGAGTGGTTTATAACTATAACGAACGCACAAATTTTATCCCAAATGGGGAATAAAACTTGTGCGTTTTTTGTTTCAATAGACCCGAAGGCGTGTAATAAGGAGTATCAGTCCAACACGTTGGGAGGAATTGGGATGACGACATTGGCATCGGAAGCCAGTTCAGACGCTTTATATTTGTTGCATGAAGGTACACAGTATCAAAGTTACCATTTTCTGGGTTCCCATGTGGAAGAACGCAGTGGTCAGATGGGGGTTAACTTCGCAGTTTGGGCGCCAAATGCCAAGCAGGTTAACGTTTCAGGCAGCTTCAATGGATGGAATGGCAGCAATCACCAGATGTCGCTAGCAGATGGCGTATGGACGCTGTTCATTCCGGAACTCGGTGAAGGCACGCTATATAAATATGAAATCGTCACTTTGGACGATGAATGCTATCTAAAGTCAGATCCTTATGCGTTTCATTCTGAGCTTCGGCCCGGAACCGCTTCGATTGTCACCTCATTGGATGGTTATGAATGGCGGGATGAGGATTGGCTGACGAACAACACGTCAAATCAATTTCTACAACAGCCGCTCCTTATCTACGAGGTGCATTTGGGCAGTTGGAAACGCAAGGAAGACGGCGGATTCTACAGTTATGTGGAATTAGCTGACGAGCTGGTCGATTATGTACACGAACGCGGTTATACCCATATTGAGCTGATGCCGTTAGAGGAACATCCTCTGGATGCGTCATGGGGCTATCAGGTAACCAGCTATTTCTCGGTGACGAGTCGGTTTGGATCGCCGAAGGACTTCATGTACTTCGTAGACCGCTGCCACCAGAAGGGGATTGGCGTCATTATGGATTGGGTGCCCGCACATTTCTGCAAAGATGCTCACGGCTTGACCCGATTCGATGGGACACCGCTTTATGAATATGCAGACAGCCGAAAAGGTGAACATCCTACTTGGGGGACACAGGTATTCGATTATGCGAAGCCCGAGGTTCTTAGTTTCTTAATCTCCAATGCCCTATTTTGGATGGATGTTTATCATATTGATGGGTTAAGAGTGGATGCGGTTTATAGCATATTATCGCTGAATTTTGATCGAGAAGAAGAGGACCGTATTGTGAATGAACAGGGCGGCGATGAGAATCTCGAAGGCATTGCCTTCCTCCAGAAACTGAATGCCGTCGTATTCTCTAGGTATCCCAATGCACTGATGATGGCGGAGGATACGAGCTCTTATCCAGGCGTAACCGCTCCCGTCGAGAATGGCGGACTAGGCTTTAATTACAAATGGAACTTAGGCTTTACGTGGAACACGCTTGGGTATATGAAGAAAAATCAGGAAGAACGCAGCAGTCAGGAAGATCAATTGACGAATTCGCTGCTAAATGCTTGGGATGAGAATTATATTCTCACCTACGCGCATGATGAAGTGGTTCATTCCAGCAAATCCCTTCTCGGTAAAATGTCAGGTGACGACCATTGGCAGCGATTCGCTAATTTGCGAGTGCTGTACGCCTATATGATGGGACATCCGGGCAAAAAGCTGCTTTTTATGGGGAACGAATTCGGTCAGATGGATGATTGGAATTCGGAAGCTTCGCTGGAATGGGATTTATTGAAATTCGAAGAACATCAGCAATTTGAGCATTTTGTGAGAACGATGAATCACTTCTACATAGCGGAGAGAGCTTTATGGGAGTTGGATTATGAACCGAGCGGTTTCGAACCGATTAACGCGGAGGATAAAAGCGACGGTCTGGTGACTTTCATTCGGAACTCGGAAAACGGCGATGAACAGCTCATCGTTGTCTGTAATTTTAAGCCTGAGGCTCATGAGGGATATCGACTAGGGGTGATGAGGCCAGGGCGTTATCAGGAGGTTTTTAATAGCGATAAGCAAGAATTCGGCGGATCCGGCGTGACGAACGGCAGTACGCTAGTCTCTGAAGAGTGGACATGCCAAGATTGTCCGCACAGCATAACGGTATCGATACCTCCCCTTGCAGCAATCGTAATTAAATATATTCCAAAGGAAGGATGAGATGACTATGAAGAAACAGGAATGTGTAGCCATGCTATTAGCCGGCGGTCAAGGTACTAGATTGGGTCCTTTAACTAAAAATATCGCTAAACCAGCTGTTCATTTTGGCGGGAAATATAGAATCATCGACTTTACCTTGAGCAATTGCCGTAATTCTGGGATTGATACAGTTGGTGTGCTCACGCAATACAAACCTGCTGTCTTGCATGCTCATATTGGCAATGGGGAAGCCTGGGACATGACGAGCGAAAGCGGCGGTATCTCCATTCTGGAAAGGCAGGTTGGCGCACCTGATGCTTATTCGGGGACAGCGGATGCCATTTATCAAAATATATCCTACCTTCGTTCGTATGATCCAAGCTACGTGTTAATTATTTCTGGCGATCATATTTATAATATGGATTACAGAGCTTTGCTCGAACATCATAAAGCTTCTGGAGCTGATGCAACGCTTTCGGTTATTCCAGTGAGATGGGAAGAGGCAAGCCGGTTCGGCATTATGAACACGGACGAGCATCACCGGATTACCGGATTTGCTGAGAAACCGCTCAAACCTATTAGTAATCTGGCTTCCATGGGCGTGTATATATTTAATTGGAATGTGCTGAAGGCATGCCTCGAACAAGATGCGAAAGATATGACGTCTAGTCATGATTTTGGTCATGATATTATTCCTGGACTGCTGGCGGCAGGGGCCTATTTATCTGCGTATCCTTTTGAAGGGTATTGGAAAGATGTCGGTACGATTGAAAGCCTATGGGAATCCCATATGGATTTACTTGGTTATACGCCAAGGCTGCAATTGGATCACGATACATGGCCTGTGCTTACCCAAGAGAGTGATCTTCCGAAAAGCCATGTCTCACTAAGTGCCAGAGTGAACAATGCGGTGATAGGAGACGGTGCAGCCATTCATGGTAATGTAAGTCATTCAGTTCTATTTGATGGCGTTAGGGTTGGAGAAAATAGTAGAGTCCTGAACAGTGTCATCATGCCGGGTGTTCAGATTGGAAAGAATGCACTTATTCTTAATGCTGTTATTGGAGAAGGATCCATTATTAAAGATGGAGCTATTGTAGGTAAGCCAGGAGGTACAGAGATTACTGCCGTAGGTGAGAAAACAGTGGTAGGACGCCATTATCCAGCTGTGATACCTGCTAAGCTGACGGATACGAGGCTGAATTTCGGTTAATCGAGGTAGTAAATGCTTACGATGCAAGTTTTGCTAACACAAAACTTTTAGGAGGAGTGTATGATGAAAAATGTTCTTGGCATGATCAATCTCATGAATGAACAGGATGATTTATCAACGCTTACACGCAATCGTTGTGTCGCTGCTGTGCCTTTTGCCGGTCGGTATCGACTGGTCGATTTCGCACTTTCCAATATGAGCAATTCGGGGATTCAGAAAGTCATCGTTCTGGCCAATTCGAAGGCGGATTCACTGCTTGAACATGTGGGCGACGGGCATCACTGGGGTTTAGACGCTTCGGAAGAAGGAGGGGTCTCTATTCTCCCGCCTTTCTCCCTATGGATTGATCCCGCGAGTGATACGCGAACTGTCGACCATGGCGACCTCCTACATTTGTACAGTCATCTCGATTACTTAAAGTCATGCACTGAAACCTATATTTTGCTTGCGCCTAGCAGTGTTATTTATCGCTCTAATTTTGAAAATATGGTCGACTATCACCTCAGCAGCGGCGCGGAAATTACGGTCCTTTTTAAACATTTGACAGAGATTGACCGTCATGCTCATATTGGTCACGCTTACAACTTGGAGATGAATGATCAAGGCCGCGTGATCAGCGCCTCTCCCACCTATCACGCTCTGCCGTGCTTAACACCGCAGAATATTGATTTGGACACGATGGTTATGGAGCGGAAACTACTGATTGATCTCATTGAGAGGAGCTTGAGGCGCGGGAGCGAGATCTATCTGAAAGAGGTTATCTGGGCTCATCTGGCCGATATTCATGTACAAGGCTATGCCAATCATGGGTATATGGCGATTATGGATTCCGTAGACAGTTACTATGTGCACAGTATGGATCTCCTGCAACCGCAAGGCTGGCAGCAATTCATGATTAATCAAGAGTTTATCTATACGCGGAAAGAGGAAGAACAAGAAACGGCTTGTAACCATGACGCGCTGATCCGCAATTCGTTCGTCGCTCATGGCTGCCGGATTGAAGGCTATGTGGAGAACAGTATCTTGTTTCCAGGTGTGACGGTTAGTAAAGGCGCCAGTGTTAAGAATAGTGTCATTATGCATGATTGTGCAATTGAAGCGAGCGTGTATTTGGACCGGGTTATTTTGGACAAGCAGGTCGTAGTAGAGCAAGGGGCCGTGTTATGCGGTCAGTATGCACATCCTTTTGTGGCGGAGAAAAGTGAAGTGATCTAATCCAAAGGTGAGAGTAGGAGGATCAGATATGAACGTAATGTTACGTGACAAAGGTGCTAAGCTGCTAACACACATGACGGGCTACCGCAGCCGTGTCTATAAGCTAGCTATGTTCTTTCTAGTCGTAATTCTAGCGATGATTATCGTCAGGTGGACAACTTCTGAACAAATCGGTGAACCGGAGATCATCCTTACACCGCGGATCATCACTCTGAATCCGGAAGGATCCAATAATACTTTCCTACCCGTTCTGCCGCCTACTCTTGCCGCTGCCCAAGCAGAATCTAGCAGTGATATAGGTGCTAATTTCCAGGTAGCTGATGCTAACTCATTGGTGCCTATGCTCAATAGCCTAGAGGGAATCTCACTTTATGATGATACAGAGTCAGTCATTGCCAAGAAAGGGTATCCACTAACGTTTGTCCAGGATCCCCAATTTGCAGAAGCCTTTACGTATGAATACCCGGATATGAATATTGGTTTCCAAGATGGTATCGTGACTTTTGTTCAAATTCCAGCCAAGGTGGGGCACGTTCAAATCAATGATAAACGGATTCCGTTGACGATAACCGACGTGAAGCGGCTGCTAGGAGAACCCGATTATGTGGCGGAAGATGGAATCGTCTTTCAGCGGGGGGAAGGACTAATTAAGCTTTTTATTGAATCGAAAACGCAAGAATTGATATCCATCGATTATTATCATCTTTCAAGCACCTAATGTCTGCAGCTGGCCTCTATGGTCAGCTTGAAGACATGTGCGGGAGATCTTCCTATTTTAGGCAAAGCTTGTGTAAAAGGTAGAGGCTTGTTACTATTTAGAGAAAGAATAACGCAAGGGAGTGTGGCTAATGTCAGCAGAGAAGTTCCAAGTTGATCAAGAAGAATTGGAGAAATCTATACAGCTTCGTATCAGTGGGGAGCTCGATTTGGCTGCGGCCTTAACGTTTCGGCATGCGCTCGAAGCAGTTGTTCATCGGGCGGATAAGGCGTTAATCCTCGATGTGGAGCAGTTGCGGTATATTGATAGCACAGGGATCGGTATTGTGGTCTCGGCCTTGAAAATTCGGGATGAGCTGAAAGCACCGTTCACGGTCCGCAATATCCCGGCCGGCATCAAACGGCTGTTTGATCTTACGGGAATCTCAGGATTCCTGAACGAAGGGATCGAAGGAAGCGCATGAATGTCATTCGTTTACAAATACCCGCAGCAGCGGAATACTTGGATATCGTAAGACTCAGTCTCTATGGGGTTGCTACCAAGTTAGGTTTCTCTTATGAAGATATCGAGGACATGAAGGTAGCGGTGTCGGAGGCTTGCAACAATGCTGTACTTCACGGGGAACCGCAGAGTGGCAGTGGGCAAATCGAAATTAGCTATGAGCCCGGAGACGACAGATTGACTGTGAAAGTGAAAGATGATGGCACAGGCTTTAATTATCAAGAACGCGACGAGCATACGGTGCCTTTGTCCGGGGCTTCGCCCAGCGAATTACAGTCTGGAGGCCTTGGCATTTATCTCATGCAAGCGCTGATGGATGAGGTTATCGTGAACACAGACGGGGGAACCGAAGTCACGCTCATCAAATATGTTCAAAACAAAACCACGGATTGACGGGGAAACCGCCAGTCCGTGGTTTTTTTGTGGATTAGAGGTAAGCAGAGCTTGCCCCTATTAAGGATGGTTAGTTGGGATTTTGCTAAGCTAAGTGAGATTGTGGATACATCATCTTCGGTAAGAGACTGTGTTTTCCTAGATTTTTGTTTTCTGGTTCTTGGAAAATGGATTATTACAAGGCAAGTTGTACAGCGTACAACAATTTCCTTGATTTCTTCTTAAAAGACTCAAGATGTTGTATGTTATACAACAATCTAGCCCTTTTTTAGGCTATAGAGCTACTTTAGGCTGGAATTGTTGTATTTTTTGCAACAATCGTGTGAAAAACGCGGATTAGCCTGCTTATTGTTGTACGAAGTACAACACGTAACGGGTCAGCTTGCTTAATGTTGTACAAAAAACAACATGTACACGGATTAGCTTGCTTATTGTTGTACGAAGTACAACATGTAACGGGTCAGCTTGCTTAATGTTGTACAAAGAACAACATGTATGGGTTAGCCTGCTTAATGTTGTACGCGAAGAACAACATGTACACGGGTCAGTCTGCCTTTAGGCGGCATAATTCGCTCGCCCAAGGACGGCGTAAGCCGTTTTGTTTTTACAAACTATTTGCCAAGGTACGCATCCAGCATCCAGCTGTGCTTCTCTAGCGATGAGCGAATCCCGATGAGCAGGTCAGCTGTTGGTTGATCCTTTTGCTCTTCAGCAAGTTCAATTCCCTCTGTCAGCTCCGAGCAGATGCGGGTGAAATCACTCACCAGCTGCTTCACCATTTGCTCAGCCGTCTCCTCATTTTTAGCTTCCTTAATGGACGCTGTTGCCAAATGCTCTTGCAAAGTCGCTGTCGGAATGGTACGAAGAGATAGCATTCTCTCCGCGATAACGTCGAGATGCAAGGCCGCCTCTGTATACAATTCTTCGAATTTGATATGTAGGGTAAAGAAATTTTCGCCTTTCACATACCAATGATAGTTATGCAGCTTCATATAAAGAATCGAAAAGTTAGCGACCTGCTTGTCAAGAATCTCTGTAATCGGACTTGCTTTCGTTGCAGTTTTAACCATTGTGAAATCCCTCCACTTAATTAGTATGGTTGTGCATACGTATAAGTACCCTGCCAGATTCCGCTTGAAACAGAAAGGAAAGAAAATCGGAAATTTCTGCCTAAATTGTTTCAGATGCCAAGAACAGGGGTAAGCAATAAGTAATTAAGCAGATAGGGGTGATTGAAATGTTAGTACAAATTAGTGCGATCATAGCAGCCGTTGCGTTTGTGTTCCTTGTCTTCTATTTGATTCAAACTTTGAAATCACTGAAAACTTCATTAGATGAGATCACATTAACGATGGGTCAAATGAAGAATGAAGTCACACAGATCAGTTCGGAAGTACAGGACGTTATTCTCAATACCAATGAGATGGCCATAGATGTGCGTGTGAAGCTGTCCAAGCTTAATCATCTGTTCAGCTCGGTTAATGATGTAGGACAAGTGATTCACGAGTTAACATCGTCTGTGAAACAATCAGCCACGAGTTTAATCTCAGCCGTTAAACAAACGAATCTAACCCAACAAACTCAGCCGCTTAGTGCGAAATGGAAGACGATCTTGCAAGGAGCTGCCATCTCATATGAGTTGTTGCAAAAAATGAAATCTAAGAAATCACCGCAAGCCGGTGTTACGAAATAGAAAGGGGTCATCTTGTGAACGCTATACGTAAATTTACTGTCTACAAACAATCGAACGGGAAAGAAAATATCATATACTTAAGTGGGGAACTTGATTTATCTGCTGCATCGGAGCTAGCCACCGCGCTTGACTCGGTCGTTCATAAAGGAAATGAGATTCTAACGTTGGATTTAAAAGAGCTGCGTTATATTGACAGTACCGGAATTGGTATGATTGTCTCCGTGCTAAAAGTGAGAGCTGCGATGAAGGCAGCCTTCCGTATACATCACATCCCTGCCAAAATCCAGCGACTATTTGAACTAACTGGCATAGCCCGCTATTTGGTAGGTCGTGAAGACCAAAGTCAAAACAAAGGTGTAACAGAAAGGAAAGAAGAAATCATATGAGCCCATACATTGGCCTTACGATACCGGCAAAGGCGGAATATCTAGATATTGTTCGACTCACTTTATATGGCGTTGCCACCAAAGCGGGCTTTTCCTTCGAAGATATTGAAGATATGAAGGTTGCTGTGGCAGAAGCTTGCAATAATGCGATCCTGCATGCTTACTCTCATGACCAGTCAGGAACCGTGGAGGTTCAATTTGAACACAGCAGCGGATTTTTGAGAATTTCTGTGAAGGATGAAGGCAATAGCTTTAATTATGTTCAAACAGATGCCGACGCAGCCTCGCTGCACCATAAATCCATCAGTGAAGCGACGGTGGGGGGGCTAGGTTTGTTCCTGATGCAAGCTTTAATGGATGATGTACAAGTACTGACGCATAGCGGTAAAGGAACCGAGGTTATTCTGACGAAGCAACTGGCAAGCCAGCTGAATAGAAAAGAGGAAATGGTATGAATGCGAATGCATCATCCTCGAAACCGTTATATGAAATGTACTCGAAAATGAAGATCTATAAGGAAACCGCTTGTCAAGAGACGGCTACGGCGCTGCTGCTGCATTATGAACCCATTGTTCGTATGGCAGTAGGCAAGATGTCGCGGAGCCGTCCTGATTTATATGAGGATTTATTTCAAGTTGGACAGATGTCGATGCTGCGGCTTTTTGTACAGTATGACAGCACCATGGAGATTCCGTTTGAAGCCTATGCAATGAAAAGCTTAATTGGCCACCTGAAAAATTATTTGCGTGACAAGTCATGGTACATACAGGTTCCAAGACGAATTAAGGAGAAAGGTTCGCTTGTCCAGCGTGCTCTGGATGAGCTGACCGTGAAGTTGGAACGTTCGCCGAGTATCGAGGAGATTGCGGCTTATTTAGAGCTCAGTCCGGAAGAAACGATTGAGATTCTGGCAGGCCGCGATTATTATAATTACACTTCACTGGATACTCCGCTCACGAGTGATGGGGATAGTGCGACGATTGGCGATATGATCGCTGGCCCAACGGATGACTATCAAATCCTAGAGAGACGTATGGATCTTGAAGAGGCGATGACTTGTTTGAAAGAAGAAGAACGTACGGTTATTGGTCTCATCTATCATGAAGGACAATCGCAACGTCACATTGCTGACCTTTTAGGAATTTCTCAGATGAGTGTATCCCGGATTCAGAAGCGGGCGATTGATAAGCTGAAGACTGTCTTAAACCAGAGCACGTAAGGAGGCTACCCGATGCCGGGCAACCATTTTCAATTGGAATATGGGAAGAAAATACGCTTAGAAAGCATTGATCCTAATGAAACCGGAGCTCTTCACGATCGTGAAGAGGCCGAGCCGAATATAGAGCGTCTGAGTGAACGATTAGAAGCCTTGCAAAATATCCTGTACGCCGAGAAGAAGCAGTCTGTTCTTTTTGTGATTCAGGGCATGGATTGCAGCGGCAAAGACGGCGTTGTTAAGCGTGCGCTCGGAAGACTGCATCCACAGGGCTTTCAAGTAAGCAGCTTCAGAACGCCTACCGAAGAGGAAGCCGCTCATGATTTCTTGTGGCGCGCTCATCAGGTTGTGCCTGCGAAAGGAATGATCGGGGCCTTCATTCGGTCTTATTATGAAGATGTGCTGATAACCCGAGTGCACAACTCGATTAGTGATTCAGAAGCGAAGAAACGATTCAAGCACATTAACCGATTTGAGAAATTGCTGGAGAGCAGCGGTGTGAAAATCGTCAAGATTTTCCTGCATATCTCGAAGGATTTCCAACTTGCAAAGCTGCGGAATCGGCTAACGGATCCAACGAAACGTTGGAAATTCGATAAGAATGATCTCGTGGAGCGAGAATCCTGGGACGAATACCAGAAGGCTTATGAAGATGTGTTTAAGCAGTGCAGCTCGGCTTCCGCACCGTGGTATGTCGTGCCTGCTAATCATCGCTGGTACCGGGATTGGGCCGTTCTGCAAATTGCTGTAGAAGCATTGGAAAGCATGAATTTAGCCTATCCGGAATCCGATCCGGAGCTCGATCAGTTGCTTGATCAATTATAGAAGCAAGCTCAAACTATCTCTCTAGCTCTCTTAATGTGGTATAGTGAGAATAGTAGGATGTTAACATAACATTCTCTACGAACTGTACTAGGAGGCAAACATGTTTAAATCTATTCCTGTCAGCATAAAGGCTAAAATTACGTTGGGATATGTCTGTATTATTCTATGTTTAGGGGCTGCCCTCTTAGTTGTGAGTGATCGAATAACCTCTCTTCAGAAGGAAGTAGACTATATATCCACGCATGATATTGAAGTGCGTGATCTCCTCAACGTCATACAAAAAAATATGATCGATATGGAAACGGGGATGCGTGGCTACGTCATTACAGGGGATGAGCAGTACCTGGATCCCTATGAGGCCGGCAGCCGAGCATGGCTCGATAATTATAATAAGCTTCATCTTTTGATAAGTGATAATCCTGCACAACAGAAAAGTTTGGAACAGATCAAGCCAACGATTCAGAACTGGATCAAGAATGGTGGCGATAACGTTGTTAAGTTGAAAAAAGAAAACAATACAGCAGCCATTAATGACTTTTTCAAACAAAATTCAGGGAAAAAATTGATGGATCAGCTGCGCACGCAGTTTGATTCCTTTCTTAGGGTTGAACAGCAGTTAACGGCTGCAAGAGTCGATCAGTTAGCAAAAAGCAACTATAATCTGAGAGTTGTTCTTTTTAGCGTTTTGGGCATTACATCAATTTTTGCAGTTCTGGTGGCTTTATTTTTGTCCAATTCGATTACTAGCACGATTAATCGAGTCATTAAGACAATTCGAGATATTACAGCTGCTGAAGGAAATCTTGATGCAAGAATTGAAGTGAGAACCAATGACGAGATAAGAGTGCTGGCAGAAGCAACGAATGATTTGCTGGCAAGCTTAGACAAGCAAAACTGGATACAAACCAATATAACCGAAGTTTCAACCTTGTATCAGGGGATTGGTGATATCACGGAATTGAGTGAAATCTTTGTAAGTAAGTTAGCTCCTATGCTGGATGCCGTCTATGGTGTTGTATACCTCCGTAATAACGTTGGGGGCGAGATTCGATATGTGAAAATAGCAGGATATGCGGCATCCGGGGTAGATCCCTCATCTGCTAGCTTTCGTTTAGGGGAAGGCTTAGTCGGGCAATGTGCCGTAGATAAGCGGATTTTCCTGATGGATAATCTTCCGGAGAACCATGTTAAATTAACGTCAGGTTTAGGCGTCTCCTCGCCACGAAGCTTACTGGTTGCTCCTATCATGGTGAATGGCAAAGCAGAGGCTGTTATTGAGTTAGCTTCCCTTCTGCCTTTCCAATCGAAGCATCTTACGTTAGTCGATTCGCTGCAAGAGAAATTCGGAACGGCGATTACGAGTGTTCGAAGCCGAATGGAAGTAGAGCGTCTGCTTTCAGAGTCACAGATGTTGACGGAAGAGCTGCAGTCACAATCGGAAGAGCTGCAGACACAGTCTGAAGAACTCCAGATGCAGCAAGAACAGCTGCGGATGACGAATGAGTTTCTAGAGGAACAAAACCATTTCGCGGAGCAGAAAGCATTAGAATTGAAGAAAGCCAAAGATGAGCTGGAAGAGTTCTCGCTGAAGCTTCAGACGAGTTCGCGGTACAAATCCGATTTTCTGGCGAACATGTCCCATGAGCTGCGAACACCGCTCAATAGCATTATGATTTTGTCGCAAATGCTTGCGGAAAATAACGGTGACATGCAAATGTCGGAGGTTGTGGATTATTCACGTGTCGTGTATGCCGCAGGCAATGATCTGCTCGCACTGATTGACGATATTCTTGATTTATCCAAAGTAGAAGCGGGTAAAATAGAAATTATGACGGACGAGGTCAACGTGACCGAAATTCCGCAGTTAATGAAGCTGATGTTTGATCCCGTGGCGGATAAGAAGGGGCTGGATTTCGAGGTCATTTTGGAGCCGAATGTGCCTAATGTGATTTTGACAGATGGCCAACGCATGCAGCAAATTGTGAAAAATCTGTTGTCTAACGCTTTTAAATTTACCGAGCAAGGCTCTGTAACCATGAAAATTGCGCTTGCTGACCCTTCTCGAGTCAAAGAGCTCCTTCATAGAGATCCGGAAGAAACCGTATTGGCTATTTCGATTACGGATACCGGAATAGGTATCCCGATCGATAAGCAGCAGGTTATTTTCGAAGCCTTCCAGCAGGTGGACGGTACAACGAATCGTCAATACGGCGGAACAGGACTGGGTTTATCGATATGCCGCGAGTTTACGCGTTTGCTTGGTGGTTCCATTGTCGTAAAAAGCGAGCTCCATAAGGGCAGCACGTTCACCCTCTATGTACCTAATGCTAGTGAATCGGAACCTGAGGCCAAAGCGAGCGATCATCCGCGGGAGGAAATTGCAGCAGCTAGCGAGAAATTGAAATTAGATACTACTGTAGCCGTTTCGACGGAACCTAGTGCCTTAATAGCGGAGCAGCAAATGGCTGAGCCCATAAGCTCAGATTTGCAATTGTTTCACGGTAAAAGAGTGCTTCTCGTAGACGATGATGCGCGTAATGTTTTCGCGCTTGTCACGGCGCTTGAGACGAAGGGAGTTACCGTGGAGATTGCTGATCATGGTAAGCATGCCCTGGAGCTTTTATCTGTAGATTCAGACTACGACCTTGTGTTAATGGATATTATGATGCCTGTCATGGGGGGCTATGATGCGATGAAAGCGATTCGCGGTCAGCTGCAGCTGCACGATGTACCCATCATTGCACTAACGGCGAAAGCAATGAAGAGTGAGAAAGAGAAATGTCTGGAGTCCGGCGCTTCCGACTATATTACCAAGCCGCTGAATATGGATCAACTATTCTCGCTTATGCGGGTATGGTTGACGAAGCAGGTGAAGAAGCATTGATTCGCCAGCCCCTAGATCATTACTCCGAATTAGAGGAACTGCCCTACGATGAGCTGCAAAATATCGAGATTAATCTGCTCTTGGAAGGCTTATATCAAATGTATGGGTTCGATTTCCGCCATTATGTGCGCTCATCCTTACGCAGGCGAATTCTCAATCGCATGAAAGCAGAGAAATTGCCATCCATTACAGCGCTGCTAGAAAAAGTCCTGCACAAACCTGGCTTCGTGGAACAATTACTGAACGACATGTCGATCCGAGTGACAGAAATGTTCAGAGATCCCAGCTTTTTCAGCGCTTTTCGTAATCAGGTAGTTCCCCAGCTTAGGAAATATCCTGAGATTCGGATTTGGCATGCAGGCTGTGCCACTGGAGAAGAAGTGTACGCAATGGCGATCCTGATGCAGGAAGAAGGCTTGGCTGAGAGGACGAAGATATACGCGACGGATATGAATGAGAAAGCGATTGAGAGCGCGCAAAAAGGCGCTTTCCCCCTGAAGCAGATGCAAGTCTATACGAAGAACTACTTGGAATCTGGCGGGACCAAAGCCTTCTCCGAGTACTATACAACAGACCATCAATATGCTTATTTTCAGCCTCTGATGAAAGAAAATCTGATGTTTGCGCAGCACAATCTCGTAACGGACGGCTCCTTTAATGAATTCCACGTCATCCTGTGCCGCAATGTCATGATCTATTTCGATACGAAGCTGCAGCAGCAAGTGCACAGCCTATTTCATGGCAGTTTAATTCCAGGTGGATATCTAGGCTTAGGAAAAAAAGAATCCATCCTTTTCGTGCCCGAAGGGGTGCAATATGATGACTTCGTACCGCAGGAACGAATTTATCGTAAGAGATGAATGTTCTGTTGGAATACTATCAATTCTTATAACAACCGCTCGCTTCCGCAATCCTTTAGCTGGACACTCTCCCTTGGAGAGTGTTTTTTTTGTTTTGAATATGGGAGGAGGCGGAGCCTACTCTACGTGAGCTAGAATTGGGGGATTTCTGCGGCGAGTACAACTAGTTAGATTAAGTTTGCTGCACTTTACGCATCTTTCTGTTCTTCAACAGTCGCGTAAGATCAATGCCCGTACTTGTAATTGCGTAGCCACAACCCTTGCGGAACGTAGATACCTTATTTTACTCGAAACCGCGTTTTTCATGGTTTCGCGGAACGAGGATCCGCTATTTCACGTTTTAGAGGTGTAAAAACTGCAAAAACACTAAAATAGCGTACATACGTTCCGCATATGGGCCCGATATAGACATATGAACCGAAATAGGGGATCCTCGTTCCCCGCGAGCCTCAGATCAGCAGCTTAGTATCGAACATTCTACTTTTTACTACAACCTCGGATAACGGTGCACGGCCCATGGCCTATAAGGGTTGTTTCATCAGCAGCGAGGAACGTTTAAATACAAAGTAGGATTGTACTTTAGACGCAGAAAGAAGGGAAATGCATGGAAGATGAATTCAATGAGAACAAATCCACAGACGAATGCACGCCTGAGAAATTGTTTCAGGAACTGGATAATGATCCAAGTACCAAGCTGGACAACGACCAGTTAGATCGCATAACGGCCATGGTGAACGAATATCAAGGGAATATTAAGTCCCATTTGATTGAACAGCAGGAGAAGAAGTCTTCAAGGGCTGATCGCCTTGCTGATCATATTGCTTCTTTTGGAGGCAGTTGGACATTTATAGTGCTGTTTTGTGCTTTTTTGGGGGTTTGGATGATCATTAATCTGATGGGCTTCGCTTTCGATAAACCGCCGTTTATCCTGCTTAATTTGATTCTATCTTGTGTATCGGCCCTGCAGGCCCCTGTTATTCTGATGAGTCAGAATCGTCAAGCGGCGCGAGATAAACAGGAGGCGATCCTTGATTTCGCGATCAATTACCGAGCCGAGCAAGAGAATATGGAGCTAAAGGCATTGCTCGAACGACTAGATAAAAGGCTGGATAGAATGGAAGAGGTGGGCTTAATACAGCAAGCTGAAAAAAGAGTATAACAGATGATATTACATGACCTAAGCAATTTTATGTAATTGACTAGTTGCTTAGATGTTGATCATATCATCTGGAATTCTCCCATTCATTTCGAGCAGCTTTTTCTTCGGAATCATTAAAAAAGGTTGTTGCTGCGGTAGGTTTTCGTTCTAATCGTGCTTTTCCATTTAAATTATTTTTAACGGACACCAGAGACCTTATTAGCTTGATTAACCGCTGTTTCTCAATTCTTACGGACACAGTGGACCTTATTTCATTATATTCTTCCAATTGGATGCCATTACGGGCAAATAAGTGCTACTATGTCCGTTAGAAAGCGATTTGCTCCTATAATTCACCGAATAAGGGCTTCTATGTCCGTTAGGGTAAAGCCTAAGCACCTCAGGAACTAAGAATGCCCATTCAGATCATGGATACTGATCTTCCAGTGGCTCCAATGGTTCAAGGTTATTTACAGAAATTCATTTCAACTGCATTGGTTATCTAATGCTCTTTGGGTTACCGCATCTACCAACTCTTACCACAAGGGGCATAGGTCATGTGATATTAAATAGATGAGAATATATTTTCCAGCTAGGAATGTTTCATTACTAGGCGATGTGGTTAATAGATAGCATAGCAAGAACAACCAATAATCGATGAGAAGAAAGGGTGTTTCCTATGTTAGGTTGGGCAATTATGTTTCTGATCATTGCGCTTGTAGCCGGTGTTTTTGGATTTTTCGGGATTGTCTCGGCAGCGGTAGGGATTGCCAAAGTCTTATTCTTCGTATTCCTGATTATGTTCGTCGTATCCTTGATTTTCGGAAGACGAAAAGGCTTTTAGCAAAAGTTTAATACAGCTCTAACCCAATAAATAATAGCCAAAGAGGAGGATTACCATGAATACTTATACCAGAGTGAGTGTCACATCGAATCTCCAAGAGGCACAAAGTAAAGTGCAGCAATTGTACAGAGAAGGCTTTGAACGAGAGCATATTTATGTGCTGACTCACAGTGCTGAGGGTACTGATTACGTCGCTAACTATACGGGCGCAGAACAGATCACCATGGCAGAAGAGGGAGTTCTGACGTCGATCGCTAATTTGTTCCGTTCTCGCGGCGATGAGCTGCGGGCTAAGATGAGAGCACTCGGTGTGCCTGAAGTGGAGGCCGGTCGTTTGGAAAGCGAGCTGGATAAAGGGAAAATCCTTGTTCTGGCTACCCCTTCAACTGAGGTTAGAGCATATAATGGTGAAGACTTTCAACGTACTATTTTATGATAAAACCTTAAAAAAGGGACTCCTCCCTCCGAGGAGTCTCTTTTCTGTGTAGAAAAGAAAGTATAAGTTGTATACTTTTGCTTTGCATCTACCTTGACAAACGCGCTCGTCCCTAGGACGATGGAGTCGTTTATCCTTGCCTTATGTAACAGTAAAAACAAAAACCCCTAAACGCCTCCATTCGGAGACGCAAGGGTTCTCGTGAAATCAATTGCTACCTTCTTGCATTCATCGCCTGCTGCTTGTGTTCGATAAGGTTGGGAGCATCTTTAAATCCTTGACCATGGATGAATTGCAAATTGGACATGCAGGACTATCAGCGAATGAAAAATTATCTCTCATCCAGCAGGAGCACTGTTCTGTGCTGCACGTCCAGATGCTAGTTTGCTCCTCGGGGACAGGTTCCAACGATTTCTTTGAAAAGTACAATCGAACTCCTCCTTGTCATAGTAGACTCAGACTCGCAAGCAGTTAAAGCAATATGTGGTGAAGGACTACAGCTTGACTACATTTTCAGCTTGCGGTCCGCGGTTACCTTGAACAACTTCAAACTGTACGCTTTGGCCTTCATCCAAGCTTTTGAAGCCTTCCCCAGTAATAGCGCTGAAGTGAACGAAGACATCCTTGCCGCCTTCCATTTCAATGAAACCAAAACCTTTTTCTGCATTAAACCATTTAACCGTGCCTGTTTCCATGTATACAAAAACCTCCAACAATAATTTGTGCCTGCGCCCTGTTTCGGAAGATCACGTAGATCCCGATAGCTTGTTAACGCAGCTTTGATAATATATCCATTTATAGGGGAGCTTATTCCATTTTTACTAAAAATTCATTTATCAATAAATCTATCATAAAGTCGTTTGGTCAATAAGTATTGACTAACCGCCATTCTCCGCTTTATACTGATGCTAATTGTAAGCTGCAAGACACAACTTTATAGTTCGTATAACCTCGATAATTCGGTTCGGGGGCTCTACTGGGAACCTAAATCCTAACTACGAACACAATATATGCTCATATATTGTGTTTGTTGTTAGGATTTTTTTGGTTTCCTCATTTACGTTGAGGAGGAAGATGGAATGGGTTCATTGTTGATTCGCAATGCCAAAGCAATTGTAACGGTGGATGCGGAGGATCGTGTTCTGGAAAAGGTGAATATCCTGATTGAGGACAATCGGATAGTGAAGATGGGGAAGGACTTGTGTGAGGCTGACCAGGTTATTGATGCGTCTCAGATGTTCGTGTATCCCGGACTCATTAACGTGCATCATCATTTGTATCAAACTTTCACACGCAATCTGCCGCAGGTGCAGAAGTTGGAGTTATTCGAATGGCTGCGTTATCTCTACGAAATTTGGAAAGGGATTACGCCGGACGCCGTGTACCATAGCTCGCTTACAGGGATCGCTGATCTGATGAAGAATGGCTGTACGACGGTTTTCGATCATCATTATGTATTTCCGCAGCAAAATAGTGCCCATTTTATAGATAAACAGTTCGAAGCAGCGGAGCGACTTGGTATCCGATTCGTTGCTTCGAGAGGATCCATGACACTTGGCAAGGATCAGGGAGGGCTTCCTCCCATGAGCGTTGTTCAGGACATAGATACGATTCTAGCCGATAGTGAAAGGCTAATTGATCTCTACCACGATGCCAATGTAGGCTCCATGCGACAGGTAGTGCTCGCTCCGTGTTCACCGTTCAGCGTATCCGCGGATATCATGCTGGAATCGGCGAAGCTAGCCAGGTCCAAGGGTGTGCGGCTGCATACGCATCTAGCTGAGACGAAGAACGAGGAAGCCTACACGCTCGAACGTTTCGGCATGAGGCCATTGGCATACATGGAAAGTCTGGGTTGGTTAGGCCCCGATGTGTGGTATGCGCATGGAATACATTTTAACGATGACGAAATGAAGCTGCTTGCATATACCAAGACAGGAATCGCACATTGTCCGATATCGAACATGAAGCTTTCGTCTGGCATAGCCAGGGTACCCGAGATGCTTGCGATGGGGATTCCCGTAGGCTTAGCCGTTGATGGGAGCGCCTCTAACGATGGCTCGAACCTGCTAGAGGAGCTCCGAGTCTCGTATCTCTTGCACAGGCTTCAGTCAAGCAGTCAGGCTCCGACTGGCTATGATCTCCTAAAGGTTGCAACCAGAGGCGGAGCAGATATATTGGGAAGAAGCGACATAGGCTCGCTGGAAATTGGCAAGGCTGCTGACTTGTTCATGGTGCGTGTAGATCAAATTGACGCGGTGGGAACTCTGACAGATCCGAAGTCGTGGCTAGGCACGGTTGGACTCAAACGTCCGGTTGATTATACCATTGTGAATGGGAAGGTTGTCGTCGAGAACGGCAGACTGGTCGGAACTGATGAGGAGAAATTAGCTAGAGATTGTCAGGATTCATTCGAAAGATTCATTCAGCAATGAGAAAAGCTCGCTCCACACCGGTCATATAGACCGAATGAGAGCGAGCTTTTGGCTTAGGAGCAGGCTATTCTCTTGTAATAGTAACACTACTTGTTTTAGTATCGAAATCAACCTTACAGCCAAGCTGCTCGGCAATAAAACGAAGCGGAACAAAAGTGGAGCCATGCTTCAGAATCGGAGTGCTATCCAATTGAACAGGAGATCCGTTAACGCTCGCTGTTTTACTGTTAAGGGTCAGGATAATCGTTTTGTCGCTAAGTTCGTCTCTCACTGTGATTTGCTTTGAGTCCGCGTTCCACTTCACTTGCGCACCAAGCCTCTCCGAAATGAATCGAACCGGCACCATGGATACTTGATCCTCATTGATAAAAGGATGGGAGGAATCGAACTCATAGTTATCATCGCTTCCCTGACTCATCAGCAAGTGAATGTCTTTTTTGGCTATTTTCAAATCATCTCTCAGAAATGAATAGAACGTAGATTCCTTATTGAAATATTTTAGAAAGGAATCATTGTTGGTTGATATCCCGCTCAGGTTAAATACCCCGCCGGAGGTATCAATTACACTCGCTGTAACAGGCTTATTAATATTCCATATTTCACTAGTGTAAGTAAATTTAAGCGAACTGACTCCCGCGCTAACCTCTGTGATGGGGAGCGTAAGCTCTGCATTTACTTTGCGAATCTGTTTATCGGTATCGATGAAGAAGCCTGTTTTAAGTACGGTTTTATCACTCAGGAATGCTTTCACTTGAGAGTCGGAAACGGAAGAAAGAGTCTCCTGCATGTTCTTATCCCACTCGTCGAGAGCTTTCTTAAGAAATTGCTGAATGGTTGTGTAAACAAACTCAACAGCTAGTGTCTTGTTATCAAGGTAAGCCATCATCAGGTCTGGCAATTCAGAACTTAACCCACTCTTAGAAGGGGAAGCTTTCATTTCTTCTTTAATAATAGGCACCAATGCATCATAGAGCTGACCAAGCAATTCCTTCATTCCCTTTTCATCAGCGAGGATGTTCGTTAGGAATGCTTTCAGAAGGCCTACGAGCTCATTACCTTTAATCTCTATTTGGGCCTTTTGCATGGATAGTGTTTCACTATTCACAGGCTCGGACACGGAAGATACAGAGAAATGTTCCGGATTAGGAGCATTGGTTAAGAAGAATTTGAGCAATGCAGGCAACAATTCTTCTGCTTTCTTGAGAAGCTTCTGCTGCATGTCGGAAGATAGCGCAGTAGAAGATGAGCCAGCTTGCGCCGCCATCAGATCAAAGATAAGCGGTTTCTTAGCACCTTCAATCTGTATAGTTAGTTTGGTCCCATTTAAGTTGAGCTGGAAGGGGATAGATCCCTTGCTGTAAAGAGTAAGAGCGCCGTCTACAGAGATGTGCTGCTTATCTTGCATTTTGACGCTCTTCAGCTCTAAATTCACATGATGCAAGACATCAATCAGCCGTTTTTCGTCAGCGGTCAAGCCGTCGGTGTTACCTGTGATGATGTCCATTTGAAGCGAGCCTTTGGATTCAGCCGATTGAATGGAGGCACTATTTTGAATAGCTTGTCCCAAATCCAGCCCTTGAACAGCCTGACACCCCGTTAACGCCAAAAGCATAATAACTAATGCGGTGGAAATCCACCAAGTAAATCTCTTTCTTTGCATCTACAAATCTACTCCTTAGATATAATAGCTAGTAAAAAATAGCAGTGATAGATTATACGCACAAAAAGAGGGAAAGGTGCGCTTTTATTAGAAAAATTTTACAACCTTTTAACATACACCTAATAGAAAAGCTCGTTCTTAGAGGCCATAACGACCTGATGAGAACGAGCTTTGTCTTAGGCAAGCAGTACAATAACCAATAGTTCGAAGAGGACAAGCGTCAAGATTTGGTTGTATTGAGCTGGTGTATAGATGGGTCTATGCTGACCATGTGGATGCCCATGCGGATTCACTTGAAGGTAAGCGTGGTGTCCATCCACGTTAACCAAAACACCTTCATGCGTATGTCCTTCTAACGTTGTGACACGAATGGTGCGACCGATATGAGGGTGGAGTGCACCTACGATCATATCTCTTTTCTGCCTTAACATGTGCTGCCAATTTGGATCTGCCTGGAAGAGAACATGAGGCCCTTGATGACCAGGATGACTAGGATGACCAGGATGACTAGGGTAATGCGATGGATTCGTATACATATGATATCGCTCCTTTTTCGTGCGGCTGCGCTTAGCAGTAGGCTGATTGCCTAGGTTCACTACTAGACTATTCAGCCGCCTAGAAAAGGTGCAATCGACTACTCATGTCAATTCAACAGGTTAGTCGCGTTTAATCGTAACTACACGGGTATCGTCATTGAAGGAAACTTTGCTGCCGAGCTGCTCCGCGATGAATCGAATCGGCACGAAGGTGGATTCGTTATGGAGCGTAGCCGCACTTTCCAACTCGACAGAAGCGCCGTTGACACTTGCGATCTTACTGTCAAGCTTCAGAATGATCGTTGCACCTGACAACAGGTCTTTGATGGTAACCTGCTGAAGATCTCCGTTCCAGCCAACCTCAGCGCCAAGCTTTTCAGAAATAAATCTTACAGGCACCATCGTTTTGTTATCTGAATTAATAAAAGGCTGCGGGGTATCGGATTCAGCACCTGAAGCACCTTCGTTCAACTTCAGATTGATTTCTTTTTTCGTCACTTTCAAATCTTCCTTGAGAAGCTTGTAAAAGAGAGACTGCTTATCTAGGTTATTCAATAAACTGTAGATAGATGAAGCTTCCATGCCTACATTAAGTGCGCCGCCAGAAATGTTGATGGTATTCGCCGTGACCGGCTTATTGATATTCCACGTTTCACTTACATAAGACAGCTTGAGAGCAGCAACGCCTGAGCTTGTATTCGTTAGAGGAACATTGAGCGCAAGGCTTTGCTTGCGAACTTGCTTATCAGCGTCTGTGTAAATATCTGCTTGAAGGGCTGATTTGCTGTTAAACAAATCCTGAATCGGCAGAATGCCCGGCTCGCCCGAAGCATCTCCGGCAATCAATTTATCCAAGGACGCAGCTGTTTTCTTCAAGAAATCTTGAACAGGTGGGTAGACAAGTCCAACAGCTAACTGTTTATTACTTAAAATCTTTAGAGAAAAGTCGGTAGATCCGCCCTTGATTTGCTCCTCAATAATAGGTGAGAGGGCATCATACAGTTGGCTGATCAGTTCTTTCAATCCAGCTTCATCAGCGAGAACATTACTCAGCAGCTTTTTGAGAAGGGAAGCCAATTCCGTGCCGCTAAGCTCGATATGCGCTTTTTGCAGAGAAAGGGACTCGCCATTCACTTTGTCTGTGACAGGTGTGACGGATATGTTAGACGGATTAGGCGTATTAGCTAAAATAAGTCCAATAATTGCAGATTTAATATCCGCAATTTTGTTGCCGAACTGTTCTTGCACAGCTGAGGGTAACAGCTTCGTAAACGATAAATTAGAACTTCCTAAGACATCGAAAACAATCGGTTTCTTCGCGCCCTCGACACTCAAAATAAACTTGGTGCCCTCAGTTGCAAGTTTGAAAGGAATTGTGCCTTTACTGTATGTAATCGTACCATCTGCCGAAAGGTGCTGTGCATCTTGTGTTTTCACATTGGTGAGATCGATTTTCACATTTTGCAGAGCCGTTAATGCCTTCTGCTCCTCAGCGGATAGCATCGAAGTGTCGCCGGGCACAAACTCAAGCTGCAGGGTGCCTTTGGATTCTGAGGACTTCACAGCCCAGTCATTCTGAATGGCCCCAGCAAGGTCCAATCCTTGCACAGCCTGGCAGCCTGATAAAGTAAACATCAATAGAACCATTGCGGCGGAGATCCACCAAGTCAATTTCTTTTTGTACATGTGATAATCTACTCCTTAGGTTTAATAGAATAAGCGATAAAGTCGTCGAAAGATTATACGCTGGAAGTAGCAGAAGGATGCGCGGTGTAGTGAATTTTCCTAGGAAGTGGGAATGTCAGCTGATGCACGCTCCCATTTTTCGAGCTCGCTTTGAATGTCTGCCCGAAAAGGAAACTGATTTTTAAGTTTCTGGAGTTCTAACTTTGCGCTTTTTCTTTTTCCTTGTGCGTAATCGATTTGACATCGTAGAAATAAAACATGAATATCTCGTGGGTTCATCGACAAAGCGTTGTTTATTTCGGTAGCTGCGCGGTTAAGACTCGTTGAATTGTTTGTTTCAAGGTAATCTTTTAATAAGAGATAGGCCACTATAGTATGCTGGTCTGCTGATATGAAGGCGAGAGATGTACTACGTTCAAGTAGTTGAATCGCTTGTGGATTGTTTTTCGCATAACTAGATACTTGTTCTGCCTGTGAGATTAAAGATTCTGAAATGCTTAGACGGATAGAGATATAAGATAAGATGACAAGAGCCAATGAAAATAGTATTCGAAGAGGCTGTCTGATGTTCAATGATTCTTTTTTTGGTGTACGTTCATTCAAATGTACAGGGATAATCAATCCCAAGAGAACCCAAAGACCAAATAGAATGGAATAATTAAACGTAAAATCAACTGCACTATGGGCAAGAAGACAGCCGAAAGCGGATAGACAACCTACGACCCATATCTTTGTAGAGTTTTCTGCTATTCTGTATGCGGAAATGCCTTTCCATATAAACATTAAAACAAGAGTTAAGAATAGCAGTACGCCAACTACACCTGTTTCAATCCAGATTTCTAACCAGTGATTATGTAAGTAACGGACAGAGTAGGCAGCAGTTTGATACTGATATTGCAAAATGTTCCATGCTCCCCCGCCGTACCCGAATAAAGGGGAATCCTTAATCATTAACCAAGCGTCCTGGTAGTATCCTAAGCGAGCACTCCATTCGGATGCCCGGGGAGTAATATGAATCAAACGTTGTAAAAGTGTAGAGTCGATGGAGTATAAGATAACCGCAGTCAACACTAAAAGGACAGGAATTATTGTAATGGATAATAATCTAGCTTGTATTTTTTGAGTGAATGAAATAAGAAACGCAACGATGAGAACAGAGCAAATAAAAGCCCACTTAGACCATGAATAGGTTAGGGCACTGATCATTCCTGCACTAATTGCTATAGATACTTGAGGAAGATTTTTTCTATTTCCTTTTCCGAATGCCCAATATTGAACAGGTATAGTGACTATTAGAAGTACCAGAACTGTGCGAGATCCACTTAATATGACTCCTGATGTTAATAAGGAGCATAGCCAGATGTAATGGATCTTGTTTTCTAATGCTGATAGCATCAAGGATAATATCAAAGCAGTTAAAAGCAATATTCCCCATGTATTAGCATATTCAAGTGATCCTTCGAAACGACCCTCTCTGAATTGGTTAAAGAGTACTCCGAAAATAACCCAACCTGAACAAATATAGACTAACATTCGCACCAATGCCTGTGCGTGTTCTTTCGTAAGCTGCACAGCTATAAATAATAGAGGCAGTACAATCGCAACACGAAAGGATGTGGAGAGTGATTCTTGCTGATTAATAGCATTTATAGTAACCAAAAAATATAAACAGACAAAGGCAACTAAGACATAGAATGCAGGATGAGAGGGTATTCGTCCTCCCAAAAAGATAATAGCAGCTATTGTATACAAGGTGCCGCCAAACGTCAAATACTCCTCTTTAAAAAGCAGCCCATGCTGGAAAAGAGCTATACAGAAAAAAAAGGTAAGCGCGACAAACGAAGCAAGAGATATCCAATATTCTGAATTTTTGTGTATATTTTGGGTCTTTACGAGGTGCGCAATAGGTATAATCACTCCGTTTAACAAAATTTAAGTAAAATTTGATTCTATGTTCCTATTTTTCATTATAATACATAGGCCTCAAGTATTGTTGAAATTTCTGATATCTCTTATTATTAGTAGGTATTTACATAGGGATTATCAACCTGAGGAGGAATTTTCTTGCAATTGCAACGAGATTTAACTAGACGGCTCACAAAAAGGGCCTCTGCAGCACTTGTTTTATTTTTGCTATTAAATGTATTTACCCCCATTCTAGCATCGGCAGCAAGCTTGTTTAATCTACAGTTTGATCCAGTGTCTGGGAAAGTATATGGTTACATTTATTCGGACAAGCCATCTCTTTCCGTTAGTGTAAATGATGCTACTTACGGGACGAAGTCGGTTAAAAGTAATATAAATTTTACGAAGACTTTTAATACGGGATATTACTATGATTTGAATGAATTGGGGGGCAATGAGCTTAAAGGTCTCAAGCCTGTTACAGCGGTTGTTTATGAAGGTAGTACCCCTGTTTACTCAACAGTAAACAATGTTACTGGTGATGTTTACAGTTATAGTAGTAAAAGTAATCCTACTCTTAGTCCGCCTACAGGTCTGGTTGCAACTTTAGATCATGGGAGCTGGAGGATTAACTGGGGCTCACTCAATCAGACATTTCAATATGGCATAAGAGAATACAGAGATGGCCAATTACGTTCTGAAGGTTGGGGAAACTCATGGAGTAATGAATGGAGAACATCTTATGAATTTAATAGAGCACCAATAGATCTTCAATTGAGTATAGTTGATGTACTTGGCAACGAATCACCACTGAGTGAAAAGGTTTCTCTCATCTCGGCAGCAGAGCCTGACGGTTATCACTATCAAGGTAGAGTGTTCTTAAATGGGTATTCTGTAAAAGGTACGAAGTTTGATATCAAGAATAAATTAGGGGAGATAGTGGAAAGTTTCACTTATAATGATCAGGCAATTAAGGGTCAATCTGATCTAGGTCGTTATTGGATAAACTATAATTCACCTGGTTTTGCTGGTAAGTTTTTAGATTATTATTTTGATTTGCCCGATAAAGATTATTCTATTACTGTAACAAATATTGAAAATATGATTTTCCAACCGAAATCATATCCTACTGATTTTGCTGCGTATGTTGATTACGATGGTAAATTTGCAAATGTATTTCATTCCGAGATTTTTATGTTTGGTCATTTTAAAACAACACCGACATTATTCTTTAATAATAAAGAGGCCGGTCACTGGTTTGGACCAAATGAAGAAATTGCAAAGTTTACTCCTTCACGAGGAGAAGGGAATTTTTTGAACATACAGTTCCCTCATGATATTTGGCCCGTAAATGGATTGGGGGCGCACAATGTTACTAGCATACAGCGTGAAAATTTGTCAGTTTCAGATTTCCAATTAATAAAAGTTTCAGATCAATCAGTGGTTGGTATCCAGAATTGGTATTCAGGTGACATTCTCTTACGACAGGGTATAGTAGCTCTTATGCTTGATAAAGGCTTAGAACCTAATGAGCAATATGTTCTTAAAATGTCGCCAACTAGTGGAGCGAATGAGATAAGGCTACCTCTTTGGTCGGGAGATAAATTTAGTGCATCTGTTTCAACAACTGCAGATAATCATAATAATTATCTCTTAGATCAATATGTCTATGATGGAACGCTAATTGACACCTTTTTAGAACAGCAAACAGTTAAGCTTATTACAACCAGCGTAGCAGATGCCAATGCAGCAGCAACAGTAACAGCAAAAATCACAGCTCTACCAGCGGTAGTGAGTGTAACGTTAGCCAATGAAACAGCTGTCAATGAAGCGAAAACCGCCTTTGATCTACTAACAACTGTTCAAAAAGCTTTGGTAGGCACAGCAAATCAAACAAAATTGGCTGATACCGTAGCCAAGATTGCGGAATTAAAAGCAGCTCCAAGACCCCCAGGTAACGCCGGTGGAGGAGGGGGCTTTATAGATAACTCTCCTAAGCCTACAGAAGATGGTGTCAAATTGGATTCTGGCTTATTGAATGTTACAAAAGAAGCTGGTTCAGACGGCAAACAAGTTTCGCGTGTAAAACTTGATGCTGATGCACTGAGTAAAGCTCTTGATGCAGTGAAGAGTAAAGATAAAGATCATCAAACAATCTCAGTGGAAGTAACCGATTCAGAAGCTGGGGCTAAAATTGATATTCCAGCCGCTTCTTTGGTAGATGCGTTTAAGTCGAATTCGGATATTATTATTTCTATTCAATTGGATACAGGTTCTTATCAGGTGCCAGTTAGCATTTTTAAAGATTTAGCTGGTAAGTTAAATGCGGATCTTAAAGATGTAAAAGTGACGATTTCCGTGACGCAGGCATCAGAGATGTCATACCAAGCACTCCAACAAGCCAATCCCTCTGTTAAGACATTGATTGCAAACCCTATCGAATTTACGATAACAGCAGAGACAGGATCCGGTAAAGTTGAAATCAATGATTTTTCAGGAATCTATGTTAAAAGAAAAATAATAGTACCATCAATTGTAGATGGCGATAAGTCAACTGTGGTTTCATTTGATCCGATAACTGGAAAAATGAGTTTCACTCCTGCCGTTGTGAAGCATGTAAATGGGAAAACTGAGATTACTATTAAATCGCCGCATAATAGCATATATACGCTTGTTGAGTTGAATAAATCATTTAGTGATATCAGCACTCACTGGGCTAAAGCTGACATTGAATTGTTAGCTTCGAAGTTTGTCGTACAAGGGATGAATGAAACAATTTTTTCACCTGATCAACATGTGACGCGCGCGCAATTTGCTGCAATGCTTGTTTCATCACTAGCCCTAAATACCGATTCTAAATCAGCTGTTTTCCGTGATGTGAAAGCTGAAGATTGGTTTTCAGGTGCAGTAAACACTGCTGCTAAATTAGGACTTGTTGAAGGAAACTCTGCTGAAGAATTTGCTCCAAATGCAAATATTTCAAGAGAGCAAATGGCCATGATGATTTCCCGTGCTTTGAAACTTTCTGGTAAAGAAGTGCGATCATCTACGTCTCAAGATAAGCTTTCCCGCTTTACGGATAGCAGTTTAATAAGTGACTGGGCTAAGTCGGCAGTAGCTCAGACAATAGAAGCTAATATTGTAAATGGTCTAACTAACCAATCGTTCTCACCTAAAGAAAATGCGACAAGAGCACAAGCAACGGTGATGTTGAAACGATTCCTGCAATACGTACAATTTATTAATTAACATAAGAAAAAGCCTCAACTGAACCACCCAAAACTTTCCTCCTACTTTCGTAGGAGTTTTTTTCTATTCTTCGGTTTGCAAGAAGTTCCTTTTCACAAGGAGTGAAAAGAGGCCGTGAAACTTTTTTCTTTTATTCGCGTCTATAAAGTGTATGTGATGTTAAATTATGGAACAAAATTGATGTTCTTAGATTTATGCTTTAAGAAATAAAATATACTGAATATTACGTCTGTAAGAGGGTGACAAAATTGATGACGTTGTTTGCCATATGTTTCTTTGTAGGCCTTGTACTTACCGTACTTGTTACGTTTTTTGGCGGCGATTTCTTTGAGTTTCATGCGGATCACGGGGCTGCCCATGGCCATGGTGGACCGTCTTTTTTTAACTTATCTTCCATTTTAGCTAGTTTGACGGTGTTTGGCGGCATGGGGTATATGCTGAATAAGGTTGGGATGACAAGTAGTTTGCTCATTCTTCTTATCGCGATCGGTGCCGGTCTCTTCGTAGGATGGCTCTTCTTCCTTCTCTACGCCAAGGTTATTTATAAGCATGACCACAGTATGAAAGAGAGCGATTTTGATCTGAGTGGTCAGTTAGGGAAGCTGTCTGTTCCGATTAACGGGAAGGGGATGGGCGAAATGATGTTTGTGATGCATGGCACTACGCGTTCCATCAGTGTTCGTTCTGAGAATGGGGAATCCATTCCGAAAGGGACGAAGGTCGTCGTTCTGCACATGAATAAAGGGATTGCGACGGTAACTAGGTTTAACCAATAATAGCAGCTGCAATTAACTACTGGGAGGTTATGCGTTTATGTTGGGAATTTTGTATACGGTTGTTGCGATTGTTGTTGTCGTTTTCATCTTACTGGCTTCTATTGTGAGAGCGTACAAGAAAGTGCCGCCGAATGAAGCGATGATTGTGTATGGTTTAGGTGGTAAAAGGGTCGTACAAGGCGGAGGGACGTTCGTCATCCCTGGTTTTCAAAGCTTTAAAACGATCTCCATGATGCTCATGAGCTTCGATGTGAAGCCGGATCAACCTATGTTTTCTCAGCAGGGCATACGGCTCAAGATTGAGGCGGTGGCTCAGATCAAAATTCAAAGTGATCCCATCGCGATCGGCACAGCCTCGGAGCAGTTTCTTGACCACACACTGTTAGAGCGGGAAATGATGATTTTGCATTCCGTAGAAGGGCATCTTCGTGGGTTGGTTGGGCAGCTGCCGGTTGAATCTATTCTCAAAAATCCGGATGAACTGAACAGCAAGATGAGGGAAACGTGCTCGGAGGATTTGGATAAAATGGGGCTGAGCCTCATCTCCTTTGTGCTCAAACGAGTGGCCGATGATCAAGGATACATTGAGAACCTGGGCGTGCCGGAAGTGGAGCGTATCCGCAAAAGTGCTAGTATTGCCAGAGCTGAAGTGGAGCGGGATATCCAAATTCGTCAGGCAGATACGGAAAAGGAATCCGCGATACGTCGAGCGGAAGCCCATCAGTTAAAGATTGAGGCAGAGAGCGCCGCTTCGGCGAAGGAAGCGCAGTACCGCAAAGAGCTCAGCATGAAGGAAGCGGAGTTCAAGCAGGAAACGACGAGCCGACAGGCTGAAGCGGATTTGGCTTATGAATTGAAGCAGAAGCAGATTCAACAGTCGCTCGTAACGGAACAGGTGAAGATCAGACAGATGGAAGCAGAGGCGAACAAGACAGTTCGCCAGATTGAAGTCGAGCTGAAGGAGAAAGAGCTCGAAGCGTCGGTCATTAAGCCGGCTGAAGCGGAGAAGCTAGCGGCCATTATGCGTGCCGAAGTCAATAAGCAGAGGCAAATTCTCGAAGCCGAGGCGGATGCGGAGTCGACGCGAAAACGCGGCGAAGCGACGGCAGAAGCGGAGCTCGCCAAAGGGAAGGCGAACGCGGAAGTCGTCCGCTTGGCGGGTCTTGCGGAAGCTGAAGCGCTGGAGAAGAAAGCGGAGGCTTACAAGCAGTATACGCAGGCGGCGGTTACGGTGGAGATTCTTAGGATACTGCCGGAATTGGCTGAGAAAATTGCGGCTCCGCTGAGCAATGTCGATAAAATTACGGTGATTTCACAAGATGGAACGACGTCAGGCGTGAATCGGATTACAGGCGATATTGCCAAAATGATCGCGCAAGTGCCGGAAATTACACAGACGTTAACGGGTAAAAGCGTGACAGATCTTGCGCGTGCATTTCTAGGCAAGGATAATGAACTTATTTTAAATAAAGAGTCGGAATAACGTGAAAGAACCATGTATATGAACAATGTAAATGAGCAAGTCCTTAGCTTCCAGGCTGAGGACTTTTTTTTGTATAGGAAATTATGCAAGCTGCTGATCTGTGGATAAGCGGTGTAAAAGGAACTGGGGGGATGGGAAGATGAATGAGTACTGGCGGTTATTTGGCATGCCCAGAATGTAATGGAACGATGGTAAGAAAGGTAAAGCTGAGGGTTAGATGAACCTTCGGCTAGAAGTGTTTAATCACCCGAAGGGAGATTCTGTGCTTCCAGAACAGCTTGGAGGTCTCGCGTTTGCTTGAACCATTGGATTTTATCCACTGATTTTCCTATTTAGGCCTAACAATGACATCTAACATTGGATTATTTCCAATTGAATTGCCTCAAAATGCTATTATTCATGGAAAATGGAATTAAACTAATTAGTAGACACACTGTAATGGAAGACCTGTATACTAAAAATATAAATAAGGTCGAGGTGTGGCATGGGAGAAACGAGAGAAA
>NZ_LMRY01000037.1:0-47725 GCF_001427935.1 Paenibacillus sp. Soil724D2
GACCCACGCGTTCCCATCTCGAACACGACCGTTAAGCCCTCCAGCGTCGATGGTACTTGAACCGCAGGGTTCTGGGAGAGTAGAACGTTGCCAAGCAATTAAAAAACCTTACAAGGAGAAATCCTCGTAAGGTTTTTTGTTTACATTTGTTCGGATTGATCAGAAAACTTGTCCAAATCAAGCCATATACTATAAATAAGAGTCTCCAAAAACTACCACAAAAAGCACCAGAAATTCAAAAATAACAGTCTCTAGAAGCTCTTATTCTGCTCAAAGCAACCCAGCTCCAAGCCCTATCCCACAAATAAGAGTCTCCAAAGACTCCTATTTCCACCAAAAGCACCAGAAATTCAAAAATAGCAGTCTCTAGAAGCTCTTATTTTGCCCAAAGCAACCCAAATCAAGCTTCATCCTACTAATAAGAGTTTCAAAAGTCTCCAATTTCCACAGAAAGTACCCATAAATACAAAAATAGCAGCCTCAAGAGGCTCTAATACTTCTAAACGCTTACCCACACAAAGCGCCCGCGTACAGCTTTTACACAAATTCAAGCCAGAACCCAAGAAACTGAAGAATCTTTGTCATTTTTACAAAGATGAGAAAAGAATCGAATTAATCCTTTCAACTTATATTACAATAAAGCTTAGTTTACTTTGTGTAGAATGGTGCTGCAGAGACAGGAGTGATACATAGTGGGAAATGCCTATGTTCAGATAGGTATGGCGATGTTCCGGACGGGGATATTGGGTTATGGCGGCGGGCCGTCGATTGTGCCGTTGATACGGTACGAGGCGGTTACGCGGTTTCAATGGATGAAGGATGAGGAATTCATGGAAGTGCTGGCGATAGCTAATACGCTTCCGGGACCGATAGCAACGAAGCTTGCGGGCTATTTGGGATATCGGCTCAAAGGCGGATGGGGGGCGGCGATTGGTGTTTTAGCTCACATTGTTCCTACCTGTGTAGCCATGGTGGGGTTGTATTCGTTTATTAATTTCTTTAGTACCTCTCAAGTGATTAAAGGCATGATAGCGGCGGTTGTGCCTATTGTTGCAGTGATGTTAGGCGTGATGGCGTATGAGTTCGGAGAGAAAGCGGTAAAAGGCTTGGGTTGGGCGGCAGGTCTCACATTTTTTGTTATTTCATTTTTGCTGCTGCAGACTTTCTCTGTGCATCCAGCTATCGTTATTTTTATGTTTTTACTATTTGGTGCTTTTCATCATAAGCTAAAGGACAAGTGGAGTAAGAACAAGAAGCAGCTTGGCAAAGGTGAGGGTGTATGAATGAGTGGTGGCATTTACTTGTTAGTTTCTTTTTAGCCAATGTGTTCGGATACGGAGGAGGACCCTCGTCGATCCCGCTAATGTATCAAGAGATTGTTCCGAATCATGCTTGGATGACCAGCAGTGGATTCTCGAACATGTTAGCGCTTGGGAATGCGCTGCCTGGACCGATTGCTACGAAAATTGCCGCATATGTCGGCTTTCAAATCGGTGGTTGGGTCGGCGTTCTAATTGCAGTGGCTGCAACAGTTGTTCCATCTATTATTGCACTCATCATTTTGCTGAATATCCTGCAGAAATATAAGCAATCTCCGGTGATCAAAGGAATGACGCTGCTTGTCCAGCCTGTTATCGCGATCATGATGGTGTTGGTCACGTGGAGCAGTATGGTGGAATCTACGAAAACGATAGGATACTTGCAGTTTATTGGTATTGCCGCAGTAGCTTTCTACCTCATTCAAAAGAGGAAGATTCACCCTGCGTTTGTGATTGTGGCTGGTTTCGTTTATGGTGGTATATTTCTTTCATAATTTCTTTCCTGATGAAAAGAATAGGATAGTAAAAGGAGCATTCTTCAAGGAGGAGTGCTCCTTTTTGTTGTCCGCGTAACTTAACATAACATTCTCGGGAGGGGAAGCCTTTACACTTTGGGATCAAGCACAAATGAATCGTCATTTTTTGTTAGATGCCCAAATATGATGTAATGTTAATTGACGTGTAATTCACTTGAACAGTATAGTGGGTGAAGATAGATATGTACTAGGTTCGTGTAAGGTATGGCCTAAATGACACCTAAATTATGCTTTTAAGAAACAGCAGATCCCAAAATGGGAGATGCTGTTTTGAATATATAGGGGTGTGTAAAGGACGAGAAGGAGGGGGCTCATTGCTTAAAACGGAGGGTTATTCAGTTGAGATGAATCAGATTGTCAAGCAATTTGGTTCTGTTGTAGCTAATAATCATGTTGATTTCCGAGCAAAAGCTGGAGAGATTCATGCATTATTAGGTGAGAACGGCGCCGGTAAAAGTACAATGATGTGCATGCTCTCAGGTATATATCGTCCAACAAGCGGAGAGATTCTTATCCACGGTGAGAAGGTACGAATTCGTTCGCCGAAGGATGCGATGAACCTAGGGGTTGGCATGGTCTTTCAGAATTTTCGACTTGTTCAAACGTTAACAGCCGCGGAGAATATTGTTCTTGGGGAGTCGTCTTCGTTCTGGCGCGGCCCACGATGGCTCGCTAGAAAGTCCGAAGAGATCGAGGGAATATCGAAGCATTTTGGGCTACCGTTTCCGGTGGACCGGCCTATTTGGCAGCTGTCGGTCGGGGAACAGCAGCGTGTTGAAATTGTGAAGACGCTCTATCGTGGAGCGGATTTAATTATTTTGGATGAGCCTACCTCGGTATTGACGCCAGGTGAGGTGGATCAGTTGTTTGAGACACTGAATCGCATGAAAGAAGAAGGCAAGACCGTCATTATGACGACACATAAACTCAAGGAGGTTATGTTTGCTTCGGATCGCATATCGGTTATGCGTAAAGGCGAGATGATTGCAACAATGACGAAGTCAGAAACGAATGAGAGGGATCTGGCGCAGTTGATGGTCGGCAAGGAGAGTCTAGAAAGCCGCACGGTTGTTAGAGAGAAACCGCAAGGAAAGCCGATGCTTGTGGTTGGTGGTTTGGATGTGTATGCGGAGCATGGACGCAAGGTGCTGGGTGGGCTTCATTTTCAAGTGTGTGAAGGTGAGATTGTTGGTGTTGCCGGGGTGTCTGGAAACGGGCAGAAGGAGCTTGCGGAAGTGTTAACAGGGCTTCGCGTCTGGAAACAAGGCGATATCCGTTTTGACGGCAAGGCATTACGTAACGGTTCGGTGCGCGCAGCCATTGATCTGGGTATTGCCCATGTGCCGGAAAACCGCATGAAGAGCGGTTTAGCGGGCAATTTGGGCGCCGTAGATAACCTGCTCTTCAAGACGTATCGTTCTCCGGAACGATCTCGATTCGGTTTACTGCGCACAGGAAGCAATCGAAGCTGGACACAGAAGCTTGTTGAGATGTTCGATGTGCGGACATCGGGGATTGATGCACCTGTTCAGAATATGTCTGGGGGGAATCAGCAGAAGCTGCTTTTTGCTAGGGAAATTGATCAAGGTCCGAAGCTGATGGTTGCCGTGCATCCAACGCAGGGGCTAGATGTAGGTGCCACTGAGGGTGTGCACCAATTGCTAGAGGAACTGCGCAGCAAGGGGAGTTCAGTTCTCCTAATATCAGAGGATTTGGATGAGGTGCTGCAGCTAGCTGACCGAATACTAGTCATGTACGATGGACGCATCGTGGGCAATATTCCGCGAAAGGAAGCGAACCGGGAATATATCGGTATGTTGATGGCGGGGTCTGAGGAGGATGCAGGGTGAGCGAACAACAAACGGCGGAAACCATTCCGATAGAAAAAAAGGTGCCTAAGCGAGAAGCTGGTTTTCGTTTGCCTTACCGATTTGAGATTGATCCTGTGGGGCCAGCCAGTCCGTGGTGGGTGACGATTGTATCTATCGTCTTGGCGCTTGTAGCCTGCGGCATTTTTATAGCTTTGAACGGCATGAATCCGATTGTGGTTTATGCCAAAATGCTGAAAGGAGCCTTTGGTTCCTCTTTTGGCATTACGGAGACCCTTGTGAAGGCGATTCCACTGTTTCTTTGCGGTCTTGGCGTTTCAATTGCGTACCGGATTTCGGTATGGAATATCGGTGCCGAGGGGCAGTTCTTGGCCGGAGCGATGGCGGCTACCGCGGTTACGGTTTATTTTCCACAGCTGCCAATGTATATTTCGATTCCATCTATGGCGGTAGCGAGCATCGTAGCCGGTGGGGTCTGGGGATTGTTGACGGCGATTCCGAGGACCTATTTTCAAGTTAACGAACTAATTACATCCTTAATGTTGAATTATGTAGCTCTTCTTGCCTTAAATTATGCGGTATTCGGTCCATGGAAAGATCCGAAAGGCTTTAACTTCCCAGGATCCCCGATGTTCACCGCGGCGCAGTCTTTGCCTACTTTTGGAACAACCCGACTCCATTTTGGGATCATTTTTGCTATTATTGCCGTGCTGCTCTATGCCTTTATGATCCGATATACACGTTGGGGTTATGAGCTGCGACTCATTGGTGCGAATGCGGAAGCTGCGCGGAATGCAGGTATTCGAATTTCCAGACATGTTCTCGTTGTTATGATCATTAGCGGCGGTGTGGCTGGCTTAGCGGGAATGAGTGAAGTTTCCGGTGTGGCACACCGACTTATGTATGGTATTTCGCCGGGGTACGGGTACACAGCGATTATTGTGGCGTGGCTTGCGAAGCTGAATCCGGCAGGGTTAGTGATTTCGTCGGTGTTATTCGGAGGGCTCATTGTGGGAGGATACAGTGTGCAGACGATCGGTCTTCCTTCATCGACCTCTTCTATGATTCAAGGGGCTATCCTATTTTTCCTTATTGCGGGCGGTATGGCTGGGAAAGTCCGCATTCGCCGCAATCGGTGATCGGTGAGCTGATGGGTGGGCTTGGTTTGAAATCATGCTGAAAGGGGAGGGAATGTCATAGATATCGTCACACAATTAATTGTTTCCGCTATCTCTTCTGGCACGCCGCTGCTGTTAGCTGTATTGGGTGGAATTCTTATCGAAAGATCAGGCATCACGCAACTGGGTGCAGAAGGACTTATGTTGATGGGGGCAGTGACTTCTTGTCTAGTCTTCATTCATACTGGAAGCTTGGCTCTGACCCTTCTCTGTGTACTTGCAGTAGGCGGTGTTCTGGGTATGCTTCATGGATTACTTTGTGTAACCCTGCACGCTAATCAGGTCGTAAGCGGTCTGGCCATGACGATTTTCGGTACAGGTCTTAGCGCTTATCTCGGAAAACGTGTTAGCGGCATCCCATTACCCGGAGCGGTACCAAAGCTAGATTTGCTATGGGTGGAGAATGTGCCGTTTATTGGGAAGGTTTTTGCGCACTTGGATCTTTTTACTTGGTTTAGCTTTGTACTGGTTATTGTCATGCATCTCTTCATCCATCGTACTTCGTGGGGGCTGCATCTAAGAGCGGTGGGGGATAACCCGGCCACAGCTGATGTTATGGGTATTCCCGTTATTGCGATTCGCTACGGCTGTATCATTACTGGCTCCATGTTGATCGGTATTGGCGGAGCTGATTTGCTGCTCGTATACACGCCAACTTGGAACGAAGGGATGACCTCTGGGCGCGGTTGGATTGCGGTGGCGCTCATTATTTTCGCGAGATGGAATCCGGTTCGTGCTTTGGTGTGCGCTTATTTCTTCGGTGTACTGGATACGCTGGGGTTCCGCGTGCAGCTTATTGGCAGTCATATCCCTTCTTATTTTCTGAAAATGATTCCGTACATCGTGACCATACTGGTTCTGATGTTCCTCGGTTGGCGTAATCGCAATAAGCCTTCGGGTGCACCGGAAGCACTAGGCGTTCCCTACATTCGGGAGCAAAGATTTTAATATTGAGCGTAAGGGGTGGAGGTACTTGGTGATGGACCGTGATAGGCATATTCCATTTTTGAAAAGATGTGTAGAGCTATCTCTGCTAGCTAGAAAATCGGGGAATACACCGTTTGGTGCGCTATTGGTTGGACCGCATGGAGAAATTTTGCTGGAGCAGGGGAATATCGAGATTACGGAGTCGAACTGCACCGGTCATGCGGAGACAACTTTGATGGAGGCAGCTTCCAAACGGTATAGCAAAAAAGAATTGTGGGAGTGCACCTTGTATACGTCCGCAGAACCTTGTGCAATGTGTGCCGGATCGATTTATTGGGGAAACGTTGGGTGTGTCGTTTACGGAATATCGGAAAAACAACTAGCTATCTTGACGGGTGATGATGAACAAAATCCAACACTCGATCTACCGTGTCGTGAGGTGTTTGCTAGAGGGAATAAGGCCATTCAAGTGCTCGGTCCTTTCCCAGAGGTAGAAATAGAAGCTGCAGCCGCGCATGCTGGTTATTGGTCTTAAAACGTGTAAAGGAAAGCCGTCAGGATGATATCCTGGCGGCTTTTCTATGTATGGCACAAGATGAAAGCGTTTAAATAAGTTTAATATTTATAAAAACGAGTTGTTTTTTTGAAAAGACGCAGACTGCCTTCAGCCCTATACTTAAGTCTATGAAACACGAAGCTGAGGCAAAGAGAGGGATAGTTTAGATGAAAAAAATGGTATCTTTGGTTTTATTATCTTTGATGTTGGTGATTTCCGCTTGCGGGGCTAAAACCGCAACGACGGAACAAAAAGATGCGGCAAGCACAGCGGCGCCGACAGCAGCAGCCAAAACGGATGCAAAAGCCGGAGGTAAAGTAGGAATTTCGATGCCGACGAAATCATCCGAAAGATGGGTGAGCGACGGAGCTAACATGGTGAAGGAATTCGAAAAGTTAGGTTATAAAACTGACCTGCAATATGCGGAAGACGTAATTGAGAACCAAGTCGCTCAAATTGAAAATATGATTACCAAAGGTGTTAATATCCTCGTTATCGCACCGATTGACGGAGAATCTTTGACGGACGTTCTTAAGAAAGCGCATGATGCCAAGATCGAAGTTATCGCGTACGACCGTTTAATTAAAAAGAGTGAGTTTGTGAGCTACTATGCGACATTCGATAATTTCAAGGTTGGCGTGCTGCAAGCTTCCTATATCGAGAAAAAGCTAGGATTGAAAGAGGGTAAAGGTCCATTCAATATTGAGCTTTTCGCTGGATCACCTGATGATAACAATGCACATTTCTTCTTTGATGGAGCTATTTCCGTACTGAAGCCTTACCTGGATTCCGGTAAATTAGTGGTGAAGAGCAAGCAAACGGCGTTCGAGCAAGTAGCTACATTAAGATGGGATGGTTCGGTTGCCCAATCCAGAATGGATAATCTGCTAAGTAAGAACTATGCTTCTGATAAAGTGGATGCTGTGTTGTCTCCTTATGATGGCATCAGTATCGGAATCCTATCTTCCCTTAAAGGTGTTGGCTATGGGACAGCAGGCAAGGCGCTTCCTGTAATTACTGGGCAAGACGCAGAACTCGCTTCCGTTAAATCGCTCATTTCTGGGGAACAAACACAAACAGTATTTAAGGATACTCGTGAGTTAGCTAAAAAAGCGGTTGCGATTGCAGACAGTATTCTAAAAGGAACCAAACCCGAAGTAAACGATACAAAAACGTATAACAATGGCGTTAAAGTTGTTCCTTCTTACCTGCTTGAGCCAGTATCCGTAGATGTATCCAACTATGAATCAATCTTAGTAGGCAGCGGCTACTACACAAAAGATAAATTAGGTAAATAATTGTCAACCTAGGAACTACCTAAATGATCTAGTGATAGCCGAGCGTGACTATCGCTAGATCATTTATTACATGGAAGGCTTGGTGATCGCATGTCGGATGCCATATTGGAAATGAAAAATATTACGAAAACATTTCCGGGTGTGAAAGCGCTCAGTAATGTGAATTTACGTGTTCAAGAAGGCGAGATTCACGCCCTGCTTGGTGAGAATGGCGCAGGCAAGTCCACGCTTATGAAAGTTTTAAGCGGCGTATATCCACACGGATCCTATGATGGCGATATTCTGTTCAAGGGTCAAGTTTGTGAGTTCAAAGATATCAAACAAAGTGAGAATTTGGGGATCGTTATTATTCACCAAGAATTAGCGCTTATTCCCTATTTATCGATTGCAGAGAATATCTTTTTGGGGAATGAACAAACCTCACGAGGGATCATCAATTGGAATGATACCATTGTGAAGACAAGGGAACTACTGCAAAAGGTTGGATTAAGTGAGCAGCCCACAACATTGACGATCAATATAGGTGTCGGCAAGCAGCAATTGGTGGAAATCGCAAAAGCGTTATCAAAGAAGGTAAAGCTGCTGATCTTGGATGAACCTACAGCTGCTTTGAACGAAGAGGATAGCGATAATCTGCTGAATTTATTGCTGGAATTTAAGAAACAAGGAATCTCTTCTATTCTGATTTCCCACAAATTAAATGAAATTTCTAAGGTGGCGGATTCGATTACCATTCTTAGGGATGGTCAAACCATAGAAACGTTGGATATGAGGAAAGACCAAATTACGGAAGACCGCATTATTAAAGGCATGGTAGGCCGGGATTTAACACATCGTTACCCCATGAGGGAGCCGCAAATCGGTGAGACGCTGTTTGAAGTAAAGGATTGGAATGTTTATCACCCTCTGCAAGACAATCGTAAAGTCATCGATCAAGTCAATTTGAACATTCGTAAAGGTGAAATTGTCGGCATTGCGGGATTAATGGGAGCAGGTAGAACGGAACTGGCGATGAGTATTTTCGGCAAATCCTATGGGAAGAAAATCAGCGGTCATTTATATAAAGATGGCAAGGAAATTCACCTGCCAACGATTGATAAGGCCATTCATCATGGTGTTGCTTATGTGACGGAAGACCGCAAGAACTATGGATTAATCTTGATTGACGATATTAAAAGAAACATAACGCTGGCCAGACTGGATAAGATTTCGAAAAATAAGGTCGTCAATGAGAATGAAGAAGTTGTCCACGCGGAGAGCTTTCGCCAAAAGATGAATATTAAGACACCGAGCATTTTACAGAAAACAGGGAATTTGAGCGGTGGCAATCAACAGAAGGTCGTTTTAAGCAAATGGATCTTTTCAGAGCCGGATATTCTCATTCTTGATGAACCAACACGGGGTATCGATGTGGGGGCCAAATATGAGATTTATACGATCATCAATCAATTAGCAATGGAGGGCAAAGGCATCCTGCTTATTTCCTCGGAGCTTCCCGAAATTCTGGGTATGTGTGACCGTGTCTACGTGATGAATGAGGGGAAAATGGTTGGCGAATTAAGTAAAGAGAAAGCTTCACAGGAAGAAATCATGAAGTGCATAACGAGGGCAGGGGGACACATGCATGGAAACACTGAGTAAAATGTTTAAAAGCAACATCCGTCAATACGGCATGATTATAGCACTAGTCTTAATTACGGTATTTTTTCAAATCATGACGGATGGGGTACTGTTAAAATCTCTGAATGTGACGAACTTGATTTTGCAAAATAGTTACATTTTGGTGCTCGCGATTGGCATGTTATTGGTCATTATCACGGGGAATATCGACTTATCTGTAGGATCTGTAGCCGCTTTTGTAGGGGCTGTGTCAGCCGTTCTGATGGTCGATATGAAAGTTCCTTTTGTCTTAGCAGTTATCATTTCTTTGGTCATTGGAGCATTGGTAGGGGCGTGGCAGGGCTTTTGGGTCGCCTATGTGAGAATTCCATCTTTTATCGTTACGCTGGCGGGGATGCTCCTCTTCCGGGGGTTGACGATGATCGTCTTGAAGGGGATGTCTATCGCACCGTTTCCGAAGGCTTTTCAGAAAATCAGCTCAGGCTTTATACCTGATGTATTAAATGGAAGCACAATGCATAACACTACACTGATCATCGGAGTTGTATTATCCCTTATTTTGGTGTGGAGTGAGCTTAGAAAAAGAAAGAATCAAGTCAAATATAACTTTGATGTTATGCCGATGGGATGGTTGATTGCTAAAATTGCCGTCATGGTCCTGATCATTAACGTATTTACGTATGTACTGGCCACTTATGAAGGTATTCCTAACATCCTGGTTCTTTTGTTTGTGCTTGTTGTGATTTACTCCTTCGTTATGAATAAAACGGTCATGGGTCGACATATTTATGCGCTTGGCGGAAGTGAAAAAGCGGCTAAATTATCAGGAATCAAAACGAAGCATGTGACCTTCTGGGTGTTCGTAAATATGGGGGTCATGGCAGCGCTATCCGGTCTCGTATTTGCGGCAAGGTTAAATGCGGCTACGCCTAAAGCGGGGGTAAACTTTGAGCTAGATGCCATCGCTGCGTGCTTCATTGGCGGTGCTTCCGCGACTGGTGGCATTGGTACGGTTATTGGGGCTATCATCGGTGGACTTGTGATGGGTGTCATGAACAATGGGATGTCCTTAGTCGGCTTAGGTATTGACTGGCAGCAGGGTATCAAGGGACTGGTGTTGTTATTTGCAGTAGGTTTTGATATTTACAATAAATCAAAAACTGCTTAGTGAGATAACTAGGCAATAGAGGATCAAATAAGACTTTTCCTGAAAAGGAGAGTCTTATTTGCGGCTTACACCTACGGAGTGGGGGATAAATGATGAGTAAACGTATGACATGGCTAAGAGGTAATCACTTCAAGGTGCTCTCTTTTTCTTTGCGTTCAAAACTGATGATAGCCTTTGTGGTTATCGCTTTATTAGTCGCAGTGACGAGCGGATTATCTTACTTTTTTCTGAAAAAAATTAACTTATCCTATGTGAATTTATTAAATCATAATGCCATAATTCTGCAGCTTGCTTCAGATATCCAATACCAAACACAATTGCAGTATAGCCTTATGTCCAGTTATGTCATTGAACCTTCTCCGGAGAAAGTTCAAGCAATTCTCGAAAGCAATCAGAAGCTTAATGCTTTGGTGCAAGACATCAAGGGTATCGACGAGAATGCGGAAGATCAAACTTACTATAAGGTAATGGGTGAGTCAATCGAGACGATTGCCGGATTGGTGCATGATCTTGAGAAGACGAAATCCAGTTTTCAAAGGACCGTACCCCTCACTCAAAATTTAACCAAGCTTGCTGAGAAGATTCAGAAAAAGCAAAAGAACATCATGGAATTGAAGAAAGTGGAAAATGGCAATGTGATGGATCAAACCATTTACAAGCTCATATGGGTAAGCATCACGGCTTTAGTGATCGCGTTAGCCATAGGATGGATGGTTTCTAGAATGATTATTGCCCCTCTCAGGACGATTGTTAAAGCGGCGAGAGATATAGCTTCTTGTGATTTAACGGGCCGAGATATTAGAGTCCGCAGCCGTGATGAGCTTCATGACTTGGCGGAGGCTTTCAATCAAATGAAAGGCAATTTGTTTAAAATCATTAGCCAGGTTGACGATCATGCGAAGCATGTATCTGCAGCAGCAGAAGAGCTCAGCGGTAATACCGAGCATTTGAGCAAAGCTTCGGAGCAGATTACAACGGTTGTGACAGAGATTTCCGCAGGCTCCGAATCTCAGGTACAACAGATGATGACGGGTGTCTCTTTCCTTGCTCAAATGGATCATTCCGTACAGCAAATTGCCTCGATTACGGGATTAACGAATGAAACGTCGTCTCACGCATTGGCAGCTGTTAGTAGGGGGACGGCCTCTATCGAATTATCCATTAGCCAAATGAACGCCATTTATAATAAAATGAAAGTGCTTTCGGATTCCGTTGGGCGCTTAGGTACACACGTCATGCATGTCCTTGCCGCGAACGATCTGATTGCCAATATTTCCAGACAAACCAATTTACTTGCGCTTAACGCTTCGATTGAAGCGGCTAGAGCAGGTGAAGCGGGCAAAGGCTTCGCGGTTGTTGCTCAAGAAGTTCGTCATTTATCTAAGCAAACAACTGAGGCTGCAGATGAAGTAGCGAGATTGGTGAATGCGATACAAGAGGAAATGGGCGAAGTCGCACATTCCTGTGAGGCAGGTTCACAAGAAGTGAGCACAGGGATTTCAGTTGTCAATGAAGCGAACGTGGCGTTTGAACGAATAAAAAAAGAAATCGAAGAGGTTAGCGTGCAAATAAGCCAGGTATCCCTGCAATCCTCAGACATTTCTCAGAAATCGCAAACAGCTTTAGAAGTTCTTCGTTCGATAGAAGATGTGGCCAAGCACACGGCTTCGGGAACGAAAGAAGTGTCCATAAACATGGAAGAGCAGTTTGCGAGTATGGAAGAAATCGTGTCCTCTGCCAACGTTTTAAGCGGGATGGCGGAAGAACTAGATGAATTAATCGGTAAATTTCAATTAAGATCGAATGACATATAGAGCTCATCTGTGTGCAGAAGGTTATAGGAGGAACAAGTATGAAAAAGCTGTTGATGGTGTATGCGATACTGATCGCAACTTTTTTGCTTTTCCTTTATTTTTATCAATACCGCGAGTCTACGGATCAATCGCTTAAGCAAATGAATCGCGGTCTCCAAGGAAACATCGAAGAGAAGTATGTAATGGTCAACTTCCAGTCCGGCATTGATTATTGGAAAAGTTGTCTCAAAGGCTTCGAGGATGCTGCGAAGATATTGAATGTTTCCGTCGAGTATCGAGGCGCTACTCAGTACGATGTGTACGAAGAGATAACGGTTTTGGAACAAGTAATTGCCAAGAAGCCGGCAGGAATTGCGGTCTCAGCGATCAATCCGAACGCACTCGTTGTGACCATTAATAAAGCTGTCGAAGCGGGCATACCTGTCGTATTATTCGATTCTGGCGCACCTAAGAGTGAAGCCTACTCTTTTCTGGGAACGAATAATTATAATGCTGGCGTAAGCGCAGCTCACAAAATGGCTGAGTTGACCGGGACCCAGGGGAAGCTTGCGATTATTACGCTGCCTAATCAACTAAATCACCAGGATCGCATGGCTGGATTTCAGGATACAATCCGAAGCAGCTATCCCAATCTCCAAATTATAGCGATAGAAGATGGTAAAGGGGATCAATTGGCATCCGAACGGATTGCCGCTAAAGTACTCAAGGATCATCCGGATTTGAACGGTATATTTGCTACTGAGGCCAATGGCGGTGTGGGTGTAGGTAATGCAGTAAAAAGCTTGAATCGGCTTTCACAAGTGAAAATTATTGGATTTGATACCGATAAAGGGACACTTGATATGGTGAAGAACGAGACCATTTCAGCAACGCTTGCACAAGGTACCTGGAATATGGGGTATTGGTCGCTTATGCATTTACTCCATCTACAAAAGGAAGCTCAGAAATCGCATTTACCGCTGCAAAATGCCAAGGAGCCGCTTGTTCCTACCTACGTGGATACAGGAATTACAATCGTGACAAAAGAAAATGTCGATATCTATTATGCCAAATGACAGCTTAGAGGCAAATGATGAGGTGAAGCGCATGAAGATGTTCAAATGGATTACACTGAATAACTGGCCAATCCGTTATAAGTTAATCATGCACTTCTTACTAATTAGCATTTTGCCGGCTATTTGTCTGGGTATTCTGATTGCATTAGCGACTGATCGCATTATCGAAAAACAGGTTAATGAGCATACGTCTCAATTAATCGGAAATGTGAATAAATCGCTGGAAGCGTATGCGGGGAATTTGCAGAATATTACCTATTTCACTTCCTTTAACCCACAAGTCAGGCGGTTTCTAAGCGGTGAGCCAGCCATGCAGGCATCTGAGACCTACGATATGCGGATATTCCTTCAAGGATTTACAACCCTTTATTCCGAAGTAGCGGGTATCCTGGTGGTGAATGCAAAGGGGGATTACCTCAGTAACGAAATGTACGCCCGAACAACCCGGAGCTTAACCGAAGAAAGTTGGTATAAGGAAGCTGTTGATCAAAAAGGGATATTCAGCATTGTGGGCCATCCCTCGGGAAGAAATGTTACCACGCACGTTGACTACAAGGATGAGGATATTGTCTCCGTGGTCAGGGCGATTCTGGATCCCGAAACCCAAGCGGTCAAAGGTGTCATTCTTATTGATTTAAAACTTAGAGTCATCGCAGAAACCGTACAGGACGTAAGCTTGGGGAAATCGGGCTACTTGATGGTTATCGATAATAAAGGCGAAAGTATCTATACACCGGAGCATCCTCTTGTGAGCAAGTTTCAGCGAAACTGGATTGACGAGAATCCCGCGGGTACTTTTTCAAAAACGATCGATGGCACCTACATGCAGTTCATTTATCGGAAATCAGCCTTTACGAATTGGACGACAGTAGGAGTATTTTCAACCCAAGAGACGGTCCGAGAGGTCCGAGAAATCCGCCTTTATTTGATCATGTTTGTTTTCGTTGTATGCTTGCTTGGTATTGCGGCTTCTTATTATTTATCCTATACCATCTCTTTCCCCATTTGGCAGCTAACGTCCTTCATGAGGAGAGCCGAGGATGGTAATCTGTCTATCCGCTTCAAGGATGAAAGAACAGATGAAGTCGGCATGCTGGGGCGAAGCTTCAATCATATGCTGATGCAAATTACGAAGCTGATCGGTTTGGTCGAAAAGGAGCAGCGGCAAAAGAGGGAAGCGGAGCTGCGAAGTCTGCAAGCGCAAATTAAACCGCATTTTTTATACAACACACTCGATACGATTCTATGGTTAGCTCGTAAAAGCGGGGCGCATGAAGTTACAGAAGTGGTCGATTCCCTATCAAGGCTTTTTCGCATAGGCCTTAGCAAGGGAAATGAAGTCATTACGCTTATGGAAGAATTTGAGCACGTGAAGAGCTATCTCATCATTCAAAAAACAAGGTATAAGGAAAAATTGAATTATTCCATTGTCATTGACCCTTCGCTCCATCAACTTTATGTGCTCAAGTTAATTCTTCAACCGATTGTCGAGAATGCCATTTATCATGGGATAAAAGAGCGCCGTGGACCTGGTAATATCGACATACACGCTCGGAATGAGAATGAAAAAGTGGTCATCACCATTAGCGATAACGGAGCAGGAATGTCCGAGGAAAAGCTGGAGCGATTAAGGCGAACCTTGGAGGCGGCTGCTTCTAAATCGAATCCGGCAGCAAGTGAGTATAAGCAGGATGCGCCGCCCGTAAGCTTGCAGGAATCGTCATTTATTGTAACAAATCCTCAATCGGGTGAGGGGTATGGATTAACGAATGTACATGAACGAATTGTGATCAGCTTCGGAGAAGCTTATGGGGTATCCATTGAAAGCAAAAAGGGAGTGGGAACAACCGTAACGATTACACATCCAGTATTAAAAAGAGAGGTGTCCGTATGATCGTAAGTCCGCCCTGGAAAGTATTGATTGCAGATGATGAATCGATCATTCGTGAAGGCATACTAAGTTCTTTGAACTGGCAGCAGCTTGGCTTGGAGGTTGTGGCAGAGGCTGAGGATGGCGAAGAGGCTTTAGAGCTGGCACGTAAGCATAGTGTTCATATCCTGCTTGTTGATCTCAATATGCCCATAATGAACGGTATGTCTTTGATCAAGCATATTCGTGAGGAGCTGCCGGATTGCAAGATTATCATCATAACCGGACATGATGAGTTTACCTATGCGCAAGCAGCCATTCGCCTAAATGTGGATGATTATATCCTCAAACCGGTGAATCCTGCGCAGCTTGCAGATGTTTTGACGAAAATAACAAAGCAAATGGCTTCTTCTTTGGAGAAAGAAGAGCATCTGCAAATGGCTTCCAAACAGATCGAAAGGAACTTCTCGCTATTAAGAGAACGATTCTGCCTGGAATGGATGGATGGGGGACTTAGTGAGGTTGAGATCAGAGAGCAGCTTGCGTTTCTGAAGATGCCCGATCGAGCGCCGAGTACGCTAGGTGTTATTCAATGGTCCGGGAATTCAAGAGGTAAGGAACTTTTATCTGAAAGAGACCGTCAGCTTTACTTGTTTGCCATTGAGAATATCGTTGAAGAGCTGTTATCTCCCTACACGCTGGTCAAATTTCGAGACCATTTGGGGATGCTGGTTGTATTGGTATGGGAACCGGTTCCCGCAGATGATATCGAGAAAATTGATGCGGCTGTGCAAACGTATTTGAAAATATCCATAGCTTCTCAATTCCTGAAGGGCATAGAGGGCGTTACGGGTGTTTCTAACGTGTACCAGCAGGCGAGAACTTCCTTATATAAAGAAGCACATCTGTCTCCTTTTGTTCGTCTGGCGAAGGATTACATTGCACAGAGATATAGCGACCCGGAAATAACGTTGGAAATGATCGCCAATGAAATGAAGGTTTCCCCTGTGTATTTGGGAAGAATATTCAAACAAGAACTAGGTATACCTTTTGTGAATATGCTCACTCATACGCGTATTAAACACGCGATTCATTACCTGAGTACAACGGATATGACGATTATTGAAATTTCCGAAAAAGTCGGTTATGACTCCCAGCATTATTTCAGTACAGCCTTTAAAAAAGTAGTAGGCATAGCGCCAAATCAGTACCGCAAAGAAGGAACCATGCAGTCGTAATTGCTTATTGCAAAGATAACAAGCATACAGCTGTAAAGATAACAAACATACGTCTTGCAAAGATATGAAACATACACCTTAGCTGGAAATGGTCAAATGGAAGCGTTAAGCTGCCCTATGAACCAGAGAGCCGAGGTGTATTTTTTTGACTCTAGGCTAAGCGAAGATTTTCCCTTGTTTATCCTTTCAGCTACATATTGTATAAAGTGCAACAATTTCTACCTGAATTCCGCTTTTCTCACCGGTTGTTGCATCAAGTACAACAATAATTACCTTATAAGGCCATTTTGCAATAAATGGGATCGAAATGTTGTACGAACTGCAACTTCAAATAGCAAAATTGCTATTTGGCTTGTGAATTGTTGCATTATTTACAACATGAGATGTGTAATCGCGAGAGCCTATGAGGGGTTCCATGTACTCGGAATAGAGCAGCTAAAAATGCTTATTTGTTCGAATTGCTGCTGTTTACAGGCATAAGCAAGTTACGGGTGCTTATTGTTCGTTCTTGAGCCCAGAAGGTAAGGAATTGCAGCAGATAAGCACGCTGTGTGGTCTTATCTCACAAAAAATCGCGAAGTTGGCCGGAATAAGATCATCTGGCTTGCTTATTTATCCCCGAGAACAAATTGTAGAGAACCTAGTCGTAGGCTAGGTTTATTTTAATGATGACACGAAAAGGTGCAGGCTCACAAAAAAAGTTACTGATGTTATGAAAGTTTACAAACTTCTTTCATATAAATTGACCATGATACACAGCGCATTTACAATGAAACAAATCTTGATAAAGAATGGTTGGAATTTTCAGAGAAATAGAGGTGACGGGTAGTGAAGCTGACGCTGCATAAAGTGAATGAATTGAATCAAGAAGATTTCATCGATTGGTTCGGCCCTCTATTTGAGCACTCGCCATGGGTGGCAGAGCGGGCATGGAGCTCGCGGCCTTTTGCGACGGAGAAGGAATTGATCAGTGCTTTTGAACGTGAGGTTTGGCTTGCTGAGCGGGTGGAGCAGCTTGCGCTGCTTAGAGCGCACCCAGACTTAGGAACGCGAGTGCGGATGACAGATCAATCTGTACAGGAGCAGTCCGGGGCCGGTTTAAACCAACTAACAGCTGAAGAATATGAACAATTTCTAGCTTACAACAAGCGGTACACGGAAACCTTTCAGTTTCCTTTTATTATGGCTGTAAAGGGCCAGACCAAAGAGACCATTCGAGAAGCGATTCACACCCGGATACATCGAAATAAGGAAGACGAGCTTGCGAAAGCTTTGCAGGAGGTTTGTAAAATTGGGCGGTTTCGCCTAGAGGCACTGTTAGTCAATGAAGCGGAGGCGAAAGCGATGAAGCAAGCGAACCGATCGGAGAGAATCATGTATTACGGCAAGGGTGATGTATGGGTATATCGTTCATATGCAAAGCCGCTGACGAATCTGACATTAATACCGGAGTCGGGCTTTACGGGACGAGATAATGTGCTGTTCGGGATGAATATCAAGGTGGCGGTTAGCGGAGAGAAGTTTTTTACCTCTTTCACAGAAGGGGATAACTCGATGGTTGTTGCCACAGACTCGATGAAGAATTTCATCCTGCGCAAAGCTGGCGAGTATGAAGGCGCAACTGCTGAAGGGTTTCTAGAGTTCGCCGGACGCCACTTCCTAGAGACGTACCCACAGATGACAGGTGTGAAGATGACGGCAGATCAAGTATCTTTCGAAGTGCTGCCGGTTCCTGGCGCAAAAGGATTTGAAGGTAGTGATCTCGTATACCGTTATTCGCAAAATGAACATCCGACCGCGCTGGTTGAAGTCGTACGCACAGACGAGGGAATAACTGTCGTGGAACATGCAGGCGGCATCGCTGACTTAAAGCTGATTAAGGTGAAAGGAAGTTCCTTTGCGGGCTTCGTTCGCGATGAGTATACGACGCTTCCTGAATCTTTTGACCGTCCTTTATTTATTTTCTTAGATATGGCTTGGAGCTATGAAGAAGTGGCGGATGCACTAGACTCTGACCTTGGACGCTATGTGGCTGCTGAGCAAATTCGTGATATTGCGCATACCGTATTCCATGAGCAGCATTCACCGTCGATTCAAAATCTTATTTATCGAATCGGGCAGCGCTCGCTCACTCGTTTTCCTCAATTAAAAGAAATTCGCTTTGAGTCTAACAATCGCACGTGGGAAACGATTTTGGAGCAAGCTTCCGTTGGTGAAGGTAAGGTGTTTACAGAGCCTAGACCGCCGTATGGTTTCCAAGGCTTTTCCATGACAAAGAATGACCTGGAGGGACTATGAGCGTTGGTTTAACATCGCACGTACTGGATATTAGCAGTGGACGACCGGCTAGAGGAGTGAAGATTGATTTGTTTCGTCTCCAAGACGGGCGCACAGAACTGCTTCGCTCGGAAGTAACGAACGCGGACGGCCGCGTTCAGGGAGCGATGCTTAGCGGGGATGATTTTATACCGGGAATTTACGAGCTAGTCTTTCATATAGGAGATTATTTCAGAGGAATTGGCACTGAGCTCTCAGAGCCTGCTTTCCTGGATCAAGTACCGGTTCGGTTTGGTATATCGACCAGAGATGCTCATTATCATGTGCCGCTTCTAATTGCGCCATGGGGTTATAACACATATCGAGGAAGTTAACGCTGCAGGATGGCTGCAGCATGAAAGACTCCGAGGGAGGGATTCGTATGACTAACCAATTTGACCTCGTAATTCGAAAAGGTACCGTAGTCCTGAGAGAGGAAGTACGCCAGTTAGACATCGGTATTCAAGGTGGCAAAATTGCTGCTCTAGGCGAAAACCTCGCGTACTCGGAGGATACACCTGTCTATGATGCGGAACATTTGCACATTATGCCGGGGATGGTTGATGCGCATGTTCATTTCAATGAACCAGCACTCGGCCACTGGGAAGGGTTTGCTACCGGATCAGCGGCGCTCGCGGCTGGCGGATGCACGACATATATTGACATGCCACTGAATGGCGTGCCTCCTACGGTTCGGCTAAGTGCGCTTGAGCGGAAGCTGGCAGCGGCTGAAGGACATTCCTTGGTCGATTATGCGCTTTGGGGTGGGCTTGTTCCAGGCAATGTGGGCAATCTACAAGAGCTTGCGGAAGCTGGCGTCATTGGATTTAAGGCGTTCATGTCCTGTCCTGGTGGAGAAGGGGAAGATATTTTCGCTGAGGTAGACGACCTGACCCTTTACGAAGGGATGAAAGAAATTGCCCGCTTGGGGCTAGTGCTCGCACTTCACGCTGAAAGCGAGGAGATCGTATCCAAGCTGGCTGCGCAGGCACTCGCGGAAGGCAGACGCGGGGCGTTGGACTTCGTCGCGACGAGACCGATTGCAGCGGAGCTGGAAGCGGTGAATCGCGCACTGTTCTACGCCGAGGAGACGGGCTGCAAGCTGCACTTCGTGCATATTAGCAGCGCGGAAGCTGTGCAGGCCATCACGGAGGCGAAGGCCAAAGGACTGGACGTCACGGTGGAAACGTGTCCGCATTACTTAGTGCTTACTAGCGCCGACTTGGAGCGGCTTGGATCAGTTGCCAAATGTGCGCCTCCGCTGCGCACATCGGAAGATCAAGCTCAGCTGTGGGCGGCGCTGGCAGAGGGGCAGTTGGACATCCTCGCCTCGGATCACTCGCCTTGCCCTACTCATATGAAGCAAGGGGATTTCTTCGAGGCGTGGGGCGGGATATCCGGCGCGCAAAGCTCGCTGGAGATTATGCTGGACGAAGGCTACCTACGCAGAGAGGTACCGCTAACTATGGTATCGCGGATGCTATCCCTTGAGCCAGCAAAGCGGTTTGGGCTGCATCCCCGCAAAGGTGAAATCGCTTTAGGTGCGGATGCTGATTTTGCTTTAGTAGATATGAAGCTGAGCTATTCACTTCAGGATAGTGATCTCCTTTACCGCCATAAACATAGTCCTTATGTAGGGAAAGCGTTCGGATGTCGAGTGAGGGCGACTTTCGTGCGAGGTGCTAAGGTGTATGAGCTTGGTGAAGGGGGAGCGGAGAAAGCAGACCGAGATGGGATTTGGTTGCGCCACGCAGCAGTGATCGGAGGTGAAGACGGTGGCTAAAATGACACCGAACTCGCTGGATTTGCTGACACAATATGCAGAGCAGATGCTCGAAGTACTGGAATGGCTTTCCTCGTATGGCGCTGACCCAGAGGGGGGAGTCACCCGTTTGTTATATACGCAGCCATGGCTGCAGGCGCAGCAGGCTCTAAACCAAAAAATGCACGAGCTGGGGCTGGAAGCAGGCTTCGATACCGTTGGTAATGTATTTGGAAAATTGCGAGGGAGCAAGCATGCTTTGAAGTCAGTTCTCACAGGTTCTCATGTAGACACGGTAAAAAACGGCGGTAAATACGATGGGGCATACGGCATAGTGGCCTCCATGATGGCACTTGGTTATTTGAAGACTGTTTATGGAACTCCAAAACGAACTCTTGAAGTGGTTTCATTTTGTGAGGAAGAGGGAAGTCGCTTCCCGTTGGCTTATTGGGGCTCTGGAAATGTGACGGGTGTGAGGTCGCTGACTGGAGTCTCAGGGATTGCTGATTTTGAAGGTGTGACTCTGCTTGGGGCAATGCAGCAAGCTGGATTCGACACTGTGAGTGTAAGTGAACACCCTGCGAAGCGCGAAGATATAGGAGCGTATATTGAGATTCATATCGAGCAAGGCTCTGTCCTGGAGTATAAGCAGAAGCAAATTGGCGTTGTTACAGCTATCGTAGGTCAAGTTAGGTTAACGGTAGTTGTAACGGGCACCTCGAATCATGCCGGGACGACTCCGATGACGATGCGAAAGGATGCTCTTGCAGGAGCTGCGGAAATGGTGGCTCTGACAGAGCGGATGGCGCTGGAAGATGGGGAACCGCTTGTAGCTACCGTTGGTCGTTTGGAAGTGAAGCGGGGAACATCGAATGTGGTACCGGGGGAAGTTGAATTTACGCTGGATATTCGGCATACTGACGAGTGGAAGATGGATGCTTTTCGTGCGAGATTATTAGCTGAGTTTGAAGTAATCGCGAAGCGAAGAGATCTTCAAATAGATACGCTTGAAAATTTACATGCTTCGCCTGTGGCTATGCATGAAGGGATTTCGGCAGAAATTGAAGCTGCCTGTGATACCTATGGGCTCCAGAGTATGCGGCTGCCTAGCGGGGCAGGACATGATGCTCAGTTGTTCGGGCCGATATGTCCGACAGCGATGATCTTCGTTCCAAGTCGCGCTGGCATTAGCCACAGTCCTGATGAGTTTACGGAACCGACCGAACTGGTCGCGGGGTTCCAAGCACTGGTGCATGTGTTATACCAATATGGCTATGGGGGGAAAGTAGATGAAATCTTATAAAGACTTGTCGCCCTCGCTGCGAACTATAATGACCCCAGGACCTGTGGAGGTCGACCCGCGGGTACTGCGGGCAATGTCTTATCCGATTCTGGGACAATTCGATCCTGAATTCACTGAACTGATGAATGAGACGATGGAAATGCTTCGTGATGTTTTTCAAACACAAAATCAATGGGCTTATCCAATAGATGGCACCTCACGTTCAGGGATTGAGGCAGTTTTGGTAAGTGTGATTGAACCGGGGGACAAGGTACTTGTTCCTATTTATGGCCGCTTTGGCAATCTGCTTGTGGAAATCTCGGAGCGCTGCGGTGCGGAGGTTGTCCTGCTGGAGAAAGAATGGGGCACGGTGTTCGATCCAGAGGAGATCATCGCTGCCATACACCGGGAAAAACCGAGTATCGTTGCGATCGTCCACGGCGAAACATCCACGGGTTGTATCCAACCGTTTGATGGCATCGGAGCAGCCTGCCGTGAAGTGGATGCCCTGCTTGTTGTGGATGCCGTCGCTACGATTGGCGGTGTCCCGGTTAAGACAGACGAATGGCAGCTGGATGCTGTTATTGGCGGAACGCAAAAGTGTCTATCCGTCCCATCCGGCATGTCGCCAATTACGTATAATGAGCGAGTCGAAGCCAAGGTTATGCGACGTAAAACCATTGAACGAGGACTCCGTGAGAAAGGTTCGGCGGTGTCAGCTGGCAAGCCAGTCGCGAGCAACTATTTCGACCTGGGCCAGCTTCAGGACTATTGGAGTCCGAAACGGCTCAATCATCATACGGAGGCAACCTCGATGTTGTACGCTTTGCGCGAGGGCTTGCGTCTTGTCCTGCAGGAAGGCCTAGAAAATCGATATCGTCGTCATCAGTGCCATGAGGCTGCATTAGTTGCAGGCCTTCAAGCAATGGGCTTATCGCTATATGGGAATCCGGATTGTAAGCTGACAGTTGTGACCTGCATCCGTATTCCAGATGGAATCGCTGGTGAATCTGTGCGGTCGATGCTGTTAAATAGTTTCGGCATTGAAATCGCCAGTTCTTTCGGACCGCTGAAGGGTCAAATTTGGCGAATCGGCACGATGGGCTTTAGCTGTAATCAAAAAAACGTTCTCCACGTGCTTGGTGCACTGGAAGCCGTTCTCCTATGGCACGGCGCCGATATTACTGTCGGCAAGGCTTTGCAAGCCGCGTTAACGTTATATGCTCGTAAAGAGGAGGAGCTGCCATGTTAAACATCATGCCGCGAGCCGAGCGTGCTATGATTGCTACGCCTCATTATTTGGCTAGCAGTGTGGGGAGTGCCATTTTGCAGCAGGGAGGCAATGCATTCGATAGCGCGATTGCGATCAGTGCGACGCTAGGAGTCGTCTACCCGCACATGACGGGGCTTGGCGGGGATGCCTTTTTCCTCATGCATGATGCAGCGACGGGTACTTTTACGGGCTTTAATGGAAGCGGGAAGTCAGCTGCGCTGGCGACGCCTGATTTTTACAAAGATAAAGGGTTAAATACGATTCCGCAAAGAGGAATTCTAAGCGCGATAACTGTTCCGGGCATGGTCGATGCCTGGTGGCAAGTATGGGAGAAGTACGGGAAGCTGCCGTGGGAGAAGCTGCTCGACCCAGCTATTGCTTATGCGGAAAATGGTTTTCCTATCTCGCGCAATTTGCTTTTTTGGATGCGTAAGGACGAGGCTTTCATTCGGGCTTCTGAGCAGCTGAGTGCCTTGTATATGGCGAACGGCGAGCTTTTGAAGGAAGGAGATCGTCTTGTTCAGAAAGACATGGCCCAAACGTTACGTATCGTTCAACTTGAAGGTAGAGAGGCCTTTTATAAGGGTTCCTTCATGCAAAAGGTTGTTGATAACATTCAGCGGGATGGTGGATTGCTGCAGGAAGATGATTTCCGTACTTATTCGGGAGAATGGGTGGAACTGCTTTCAACAACATACCGTGGATATGAGATTTATCAAATGCCGCCGAATTCACAAGGATTCACAGCGCTAATGATGATGAATATGCTGGAAAATATAGAGGTTAGTGCGGTTCCGCGGGCCTCCGCGAATTTTTATCATATGATGTCAGAAGTGATCAAAAAGGCGTTCAAAGACCGTGATCTTTACTTGACGGATCCCCGTTTTCGGGAAATTCCGCTGGAGCGTTTGCTTTCTAAATCCTATGCGGCGGAGCTCTGGAATGAGATACAAGCGGAACCTTTCAAGGTGAGTGAACACCTATCACCAGCGATCGGGCAGGATACGGCTTATGCGGCTGTTGTTGATGATGAAGGGAACTCGGTCTCGTTTATACAAAGCTTGTATTTCGACTTCGGTGCTGCTTATGTGCCAGGCGATACGGGCATTATTATGCAAAATCGAGGTTCTTATTTCTCGCTGGATCCCGCATGCGCGAACGTTCTAGAGCCGAACAAAAGGTCATTTCATACGTTAATGCCTGCCATGGTGAGCAAAGCGGGGAAACCTTACATGCTTTTCGGTACACAGGGTGGAGAAGGTCAACCGCAAACACAGCTGTCCATCTTGACAGGCGTGCTCGATTATGGATTGTCCATTCAAGAAGCCATATCGCTACCGCGTTGGGTATACGGCCGTACGTGGGGGGAAGATGGCGATGCGCTGAAGCTCGAGCACCGTCTGGATGGCGATGTGTATGCGCGTTTGAAAAGGTGGGGGCATCGTGTTGAACCTGTGAACCCTTGGGATGGGATTATGGGGCAAGCGCAGGGCATTGTGATTGATGAGAAAGGTTTTATGAGCGGTGCTGCGGATCCTCGGGGCGACGGTTTAGCGATCGGCTGGTAGGACGATAAATCCATAAGGCGAGGTGCGATGAGTGATGGAGGCTTATGACATTTTGCAAGCGGTCGAGAGTAATGCTCAGGCGCGTGTATTAGCGACGGTCATTCATGTGGAAGGTCATGCTTATCGCAAGCAAGGGGCGGTTATGCTGCTGATGGCGGATGAAAGCTCGCTAGGCAGTATTTCTCCCGGCTGTTTGGAAGCGGATCTGTCCGCATACGTATCTGCTGTATGGGAGTCGCAAAAACCGCAAATGGTGGAATACGACATGAGACCGGCAGATGATTTCGGCTGGGGTGAAACGATTGGGTGCGGCGGGTTGATTCGTATCCTGCTGGAGCCTGTTTCGGGGGAGCTGCTTGTTAACTTGCTGGTGGTGAAAGCTAGCTTGGATCGCGGGGTGGCCGTGAACCTACTTCGCACATACTCGGATGGGTATTCGAATATAACGTATACGTTGTGTCATCCCGATGAGGGTGTGCCTTCAGACCGACACGCTGTATACGCCTCGTTGTTTACGCCGAAGCCGAGGGTAATTGTGTTTGGGGCGAATCCAGATGCGATTCCGCTTGCTCAAATGGCGGCAAGTGTTGGGTTTCGCGTGGTGGTAGCGGACTGGCGCGAAGCTTTCTGCAATGTGGAGCGTTTTCCGGAATCGGAGACGGTCGTAGCTTTTCCAGAACAATTAGTGGAACAACTAAAGATGAATGCGCAGGATTATGTCATCGTGATGAGTCACCAGTTTGAGAAGGATGCAGCATTTGTGCGGGGAGCTATGGAGTCAACCCTGCGCTACCTCGGTATCATGGGTTCGAGGGATCGAACGGAGAGGATGCTTGAAGGACTAGAGCGGCCGGATTGGCTGCATTATCCCGTTGGTTTAAACATTGGCTCGGAAGGCCCTGTCGAAAATGCAGTCAGCATAGTAGCTGAATTGATACGTATGAAGCGTGGTGTTCGCACGACTGGAGAGTGGACCTCCTCTGTAGCCATGGGGCGAGATATCCAAAGCTGCCGCCCTTGGTGAGCATTGTGAAGAAGAAAATCGTTGGTGTGTACTTGGCTGCAGGCAGCAGCAAACGGATGGGGACAGCGAAGCAGTCGCTAGAAATGGCTGAAGGCGTACGACTTGGCGGTGTTGCTCTGCTGCAAGCTCTTCATTCCGAACTGCATAGTGTGGTTATTGTCGTGCGTGTTGGGGATTCCTTGGATTGGTTACCAGAAGAAGCTCACATGCATATATTATTGGGCAGATGCCGGATTGAGATATGCGCGGATGCTGAAAGCGGGATGGCGCACTCGCTACGCACGGGGATCCAGGTGGCGGAAGAGATGGGTGCAGATGGCATCTTAGTTCTGTTGGCGGATCAGCCTTTCGTAGATGGACAGATGTTATTTCGCCTTACGAATACGTTTAATAAGGAAGCGGGCTACGATTATATCGCCAGCGGGGATAAGGGGATGCCGAAGCCTCCTGTTATTTTGGGGCGAGGAATGTGGCCAGCGGCGGCTGCTTTGGAAGGGGATGCCGGAGCGCGATCCTTATTTCACTTGCCAGTGTACCGTGGTCAAATTGTCGAAGAGGAAAATCAGTTGAAATTTATGGATATTGACACCGTAGATCGCTACGAACAGGCGAAAAAAATATTTTCGCACCAATATATGTGAACTTAAATAACATAAAAGAGAGTGTGAGTGCATTATTACTAATAATGCGCTATTTTTTTATACAAAAACACAAAGTGATGTTAAGTTAGTTGACTCGGTTTTCAGATATTGTTTATAGTATATCTAATTTATATGCGGATGGCTTTTGAATAAATGGGAACTTAGTTCACAAGATTTGCACCAAACCTAAAATGGGTAAACCCCATGTCAGAGCCCCTCAAGTGGTGGCTGTAACGATGAAATTCATCGCTAAAGTGTGGGGAATGAGTGAAAGTGTATCTATAACGATGAAAAACAAGCTTAAAGTGGTAAACCCCATGTCAGAGCCCCTCAAGTGGCGGCTGTAACGATGAAATTCATCACTAAAGTGTGGGGAATGAGTGAAAGTGTATCTGTAACGATGAAAAACAAGCTTAAAGTAGTAAACCCCATGTCAGAGCGCCTCAAGTGGCGGCTGTAACTATGAAATTCATCGCTAAAGTGTGGGGAATGAGTGAAAGTGTATCTGTAACGATGAAAAACAAGCTTAAAGTGGTAAACCCCATGTCAGAGCCCCTCAANATGAAATTCATCGCTAAAGTGTGGGGAATGAGTGAAAGTGTATCTGTAACGATGAAAAACAAGCTTAAAGTGGTAAACCCCATGTCAGAGCCCCTCAAGTGGCGGCTGTAACGATGAAATTCATCGCTAAAGTGTGGGGAATGAGTGAAAGTGTATTTGTAACGATAAAAAACAAGCTTAAAGTGGTAAACCCCATGTCAGAGCCCCTCAGGTGGCGGCTGTAACGATGAAATTCATCGCTAAAGTGTGGGGAATGAGTGAAAGTGTATCTGTAACGATGAAAAACAAGCTTAAAGTGGTAAACCCCATGTCAGAGCCCCTCAAGTGGNCTAAAGTGTGGGGAATGAGTGAAAGTGTATCTGTAACGATGAAAAACAAGCTTAAAGTGGTAAACCCCATGTCAGAGCCCCTCAAGTGGCGGCTGAGACGATGAAATTCATCCCTAAAGTGTGGGGAATGAGTGAAAGTGTATATGTAACGATGAAAAACAAGCTTAAAGTAGTAAAACCCCATGTCAGAGCCCCTCAATTGGCGGCTGAGACGAAAGCTCAGTAATGGTTACAAAGTAAGTGTTCCTACGGAAAACTCAAGTATCTCTTACGAAGTAAGTTTTTCTAAAGAAAAAAACTTTAAGGAGGGTTGTTCATGTCAGTTCCTTTGTACCAGCTGCCAGAGCAGCAGCCTTCAGTATGGCAGCCTACGAGTGTAGAGGAAGCTATGCGTTTGAAGCATAAATGGGGAGATGACTCGGTACTCATTGCTGGGGGAACCTGGCTGCGTACTCGCTGGGAAAACGGTCATTCACCGCTCCCACAGCATTTAATTAGCCTTGGAAATATACCAACTCTCTCGGGATTAACGATCGATTCTCAAGGGCGAATTCATATAGGGCCAGCCCTTTGTTTATCCGATTTGATGAAAAATGAGCTGGTTAGGCAAAGATGCGGACTCCTAGTGCAAGCCTGCTCGGAGATTGCAGCGCCCTCTGTTCGGAATTTAGCCTCTATCGGAGGCAACGTAATGTCACGAACGGGGGACCTGATACCTGTATTGCTTGTGATGGACGCCCAAATCATTTGCTCGGATGGGCAGAATGAACGTTCACAGGCGTTGACGGATTGGCTGGAAAGTTCGATTTCGACCCAGAACGAGGTAATGACAGGGATCGTGGTGCAAACGGCAGCTCAGATTAATGCGGAAGAGGGAAGCCGCTATGAGTTTTATCTAAAGGTGGGACGAAGGGAAGCGTTCACCCCATCGGTTGTAACAGTAGCTGGGAGACTAGCGCTCGGAACGGAAGGAACCCTCACAAGTATTGCATTAGCTGCAGGTGGAGGAAGCGCTGTTCCAGCAAGGTTTAAAGATCTGGAGGCCGCTGCCATTGGCCAGCCTTTATCCAAGGAGCTTCTGAAGTATCTGCATAAGGGTGTGTTCGCGGAATTTGATGCTGTGGCTGATGATTATGCCGGTGTAACCTATCGCAAGCAGACAGCGGCCAATCTCATCGTTTCTGAATGTTATAAAGCGTGGCAAAAAGGGGGCGGAGCGGATGCTCCTAGGTCGTGATACGTATGCAAAAAAGTGGATTATCCGACCTGACGGTGAGGAAAAGGTAACCGGTAAGCTCCGATATCTCACGGATTTAACAGCACCCGGCATGCTGCATGGGAAGGTACTTCGCAGTCGTTATCCTCATGCATGGATTCTTTCCATCGATACAAGCAAGGCGATAATGATTCCCGGTGTGCGCGTCGTGGTAACGGCAGAGGATGTGCCTGGGATGAATTTATTCGGCATTGCCTTCCCGCATCAGCCTGTGTTCTGTCATGAACGTGTTCGTTACATGGGGGATGCTTTGGCGGCAGTAGCTGCGGATACGGAAGAGATCGCTGAATATGCGCTTAGCTTGATTGAAGTTGATTATGAGCCATTACCCGTTGTAGATGATCCAGAAACGGCGCTAGACGCGAGTGCGATTAGGCTGCATCCCGATGGCAATCTGCTTCACCGAACCAGCTTGAAGCATGGGGAGGCAGAAACGGCATTCGAGGGGTGTGCACATATTGTTGAGGAGACGTACTTTACGCCTCGTCAAATGCACACTTACATGGAAACAGAGGGCGGCTTATTTATCCCAGAGGATGATGGCCGATTGACGGTTTACTCGCCGACGCAGCATGGTTACAAGGATCGGATGCAGCTGTCAAGGATTCTAGGGATGACTGAGGAGCAGATTCGGGTCGTATCCAGTCCGATTGGAGGATCGTTTGGCGGTAAGGATGAGCTCAATGTGCAGCCCTTCGGTGCCCTGATGGCATTGAAGACGGGATCTCCAATCAAAATGCACAATTCGCGGCGTGAATCGGTCATATCAGGTATCAAACGGCATCCGATGCGGATTAGGATGAAGACCGGCGTGGATCAAGAGGGACGTCTCGTCGCGCATCAAGTCAGCATTCTTGCGGATACTGGCGCCTATGCAACCTTGGGTTGTGAGGTATTGAATTTTGCTACGGAACATGCGATAGGACCTTATAACATTCCGAATGTAGATGTTCAGGGGACGAGTGTATATACGAATAACGGTGTTTCCGGTGAGTTTCGGGGCTTTGGCGGCAATCAGGTGATTTTTGCCATTGAAAGCCAGATTGAGCGGTTAGCCGAGAAGCTCGGTATGGACTCCTGGGAGCTGCGCAAGCTGAACTTGCGTGCTCCAAGCGACCCGGGGCCGATGGGACAGAAGATTGTGCAGACCGAGGGAGCGAGCCAAGTGTGGAGCAAGGTGAAGGAGTCGCCGCTCTGGGCGAAGCGCAGGAAACTGAAGCGGGAGGGCGATGAAGCGGTACAGCAGGGCGCGGGCAAGAGGAAGCAAGATGAAGCGGTAAAGCAGGGCGAAGGCGAGAAGCAGCAGGATCCAGCGGAGAGGCTGCAGGGGGCAGAGCGGGATGACGAGAGCGAAGGTCACAAGGGCGAAGATCACAAGAGCGAAGATCAAGCCCCGTGGATCCGCCGAGGCGTCGGCGCAGCGATGGTGATGCACGGCGCCGGGCTCGGCCTGGGCATCCCGGATCACTCCGGCGGACGCATCGAGCTTACGCCGGAGGGCAAGATCCAGGCCTCCTTCGGCTTCGAGGAGTTCGGGCAAGGGCTTTATGCAGCGCTCACGTTGATGCTGCAAGACTTTTTCGGCTGCGCCGCCGAAGACATCCGCATCGTCATCGGCGATACGGATCGCGTGCCGAGCAGCGGATCCAGCACCGCTTCGCGCGCCACCACGATGATGTGGCGCGCACTGCAGCGGCTGAAGCCGCCGTTCGTGCAGGCGCTGCTTCAGCAGGCGTCTGCACTCGCCGGCCTCGCAGCCGAAGAGCTGGCAACCGGCGCAGGCGGGATTCATCGCAAGGGCGATGGATCGGGTAAGCCGGTTGTGACGTATGCGGAGTTGGCGGAGGCTGCGGAGGCAGCAGCCCAGCCGATTATCGCGCATACGGAGTTCGATTACCCGACGACGCCGGAAGGGCTAGTCGGCGCTCATTATTTATATTCCTACGCATCCGTCATCGTGGAAGTGGAAGTGAACATGCTGACGGGGCGAGTGAAGGTGCTGCAAACCGATCACGTCATAGCAGCAGGTCCTGTTATTAATCCGATGGGGTTCCTCGGGCAGATCGAAGGCGGCAGCGTGATGGCACTGGGATTTACGTTGACCGAGGATGCTGTCATGAAGGACAGCAATTACGTCCGGCATAATTTGGACACGTACCTGGTTCCAACCTTCAAGGATAGCCCTCATACCATTCGGGTAGAAGCGATCGAAGATTTGCCCGAGGGTGATACATTTGGCCCGCGCGGGGTTGGCGAAATCGGCTCCGTCGGTTTGGCCCCGGCCATTACCGCAGCGGTCCGGCAAGCAACGGGGATTTGGGTAAATCGACTTCCGATTTCACCGGAGAACATCGTGCAGTCCATCGACTGGTTAGAAGGGGTGGAGGCCATTGATTAATACCACATATGTGCTTGAATGTTCCATTAACGGTAAGGCTGTTGCGGTACCGGTCCCTGCTTCCAAACGGATGTCGGATATCCTGCGCGATGACTTACTTTTAACAGGAACCAAAGTTTCTTGTGAGATAGGGCGATGTGGAGCCTGCATGGTACTGCTTGATGGTAAACCCGTTAATTCTTGTCTGCTCATGGCTTATCAAGCGGCGGGTAAGGAAGTAACGACTATTGAGGGGATATCTGCAGGGGAAGAGCTGCATCCTGTTCAGCAAGCTATGTTAGAGGAAGGAGGGCTGCAGTGCGGTTATTGTACCGCTGGTATGGTCGTTACGCTTACGGCTTTATGGGAAAAGAATCCTACCCCGACTAGGGCGGAGGCCGAAGAGGCACTGTGCGGCAATATATGCCGATGCACGGGCTATGAAGGCATTTTCAGAGCGGTAGAAAGATGTGGTTTGTCGATAAAAAGAGAGGGGTAGAAGCCATTATGACAAAAAAAGGGATGTTTTCCTTAACAGCTATCTTACTTATGTTCCTAACCGCTTGCTCTGGACAATCAACTACGACTAGCACCACGACCGCACCTAATGCATCCCCAGCTTCAACCCAAGCTGCTAATACAACGCCGTCATCAGTGGAGAAAAAGCTGCCTAGAGTCGCTTTTGTCTATATCGGGGTTCCCGGTGATGGAGGCTGGACCTATGAGCATGATCAAGGCCGTTTAATGTTGGAAAAAGAGCTCGGCATCAAAGCAACCACGGTTGAAAATATTCCTGAAGGTCCTGATGCGGAGCGTGTGTTTGAAGAGTTAGCCCAGAAAAACGATATTATTTTCGGAACGTCCTTTGGTTATATGGACCCGATGTACAATGTAGCTCAAAAGCACCCGAAGGTGACATTCCTACACGCAACTGGCTATAAAACATTGCCTAACCTAGGGACTTACATGGGGCGCGAATACCAAAGTGCTTATCTCGTAGGTATGGCGGCCGGTAAAATGACCAAGAACAATCACTTAGGTTATGTCGGTGCATTCCCAATTCCAGAAGTTATTTATACCATTAATGCTTTTACACTCGGTGCGCAAAGCGTTAATCCGGACATTGATGTGTCTGTGGTTTGGAGTAATACTTGGTTCGATCCGGCGACGGAGAAGCAAGCTGCGATTTCTTTGCTGGATAAAGGCGTTGACGTTTTGGCTGCGTACCAAGATTCTCCGGCAAGTATTCAAGCTGCAGCGGAACGCAAGGTTTGGGGGATTGGAAACGATTCGGATATGGGCCGATTTGCACCTGAGACGTATATTTCGAACCCGAAATGGAACTGGGGACCTTACTATGTGCAGACGGTTAAAAGTGTCATGGACGGGACTTGGAAATCCAGCGCATATTTCGGAAGCATGAAAGAAGGCATTACAGATATAGCTCCTCTAGGTAAAAACGTGCCAGCCGATGTTAAAGCTCTTGTCGAGAAGAAGAAGCAAGATATCTTGAATGGTACCTTCGACGTATTCCAAGGACCTATCGTGGATCAAGATGGCAAGACGCGTTTTGAACAGGGTAAAAAGATGACAGACGAAGAGATTTTGGGCACAACCTGGTTTGTTAAGGGCATTAAAGGTGTCATTCCTAAATAAGCATGAGAGGACGTAAGGACGATGACGATACAAGATATTGCTTTGATTGACGAGTGGCATCCGGTGTTGTTGTCGTCAGAACTGTTAGATAAGCCTATACCTGTCATCGTGTTAGGTGAAAAAGTGGCTGTATTCCGCACTTCGCAAGGCGTCCACGCCTTCAAGGACCTATGTATTCATCGGGGAGTACCACTATCGCTGGGCAAAGTGAAGGGGGATGAACTTGTCTGTGCTTACCACGGTTGGTCCTATAACGGCTGCGGTACTTGTACGCGAATTCCGTCTCTGCCTGCTGATCGAGCGATTCCCTCCAAGGCGAAAGCGTTCGTCTACGCATGTGTAGAGGCACATGGTTTTATCTGGGTGACCTTAGGTGCACCGGTTCATTCGCTGCCAAAAGTGAGTGCGTATATCCCTGACGGCTTCAAAGAAGTCATTATGGGACCTTACACTCTGCAAGCTGCAGGACCTCGTATTATAGAGAACTTCCTCGACGTATCCCACTTGATGTTTGTACATGAGGGTCTACTGGGTGATAGTGAATTTGCCGAAATTGGGGATTATCAGGTTTCCGAGGAGGACGGTGTCCTTACTTCAGAGGAAATTGTCGTCTATCAACCCGACCCGGATGGAACGGGGCGCGGCGTACATAGCCGATACGTATACGAAGTGTTCGGTCCGCTCTGTGTCGCTTTCACCAAAAGAGACCGCGATACGGATCATATCTTCCGGTTGTTCTTGATGGTGCTGCCGGAAACGGAGCAGACGAGTAAAGCGTTCATGTTGAAGCAGAGGAACTATGCTTATGAGGAACCTGATGAGGTTTTCGTTCAGTTTCAAGATCTGCTCATTGAGCAGGATCGTGAAATGGTCGAAAACCAGAAGCCAGAGCTGCTGCCGCTCGATCTTCAAGCGGAGCTGCACCTGAATACAGATCGCTTGAGCATCGCGTACCGCAAGCGGCTTCGGGAACTTGGCGTCACCTTCGGGACGGCTTAGGGGTTGAATTGAGCGCTGCGGCGCATGGGAGAATAACCGAGTTGGTTCTTCTTCCATGCGCCGCAGCGTTCTTTATTAAGTGATTCCATATGTTTTCTCGTTATCTTTTTTTCCTGCTATTCTTCATTAGCGTCATTCTCCTGGAATGGCGCAGCCAAGAATAATAGGATCGTAAGTCACGCAATTCCATGGTTTTAGACATAAATCCAAGGAAGGTGATGACAATCATTCTATGTAAGGGTTTGCCGACCAGATCGGTTTCGTTCTCTACCTCAGTAAATTGCACGACCATTAGTAAATCATCATCGATAACGTATACTTCTTCTTCGTTGCGGTAGTAGGGCGCTATTTTGCCACTCTTAAGCTTATCCCACAAATACTTACATATATCCTCAAGACTCGTTTCTTCCTCTTCCACACGAGTGATCCATCGAGTATGGGCATGATGGGTGATGACAATATCGACGATCTTTTTGTCAGCTAGTTCGATATAGAAGGGCTCATAGGTACTCCATCGGCTCATTAGTTTATCTTTCATACCTTGAACTCCTTTCTTCTCATCCATGCAAAGAACCAAGTGTGTTTTCCATATATATACTTATTATCATAAAGTTAACTTGTATGAAGGGCATCACATAAATCATTTCACTGATTTCTGAGTATTTTTCATACTCGTGCAAAAAATGCAAAAACCATTACATGAGAACGAAAAAAAGGATTGCATGATTAGCCGGGGCTAATTATACAATCCTTTTTTTATTTGGTAAAATAATACTAGGCATTAATCCCATTTACTTCTTGGTTCAGATGGTCCTTTTTTTCTAGTATCTACTGTAGAATAAAAGGTTTTAAACACTGCTGCTGACTCTTTTTTAGATAAAGATAGCTCATTTAAGAAAGGGCTTGCATCTTCGCGTGAATTGACGCGTGTCAACTTGTGAACAGCATCATGTAATTGCGGAGTTAATTGGATGATAGGCATATAGTCACTCCTTTCTCGAACGATTAGACTACAATTGTATTATAGCAAATAAATGGTAGGGTGGTAGATTATGAGAAATAAATATGGAGTTGCGTTTTGTATATCGATTTTCGTTATATTGCAAGTGTGGTTCTCGTATATTACCTTTCAATCCCCTTATATAGGGATTTATCTTGAATTAACTCCACAGCAACAATGGGTGATTAACGAATTGGATCAGGAAAGCGCCAGTATGAAGCTGGACGTTAAAGTAGGCGATATCGTCAAGCAAGTAGACGGTAGGCTTCCCGATGCATTCCCGAATGTTCAAAAATGGAGAACGGTAGAGCAAGCCCATACATTGTTGATTAGTAGAGGCGGGGATGAGCACAAGATCGATGTAAACATCAATAGCACGGCCATATACGATGTGGTTCCGCTAGTAGAGGAATTCGTGTGTCTGTTTATGGCTGTTTTCCTTTTTGGAAAAATGCGCCGTTCTCCATCAGCCAGGCTGCTCGCAGCTGTTTTTCTAACCATGACAATCATTTACACGAGTCTAGGTGCTTCTGTGAGGGGAGATACTGTTGGAAAAATTGTAATCACCAGCATGATGATGGTATTGCCGATTGTATTTTTTCACTTTCTAATTGTCTTTTTCAAGGAAAAAGGTAATTTGAACTTGCCGTCTAGGATTTTGAAATATTTGTATGCGATAGCGATAGTAGGATTTTGTATAAGATGCTTGCTCCTTTACCCTTCGATAGCATATACGATTCATAGTTATAATGGCTCAGTAACTTTAGGCTTTTTCATTAGCGTCACTTTATTCAACTTGTGTGTATTAACGATTATGTATTTCAAAGTCCGTAAAGAAAAGTCCTACGTGTCCAGCATTGTAAAAAACGTTTGGTTATCACTGTTTATTTCTTTTTTACCGGTCATCAGCTTCTCCTTTCTTCCACAAGTAATTGTTGGACATTGGATTATTGATGCCATATATACAAATGGGTTTATTTTATTGTTTCCCATCTCTTTTGCATACCTGATTGCTTCCAACCAGTTATATGATATCGGTCTTGTGTTCAGGCGATTTTTGTTCGCTGGTCTGTTGGCTATTTTACCAGCCAGCCTGTTTACAGGGGCATATGCTTTCTTATTTCGCCATGTAGTGGATGAAAAGCAAATTCTGTTCGTTTTCGTCGGGTCGATGCTACTAATTTCTACGGTGCTGTATGCAGCCGAATATTTGACAACGCGGCTTGAACCGTTTTTGTTCCCGCGAAAATTCGCCCTGCAGTTGGCTTTGAAGAAAATCTCCAAAAACCTAGGAACCATTTCCAGTTTCCGTGAGTTGAAAGAAATTATACTCTTGGATATTGTTGGTACACTTCAGGTCATGGGTGGAGCCATTGTGTTCCAGTATAAGAACGAAACCGAGATCATTTACGAAGGGGAAATAGATACTTCAGAGGTTAAGCAGCTTGTCAACTCATCATCCTTGCTCGATCATCCACTATATACATGCTTGGAGATGAATAGCCACGAAGAATATACGAGTTATTTAATAGTGACACGCAAAAAGACAAACACGATGCTTTCGAACGAAGAGAGGCAGTGGTTGCAGCTAATTACATCCTATTTGGAAGTTAGCTTGGAAAATGTCCACTTGATCCGCAAGTTAACAGCTAGATTGCAGCAATTAGCTTCCGAGCTTCCTCAAGAAACGGCTGCGAATGATATTTTATGGTTTCGTAAGGTGATGTTTGAACTTCAGGAAGAGGAACGAATTCGAATTGCTAGCGATCTTCATGATACGACGATGCAGGATCTTTTCTTTCTCAAAAGAAGAATATCCTCTCTTGCAGATAAGTCAACGATGCATCAAGAAGATCAGGTGCTGTTGAAAAATATGAATAATTTTGTGGAAATGATTAATGCCAGCCTACGCCAAAGCTGCTTTGAGTTAAATCCCCATTTGCTAAAAGAGGTAGGTCTGATTCAAACGTTGAAGATGTATTTGGAGAAAGAGTCATATACAACACCATTTGAGCTTGAATTTGATGCAGGACATTCTGCTGTCATCGAAACCAAAGATTTGCTTACTAAGCGGCATATATTTCGAATCGTCCAAGAGCTGCTTAATAATGCAAAAAAGCATTCTCAGGCTTCCAAAGTTAACTTCCGTATAATGGAAAAAGATAATTACTTTTGCTTAATATATGAGGATGACGGGGTAGGATTTCGTGACAGAGACGAAGTTCATCTAGAGATTGGTGCATCAGGCATGGGGATTGAACAAATGAGAAGCAGAGTCTTGCATGTGGGTGGACGCTTTGAGCTCAACACACATAACGGAAACGGAACGAAATTTATAATTACAATACCAACGGAGGAAGTGATTTCAGCATGATTGAAGTCGTCAAGACATTGGTTGTTGATGATCATCCTTTATTTGCGCGTGCGACCAAGACATTATTAGAAGAAATAGATGGTATAGAAGTTATCGGTGTTGTCGCTAATGCCAAACAATGCTTGGAACAAGTAGAGCTGCATCAGCCAGGCCTCGTATTTCTAGATTATCAACTTCCCGATGTATCCGGTACAGAAGTCGCTGCTCAGTTAAAGGACATTTATCCGAATATGCATATTGTTATTTTTACGGGAATTGATATACAGGGCATCTTGAATAAACTAATCGAAATCAAAGTAAGCGGCGTTCTATCGAAGGAGTCGAGCGAACGAACGATTAAAAATATGGTGAATTGTATGTTGGATGGCCATACGATGCTGCCGTTATCATTCTTTCACCAGATGCAATTAAGTGGAGAATCTGCCAAGGATGACTGTGTGTTGCTAGAGGAAGAAGTACTCATGATGAACATGTTGGTCAAGGGGGCGACTCACGATCAAATTGCAGAACGCATCTTTATGAGCAAGCGAACTGTTGATAATTATTTACGTAAGATTTACGACAAATGGGGCGCCAAATCAAGAACAGAAGCACTAGAAAAGTTTATTAAAAGCAAATATTATACGCAGGCTTAGGGGAGGAAATGATGCAGGACATCCAGCAGCATATGCATCGTGTTATTGATGACTATATTTATGTAGAAGATTTAAATACTCTGCTTAAATCTTTTATAGATGATAAAGAAAAGGAAAACTGTACATGGTCTAAGATCACGATTTGCACGCACAGGATGTTAGGAGGAGACTCACCTCACATTCATCGACTTGCTGCGGTGACGGAACTGGTCATTCTAACTTTGGATATTATGGATGATTTGCAGGATCAAGATCAAGGTAGTAAGCCATGGATGCGTTGTCCGCAAGCCATTACCTTGAATGCTGTTATGGCGCTGTTCATGGGAGTTCTAGGTGAATTGGGGCACTTGGAGGTCAAAGATAAGCTGCTTGTCGAGGTCAGTAAAATCATTTCGAGATCGGTTAACGGCCAACAAAAAGATATAACCAATGCGATATCAACTGTAGATGATTATCTAATGATGACGCAAGAGAAATCAGGTTCCTTATTCCGGCTTGCCTGTTTCATGGGCTATTCTGCTTTAGAATGCACGGAGGAAACCATTGAACAGATTCATCAATTAGCTGACTGTATTGGCCTTATTCATCAAATTCAAAATGATATGAGAGATCTTGTTCGGTTTGATGTGAAAAACGATTTGATTGGAAAGAAACGAACGCTTCCTGTGTTGTATCTACTATCCATTGAAGATACGGCATTCAGCCAATTGAAAGGTTATTATGAGGGTGAAATTACTACAGAGTTCCTTTTGGAAAAGAAAGAGGATTTTTTGCAAATGATTCAAGATTCCGGATGTATGGAATATGCCCGAATTGTCCAATCGGTTTGCATTCAAAAGGCGGAAGAGATTTATGAGAATTTGCAAGCCATCTCTCCTTGGAAAGAAAGGTTTAAGGAAACTACGTACGGCGATTTTCTGGATGCGGAATAGGTGGTTAAATGCACGCTTTCATGCGTGAATAGATATTTGTTGAATTCCTTGGTCTTGAAGGCTGTTAAGTTCTTCCGCATGTGCGGTGGGACTTAATGGCCTTTTTTTAAGTAAGTGAAGTCATGAGGAACGACGATCCTCTATTTAGTGAAAATGAGCTAGAAATTGAATTAGGCGGAACGTAAGGACTCTATTTCTTGAAATAATGGCAATCTGGAGGAAAAAACTATGAAATAGAGGATCTACGTTCCTCCTAATCCTGAAATTCGGTTGTTTTCGTACAAATAGCGGCTTCACGTTCCTTTAAAAGACACTCACATATCTAAATTGCGGCAATCTGAGGTTAACAGGCGTAGGTAGAAATGAAAGGGATGAGCAGGAGGTTGGAGAAGTGTCCAATTGGAGCCATTAGTCGAAGAAAGAAGAAGATATATGTTATTGACAATGGTTCTCAACTAAAATAAAATAGATATTAGATAATAATTATTATAAATAAAAGAAATTTAAGCACAATCTTACCGACGAAGGAGAATGCAGATGTCCCATAACCGCTTAACTACGAACCAGGGCGCGCCTGTAGGCGATAACCAGAATTCACGGACAGCAGGCCAGAATGGCCCGACGCTATTGGAGGATTATCACTTATTAGAAAAGATCGCTCATTTCGATCGGGAGCGTATTCCGGAGCGTGTGGTTCATGCGCGTGGAGCGGGAGCTTTTGGAACCTTTACAGTTGAGAATTCGATGAAACGATATACGAAAGCGGGCTTTCTAGCGGAAGCGGGTAAAGAAACGGCAGTATTTGTACGCTTCTCCACCGTTATTCACGGGCAAGGGTCACCTGAAACAGCACGCGATCCGCGCGGATTCGCCGTTAAATTTTATACAGAAGAAGGCAATTACGATCTAGTCGGCAATAATCTTCCTGTTTTCTTTATTCGCGACGCGATGAAATTCCCTGATATGGTTCATTCTTTGAAGCCGGCGCCTGACACGAATGTGCAGACACCTGACCGTTACTGGGATTTCATGTCCCTGACACCAGAATCGACGCATATGCTGACTTGGGTATTCTCGGACTACGGCACACCAGCGAATTACCGTGAAATGAATGGTTTCGGTGTTCATGCATTCAAATGGATTAATTCCGTAGGGAATTATGTGTATGTGAAATATCACTGGAAACCGCACCAAGGGGTTCGCAATTTGAGCAAAGCGGAAGCTTCAGCCATTCAGGGCGAGGATTTCAGCCATGCGACAAGAGATTTGTACGACCACATCGATCGCGGCGAATTCCCAAAATGGGATTTGCATGTGCAGTTGCTGCAGCCTGAGGATTTGGACGCTTACGATTTTGATCCGCTGGATCCAACAAAAGTGTGGCCAGAAGATCTTATTCCATTGCAAAAGGTAGGGACAATGACGTTAAACCGCAACGCACAGAACTTTTTTGCTGATGTGGAGCAAGCGGCTTTTGCGCCAAGTGTATTGGTATCCGGGATAGAACCTTCGGAAGATAAGCTGCTGCAAGGCCGACTTTTCTCCTACCCAGATACACAAAGACACCGTCTCGGTGCCAACTACCTGCAAATTCCGGTGAACTGCCCTTATGCAACCGTTCAAAATAATCAGCGAGATGGCGCTATGCAAATGAAGCCGCAGCCTGGAAGTGTGAATTATGAGCCGACCCGCCATACCGACGCACCGAAAGAAGCGGCTGAATTCCGCGACAGCAGCGCTCCGCTTAACGGAACTGTTGGTAGACAAAAAATCGCAAAAACGAGTGATTTCGCACAAGCCGGAGAGACATTCCGCAGCTTCAGCGAGCAGGAGCAAGCGAATTTCATTTCGAATCTGGTAGGCGACCTCTCGTCTGTTCACGAGAAATCGAAATTGCTGGCGATATGTAATTTCTACAGAGCGGATAGCAGCCTGGGAGAAAGCTTGGCAGCTGGCTTGAACGTAGATATTTCGGGATACTTACAACATTTGAACCGCTAATGGCCATCATAAATTAAAATAAATAAGTGAATAAATGCTAATAAATCGAAGAGGAGGTTCCCATCATGGTACAACATGATCTGAATCAAGCGCTGCAGCGGATGCGCGCCAAAAACATACCTTTAACACCTCAGCGGTGTGCAATACTTACGTTTCTTTATGCGCAGGGCAGTTACACGACGGTCAAAGACATATGTGAAGCATTGATCGTTAAATATCCCCATATGAATGCAATGACGGTTAACAGCAGCTTGCATGTGTTTAAACAGCTTGGTTTAGTTAATGAGTTGCCTGTAGTCGGTGCCTCCTTACGATATGAAGCGGCAATTTGTTCGTAAATGGTTGATAATAAGTAAGGCGCTGCAGTGTAAGAAGGGATATTATGGCCTCTTCTCACGCTGCAGCGCCTTTTTTTAGTATAACCCCGATTGCTCTTTAGTGCTCTCGCGTCTGAGTTCGTTCACGGCGTCCATAAGATCTTTACTAAGATAGGACCCAGCTTCTTCATAGACAGGTTCAAGCGCTTGCTGCCATTCATCCCGTTCCTCTTTGGATAGGAGGTGAACGTTCATCTGGCCAATCCTCTGCAGCTCGTTCCATTGTTTACGGTTGACCTCGATCGCATTTTGGTTAGCCCAAACCGTGGTTTCCTGCATGGCCTCATTAATCGTTTTTTGCTGATCAGCGGATAGCTTCTCCCAAAATGCCTTATTCATTAGCACGCCATAACCTAGATAAGCATGATTGCTTATGGTTAGATATTTTTGGACTTGATACATCTTTTTAGAGTAGATGTTCGAAATCGTATTCTCTCCACCGTCGACCAGACCGGATTCCATACTGCGGTAAACTTGGTTAAAAGGAATGGGGACTGTCTTCGCATTCAGATGACGAAATTGGGATTCAATAACCTTGCTAGGAAGAATCCGAAATGTCAAATCTCGAAAATCTTCCGGATGGACGAGCATGCCGCGATTGGAGGTCATCTGCTGAAAACCATTTGCCCAAAAACTTAGACCGATAATGCCTTTTTCTTCAAGTTTGCGCATTAGGATATCTCCGATCTTGCCCCGGAACGCCTTTTCTACAGCCTCTTCATTTTGGAAAGCAAAAGGGAGGTCCATCGCCATCCACTCAGGTACGACCTCGGATATATTAGAGAAGCTTGGCGCAATCATTTGAATGCTGCCTCCCTGCAAAGCCGCAACTTCTTCCGTATCATTGTATAAAGTACTGTTCGGAAACAACTCTACTTTGATGGTGTCATTTGTTTTTTCTTTAACTAATCGGGCGAACTCTTGAGCGGCTAAACCTTTGGGTGTATTCTCCGCTACACTAAAGCTGAATCGGATGACCTTTTGTTGGCCGAGTCCAATCTGCTCATCATCACCCACAAGCGGGCCGTTATTAAATTGCCAGGAAAAACCGAAACCCACCGCTGTCAGGAGGCCGATTAAAATAAACAACGTAATACCGAAAAATGTTCTCATAATGGACCCCCCAGCTGTTGTATATCATAAATTCAGTGTAACATAATGTATGATGATCGTAGAAATAAACGGTAAGCTAGAAAGTAGGTGATGGCTTTGAAGATCAAGGGGCTTCGCATGAATTGGAAAATTACGATCCTGTCGTTCGGTATCGTATTATTTGCGATTTGTATCGGCGGTATCATTTTAATAGGCCGTGTGATTCACCTTCAGGAACAAGAGCTTGGACAGAGACTGCTTGTTACTGCGCGCACAGTTACCCAATTGCCTTCTATCCTCAGCGGGCTTACGGAACAAAGCCATAGGCAGGAAATTAATCCGATCACTGAACGTCTTCGAATCATTAATGACGTTGACTATATTGTTGTTATGGACATGAACGGCATTCGTTGGTCTCACCCGTCATCCTCCCGGATCGGGGAGCTTTCGCAGGGGGAGGACGAGCATGCTGCCTTTGCCGAGCATACGTATCTTTCCAGGGCAAAAGGAGAGCAAGGGACAGCGCTTAGAGCCTTCGTACCTGTCATGAATGAGCAGCACGAACAAGTAGGCGTCGTATTGGTGGGGAAGCTGGTGCCGGGACTAACCGGGATCATTCTCGACATGCGGGGGCAAATTTATGTGACGGTATTTTTATCTTTGCTTTTTGGTGTGTTGGGTTCGTGGATGCTCTCAAGGCATATTAAGGAGCAGATGTTTCGCTTGGAACCTGAGGAAATCGCCCAGCTGCTCGTAGAGCGAACCGCCACTTTCAATGCGATGCATGAAGGCGTTATTGCCATAGACAGCCAGGAATACATCACGGTTTTTAACGATAAAGCCAAAAAAATGCTGCAAATCGAAGGAGAAGTACTGGGACGCCATATTCGGGAAGTGCTGCCGGATACGAGACTTCCGGAAATTTTGCAGCTGAATCATGCTGTTTATAACCAAGAACTGCATGTTGGTCCTGCCCATATTTTGAGTAATCGGGTTCCTATTAAAGTTGGGCATCATACGGTTGGCGCCGTAGCTATTTTTCAAGATCGCTCAGAGGTGACGAAAATCGCGGAAGAGTTGACCGGAGTAAGGGCATTTGTTGACGCACTTCGTGTGCAGAATCACGAATATATGAATAAGCTGCATACCATCGGCGGCTTGATCCAACTTGATCATAAGCAAAAGGCGCTTGATTATTTATTCGAAACGATGGAAGCGCAATCCGAGCTCAGCAGCTTTGTCTCGAGCAAGATCGCGAATGAGAGTGCGGCAGGGTTGCTCTTGGGGAAAATCAGCCGCGGCAGAGAGTTGGGCGTCGATGTCCGTTTGGACCGGGCAAGCAGGCTGGTGCGATTTCCGGAACATTTGGATCAGCACGACGTTGTGGTCATCTTGGGGAACCTGATTGAGAATGCTTTTGATGCCCTGAAGCAGAAGGAAGGTAAGAAAGAGGTCTTTATCAGTATCGAACAGGATGATGAGGTATTATCGATTTTGGTCGAGGATAATGGGAAGGGTATGAGTGAGGAAACCAAACAACGCATGTTTGAGCGAGGCTTCTCCACAAATGCAGGCGAAGGCAGGGGCATTGGTTTGTATTTAATCCATAATATTGTGAACAAATGCGGTGCTCATCTGGAAGTAGAGTCCACGGTTGGCGTGGGGACGAGCTTTATTCTCACATTCCCGATGCATACAAGAGAGGAAGAAACTCATGTACAGAGTCGTACTGATTGAGGACGATCCGATGGTTCTTGAAGTGAACAGACAGTTTGTTGAGAGAGTTCCCGGCTTTGAAATTGTAGGGACATCCTCTAACGGGTTAGATGGTATCGAGAAAGTTCGTGAATTGAAGCCTGACCTTGTAATTCTAGATATCTATATGCCGGGGCAAAATGGAACCGAATTGCTGCAGCAGATTCGAAATGAACAGTTGGACACAGATGCCATTGTCATTACGGCGGCTAATGACATTCCAACGATCCAGCGGATGCTTCATCAGGGGGCCGTGGACTATATCATGAAGCCTTTTAAGTTTGAAAGAGTCCGAGAAGCGCTGGAAAATTACCAAATAATGAAGAGGCGACTAGGTACAGAATCGACATTATCACAAGTTGAATTGGATCAACTATTACACGGTAATAACGGGGGAGAACCGCTTCCTGAATCACCTGCGTTCAGTGTGCAAAGGGATTTGCCCAAAGGCCTGCAAGCACTGACGATGAAACAAGTCATGCTGTTTCTGATGCAGCAGCACAAATCTTTATCCGCGGAAGAAGTAGCCGAGGGCGTTGGATTAGCAAGAGTTACGGCGCGCAGGTATCTGGATTTTCTGGAGAAGAATAAGCAGGTGAAGTTAGACCTTGAATATGGCGGGATTGGGCGCCCGATTAATAGATATGTATGGATGGCAGACGATAAAAGATCATAACTCAAAGTGAAGACCAAAAAGACCATAAGTACCAATATGGTCAAATTCTTCACGCCTTCTTTTGAAAGCGATATCATGAGAACAGAAATAGATGTTATAACAAAGTCTAATATCGCTTGAGGTGAAGAACGTGTCAATCCCATCGGGAGTTAATACAAGTATTATTTTGAGATTAGAATTGGATAAGGATACCGCGTCATTCGGCAGTGTGGCTACGGCCATTAGTGATGCAGGTGGAGATATTATAGCCATTGACGTCGTTAGAACGGATAAAAACATCACGGTTCGGGATATCACGATCAATGTATACGATAACAAGCATACGGAATTGATTGCCGCGGCCATCCGAAAATTGGCGGGAGTGAAAATCGTTCATGTTTCGGATCAAACGTTTCTCCTTCATTTGGGCGGGAAAATTGAAATGAGTCCAAAATATCCTATTAAAAATCGGGATGACCTCTCTAGGGTGTATACGCCGGGTGTTGCCAAGGTGTGCATGGCGATCCACGAAAAGCCGTCGCTTGCTCATACACTTACAATCAAGCGCAACACAGTCGCGGTCATATCGGATGGAACTGCCGTACTTGGTCTAGGGGATATTGGACCTGAAGCAGCGATGCCCGTCATGGAAGGAAAGGCGATGCTGTTTAAGCAGTTAGCAGGCGTTGATGCTTTCCCAATATGTCTGGCTACACAGGACACAGATGAAATTGTGAATATCGTGAAAGCGCTATCTCCGACGTTCGGCGGAATCAATCTAGAGGATATATCTGCACCTAGATGCTTTGAGATTGAACAGCGGCTTATCGAGGAATTGGATATTCCCGTTTTTCATGATGATCAGCATGGTACAGCTGTGGTGCTTTTGGCAGGATTGATTAATGCCGTTAAGATCGTGGGCAAGAAGCTTGAGGATTGCAAAGTTGTGCTTTGCGGCGTTGGCGCGGCAGGAACGGCTTGCACCAAAATGCTGATGGCTGCAGGTGTTCGAAATATTATCGGTGTCGATCGACAGGGTGCTATCACGCGTGATGGCGTTTACGACAATCCGTTTTGGCAATGGTATGCGGAACATACAAATCCTAAGCAGATTCAAGGATCGCTGTCGGAAGTTATTGAAGGAGCAGATATTTTTATCGGTGTATCGGGTCCTGGTGTACTGAAAAGAGCAGACGTCGCCAAAATGGCGGAAAATCCGATCGTCTTTGCAATGGCAAACCCGACGCCGGAAATTCTCCCCGAAGAGGCAGAGCCTTATGTGCGGGTTATGGCAACTGGCCGTTCGGACTACCCGAATCAAATCAACAATGTGCTGTGCTTCCCAGGCTTGTTCCGGGGATTGCTGGATTGCAGGGCATCCAGAGTGACTGAGAATATGAAGCTTGCCGCAGCCAAGGCGATTGCATCGGTTGTTCAAGAGGATGAGCTGAATGAGTCTTACATTATTCCAAGTGTGTTCAATCAATCAGTCGCAGAACGAGTGAGAGATGCGGTTATAGAAGCAGCTTATGAAGACGGGGTCGCCAGAAGACGTAAAGAGAAAGTCCAAGCCTAACGATACAAGGAGAGACTTTGAGCTACGCTCAAAGATCCCTATAATTCCCCACAAAGTGACGCTAAGCTCTGAAGTATATTCCGACTACTTTGCGGGGGTCCCAAATAACTTTAGGAGGAATTAAGATGATGATGAAACTTAGAAAAAACTTAACCCTGCAGGTACTGCTAGCGATTGTGCTCGGGATTGCTGTCGGTCAGTTTTTCCCTCATCAGGGAGAGAGCTTAAAAGTACTTTCCGATGTGTTCGTGAAAATGATCAAGATGGTCATAGCTCCCATTGTGTTCTTTACCATTGTTATCGGGATATCTGGAATGGGTGACATGAAAAAAGTAGGTCGAATCGGCGGCAAGGCGCTGCTGTACTTTGAAGTTATTACTACGTTTGCAATGGTTATCGGCGTAGCTGTCATGTACATCATTCGCCCTGGCGCAGGAATGAGCACGGCTGGTGTGAAGGCCGCAGATGTTGCGAAATATACGAAAGACGCGGCAGCAACTAGTCACGGCTTTGTCGATTTCCTTACAAGTATCGTTCCGGATAACGTGATGGCTGCCTTCTCCAAAGGTGATATGCTGCCGGTTCTATTCTTCTCTATCTTGTTTGGTTTGGCGATGGCTGGTCTTGGGGACAGAGTGAAACCCGTTACGAATTTCTTAGAGAAGATGAATGAAATATTCTTCCGCATTGTAGGAATCATCATGAAGTTCTCTCCAATTGCTGCTTTTGGTGCAATGTCTTATACGATCGGTAAATTCGGCGTTCATTCCTTGTTTTCTCTCGGTAAAATGATGGGGTCCGTCTATATAACCATGGCATTGTTCATCTTTATTGTGCTCGGATCCATTTGTAGAATGTATGGGTTTAGCTTAATTAAGCTTTTGCGTTTCATTAAAGAAGAGCTGCTGCTTGTATTAGGAACATCATCGTCCGAATCCGCATTGCCGCGCGTTATGGAAAAGCTAGAGAAGTTTGGCGCATCTAAGTCCGTTGTAGGTCTTGTTGTTCCTACTGGTTATTCATTCAATCTTGATGGTACATCGATCTACTTATCTATGGCAGGGTTATTCATTGCGCAAGCCTATGGTATTGAACTAAACTGGATGCAGGTACTGACCTTCATGGGCGTACTGATGCTAACTTCAAAGGGTGCTGCGGGCATTACCGGATCAGGCTTCGTCACACTGGCGGCCACAATTGCCGCAATTCCGAACAATGTCATTCCCATTGAAGGCATGGCGCTTCTGATTGGGGTGGACCGGTTCATGTCCGAAGCGAGAGCAATTACGAACATTATTGGTAATAGCGTAGCGACAATTGTGATTGCGAAGAGTGAAAATCAGTTTAATGCAAATCCAGAAGAACCAGATATGTCGCTACAAACGGGGGCTGTGAAAGAAGTTTCTGCTGTGTAAAATGGTTAAAAGAGGGTATTCCATTTGACGGAATGCCCTCTTTTTATTTTTTTGGGGTTAGAGGGAAAGGCAGAGCTTACCACCTATAATGCCTCCTCCCAACTGGTATTCAAAACGCCAAAATTCGATTTTTAGATTCTTTCAGTTTTTGTGAGGGCAAATGGGCTATAGTGGTTGTCAGTGTTGTAGTTTATACAACAATTCAGATGCCAAAAGGCTATTTGGTAACTTGAAGTTGTAGTTTGCACAACATTTTGAGCCCATTTGGTGCGAAATGGCCTGAATAGGACCAAATTGTTGTACGTTATGCAACAACGATGGAATGAAGCGAGATTTCGGCAGTAATTCGGTCTAACCCCCTAATACTGGACACTAGTCGACTAAAGCAACAGATTACTTATTAAATTGCGAGTTTAAACGGCTTTACTTCATTTTTCTTTA
>NZ_LMRY01000038.1:0-5789 GCF_001427935.1 Paenibacillus sp. Soil724D2
ACGCGTTCCCATCTCGAACACGACCGTTAAGCCCTCCAGCGTCGATGGTACTTGAACCGCAGGGTTCTGGGAGAGTAGAACGTTGCCAAGCAGTACCCACTAGTTGGGTATTTTTTTTGCCGCCTCTTTTGCGCGGAAATAAGGCCCGTTGGTCAAGTGGTTAAGACACCTCCCTTTCACGGAGGTAACAGGGGTTCGAGTCCCCTACGGGTCATTATCCATTAACATGAACGCTTAGCTCAGCTGGGAGAGCACTACCTTGACAGGGTAGGGGTCGGCGGTTCGATCCCGTCAGCGTTCACCATATCATGTACATTTTGGAGCTGTGGTGTAGTGGCCTAACATGCCTGCCTGTCACGCAGGAGACCGCGGGTTCGAATCCCGTCAGCTCCGCCACTAAACCCCAAAAAGTGAAGCAAAGCTTTGTAGTAAATGCCGAATACTTTCCGGGGGTCCCAATTCAACATCTTGTAAGGCTCGGTAGCTCAGTCGGTAGAGCAGAGGACTGAAAATCCTCGTGTCGGCGGTTCGATTCCGTCCCGAGCCACCATTCTTACAAACTTAATAAGCCGTTGTAGCTCAACTGGTAGAGCAACTGACTTGTAATCAGTAGGTTGGGGGTTCAAGTCCTCTCGACGGCACCACAGTACCCCAAAGTGAAGCGTTGTAATAACGCCGATTACTTTGTCGGGGCCTAGCAAGACTTATTCATATGGCGGTCGTGGCGAAGGGGTTAACGCACTGGTTTGTGGATCCAGCATTCGCGGGTTCAAGTCCCGTCGTCCGCCCATTCTTTTCAAGAGTCATTAGCTCAGTTGGTAGAGCACCTGACTTTTAATCAGGGTGTCGTAGGTTCGAATCCTACATGACTCACTATATATAGGGATCTTTAGGCGGATCTCTCCTATTCCCTTATTAACAACATGCGCGTATGGCGGAATTGGCAGACGCACTAGACTTAGGATCTAGCGGGCGACCGTGGGGGTTCAAGTCCCTCTACGCGCATCCCAAAGTGATGAACTGGATTGTAGCTTAGTTACTTCCAGTTCGGAGCTTTCCATTAAGCCGGAGTGGCGGAATCGGCAGACGCACAGGACTTAAAATCCTGCGGTAGGTGACTACCGTACCGGTTCAAGTCCGGTCTTCGGCATTATCTTAATTGCATGCGCGCCTTAACACATCAAGGCGCGCCACATAAGCCGGCATGGCGGAATGGCAGACGCGCTCGACTCAAAATCGAGTCCGAAAGGGTGGAGGTTCGAGTCCTCTTGCCGGTATCGTAGTATAAAGTAAAGTGGTTGAACAGGAAACTTTCCTGTTCAACCACTTTTTTTTGCATACATTCCTTGGTACGGACGGTACTGCATTCTGAATTATTTTGGCCTAGAGCCCGTATGCAATCGCCAGTACGATTGAAAGTCAGCGGCAAACTGATTCATGACTGGCGTATGGAAGGCAACAAAACAACGCGGGAACCCCTCCTATGCATCCGAAAGAGGATAAACAACCTATTGTAGAATTGGATTTAGTACCGTACCACAGATTTACATTGCAATCAAGGATAACTTCAAATCATGTCGAATAAATGAATACACAGACGTATTTCATTTGGAGGCATTACAGATGCTAAAGAGCTTTGCGCGTACATATAGTCGTTTAAGTCTACATAAACAAATCATTTTTCCATTTATATGTATACCCCTTATATTGGGAGCTATTTATTATCTTCAGGTCAATAGATTTACATCTAAAGTCACTGACAAAACCAATTTACGCGTCATCCATCATTTACAATCCGATATATTTAATCAGTTGGACAGCTATTTTAAACCGGCGGAGTATGTGAATAGTTTGAATGTCACGTTAGAGGGAAATGGTTCTCTGAACTCACAAGATGTCGATAAGTTGGGGAAGGTTTTTCTAGAAGAAGTTCGGAATAATGACTTTATTGACTATGCTTATTATGCGAATGAATCAGGCAAATTTGTATCATCTGGGGTAAATAATGGTGTTTTGGAAATTGCTTCCTCGACGGGAGAACCTTCCAACAAAGTTATTGTTAATCGAGTAAATCAATTTGGTGATTTTATGAAGGAGCTTAAGGTTGTTCCGAGCTTTGACGCTCGAAAACAATCATGGTATGAGCAAGCGAAATGGACGGGAACTACTTATTGGTCAAAAGTATATGGAGGTGTATTTGAAACTGGTCTGGGAATTACAACGTCCAAACCTTTAATATCGGTTGATGGCAAAGTTGTTGGGGTTTTTGGTACGGATATTTCTCTAGATAAGGTAGCTAGGCATATGCGAAATATTAATATTAGTAAAAATGGTCTGGCTTTCCTCATGGAGCCTACAGGAGAATTAATTGCAACTTCAACTGGAAATACCTTATTTACGAAAAAAGGGGATGAATATGAGAGAGTCAGAGCTAGCACATCAGAAAATAAAGTAATTAAAGAAAGTAATGGGTTGATCAAAGAGAAAGCTAATAATGAACTTCAGATTCGTTCGGGTAAGTATCAAATTCAGGGTGAGAATTATTTTTTAGATGTTAGTAAATATTCGTTTAATGGGAATTTTGATTGGTACTTAGTCATTGCGATACCTGAGCACGATTTGACAGAAGACATTCATACTTTGCTTCTCAAGTTTGGTATAGAGGCTCTAATTGTGCTAGTTATTTTGATCGCGCTAAGTCTCTTATTAACGAAATGGATCATTACACCTATTAAAATATTGAATGAAAAAGTGATTGATATCCGGAATGGAAATTTCGGAATTGTTATAGATAATTACCGCAAAGATGTTATTGGCGAGCTCACCAATGCATTTAATGAAATGTCCTCTAAGCTCAAGGAACGAAATCTAGAAGCACTTGATTTAGAAAATACAAATGTAAGTCTGATTGAAGAGTTATTGCAAGTTAATGAAAGCTTAGAGGAACGCATTGATAATCGCACTACGGAGCTTGAGGGCAATAATAAATTGCTGATAGAGGCAAAAGAAGCGGCTGATGCCGCAAATCGCGCCAAAAGCGAGTTTATAGCAAATATGAGCCACGAAATCCGTACACCCATGAATGCGATCCTTGGCTTTAATTACTTACTGCAGCAAACAGAGCTCACAGACCAGCAAAAGGATTACTTGGACAAAACGGTGCTATCCGCCAAGAGCCTGCTCTCCATCATTAGCGACATCCTCGATTTCTCGAAGATAGAGGCGAAGAAGATCGTCTTGGAACAAATCGATTTCGATTTGTATGAGGTGCTTAACAATATTTCGACGATGATGAGCTTTAAAGTGTTTGAAAAAGGGCTCAAGCTCCACTTCTCTGTTCATCACGCGGTTCCTCAGATGCTCAAGGGAGACCCGTTCCGATTAAATCAGGTACTGCTAAACCTGTGCAATAATGCGATTAAGTTCACGGAATACGGGGAAGTAGCCATTTCCGTCCAATTGCAATCGAGAAACGACCAAGGGATTGTGCTTCGTTTTAACGTTAGCGATACAGGGATTGGTATGACTAAGGAGCAGCAAAATCAACTTTTCCGAGGATTCACGCAAGCAGACATGTCGATGACCCGCAGATACGGGGGCACGGGCCTTGGGCTGGTTATTAGTCAAAAGTTGATCGAACTTATGGGAGGGTCAATCGACTTAGAAAGCGAGCCGGAAAGCGGGTCTTGTTTTACCTTTACCTCACGTTTTGATCAAAGCACGGGTGTATTTTTTGAAGTAGAGAAAGACTTTCATTTGAAGTTCCTTCGCGTATTACTGGTGTGCGATAGCCCCGAAATGCAATTGATTTTGAAAAGCCAACTTGAACAGCTGCAATTCATTGTCTGTGTCATCGGGTCGTTGGACAATGATATTACTGATATTCACCGTGATTGTCGGTTTGACTTGGTACTTATTGATTGGCAGCTGGAACATGCGGATGCCGTTCAACTTGTGGATAATATCAAAACGAACTATTCGACGCCGTCTCAAGTTCTTGTGATTATCAGTGCTTATCACGAATCCCAATTGCAAGAGCTTGCTCATACGTCTGTTGTTAAGAAAGTTATGTACTTTCCCATTAGCCAGTCACAGCTGTATAACGAAATTGTGGGTTTATTTGAGCCTCAGATCTCTCATTCTTTGGAAAAGCGCATCATACAGGACCAGGATCAAGCAGAGAAATTCACAGAGCTTCGCAACGCCAACATTTTGCTAGTAGAAGATAATGAGATCAATCAAATGGTAGCCAAAGAGTTTCTAAGTGAGAAGGGGATGTTTGTCGATGTGGCAGAGAATGGTGCGGTAGCCATAAATATGGTCGAAAATAAACGATATGACGCCATATTAATGGACTTGCAAATGCCTGTGATGGACGGATATGAGGCTACGCGTCAAATCATCGAGACGGGCTACAAAGTTCCACCTATTATAGCGATGACGGCTGATGCGGTGAAGGGTGTTAAGGAGCAAGTGCTTGAAGCAGGAATGAAGGCTTATATAACAAAACCCTTTGAACCCATTGAGCTGTTCAGTGTGCTGCAGCGTGTGATTCAAAGCTCGAAATTGCAAGGCATGGCACAGGCCGCTGCCACCGTAGAAACGTATGAAACCTTGCCTGTTTTACAAGTAAAAGAAGCAATGGAGCGTTTGGGAAATAAAACGGAATTATATCATCGGATTTTGCAGCTATTTGTACAAAATCATGCAGAAACAGCCGTTGAAATTCGGGAGGCGCTTCAAGCAGACGACATCAAGAAAGCTATTTTGCTGGTCCATACGTTGAAAGGGATTGCTTCCAATATTGGGGCGATAGATCTTTCCAGCTCAGCATGTGACTTGCAGGATGCGATTCATGAATCAACTCTTGATACACAAAGTGACTATGAACAGTTGGAATCTAAGCTGATAGAAGTTAATCGCAAATTACAAGAGGTTTTGGCAGCGATAGATAACTATATGGGTTAGTAAAAAGAGGCGGCGAATGTGAATACATTCGCTTGTCTCTTTTTTTTGTATAGGAAATTATGATTTGCGCAGTCGGCTGGATAAGATGTGGCATAAAGTTGGGGATAAGTGGTTGGGTTTCATCACTTGAATGATGATTTTTTCTGATAAATGATGTTGGGTTGGTTTTTTGAAGAAATGGAGAATTAGTCATATTAGTCATTCAATCGCGCCCAGGATTCACGAAGTTGTAATTCGTACAACAATTTGCTTGATTTCTTCTGTGAAAGCTCCAGATGTTGTACGCTGTACAACAAATTAGCCTATTTCTATGTCATAGAGCTGCTTTTGGCTGGAATTGTTGTATGTTTTACAACAATCGCGGCGTAAACGTGGATTTGCCTGTCTAAAGTTGTAGTAAAGAGTCAATTTCGTAATTCAAAACCCTTGCTACATAAGGATTTATAGCGCATTCAAAAACAGTCACCTACCCAAGATATTATGGCGCCTTGTGGGAAAATAGTGCTTTAATAGTGAAATTAGCTCCTTAAGGTTTATCCNGGACAAAATTGCGGACGCTGGCAAGATCGCTAAGATCCAGCTTCATCAGGTTTAGTGCTGCGATTTATAGCGCATTCAAAAACAGTCACCTACCCAAGATATTATGGCGCCTTGTGGGAAAATAGTGCTTTAATAGTGAAATTAGCTCCTTAAGGTTTATCCGACGGTATTTCTATCGAACCCACACTTCATTTGAACGTTAAGAGTCTTTAGGGACTTCTATTTTTACATAATACGGTGAAAATGAAGAGATAGCAGTCTCTAAAGGCTCTTATCCGATT
>NZ_LMRY01000038.1:5851-32675 GCF_001427935.1 Paenibacillus sp. Soil724D2
TGGAAATGAAGAAATAGCAGTCTCTAAAGGCTCTTATTCAACTGCATTTCTCCCGAATCCATACTTGGAAAAATCGGACTTTATTATGAAATTGACTCGAAAATACAACATTATACGGATTAGTAAGCAAATGTTTAAACATATATGTAAGTTGAGCTGCATCAACCTATACAAATCGACGAAGGATGTAAAATAAAATTTCATATTTTATATTTATATTGAAATATTATTTTGTTATTCCTATAATAATAGGTATTCGGTTCACTTTGTAAACACTTACATGACAGCTTGGAGCTGCGGGAATCATTTTGGCTTTACGAGGGGAGTTAGAAAAAGAAATGAGTAAAAGCAGCATGAGCAGGAGCCAGAGAGATCTTAATGAATTGACGCTTCGGCAAAAAATCGGTCAGATGATCCTCTGTGGATTTGAAGGCACCGATATGACCGAAGATCTGGAGAATTTTATTGAACAAAACCACATAGGCGGGGTCATTTACTTCGCTCGTAATGTACAGGATACACAGCAAGTTGCTCGGCTGTCCGAGCAGCTCCAACAAGTTGCAAGACGATCTCAGAATCTGCCGCTATGGATATCCATTGATCAAGAGGGCGGCATGGTGGCTCGCTTGACGGAAGGCGTGGCGCTAATGCCAGGGCAGATGGCACTAGCTGCGGGAGCTCTTGAAGCAATTGACGGTTCAAAATCTGCCTATGAGTCTTCCTTTATTTCAGGGCAGGAATTGCGAACACTGGGCGTTAATATGAACTTCGCACCTGTTTTGGATGTGAATAATAATCCGGATAACCCCGTTATCGGCGTTCGATCATTCGGGGAGTCTCCCGAGCTTGTCGCTGAGTTTGGACGTCAGTCGATGCAAGGTTACCAGGATGCTGGGGTCGTTGCAACGGCCAAGCATTTCCCGGGTCATGGTGATACGAACGTGGATTCGCATCTGGATTTACCAACGATCGAGCATGCTGAAGCGCGCATTCGTGCGGTTGAATTGGTACCTTTCGTTGAATCGATCAAGAACGGCGTGGATGCTATTATGTCAGCGCACATTTATTTTCCCGCTTTAGAATCGGCAAAGCTGCCAGTCACTCTTTCGAAGTCGGTACTTACTGGACTGTTACGTGAGGAGCTCGGCTTTGAAGGAGTTATCATGACCGATTGCATGGAAATGAATGCAATCTCAGAGCACTACGGCACCGCGCCGGCGGCTGTCATGGCGGTCGAGGCAGGGGCTGATCTCGTGCTGATCAGCCATAGCCGTGACCGCCAGCTCGCGGCCATCACCGCGCTGGAGCGCGCGGTGCGCGAAGGGCGGATTACCGAAGCGCGTATTGACGCTTCGGTCGCCCGTTTGCTCGCGCTCAAGGAGCGGCGCGGCTTGTTTGATGCGCGGCCAAGTGCGGCGGCCGCGGATGAGGTCGGGACCGCGGCGCACCGCGCGGTCGCCCAACGCCTCAGCGAGGCGAGCATCACGCTCGTCAAAGACAAGCAGAAGCTGCTCCCGCTGAAGCGGGTGAAGACGCTCGCGATCACTGTGGCCGCAGCTGTTTCGTCGGGTGTCGACGAAACCTACGCGGGCCCCGCGAGCCTGGGGGCTGCGCTGGCCGAGCACGGCTTAGACGTGCTCGACCGCGTGCTGCCGCTGCCGGAGGTGGCAGCGAGCAGCGCTGGGCTGCTCGCCGAGGCGCAGCAGGCGGAGCAGATCGTCATCGGGACGTACAACGCCCGATTCCATCCCGCACAGGTCGAGCTGGTGCGTGCCCTGCAGGCGCTCGGCAAGCCGCTTGTGGTCGTCGCACTGCGAGTGCCGTACGATTTGCTGGAGCTGCCGGAGATTTCAACCTTCGTCGCGGTTTATGAAAGCCGGCCACTTGCCCTGCAAAGTGCGGCCAAGTGCTTGTTAGGTCAGCTTACTCCGCAAGGCCGGCTGCCGGTATCGCTTGGTCTAGACTTTCCAGCAGGTTGGAAATGGGAGGGTGGTCTATGATACTGCGATCCTTATTGAATCAAACGTCTCTGACGGTTGCAGGAATCATGTCAGGTACTTCCCTCGATGGTATTGATGTCGCACTTGTTCGGATTGACGGCTGTGGCGCCCACGCAAAGGTTGAGGTGCTCCATTTTGAGAGCTTTGCCTATGAAGATGAATTACGGGAAAAGCTCAAAGAATTATGTTCAATCGAACACTCCGATGTGTCTTTGCTATGCGGGATGAACTTCGCGATAGCGGAACGCTTTGCTGATGCGGTGCTACGTACGGCGGCAGCGGCTAATATCCCCTTGGAGCATATTGATCTTATTAGTTCTCATGGTCAGACGGTATGGCACATCCCTGTAGCGGATGAAGCCAATCCATATCTGCCGAAATCAACCCTGCAAATCGGCGATTTATCCGTCCTAGCTAAGCGGACGGGAAGACCTGTTGTTGGCGATTTCCGTACAGCGGATATGGCGGTTGGAGGTCAAGGTGCACCGCTAGCTCCATACGGGGACTTTATTATGTTCCGCCACGAGGAAAAGGGGCGTATTCTCCAAAATATCGGCGGGATTGGCAATTGCACCGCCATTCCGGCTTCAACATCGACCGATGCTCATGACCTTATAGCTTTTGATACGGGACCAGGCAATATGATTATGGACCAAGTTGTCTTTGAGCTTTCACAAGGCCGATTGATTTATGATGCGAATGGCACATGGGCTGCTACCGGCTGTGTGGAAGTAGAGCTGCTAAATAGTATGCTAGCACATCCTTACTTTAAGCTCCCCCCGCCTAAAACTACGGGGCGTGAGCTCTTTGGTAAAGATTATGCCTCTTCTTATTTGGCTACTGCTCTTGAGCGAGGATTACCTCCTGAAGACATCGTTGCGACAGCGACTTCATTTACCGCGCATTCTATCGCCCGTGCTTACAACGAATTCGTTTTACCAGAGTATAGTATTACCGAAGTGATTGTTAGCGGCGGCGGGGCGCATAATCAGACGCTGCTCAGAATGCTCCGAGAGCTGCTTCCGGAGCAATCCATTCTTACATCGGATGAACTTGGCTTATCGGGTGATGCCAAAGAAGCTGTCCTCTTTGCTTTGCTAGGCAACGATTGGATTCATGGCGTACCTAATAATCTGCCATCTGCTACTGGAGCAGAGCGGCCCACAATCATGGGCAAGTTAGCCCTGCCTTAGGTTCTGCCTTAGATTCTTTTGAGTTATGTTATGAGATGCATTTCCGATGGTACTTTTAGGAGGGTGAGAAGAGATGAGAAGAAGTGAGATCACGAGGGCTCAAGAGCGCACAGCAGAAGTACTGAAGCTCAGCGGTATTATGCTGACAGACAACGAAATCAGGAACATTGAAGTGGCTGACTTTGGGCTCAATCAACTAGAAGTTCAAGGGCTTGAATTAATTACCTATGTGAACACAGAACGTTATTGTGCCAAAGAATTGGTTCTGTTCCCAGGTCAAACATGCCCAGAGCATTTACATCCGCCAATCGGCAGTGATCCTGGTAAAATGGAGACTTTTCGCTGCCGATCAGGGAGCGTCTTGCTCTATGTAGAGGGAGAGGCTCCTTCCAGCCTCAAAGCAATAATTCCTGCTGGTAGTGAAACTTACTATACCGTATTTAACGAGATTGAATTGCATCCAGGCGAACAATATACGATCGAACCTGGTACTAAACACTGGTTTCAAGCAGGGGATCAAGGCGCGGTTGTTTCTGAGTTTTCCAGTACTAGCCGGGATGAGTATGACATCTTCACCGATCCCCGAATCGAGCGGATACCAGTTATAGAAGAATAAGCAGTGAAGTTTCTCAAAAGGCATCCGTTGAGATTTTGGCAAGCTTTTGAATTACTTGGTCCACTTTATGAATATGCTGCGACATTTTTTCCGATGCAAGCTGCTCATCTTTCATCTCGATAGCATCGACGATGTCGCGATGTTCCTGAAGGAGCTTCTCAGCGGAAGCACGTTCAGCAAAAAACCATAGACGGCGAGAAGCCTTCATACTTTGCTGCAGCCGCTCCGTCAATGACTCCATCATCCCGATCATGAGGGTATTGTGGGAGGCTTTGGCGATTTCTAGGTGCAAGCAAATGTCGGCTTGCTCGCTTTCTTCTTCGTTTTCTAGCGAAGCTTCCATTGTACGGAGGATCTGCCTGAGTGACGTCAAATTTTCTTCCGTACGGCGACTTGCAGCTAACGAAGCACAACCCGCCTCTATGAATCTTCGCACCTCCTGCACTTCCTGCAGCGTTTGGCCGTGATCGAAGAGGCTGCTGCTATCTATTGGCAAAGGGTTCGTAACGAAGGTACCTCCGCCATGTCGAATATCTACCCACCCCATTGCCTTTAATCCGCTAAGCGCTTCTCTAATCGTAGAACGGCCAACCTGAAAGCTAGCTGCAAGTTCAACAACAGTTGGAAGTTTCGAACCTGGTGCATAAGTACCCGTCTCGATTTGCAATTTAATTTGCTGAAGGACGATTTCCGAGCCCTTTTGCGGTCGAATCTGCTGAAATGTCATATAATTCCCCCATGAAGTATCTATACATCTATTCAATCATAAGTTAAAATAGAAAAAAAGTCATCTGATCACATGATCAATTTGAAATAAATGAGTAGTACCATGGGAGGTATTTATGCTTGAAAGCCGCGTAAGACAAAAACTGCAGGATATTGTAGGCGAAGCATTTTTCAAAGATGATATGGAATCTCTTGTTACGCATTCCTACGATGGAACACCTATGCTCCAAGCGCTGCCTGAAGGTGTGATCTATCCCAAAGATACGGCGCAAGTATCAGCAATTATGAAGGTGTTAAATGAGCATCGCATTCCATTGGTCAGCAGAGGTTCAGGCACGAATCTTTGCGGCGGTACGGTCCCCGTTCAAGGAGGCATCGTGATGGTCATGCATCGCATGAATGCGATACTTGACATTGATTTGCAAAATTTAACGGCAACTGTTCAGCCGGGTATCATTACGAAGCAATTCATAGAGCATATTGAAAATCTTGGCTTATTCTATCCACCAGATCCAAGCAGTATGTCCATCTCGACGATAGGCGGAAATATAGCAGAATGCTCAGGAGGTCTTCGCGGCTTAAAATACGGCACTACCAAAGATTATGTGATCGGATTAGAATGTGTCCTAGCCTCAGGCGAAATTATGCGTACTGGCGGGAAGCTGATGAAGGACGTGGCCGGCTATGATTTAACGAAGCTGCTCATTGGCTCGGAGGGTACATTAGCAGTCATTACCGAAGCCACGCTTAAGCTAATACCGCCTCCCAAATATAAGAAAACGATGCTCGCCATGTACAAAGATTTATATGGAGCAGCCCGTACGGTATCCAAAATCATTGAGAATCGCATCATTCCGGCTACCTTAGAATTCATGGATAATCCAACGATTCGTGTTGTAGACGATTTCGCCAAATTGGGACTTCCGCTCGATATGGCAGCTATTTTGTTAATCGAGCAGGATGGAGATATGGAAACCGTTGAGCGGGACATCGAACGGATCTCGGAAATTTGCCGCGAGGAGCTGGCGGATGAAGTTAGCATTGCGAGCAATCAAGAGGAAGCACTAAAGCTGTTAACGGCTAGGAGAAGCGCCTTTACCGCACTCGCTCGTCTACGCCCAACAACGATATTAGAGGATGCGACGGTTCCACGCTCTAAGATTGCTGATATGGTCCTAGAGATTAATCGCATAGCCGAAAAGCACCGCGTGCAAATTTGTACCTTTGGACATGCAGGAGATGGCAACCTCCATCCAACCGCGACGACAGATGCCAGGGATCACGAAGAAATACATCGTGTCGAACTAGCCTTCGAAGAAATATTCGAAGCGGCTATCGGGATGGGGGGAACGATTACCGGCGAGCATGGCGTTGGTTTAGTCAAAGCGCCTTTCTTGGAATGGAAGGTAGGAAGTGCCGGAATCGCCATGATGAAAGGGATTAAGGAAGTCTTTGATCCTCACCATCTTTTAAACCCAGGTAAAATGTTTGCCAAAGAGTCCAGACGCAGGGTGGTGATTGATCGTGGCTAAGCTCCCAGCAGCAACTCTTCAAGAAACACTAGTACAGAAGCTGGATTACGAGCAGTTAACCAATTGTATGCGCTGCGGTTTTTGTCTGCCAGCTTGCCCGACATTCAAGGAGACCGGCGTGGAAGCTGAATCCCCTCGCGGACGAATTTCACTTATGAAAGCGGCTGTGGATGGTATTATGGAGCCTGGTATCAGCTTCGAAGATCAAATGAACCATTGCCTGGGATGCCGCGCCTGTGAACCAGCCTGTCCGGCAGATGTGAAATATGGACAGTTAATTGAGCAGGCCCGTGATGCGATTGAGACGCATACGAAGCAGCACAGATGGTGGGTAAGCGGTGTACGCAAGCTGGTGTTCAAGGAGCTATTCCCTCATCAAAAAAGAATGAGTTTGTTGGGATCAGGCCTTCATTTCTATAAAAAATCAGGTTTGCAAACCATTGTTAGGAAAACAGGCGCTGTAAAGGTATTTTCCAAGCACTTATCCGATATGGAAACCATACTCCCTGACGCTTCCAGCAAAGGGGTCGTAGAGCAATTGGGTACCTACATTCCGGCAAAAGGGGAAAAGATGGCTACGGTTGGCATGTTCCGCGGCTGTTTAATGGATGTTTTATTTACCGAAACGAATATCAAAACGGTAAAACTGCTTTCTGAAGCGGGATTTGACGTAGTCATTCCAGAGACTCAGAATTGCTGCGGGGCCCTACATGCACACAGCGGTGAGAGTGATCAAGCGAAAGCTTTGGCCAAGAATAACATTCGCGCTTTCCAAGAAGCCGGTGTAGATTATATCGTGTCCAATGCGGGGGGCTGTGGCGCCATTCTAGTAGAGTATGATCATTTGCTTCATGAGGAGCCGGAATGGAAAGAAGCCTCGACTTGGTTCGCTGCGCGAGTGAAGGACATCAGTACGATTCTTGTTGAGCAAGGACGTCCACTCCAGTTCGCAGAGACAGTTGACGGTGGAGCTTCCACTCGCGTTACGTATCAGGACTCTTGTCATCTGCGCAATGTCATGAAAGGCAGCAATCCTTCCAGACAGCTTCTGAAAGAGGTAGGCAACGTTGCCTATATCGAAATGAAAGATGCAGGCTCCTGCTGTGGCTCAGCCGGCATTTATAATGTCACACAGCCCGTAATGGCGAACCAAATTCTTGAACATAAAATGGAAAATGTGAACGCTACTGCCGCTCAGTATCTGGTTACAAGCAACCCCGGTTGCTTGCTGCAAATGAAGCTGGGCATTGAAAAGCACGGGCAAAAAGACCGCATGGAGGCCGTCCATATTGCCGATTTTTTATATGATAGAGTCGTGAAGAATTAAATCTAAGCCAAACCAAAATAGAGACATTATCTGGAGCTATTTCATCTAGTTCGAAATAATGGCTCTTTTTATTTGTTATTTTTTCATTCTAACTACACGGAGGAGATCTATAATATAATAAAACTCAAGTCGAGTGATCTACTTTGTAGCTCATTTACGTTATCATGATGGGGGTGTGCGCTTATGAATATTTTAGTAACCGGGGGAGCCGGATTTATCGCTTCACATATTGTCGATCAATTGATCATTTCGGGGCATCACGTACATATTTTTGATAACTTATCTACAGGTCGTAAGGAAAATTTGAATCCCCTTGCTGTCTTCCATCATGGAGATTTGTTAGATAATGAATTAGCAGAGGCTTTCACCGCTGCACGCCCAGAAGTCGTGATTCATCATGCTGCACAAATCGATGTTCAAACTTCGCTCAGTAATCCTTTACTAGACGCTAAAATAAACATTCTCGGTACCCTTGCCGTCTTGGAACAATGCAGGGAGCATGGTGTCCGTAAGCTGATTTACGCTTCATCTGCAGCTGTGTATGGAACCCCGCACTATTTGGGCGTTGATGAGAAGCATCCGATAAAGCCTCTATCCTTCTATGGTATTTCTAAACATACACCGGAACACTATATAGAGAGCTTTTCTTCTCTTTACGAGCTGGATTATACGATTTTGCGTTATGCGAATGTATATGGGATTAGACAGGATCCAAAAGGTGAGGGAGGCGTAGTCTCCATTTTCGTAGATAAACTTTTAGCGGGCAAACAACCATTGATTTTTGGTGATGGGGAGCAAACAAGAGATTTTATTTATGTGAAAGATATCATTCGCGCAAATATGGCTGCACTGAGTAAGGGCAGTCGAGGGATATACAATGTCAGTTGGAACGAGCAGACGAGTGTTAACGATCTTCTTAAGGAAATGTGCGACATCAGCGGGATGAGCTTCAATCCTTCCTACGCACCTTCACGAGCTGGAGATATCGTTCACAGTCGATTGGATAATCGCGCTGCGCTTGCCGGTTTGGATTGGGGTCCGGTATATACATTAAGAAGTGGCTTGCAGGAGACGTTTGACTATTACAAAGAGCAAAATCAGTTATAACTAGTTGACTATTTCCGTATAACCATTAGGTACGTCTATATGTAAAAATTTTAGTTTACGGGCTTCTCTACCAGGGGAGCCCTCTTTATTTAGATGGATGGAAAATACGGTTAAGCCCTTTTTTTGTTCCTTTCGCAGTCTGTCCACTCTTTTTTTCATCCAGGCATCCTCTTTCCAATTCGCCCTCCAGTCCTCCCATAACAAACCATCAATATAAGGCAGCGCATAGTCGAGTGTATCAAAGCCGCGATTCTGAATAATGGAAAGTCCGGGATATTGGTCACTAACGTCTTGTAGGAAAGAACGGTAAGCTTCTCTTGTTTGGCTTTGAGTAGCTGGATCTTGAATCCAGTCATCGATATCCCCAACGGTATCCAGGAACAAACCATCCAAGCCTTTGTCTGAGATCGAAGTTTTGATTTCTGACAACAACAGCTGACGGTAGTGTGATTGCCGCAAATCCATCAAATACGAATCCCATTGCTTGAAATGGACACGCTCACCCTGTTTCAATAAATAGTCCGAAGACATTAGTTCTTTCATACGCAGCTGATTCCAGACAGGGGTTTCCATAACGCTTATATAACCTATAACCATAGTGCCATTGGATTGAATGTCTTGTATCTGCAATTTTGAGAATAATTGAGGTTCAATAATGATAAGATCTTTGGACTTTAAGTGAATGATTGCTTGTTCAGTAGGTGCACCATAGTAGAGGGAGTAGTCTTTCACGTTTTGAAAAGGTTTAGATGCTTGGACTTGCTTCTTAAATGGGAAAGAGAAAAAGACCATGGAGACGATAATGGCAGTTGTTGTTACCCGAGATGTCTTCATCGCTTTTCACGGACCTTCCTGAAATTTGGATTAGCTTCATTATATGATAAAATATAACCTAACAACATTCAAACTTATCCTTTAACATACGTGGATTTATGACTTATGCAGCTAGATAATTGTAAGGAGTTGACAGCATGAATCACCTAGCCATCGTGGACGACGATATTGTCCTACTGCACATTTTACAGGATATATTCGAAGTGAGAGGTCTTCAAGTATCTGCCTTCAATGACCCTGTTGCTGCATTAAAAGCGATAAAGGAATTGAAACCAGACGCTGTACTGTCGGATGTTCTGATGCCGAATTTAACGGGATTTGAACTATGCCGAGAGCTTCGATCAGACAAATCCTTTGCAAAAACACCTATTTTTCTGATGAGTGCCAAGCATTCCATCGGCGAATTATCGAAGTCTATGATGTCTGGAGCCGATGAGTATATTATTAAGCCTTTTCAAATAGATGAAATCTATGAGCAATTGAAACAGTTTTATAAGAAGAAAAACAACCCCATTATTATCAGACCGTTGGATAGTTAAAGTTTGGAGGAAACGTGATTGATTTTTCGACAAAACCGAAGCTGGTTAGCCTGGTGTGAACTGGCTATTTTACTGGCCGTTTTATTTATTATCCATATGGTGTACAACATGGATTGGTTGAATTGGTCACCCAATCCATTTATATTTGTTATTCTTTACTTTTCGCTCCGCTATGGAACACGTATAGGTGCAGCCTCGGCGGTAGGAGCCAGCTTGCTGCATATTCTAACGTATCTCCAGATTAACGGTGATTTATATGGGTTATTTGATCAATGGGTTCAGGCAAAATGGTTTGTGTGTTATTGGGGGATCGCTTTATTTGTAGGTCACGTTTCCTCCGATTTACGTTTTCGATATGCCATTCTGGCGGATGAATTTGAGGACAATAAACAGCAGCTAGCGAAAATGGATACCAGCTATCATGATCTTCTCTTTGTTAAAAAAGCTTTGGAAACGAAGGTAGTCGGTGCTCAAGAAAGCATGTATACCCTCTATAAAATTGCCAAGGCATTAGATTCCGAAGATTCGGAAATTATTTTCACGGATGCTGTGCGCTTATGCAAAGATTTAATTCAAGCGGGTTCCATTGTCATCTATCGAATGAGTCCAGGCGGTGATGTGCTGAGGTTGAAAGTCTATTATGGTGCAGAAGCACATTATCCGTCCACCGTATTCCTAGATCAACCATCTTTGTATGCCCTAGTATGTAAGGAGAAAACGGTTCAAATACGACAGGAGGGAGAATCGGCAGCTATTCCCATGCTCGCAGGACCTCTTTTGGATGAGAACAAGCAAATTATAGGCATTATAGGTTTGAACGGGCTTGATTTTGTTGCCTTGAACAAGCATACGATGGATCTGTTCCGACTTATTCTCACTTGGATGGGTGAGAGCTGCGTGAAAGCGTTCCAGAAGGAACAGAAGTTGAATGAGCAGCGTTATTTCCCCAATACCCGCGTAATGAAGCCGGATTATTTCTACGCCAAATTGAATGAAGAAACGATACGCGCAACCGATTTTGCCCAAAAATTCCTATTGCTGCAGATTCCAATCGAATTTAGCGAAATGGAAGAGACAGACGCGCTGATAGAAATCAATGGCTTGACACAGCAGATGCTGCGTGATGAAGATGCGATGGCCTACGATTCATTCCGCGGAGAGCTGTTGTTTTTGCTTCCCGCCACGTCACCAGAGCTGGCATCACGTATTGAAGACAGGATAAGGGATCGTTTCAATAGGGGGGCTTTGGAATGAGAGTCTCTCGGAATGTCCGGCATTTTGATGTTTCTCCTCACGCATGGATTGCGGTGGCAGTCAGTCTACTATTTGCAGTGTTAGATGGACTGCAGATCATTGGGCTTTCTTTTCATTGGACAAGCTTGCTGCTTCATCTCGTCCTTGTGCTCATTTATAATAGGCTGCTCCATATGATCTCCTTCAGAGTCGAAGATCGGCTAAGTGCCGGGTGGGTGCAAACCATCATCCTTTTCTTTCCTGGCGTTGGATTTCTGATAGGATCATTTGTCTTTATAGGATTGTTGCTTTTTCGCTTTCGGCACGACTTTTACGAAGAATATGAGAACTACGTCTATTATTCTCCGCAATCGATGGAAAGCTATAATATTAATGTGGAAGCGGAATCGAACCGGTTGCCATTCCGGGAAATCCTAATGTCAGGCGAACCTGTGGGCAAGAAGGAGGCTTTATTTTCTCTCCTCCAATATGAAGGTAATAATAAAGTGCAGTTGTTTAACGAAGCCCTGCGCAATGAGGATCCCGAAGTGGTTCATTATGCAGCGACTAGTTTGAACTATTTAAATGAGCAATATATACGAAATATCAAGAAATGGACCTTACTTCTGCAGCAGGACGAAAAAAGCTGGGAGACATGGAAAGAATTATTAGAAACCTACCGACTATACTTGGGGAGCCAATTATTGACCGAAGAACTCGCTATGGAAGTTAGACAGACGTTCAAACAATGGATAGGACGGGGACTTATTCAATTTCCTGATGAGCCCCGATTTATCGCAGAGCTATGCAATCTGGCACGAATGGAAAAGGATTACCAGACGGCCATCCGCCTTGCTGGGCAGCTTTCCCATGTAGGAGATTATCGTTATATGATTTATTTAACTCAAGCAGAAAAAATGTATGCAGAAGGAAAACTAAACGAACTTAGTCTATTGGCACAGCAATGGTTGGACAGCAGCGTTGAGGTTCCAGACGAGCATCTGCCTGCGATCCAATTTTGGAAGGAGCTGAAGGAACAAGGTGTCCCGCAAGCTGATCATCTTTACATGCGTTATCGTTAGTGTGCTGCTGCTCGGTGTCGGGCTGCAAACCATACGCACCGTCGACTTGTTTCCTTTATCTTCAGCAAGAAATATATACCAAGAGGCGCAGTTTCCAGTGAACAGCTCGGCACAATCCTCCGTAACAGGTGATAAACTCAGTCTGTATATGTATACAAATCCAAAAGATTCAGAAGGCAATAAGGTCAAAGTCAACCTACAGACAGCACTGGGGCTTGCCAAATTGCAGGCGGATTCTATAACCGCCGACGAATTGAGGACAATTAAACCAAGCCCGTGGACTGTCATTCTACTCACTGGCGAAGATATAAGCGAACTGGATCAGACTGTTATTCAGTCCTATTTGAATGAAGGCGGTCGGCTTCTTGCCTATACGCGTTTCTATGCTCCAGAATGGAATGACATGCTGGGGATAGAAAGTAATAACGGATTCATTGAAAGAACGATACATGGCATAGAAGTCAACCAAACTGTATTTCCCGGCTATCCTAATCTTCCGGCAAGCAATGCGCTATTTTCAAACAGTATGTTGGATATTAAGCTTAAGCCGCAGATTAACATTTATTTATCAGCCGAAGGAACGCCTATGCTCTGGAAAAACAACTATGGGCAGGGAAGCGTCGTGTTCTGGAACTCAACCAGCAGTATCCAGAAGGTAGGTCGAGGGCTTATGGTTCAATCCATTGGTCTGGCTCTAGACAGCCTGGTAACTTCACAAGTGGCAGTACGAAGTCTGAATATTGACGATTTCCCGTCCCCCGTTCCGCTTGTTGTTAATCCGCTGATTCGTCAGGAGTACGGACTGAGCACACCTGCATTTTATGAACGGATTTGGTGGGCGGATATGGCACGTTTCGCTAAGCTCTATGGGTGGAAGTATACGGGCCTCATGATTGGGAATTATCAGAATCAGACGAGTTCGCCTCTCCCAACACTTCTCGGGAACTATCCGAAGATCATGCCGTATTTTGGCAGTAAGCTGCTGGGTCTAGGTGGAGAGATTGGTCTGCATGGCTATAATCATCAATCTCTGGTCACTCCAGAGGAGCCAATTAACAGTAATCTCGGCTATGTTCCTTGGTCAGATAAAGCATCCATGGTCGAAAGTCTTCAGCGTATGGTAGAGCTCGCGAACACCTTGTTTCCCGGGCATGAGTTGAAGACATATGTGCCTCCGTCCAATGTGCTGAACAAGACGGGGAAGGCAGCGATCGCTGAAGCAGTGCCCTCCATTGATATCATTGCTTCCCTTTATTATGCGGGGGAAGAAGAGGGCTTTCTGGAGCAGGAATTTGGGGTGGACAGTGAATTTCCGCAATTCACGAATTTCCCCCGTATTTCATCCGGTTACTGGCTGGATGACAGTACGAAGTTTTACGTCAATGATGTTATTGCTAATTTTGGTTTGGTGAATCACTTTGTACATCCGGACGATGCGCTCGATATCAAACGTTCCTCAGGAAAAGGCTGGAAGTTCTTGAGTGAGCAATTCGAAGCATGGATGGCATCACTCAATAAAAGCTATGCGTATCTTCAACCTTTAACGGTTAGGGACGCGGTGAATAAGCTAAGTATCTACTCGGCCGGAAAGGTCGACGTTCATTACAGTAAAGACGTAATTACAATTACGACCAAGGATGAATTAGTCCCCATGCATTACACCGTCCGTGTGCCAAAAAACCGAACACCAGAGATTTCCAAGGAAGCCGGCGTACTGACACGTATGGAACATACGGATGGACTGTGGCATTTGGAGGCTCATCAACCTACTGTGACCCTACAATTGAAGGAAATGAAGCCATGAAAATCGCATTGATAGTGGAAGGAAGTTACCCTTACGTGTCAGGCGGGGTAGCGAATTGGATTCAGATGTTGGTCTCGGCCATGCCAGAGCATGAATTTGAAATCATCGCGATTTCTTCATCTCGTAAAGAGGCCTCAAGCTATAAGTACAAGCTTCCGCCCAATATTTCAGGCATTCATGACGTTTTCATGATGGATTACCTGAGTCTAGAGGAGGGTAAGCCTCCCCGATTAACCAAGAAAGAGGCTGCATCCTGTTTGGAGTGGTTTGCTTTTCAAAAAAATTCCGAGCAATCTATTCCTTGCATTGCTGATTCTATAAGGCTGGGAAATCCGATTTCCTTTATGAAAAGTGAAATATTTTGGGATTTCCTGGTTGCATCCTATGAGCAAGAAATGCCGAATCATTCGTTTAATAGCTATTTCTGGACGTGGAGATCCATGTACCTCCCCGCCATTTATTTGCTGCAGCAATCCTATCCGATAGCCGATGTATATCATGCTGTTTCAACCGGATATGCTGGCTTGATCGCGACCTATCTGCGATTGAAGCATAAGAAGCCATTCCTGCTTACGGAGCATGGCGTTTACGCACGTGAAAGGGAAGAAGAGATTTTGAAATCAGTGTGGGTAGATCCTCCCTTCAAAAAAAGATGGATCGCCTATTTCTACCATATGTCTCAAGGCGCTTATCACACGGCTGACCGAACCATTTCTCTATATAAAGGTACGCATCAAATTCAGCTTGAGCTCGGACTTCAGGCTGAGAAAGCAATGATTATCCCCAATGGCATTGATTATCACAGATTGTCAGTGCTTCCAAGACATCCAGGTACCTCCGGTGGAGGGATCGTCTTCGGCGCTTTAGTGCGTCTCGTACCCATTAAGGATATTAAGACGATGCTCTATGCTGTTCGGCTTGCCAGTCACGACATCCCTGACATGCGTCTTTGGATTATGGGGCCTACGGATGAAGATCCTGATTACTATCAAGAATGCGTTGCCTTAACCCGCAATCTCCATTTGGAGGAGATTGTTACTTTTATGGGAAAGGTAACCATTGACGAATATTTACCCAAGATTGATGCGCTCATTCTGAGCTCGATTAGTGAAGGTCAGCCCCTCGCCGTTCTGGAAGGAATGGCCGCAGGAATACCATGGATCTGTACGGAGGTAGGCAGCTGCCGCGAGCTGCTGGAGGGGAAGGATGAGCACGATGTCGGAATAGCCGGCTATGTCGTTCCTCCTGTTAATCCAAAAGCCATGTCTGAGGCTATGGTGAAAATGTATTCACTCCCGGATGAGCGAGCCTATATGGGACAAGTTGGGCGTAATCGTGTGGAAGCCTATTATCAGATTGATCATTTTATTGATGCTTATCGGCAGTTATATGATGAGGTGGTTACCTAATGGCGGGAATCGGATTTACCCTACAGAAGTTGTTCCGCGATGACTATCTTACACTTAGAGTTAGGGCTTATGCCTACGCTTCTTTCATTGCTGCTGGTCCATGGATGCTATCTGTCGGCAGCATTGCTTTGATTAACTTTATTCTTGTTCAATTCGGTCATGTAGATGATGCTCAGCGTCAATTGTTTATTGTTACGGTATCGTATTGTTTCATTTTCTCCCAAATACTTTCCGGAGGCTGGCAGCTAAGTGTTACAAGGTATTTGGCCGATCATTTCTTTCAAAATCGTCTAGAGGTCGTCACACCGACTTATGTGGGTATAAGCAGGATCATACTCGGTATTTCGCTAATTGTTGCTGTGTTTTTTTATTGGTCGTCCCCATTATCCATGGTTTATAAAGTGACGAGCGTTTTATTGTTTTTTATGATTGGACAAATTTGGCTGGCCATGGTCTTTTTAACCGCGGCTAAGGATTATAAGATTATTTCATATTCGTTTTTGGCGGGTGGACTGGTCTCGATTATCGGTGTTAATGTTATGCTGAGGTACCCGATTGCTTTCGAGCAACATGAGCAGGCAACCAACATTTTAATTGGTTTTAGCTGTGGTATTCTACTTACCATGAGCATGCTGGTATTTGTGCTGCTGCGCTCGTTTCCGGCTAAAGAAGCGTCTAATCCATATGGTTTTTTACATTATGTTGATAAATATCCTTCACTCCTTTGGATCGGATTTCTGTATAACATGGGCGTCTGGATGCATAACATCATCATTTGGTTAGGACCATCGGGAGTCCGGATTGAAGAGACGTTTATGTATAGCCCTATCTATGATACCCCAGTCTTTCTAGCAAATCTGACGATCATTCCGTCACTCGTTCTGTTCATCGTTTCCGTGGAGACGCAATTTTATGATAAATACAAAACGTTTTACGGCTATGTGACCCATGGCGGAACGCTGGAGATGATCACCAAGGCGAAGAAGCGAATGGTCGAGGTACTCTGGCGTGAATTGTATCGTCTGACGAAACTGCAAGGCATTTTGACGTTATTTATCATTTTAATCAGTGATTTGCTCTTAGAAAGGCTTGGCTTACAAGAAATCGTAATCGACATTTTTAAGATGTGTGCGCTAGGAGCACTGATGAATTCCATCATGCTCATTAATATCTTAATCATGCTGTATTTCGAAGATCGTAAAGGGGCAGTCATTACCGGGGGAATCTATTTCACCTTCAATGTGATACTAACTTTCGCACTGCTGCCTCTGGGCTTCGATTATTATGGGTTTAGCTACTTTATGGCAGGGCTTGCTGCTTATAGCTGGAGCGGCTTTCGATTGCTGACGTTCTTGAAGCGGATCGAGGTTCATACCTTTATCTCACAAAGTATTATTTATAAGGAAGTACGAGGATTCTTCACCCGATTAAGTGAAAAAGCTTACTGGCGACTCTAAAATTAATAGGCTTCGGCTTAGACTGAAACAACTTCTATAGATATCTATGGAGGTTGTTTTTTTAATTGTTTCCGCATAGCTATCTAGCCGACTTTCTAGCTGCCGCGGGAGTCATTCCCAGTACTCTTTTGAACATGGCATGAAAATGAGGTAAGCTCTCAAAGCCGCACATTTCTGCGATGATGCTAATGTTGAGATCGTTTTCGCTAAGCAGCTGCTTCGCTCGGATAATTCTTTTGGTCATAATATAGGCGGTAATATTCATCCCGATTAACTGCTTAAATACCCGGCTGAAATGGGCAGGTGTGACGGAAGCTTGCTTCGAAAGCGTCTTAAGGCCGATGTCCTCACAGAAATGCTGATCGATATAGAGCAAGATTTCCCTCATCCACATTGGGGGAGCAATGGAATCCCCTGTGTTCGTGCCAGTTCCCAAATCACGATTCAAAAAGAGCAGGAGTTGAAGGAGCTGCAGCAAGATAGCTTGACGGTGACCCAAATTGGGATGGTTGCATTCATATTGAATAGATTCCAACCACACATCTAGGTGTTGACGCTGCGGGAGTAGCGTTTCAAACTTGTAATTGCGGTGTTCTGCGGCTTGCTCGAAGCAATGCAAATAAGTGAAAGAGTCACCCAAGTGAGGAGCCTGTACGATGCTAGGGCTGAAATAAATCGCTGTGGACGTTACAGGCATCTCTCTATCCGGCGTTGCCCGGTGAATCGTATTGCCAGGGATGAGGAAGAGATCGCCTTGCTTCATTTCATAAAAAGTATGATCGATAAAGAAGGTTCCTTTTCCTCGATACACATACACAATTTCATACCAGTCGTGGAAATGATCAGGAAGCTCGCTTTGCGAGCTCTTTGTATTTTTATAGGCAAATGAAAATGGGAAGGCATCATTCGCATCGAACACTTTACGTACGGGATGCATAAGATTCCTCCTTCAAGATAACTCGTAATTCCATGATATCAAAAAACCGTATAAAGATGCTAGATATCATTATTTCATATGAATTATTTGGTGATACAATAGAAGAAAGCGGTACCAAATATGGACAATGAAGAGGAGATTCTCTATGCGGATCGATGCGCACCAGCATTATTGGAAGTTGGATCGGGGGGACTATGGGTGGCTTACACCGGAGCTGTCGGTATTGTATCGTGATTTTCTGCCGGACGACTTATTGCCTCACCTGCACCAGCACAACTTGGATCAAACCATTGTTGTTCAAGCGGCGCCGACATTAGAAGAAACAGATTATCTATTATCCCTAAGTGAGGAATCAGATACAATTGCCGGTGTAGTAGGTTGGCTCAATCTGAATGATCCTGACTTCCATATCCATTATAAAAGGTTTAGCCAGCATCCCAAATATGTAGGCTTTAGGGTCATGATTCAAGAAATGTCGGTTGCGAGTGTAATACTTGAGCCTCATTTTGTAGAAGCGTTACGTTATTTTGCTGAAAAAGACGTACCCGTTGATCTGCTTGTCGTATCTCATCAATTGGAGCCGGTGGTTCAACTTTTGAATCTGGTTCCGGGTTTACGCGCAGTTATTGATCATATGGCTAAGCCGCGAATTGCGGATGGTGTTATTGAACCTTGGAAAAGCCAAATGGCGGCTATTGCGAAGCATCCAAATATATATTGTAAGCTATCAGGTATGGTGACAGAAGCCAATCATACGGAGTGGAAACATGAGGATTTGACTGCGTATATCCAGCATGTGCTAGATGTATTCGGAACGGATCGTGTTTTATTCGGCAGTGATTGGCCGGTTTGTTTGCTAGCAGCCGAGTACGAAGACGTTGTTGATGTGCTTACTCAAGCTTTGCCAGGAAATTGGTCGGAAGCAGATAAAGCACGCTTATTCGGATTAAATGCAAAGGAGTTTTATAAATTATGAAATATCGTAAATTAGGCAAAACCGGGCTTGACGTCTCCGTACTGAGCTTTGGTGCATCCTCACTAGGCTCTGTATTTCGAGAAACGAACGAAGCAGAAAGCATTCGCACCGTTCATACAGCGATTGATATGGGCATTAATCTGATTGATGTATCACCATTTTATGGGTTAACCAAGGCAGAAACAGTACTAGGTAAGGCGATAACCCAATTGGAGCGGGATCGTTTCATCCTGACGACGAAGGCAGGGCGGTACGGATCCGAAGATTTCGATTTCTCGAAGCAGCGAATTCTGGAAAGTGTCGATGAGAGCTTACAGCGGCTTCAGACGGATTATATCGATATCTTATATTTACACGATATTGAATTTGTCCCATTCAACGAGATTCTTGAAGGCGCCTATCCTGCGCTGGATGAATTGAAACAATCAGGCAAGATTCGTTATTTTGGGGTATCCGGTTTACCGTTATCTATTTTTGAAAAGGCGTTGGCTCACAAAGAGTTGGATTCCATCTTGTCGTACTGTCACTATTCTTTGAACGGTACTTCCTTACTGGATATAGTTCCGCTTCTGGAACAGCATGGGGTCGGTTTGGTGAATGCATCACCATTGTCGATGGGGCTTCTGAGCACAAGACCGGCAGCGGAATGGCATCCAGCCTCAGTTGAAATTCAGCGACTATGTAAACAGGCTGCTGAACACTGTGCAAGTAAGGGAACTGACATTGCCAAGCTGGCTGTGCAGTTTGCAACGGCGAATGAACGCATCCCTACGACTTTGGTGAGTACAGCAAACCCGGAAAATATACGCAAGAATATCGAATGGACGGATGAATCTATTGATGTCGAGCTGCTTCATGAGGTTCTGGAGATTTTGAGCCCCATTCATAATAAGTCTTGGATTAGTGGAAGACCAGAATATAACGAGAAGACCTATGTATAATCGGACAGGGGGAAACCAGTTATGAGAGCAATCGTATGTGAACAGATCGAGAAGTTTAAGCTAGTAGAAGTACAGGAGCCTAGTCTAAGTGCAGGTGAAGCTATTGTTCGCATCAAAAGGATTGGCATTTGTGGAACGGATTTGCACGCTTATAAAGGGAATCAGCCGTTTTTTAGCTATCCGCGTGTTCTCGGGCATGAATTGGCTGGTTATATTGAACAGATAGGTGAGGGTGTCACAGGACTGCAAGTCGGTGATCAAGTAAGTATCGTCCCTTATATGCACTGCGGGACTTGTATTGCTTGCCGTAACGGCAAGACAAACTGCTGCACAGATATGAAGGTGCTTGGCGTACATATCGACGGGGGTATGAGAGAGCTGATTTCCTTGCCAGTCAGCCATCTCATCAAGACCGATGGGCTGACGCTGGACCAAGCAGCTATGTTAGAGCCGCTCAGTATTGGCGCTCACGCAGTGAGAAGATCCGAACTTCGTACAGGTGAGAACGTGCTCGTGATTGGGGGGGGGCCAATCGGGCTCGGCGTTATGATCCTTGCTAGGCAGCGCGGAGCAAACGTTATTGCGATGGACATTAACGATGAGCGATTGGCCTTTTGCCGTGATTGGGCAGGCATCGACCATACGATTAATGCTTTGCAGCAGCCGAAGGAGCAGCTAGCCGCGCTTACGAACGGCGAATTTCCTACAGTCGTCTTCGATGCGACAGGGAACGCTAGGTCAATGACTGAGTCGTTCGGACTTGTCGCACATGGCGGCAAACTCGTCTATGTCGGACTTGTTAAAGCCGATATCACCTTCCATGATCCCGATTTTCATAAACGGGAGCTGACCTTAATGAGCAGCCGCAATGCGACCATGGAGGATTTCGACACCGTACGTGCCGCCATGCAGGACGGCCTCATCGATATCGAGCGCTATATCTCGCACGGCGCTTCATTCGAGGATATGATTGAGCAGTTCGAGACTTGGCTGAAGCCAGAGTCGAAGGTTATTAAGGCGATCGTTCGTTTGTGAAAATGAAGCGCTCAGTTTTGGCTGGGCGCTCCTTTTTTTGCATTCGGATGGGGTTTCCTTGCCAGCCTGCGGCCCCAGCCCGCAGCTCCTAGCCCGCAGCACCCGAGCTGGCAGTACCACCCAGCACCCAGAGCACCCCAGCATTCCAGCCCCGCACAGCTCCCAGCCTACAGCCCCTAGCTAGCCCGCAGCACCCGAGCTGGCAGCACCACCCCAGCACGTAGAGCACCCATCTACCTGCTGTTTTAGGGTGGTCGATCAAGTTCTGGAGCCCGAAAGGGCGCTAAGGTTGAAGGTTTGGAGTTTTTGTGCCTTTGAGGAGCGAGATAGCGAGCTGAGAGCGCCTTTATGGCGCTCTCGGGCGGTGTTGTGGTTTGTTTTAGTGTTGAGAACGCGGAAAGGCGCTTAAAGTTGAAGGTTTGGAGTTTTTGTGCTTGTTAGGAGTGAAAAAGAGAGTTGAGAGCGCTGAAAAGGCGCTTAAAGCAGTAGGTTTGGAGGTTTTGAGCATGTTAGGAGCCGAAAAGCGGGCTGAGAGCGCCTTTATGGCGCTCTCAGGCGGTGTTGAGGCTTGTTTTAGAGCTGAGAGCGCTGAAAAGGCGCTTAAAGCAGTAGGTTTGGAGGTTTTGAGCATGTTAGGAACCGGAAAGAGAGCTGAGAGCGCCTTTATGGCGCTCTCGGGCGGTGTTTCTTAGGTACCGACTTCAAGTTATTTTAACCTCGGCTCAATCCCCAGGGCTCTCCAGCTCTGCAACGAAAGCAGAGGCTGCGGTTGATAGCGGCATATTTTTCAAAGTGATAATACCGATCTTAGTCGACGGAATGGTTGCGTCAATATTCACCTCAAACAAGCTTCCGTCTGTTAGCTCCTTCGCGACAAATTCTTTAGTTACGAAGGAAACGCCAAAGCCAATCTTAGCGAATTCAATGAGTAAATCCACGCTGCCGAGCTCAATTTCCGGTTCCAGCAGTAAGCCGTTTTCACTGAACAGTCGGGTGACGAATTTCCGTGAAGAGCTATTACTCGAAAATAAGATGATCGGATAGGTTAACAGCTTAGCAAGGGAGACTTTTCCCATTGACAGCTCGCGGTATTTTGGCCCAGTCACAAAGCAATCCTGAATAGTAATGCCTTCTCGCACCTGCAATTGATCATCTAGAATAGGCGTCCTGACAATACCAATATCAATCTTGCCTTCTTTCAGATGCTTCACAATTTCCGGTGTCGTTCCGTGGACTAAGTTAATCTGCACATGCGGATACTGTACGTGAAATGACTCCAAGAAAGGGAGCAGATAGTGTTTGCACAAGGAGTCACTGCCGCCAATTTTTATTTCTCCGCTAGAGAAATTTCGCAGCTCACTTAATTTCTCTTCCGCGAGTGAAATGAAATTGTACGCCTGTTCGATATAGGAAAACAGCACAGCGCCTTCCTTGGTAAGCTCGACGCCTTTGGACGTCCTTGCAAACAGCTGCAGCCCAAGAGTATCCTCCAACAATTTGATCGAGTGAGAGACGCTGGGCTGGGTAATGTACAGCTCTTTTGCTGCTTTAGATAAGCTGCCAGTTTTGGCAGTCAGATAAAATACTTTATAAAGCTCAAAATTCACCATATAGACACCTTCTATAACGAGTATCGAAACTATCAATTATTTGAATGCTTCATCTATCCTTATAATAAAGACTAGATGGAAGTAATACAACCAAATTGATGGAGGCGAATCTCTTTTGAATCAGACAACTGTTGGCATTGAAGAGTTAAGCATCAATACAATTAGAACGCTTACAATCGATGCAGTCGAGAAAGCGGCTATGGGTCATCCAGGCATGCCAATGGGAGCGGCGCCTATGGCGTATGCACTTTGGACACGGCACTTAAAGCACAATCCGACGAATCCCAAATGGGTTGATCGTGATCGATTTGTTCTATCCGCAGGCCACGGTTCGATGCTGCTTTACAGCCTATTGCACTTAAGTGGTTATGATGTAACCCTTGACGACATCAAGGAATTCCGTCAATGGGGAAGTCGCACACCCGGACATCCGGAGTATGGTCATACGGCAGGTGTTGAAGCGACAACGGGACCACTTGGCCAAGGGGTTGCAATGGCTGTTGGTATGGCAATGGCCGAAGCTCATCAGGCATCTGTCTACAATAAACCCAACTTTCCAATCGTTGATCACTTCACGTATGCCATTTGCGGAGATGGCGATTTGATGGAAGGTGTTTCCTCCGAAGCTGCTTCACTGGCAGGTCATTTGAAATTGGGCAAGCTAATCGTACTGTACGATTCAAATGATATTTCGCTCGACGGTGAGTTGAACATGTCGTTCTCTGAAAATATCCGGACGCGTATTGAATCCTATGGTTGGCAATACTTACGTGTGGAAGAGCAAAACAACGTCGAGGCAATTTCCGCCGCGATCGAAGAAGGCAAGGCGGATTTGGGTCGTCCAACCCTGATTGAGATCAAAACAACGATCGGCTTCGGCAGTCCGAACAAAGCCGGCAAAGGCGGCCACGGCGGCACGCATGGCTCGCCGCTCGGCAAAGAAGAGCTGCTGCTGACGAAGCAGGCTCTGGGCTGGCCGCTCGAGCCGGACTTCTACGTCCCGGCCGAGGTTTACAAGCACTTCGCCCAGCACAAGGAACTGGGCGCTCAAGCCCAAACCAGCTGGGAGCAGCTGTGGAACAGCTACCAGGCTGCGCACCCCGAGCTCGCTCAGCAATTCGAGCTCGCGAACCGCGGTGACCTTCCAGCAGACTGGAACGCCGATGTGCCGCGCTTTACCCCAGAGAGCGGCGCTATCTCAACGCGCACAGCTTCGGGCAAAGTGCTTAACGGCTTGGCGAAGCGGGTACCTCAATTAGTAGGCGGCTCCGCCGACCTAGCGAGCTCCAACTTCACCATGATTAACGACGCCGCGGCATTCAGCGCCGCCGATTACAGCGGCCGCAACTTCTGGTTCGGCGTCCGTGAGTTCGCCATGGGCGCAGCACTGAACGGCATGCTGCTGCACGGCGGATTGCGAGCTTTCGGCGGAACATTCCTCGTGTTCAGCGACTACTTGCGCGGCGCGATACGCTTGTCCGCGCTCATGAAGCTCCCTGTTGCGTACGTGTTCACGCATGACAGCATCGCTGTCGGCGAAGACGGTCCGACGCATCAGCCGATTGAACAGATCCCATCCCTGCGGATGATTCCGGATCTGACGCTGTTCCGTCCTGCGGACGCTAATGAAACCGCAGCGGCTTGGGAGTATGTCCTGGGGGCGAAGGAAGGCCCGTTCGTATTCGCGCTTTCGCGTCAGAATTTGCCGGTGCTTCCAGGTACGGATCATCTTGCTTATGCTCATATTCATCAAGGAGCTTATGTATTATCTGATGTTGACGCATCAGCCACCCCTGATATTCAACTCATCGCAACGGGCTCTGAAGTGAGCTTAGCACTTGACGTGAAGAAGCAGTTGGCGCAAGATGGTATTGGGGCTCGTGTTATTTCCATGCCAAGCCGTGAATTGTTCGAGCAGCAGCCTGAAGACGTGCGCAATGCCATCCTTTTACCACAAGTAAAAGCAAATGTTGTCATTGAGATGGCCTATCCTGCTGGATGGGAAGAGATTACGGGAGGCGATGGCTTCGTTGTTGGCATCCGTAAATTTGGTGCATCAGCGAAGGCAGATCGAGTAATTCGTGAATACGGCTTTACAGCAGATGCAATCGTTCAACAAATCAGACAGAAGTATTTCCAATAAGAGCCCACAAAAAGGGAGAAAAGGTAGGGATACAGGATGAAATTGTTTATCGACACAGCCAATGTAGACGAAATTCGCAAAGCTCACGCGTTAGGTGTTGTAGCGGGAGTAACGACCAACCCTTCACTGATTGCTAAAGAAGGTAGAGACTTCTTCGAAACAGTGAAAGAAATCATCTCCATCGTCGGCGATGTACCGATTAGTGCAGAAGTCGTTTCATTGAAAGCAGATGAAATGGTTGAACAGGGCAAGAAACTTGCTAAGTTAAGCCCAAATGTTGTGATTAAGCTTCCAATGACATTGGATGGACTTCAAGCGACTAGCGTTTTCAGATCACTCGGCATCCCAACGAACGTAACCTTGATCTTCAGCTCGACGCAAGCATTGCTTGCTGCACGCGCAGGAGCAACTTACGTGTCTCCATTCATCGGACGTTTGGATGATATCAACCAAGTGGGTATGAATCTAATTAAAGAAATCAGCCAAATTTTCCAAGTACACGGTATCAAATCCGAAATCATTTCTGCTAGCGTTCGTCACTCCGCTCACGTGATTGAAGCTGCGCTTGCAGGCTCACATATCGCTACGGTGCCTTACAAAGTTATTGAATCTATGAGCAAGCACCCGCTGACAGATGCGGGGATCGAGAAGTTTTTGGCAGATTGGGAAGGCGCAAAGCAAGAAAAGTTTTAAACTTTAGTTATAAAGCAGCCAAGTAACGTTCACACTGTTCGGGGATAATTAACCGTCAATGGTGTGAACTTTTTTTCATATTTGTCACGATATCATGTTATTTTTTAACGGATTAGCTTAGCTTCGTGTTTGGTATGACACCAATTAGGCAACAAAGGTTAAAAAGGAGGAGTTTGTGATGCCGACGATTCAAGTTGAAGGAAAAGGTGCATTCGAGGTTGAAGAAGGGAAAAAGCTCGTTCTGTCCCTCATGGACCAAGGAGTAGACATTCTGCACCGCTGTGGGGGTAACGCCAGATGTGCAACCTGCCGTGTTGAAATCATTGAGGGGGATGCTGGTCCCATGAATGAGATAGAGACTGCGATCCGAGAGACCAAAGGAATCACAGAAGACAATATCCGCTTATCCTGCCAAATTCATGTACATGCAGAGCTCACGGTTAAACCGTTAATGACTGCATCTGAAACAGGTATGGATCCTGGCCCTCGTCCTGCGGATTAATCTCATAATTTTCAAGACTCGCTTTGTAAAAAAACGGGTCTTTTTTCTTTTCATAGGCTATAGTAAATGTAGCTTTTATTCCGTTTATCCAAAAGGAGTCATGTATCGAATGATTATTAGCGACGTGAAGCATTTTGAAAAAGAACGCCATCTGTGGCCCCCGGCGGTTGGGCGGGGTATTGATTACATTTTGAATCGGAATTTAGGTGAAGCGGAAGCGGGCAGATATGACCTGGAGGGTGATAACGGCCATTTGATGTTCGCCAATGTGCAGGAGGTCGTGACCCGACCATCTGAGGAGCAAATACCTGAATCCCATGTGATATACACGGATATTCAGTTTCTAGTCAGCGGAGAGGAAAAGCTTTGTTTTTACAAGCTGCATCCAGACGCCAAAGTGGTCGATAATAAGTTCGACTCGCATGATATCTCCTTTTATGAATCGGACTCTTCACAGCAAGAAACGGGAATTCTTCTGAAGCCCGGCATGTTTGCGGTTTGCTTCCCTTCGGATATTCATCGTCCGAACTGCTCTATTACGGAGGAGACGACGAACAAGAAGATTGTTATCAAAATACATAAAGATCTCTTGCAGCTTTAGTCAATCAGTTCAACTGAACTTTCCTAGCCTCTCATAAGCTTGGAAAGTTTTTTTAGTAAGATAATTTATATGGTTTGGGTGACCGAGAGGTTCCCCTATATTACAGGTGATATAAGGCCTGATATCTGCGCTGGGTGCAACCTGTAACGATGATTTTCATCGTTGCAGTGTCTCAGCCGTGGCTGTCACGCGCTGGAACGATGATTTTCATCGTTGCAGTGTCTCAGCCGTGGCTGTCACGCGCTGGAACGATGATTTTCATCGTTGCAGATGTAAAGAGTGCTGGTTCCTGCACTGCGTGCGACTTGTAACGATGTTTTATATCGTTACAGTGTCTCAGCCGAGGCTATCGCGCGCTGGAACGATGATTTTCATCGTTGCAGATGAAAACAGCGCTGGAACCTGCGCCGCGTGCAATCTGTAACGATGTTTTACACACTACAAATGCATCAAACCTAACATGAAAATATTGTTAGAATAATTTCCTATATAAGGAATAATATGATGTATTTTCGTGGACGAATACA